>JAGVHI010000014.1 GCA_020056635.1 archaeon | reverse complement strand
GGGATGTCACCAAACCCAGACACATTGCGCGAGATTGTAATATATGATGACAGCTCGGACATGTTCACTTCACCCAACAGCGCAATGCTGCCAGGGGATGTTTACCAGTACCTCGGAACTTACTCCGAATACGAACTGCAATTCAACGGGAGGGCGGCTTACGAGAGCGACACGCTCACGTACGAGCTTATTAGCGACCCTATATCGTTCCGGAACTGCTCTAACACAAGCCAAACAATAACAATACCAAGCGCGCTGAGGATACGTTCCAACCAGCCAAATCCATTCACATACGGAAGTTACTCTGGCAATGATTTGTATTACCAGACGAATGGGGCAGGGATGGGCAGGGTGTTCATCAAATCCACATCAGGTATAACGTGTTATTATCAAGCGGAGTATGGCGGGACTGGCGCAAGAAGCATAGCCTATTCAGTAGCAGGCGACGCGCAGGATTCCGTTGATGGCGGGTTGATACTCGTTCAACCTGCAATCGGAATAAACTCTCTCCTAATCAGCCTGTTTGAGGACATGGGGCAGGTGGGAACCGATGCAAGCAGGGCGGCACGATTGCTGCTCCTGGCTCGCAACACGACCAACTATTCAGCAGACGGCACATACCGTTTCCTCCCATCCGCTGGCGGAATGGAATATGTTGAATACACTTCAGGCGCAAATTCAACCCCGCAGAACCAAAATGGGGACCATGCGGAAGGCTGGGTTTCGGAGCGCGGCACGAGGTTTGTGAGCATCGATTCAATGAGCGCGCAATTTGACGTTGCGGCAAGCGTCGGCAGGCTGAACTTCAACCTTGAGGCTCAGGCTCCGCCGCAGCAGCTTCCAGACCTTAGGATTAGTGCAGCAACGCTCCCAACAAGCATGGTGACGGGCCAGCGCTACCCATCTACCGCAACAACGCGGAACGAGGGGCCTGGCGCATCCGCCCCTTCCACAACTCTTGTGAAATACGGGAACAGGGTATTGGGGCAAATAGCAGTGCCTTCGCTTAATGCAGGACAGGAGCACATAGGGAGCTTTACCGCAAGCTGCACTGGAACAGAGAACACGCAGAGCCTGACGATTACAGCAGACCAAGGCGCGGCAAATGCGGAAACAAACGAGAACAACAATGTAAATATGAACACCATACCCTGCAGGATTGGGCCGCTGCCAACGAACAGGACCCGGATAGTGCCAAGCACAATCTCACCCGGGCCAGCACAGCGCACAACGGCAGTGCTCAACTCCCTAGGCCTTGGTGTTGACATGGACAAGCTGCTTGGCCAGCTTGGCAGTGTGTTTGGGCAGTAATGCCCCCTTCTTTTCCTTTTTTCATTTCCCCTATTAACCACAGTATTTAAATACTTCCAACTCCCTAATTTTGCCGGGAGGGCATCGGGAGATAAGTTAAAAAAGGCTCGATGCGAATCCAACTCGCCAAAGCTCTCTATTTACCGAGGAGTGCGATAGTTTTTTGTCGCACCCGAGCAGAGATGTTTGAAGCGAGGTGTCACTTATGGGTTTAAGGCCAGCAAAAACGTGCCGGAATTTGGGGAAAGCCCCCTGGGCGAGGTACTCGAAGAAAGTGCCCAAAAAGTCCTTTGTGAAGGCAATGCCCCATTTGTCACTCTTAGTGTACAAGATGGGCGATGCGACCAAAACGTACGAGAAGACGTTCGATTACGTAGCGCAGAGCGCAATCCAGCTGCGTGACAACGCGCTTGAGAGCGCGCGCCAGGCCGCAAACAAGTACCTCGAGAAGGTAATGCCAATGAACTACCTGCTAACAGTGCGCGTTTACCCGCACAATGTGATTAGGGAAAACAAGATGATTGCAGGCGCGGGCGCAGACAGGCTGCAAAAGGGGATGAGAAAGTCCTTCGGGCGCGCAACGGACCGGGCTGCGAGGATATTTACGGGCCAGCCTATTTTCACTGTGAAATGCTTTTCTGCCAACGAAGCGCACATAAAAGAGGCATTCAGGCGCGCAAAGAGCAAGCTTTCAGGTGAATTCAAGCTGGTTTCAAGGTGAGTGGTCGATGGAGGATTTCCTAATCAGCACTGACATGGACCGGATATTGGAAATCCTCCGGAGAGACAAGTCAGTAGAGCAGGACTCCCTTTCCCGCGAGCTTGGCATGCCGCCCCAGCAGCTAAAGAAATGGATTTCGGTTCTTGAGGAACAGCACCTTGTCCACATAGAGTACAAGCTTACCAAAGTAGTCATCAATTGGAGCGGAAAGCAGATTGCTGAAGAGCATGCTCCATCGAGGGTGCTTCCCTCGCTCCTCCAAATAAAAGCCGATTGCATACCGCTCCATTTGACCATTCCTGAGGATAATTTTTCAGGGAAAAAGGATTCTGACCTGCTGGTTTTGGATGAGCACGAAATCACAGGAAGGAGATCTGATCTGCCAAAAGCTGTTGAGATTGCGAAAGGATTGCAAAAGCACATCCCGGCAGAAGTTGAGGCAGAGGCAACGGAAATTGTGCAGGAAGCAGAGAAGGGAAAAGAACCTCTTCCAATTCTGAAAGAGCCAAAGATTATTACAAAGAAAAAGAGCGGAAACGGCGACATTTCAATCATCTCGCCCGCCCCTTCAATGCTTGCGAATTCAAAAATCCCCGCACAGCCCCAGCTCCCTACTACAAATGAGATGCTTTCATCCGCCCCGAAAATGAGCGTTTCGCTTATTGCTCCAACCACGAGGCAGGAAAAAACAGCCCAAGCGGATACCGGGGCAAAATTGCAATCCGGGCAAAAGCCTGCATTGAAGCAAGAGAAAAAGCCGGAACTGGAGCAAAAAGCGGCTGAAAGAACCTACTTGGAACTAGAAGGCCTGCCGCAGGAGCTTTCCGCAAGGCTCAAGGAAGTGCGCAAGCAGGCGGACGAGATTGCGCGGCTGCGCGGGGAAAAAGAGCGCCTGCTTCGCGAAGTTTACATGCCGCTCCAGACAAAGCTTGAAGCGGAAGTCGGGACAATTGCAGAAAGATTGCTTGAGAAGGAGAAACAAATACTGCAGCTCCAGAACCGCGCAGCCGAGATTCCTGCAAAAACGCAGGAAATAGAAAAACAGTATATGAAACTCCAGGCGCTCCAGGGAGAGGCCCGCACTGCGTTTGACGATACGACAAATTTCATAGAGCAGGAGGGCGCCAGGCTGCGCTCGATGCACGAGCAGATTGAAGAGGAAATCGAATCGCTTCGGGCCAATATTGAGGATGAGAATGCAAAAATTTCAGGCATGGGCAATGAGTGCAAACGGCTCTCTTCACTTGAAAAGGAAACCAAAATGGCGATAGGCGAAGCAAGAAAGCGCATACTGCTGCAAACAGAATCGGTCGAGCTTCTAGATGAGACGCTCAAAACCGTCTCCTCGCTCAAGCGAAGGGTGAACAGGCAGATTGCGGAATCCGGAGCGAACCTTATTTCCCAGTCCGATGCGCTTGAAACACTTCAAAACAAGCTTTCCACGCTTGCAAAAGCCGAAACCTACGTGGACTCGCACTTCGAGCAGTACAAGCGCGAAATGTCCGAATTCAACAAGTATGTGGAGAATTCAAGTGCGGAATATGATAAATTGCGCGAATCCGTAGAAGCGAATTTTGCCCGCCTGTACTTGGGGAAGCTGCGCAATGTTGCTGACAAATACCAGTTCGAGCTCGAGTCCGTGCAGCAAAAAGAGCGCGATTTGGACATGTCGCTTGAGGCTGCCCGCGCGCGCATGTCAAACCTTATCCGCGACGGGATGAAAATGGTATACTCACATGAGACGCAGAAAAGTGAGGAGGAGCTTACTCCTGAAGAGATGATCACAAGGAGGGAGAGGATGTTCGCATCGCTTGCGGCACTCTCAAAGGAACGAACTGCGGTGCAGGAAACCCTGTCTTCCTCCTCAAAAGAGCTTAGGCGCACACCCAAGGGCAAGGATTCGAAGAGTGGCAAGGGAAAGTAGCTGTTTTGCGGTGCTTTGGAAACAAACATTTATAAATAACATAAGTTGTAATTAATCTACAATTGTATATTTAGAAGGGGGGATCGAATATGGGGGAAAATGATCAACCAGTGAAACCTGACGTTCCGCTTAGATTTTTTGAAGATTCTGGAGCGACAGCCCAGGGAACAGACGTCACTTTTACTGCTGAGGGTGCCCCCACTCTCACAATCGGAAACCTGGTTAAGGTAAATGATGACGGCATAGCAGCCCCGTTTATTTTTGAGGGCAATGCGATTGTTGACAACGACCGCTTGAAATTATTTGATGCTTCAGGAAATGAAATCCCCCTTGAAGGCGGGATAGGTTTCCAAACACCGGACGGAAAAATACGCCTCGCAGGCATGGACGGTTCACTTTCTATAGTTGAGCAGGCTAACGCCGGCCCGGAAGGCGCAACCCTTGATCCAATGGTAAAGGGGCCAGATGCGATTCCAGCTGAACCTCACCTAGAGCTTACCGCAGCGCAAAATGAGCTTCTTGATCAGGTCCGCGAATTCGTGGAAACAAAGAGGAAAGCCGAGCAAGACCATTTCAATGAAGTTTTTGAGGGAACGGTTCAGCCTGAAACTTATGGTAACCAGTCCCGCGCAAGAAGCGAGCTGAATTACGATTCAAAAGCGCGAAAAATGATGGGGCAAATAAACGACATCGACAGCCAGGTTTCGCAGCTCAGGAAAGTGCTTGATGAGGTTGCAAACCTGATGAAGCTCAAGGACGGGAGCGAGGAGAAGCTCGAGCAGGTTGAAAAGCAAATAGAAGACCTCCAAAGCAGGAAACAGGCGCTTGAAGAGAGGATTGTGCAGCTGCAGGAAGACAATGATTTGCTTGCTGCGGCAGCGCCCCACAAGCGCGCCCTCAAGCCTGAGATGGAGAGGCGCATTGCAGAAAACAATAAGCTTATTGAAAAACTCGAGGGGAAACTTGAAGCGCTTGATTATGATAGCAAGACGAACCAGCTTAGGGCGCAGAAAGAGGTTGCCGAAGCCCGGCTTGCAGAACTCAACCGCGAGCTTGCGGCTGCCGCACTTCTCAATCTTACTGGAATTATGAAGCACATCCGGAACCTCGAGATGGAACGTGTGCAGTGGGTTGATGAGCTAAAAGCACACGTGCTTGGTCCGCTGCAGCAGGAACAGGTTCCAATTGGAGAAACTGCAGCTCTGAGGGATGCACAAAGAAAATCTACACTTGACCTTCCAGGCAAGCCCCCTTGGAAAGCGCTTCTACCAGAGAATGCTGAAAGCCTGAAGGGCAAGCCCGCACCAGGCGAGGCATTGCCGGAAGGAGTTGCAAAAGAAACAGATAAGCTTCCGGGCGAAGCAAAGGAACTTGACCGCAAGCAAATTATTGATGAATATGTGAAACTGCTCCGCGCAAAGGACAAGCTGCTCCAGGGAAAGAAATCCAAGGCAATCCTTGCACGTGAGAAAGATATACGCGACAATTTCAAAGCGCTTGTAGACCAGGATATCGCAGGAAAAGATGCAGATGGAAGGCGCACTGCAATTGGCGCAATATACACTGAGCTCACAAACCAGCTGCACAACAGCCCGAGGTTCTTTGACAGGGAACTTAGGCGGATGAGGAAGCCTAGCTGGGCAATATCGCGCGGCGTAATTGGCGCCGGGCTTTTGGCTGCAGGGCTGCTCACAGGCGGAATAGCCTCAGTTGTATTGCTTACTGGGGCGGGCATAGTGGGCGCGATTGGCAGGTATATAGGCATGACGGCAGTCAGCGACCTTGTGCACTCGAAATTGATGGGAAGGGCAGGCAGGGGCGCAGACGGGCTTGGCGTGCAGGTTGCGCACACCAGCGGCGAGAATGTCCAAAAGCGCCTTGCCAAGGTGTTCACAGATGCTGCAGTAATGGCAGACGATGTTTCTGCCAGCATGGATAACGGCATGATAAAGGCATTCAAGAAATACCGCACCTGGAAGGTCTGGAAGACGCTTGCTGCAGCCGCATTCGCAGTGGTTCCGCTTGCAGGCTCAATAATGGACAAGTTCCACCTATTCGGGCACGGCACTGGCGGTGCAGGAAGCGCGGCACACAATGCTGCAACCACTGGAACAGGCGGAGCAGAGAATGCAACTGGGGGCGCAGGGCAGGTATACGGCCCGCCTGCACCAACTGAACTGGCTTCTGGCGACACATTCGTAGTTCCGGATAAGGGCGGAGTTTGGCACATCGCGCAAAAGGCGCTAGAATCCCGCGGCTACAGCCACAATGTGTACGCTGTGGACAGGCTCAAGGATATGATGCTTGAGAACCCTGAAAAGTTTGGGATTAATGAGATAATTCCGCGAGCTGTTGAGAGAGGCGGGTTCTGGCTGCACAGGGGAGCAGATGCAGTGATCCCAAAGAGCGTGGTTGATTCCGTGATTGCAGAGGCAGACAAGTTTGCAACCGCAAAGAAGATTGCAACAGCCGCAGTGAAGGGAGCTGCGCACGTTGCAAGGGCAAAAGTGGCGGTATAACCCCTTACGTCCTATTTTTCTTTCTTCAAAGAGCTAGCTTTAGGCCTTTTCCACCCGTTCCTTCTGCAATTTCCTGCTCCTCGCATCATCCACGAGCGCAAGCCATGAATCCCCTATTTTCATCAAATAGTTACCAAACGTTTTCGATAAGGAGATTAGCATGGGCCTGTACTTTCTCTTGCTCTCCACCGCGACTATGGTTTCCCTTTCCACTTTAATCAGCCCTATTCGTTTCAGCCTGGGGAGCACGCGATTGTAGAAAGTCGCTTTGGAAATGCCATTCTGGCTCACAAACTGCCCGATTTCCGCCCCTCCAACCGAGGTTTTTTCAGTCAATAGCTTTAGGAATGCCAATGCCGCATCATGGTACTTTTCCTGGTATTTTTTAGGGAAAATGAACGTCATTACCTCTTCCAAATTCCACAAATTCCGAGTAATTGTTTCATTTGAATCCTGGAATGCCCTAAGCTCAGGGGAATTGTGAGCAGGCAGGTAAAGCGATTCCGCAGATGGGATGCCCCTTGAGGCGATTTCCTTCTTTTCGCTAGGAGCAGGCTGGATACGCTTCTCTTTTTCCACTTCCTCTTCCGCCATGCTTCTCAATTGCACGCTCTCGTTTAATTATGTTGCGATTGAAACCCAATTTATGGGCAAATTCCTCAACGCAGCCATAGCCGCATCAAAATTGGGCGCAATGGAAGTGATGAAGCGCTTTCGCAAGCGCTATTCGGTGCGCTACAAGGAGCGCGACGATGTGGTCACAGAAGCGGACCTTGCATCCGAAAAAGCGATAACACGCTTCCTTTTGAAAAAATTCCCCTCGCACTCCATAAATTCGGAAGAAGCAGGCAAAACTGCCAATTCCTCGGATTACTGCTGGTATTTGGACCCTATAGACGGCACGAACAATTTTTTCACAGGGCTCCCGCTATTTGGGGTTTCGGTAGGGCTTTACAAGGACAAAGAGCCGCTTGCAGGCGCGCTCTGCTTCCCAACGCTAAATGAGGTTTACTGGGCTGAGAAGGGAAAAGGGGCCTATTGCAACGGTAAACGGATACACGTTTCCAAGCGGAGCAAGCTGCATGAGGCACTTGTTCTGCTTGATGACCCCTACGACATCCGCGTTTTCAAGGGAAAGGAGGAGGTTACGAAAAAGATATTCCACATGCGCGTCGCGGGTGCCGCTATATTCTCCTACGCGATGGTCGCGCGCGGGGCAGCGGACGTTTGCATGCACGTCTGGATTAAGAAGCACGATGTGGCTGCAGGCGCGCTTATTGTTCAGGAAGCAGGGGGCATGAATACGGCCTTTTCAGGAAAAAAATGGTCCCTTGATTCGGGAAGCATAATCTGTTCAAACGGCTTGATGCACCCAAAGTTTCTCTCCCTGCTGAAATAGAATAGGTTTAAATACAACACAAGGTGCGAATTATACGGGTGAGGGCATGGTTACGCAGGATGAAAAAAGCGCTTTTCTAGGCTATGCTTACAATGCGGGGCTACGATATTTGACGCCGAAGCAGATAAACAAGATTGACGAATGCTACACATTTGCGGACGATGTTCTCTCGTCCAAGGGCATAACCTCCGTCCCGAAGCAGCTTCGCGATGAACTTGCGCTGACTTATATGTGCCTCGTGGTGCAGCAGGGGCAGGAAATTGAAAAAATAGGAGATTCCGCCGCAGCGGCAATAGATGGAAAGAGCCTGGATGCAACTATGATCCCCCTGATGCAGCCCTACCTCGTTGCAGGCAGGGCTTATGCTGAGAAAATTGCAGGAAAGCCTCAAATCAGCGAGCAGGAAAAACAGGCAAGCTATGTTGACCCGCAGCTTAGGAAGAAGTTTGAAAATTCGATAATAAAAGGCGGAAAGGAAACGGTTATCGTTGATGCCGGGCAGGCGCCCGCAGACGGCAAATACAGCAAAGGGAAAGAATATCCCGCCGCAAACTGGAATGAAGCCGAGCAGCGTTTCGTTTACCGAAACCGCTCAAGCGCGTTCCAAGCGCTTGTGTACAGCGACCGAAGCGTGCTGCGCGCCATGATAATGGTGGAGCGTTCCGAAGAGCACCCACTCGGGAAATACCCAACGCTTGCGTCTAAAGCAATGGGCGACATGAACCGTGCAGGGGGGGCATACTATATACAGGGCAGAATCCCAACCCCCTGGAACATGTCTCTTGGCGATTACCCGACCCCTGACAACTGGCGCACCACTGTAATGATCAACCTGCGCGATGAGCTCACTTCGGAATTTGGGGCGCAGGACCGCTCTTGGAGAGCGAACCTTGAGAGGGGGGTGCAGAAGTACAAATCTTACATTGCAGATATAGTGGAATTCGCCTCGCCCACCTTCGAAAGCGATATTAGCAAGTGGTATGGCGTTGCAGGAACCCGCCTGTCGCCAGAATTCCGCGCAGCAGACCAGCGCGTAATCGACAACAGATGGCAGGTCTCGCTTGATTGGATGCTTTACATAGGCGACAACTACACAACCTCAATGCGAACCAAGTTTGATAGGTTCATGAACCGCGCATTCGGGATGGCGGATGAGGAAAAGCAGAAAAGCGAGGCGCTTTCAAATGCCTGGAAAGAGGAATTCGTCAAGCTGATCTCATATAACAAGGGCAATGCAGAATTCCTTGCGCAGGCGAGGGAAGGGCTTGAGCACATGGCAAAGAGGCACAAGAACGAGCTTGACCCGATGCACAATGCGATCCAGAGCGTGATTGCACAGGTTAATGCTGCAGAGCCCCGCAGGTACACGCCTGCGCAAAGAGCGCAGGAGAATAAGCATTCCGCAGTTGGCTTGGGAACGGTGTAGCAGGTTCAAACCATCCGTGACAAACCCTTTTTAAGGCAGCGAAAGCAAGGAAAATAGGCAAAATTAGTGCAGTTCTCCCGGTTATTGGAAAGGATTTATATAGAAAGAGTGGTAAAAGCAATATTAGTGAGTTAAAATGGCGAATACCATCAGGCGGGATCCAGCTGAGATAATGGCACAGGCATGGCTCCTAAATGGCGAAATACTTATAGGGCCTGCCAAGCTGGCAAAGGCGCTGCATGATGAGGCGCTAAAGGCGATAAGACCCGCTATTGATGCCGCAAGGCCCGCACCCATAATGGGAAAAGGAAAACCGAAAGTGAATAGGACTGCCCTTGATGCGCACATTCGGGAAGCATATGCAAGAATGCCCCAGGAGGTTTTGATCGCCCAGATACGCCATATGTGCAATAATGCCGCATCTGGAATCGGCGTTTCCAGCGATGAAGTTGAAAGGCGCACGCTTGTGCTTGCAGGCGCGCTTGCAAGCGGAATCCCAAAAAGCCAGCTTTACACTGCCGCAGTGCAAATCCATTTCGAAGGGCTTGAGCTTGCAGCAAACCTCTCACAATTCATAGGGGTGGAAAGCAAGTGCGTGGATTGCAAGCTGGATAGGCTATTTTCAAACCTGGTTGGAATTCTTTCTCTCGAGCGCTCCAGGCCAAGCGCTGAGGAATCCATGGAATCGTTCATCCAGAGGACCGGTTCAATTTCGGCTTTCATTGAGGCGCTCACGGCAGGGATGAAAGATAGCGAATACTGCAAAGCCCTCTCATTTGGAATCAAGCCAGAACGGGTGCTCGCCCTATTCAATTCCGGTGAAAAAACCGCAGCAAGAATTAGGGATGCAGACAAGGTTTACGGGGATACGGTCCCCCCGGAATTCGCACGCATATGGCGCCAAAATTTCTCAAAGCAGGTGGCAAGCGCAAAGAACCCTCCAGAACTTTCATGCAATGATATTGCTTTCGCGCACTCGAAATTTGGCACAGATAAAAGCCCTTCGCGCAGGGCCACTATCGCAGGGGTGTTCTGCCGCAATGCATGTTCGATCGATAGGAGTTTCACCCCTAGAAAAGCGATTGAGCAGATTGAAGACTATTTTTCATTTTTCAAGGCGCTCGGGCGATTGGGGTACACTGAAACCGTGCTGACTGGCCTTTTCCTAAAAGGGATCGGGGCTGGAGAGGTTATGCACTATTGGGCTTGCCGGGGCAGGGTGGTCGGGATAGAGCCTATTTTGGAACAGCCAGCTAGGCTCTGCGCGCTTGTGATGGCAGGCAGGGAGAACAAGGCGATGGTGGACAATTTCCTTGAGCTTGGGATGCTTCCAATTGACCCTTCGAGGCAGCCCCAGGAGCTTGCATGCGAGTATAAAACTGCACTCAAAATCCAGGCAGCAAACCAAAGGCGTGAACCCCAGGACATTGCAATGCTGCTCAAAACCAGCAGGGAGCACGTACAGATGCTTTCGGATTCCGGGATATGTGATTTTGAGCTTCTGGATTTCGCTTCCAGTTGCAATCTTCGCGCATCCGAACTGCGTGCTCTTCTCAAGGAATTCAAGCACAGCCTGCCGGGCGCTGAAAAGAAGGGGGCGGGTCAATCTAATGAGGTGGTGATCGAGATACTCGGCAAATCCTATCTCCATAGGCAGCCTGATACGAATATCGGCTACCTCGCCGTTCCTGCAAAGCGCTTTAGGGATCCAAATTTCAACCTTGCCACTACAGTCAGGTGGGATGTGTTAGGCGGATTTAACAGCCTTCCTGCAAATGTGAGGCAGGAGCTAGGCGTGCACGAAACGATCGCAAGAAAGGAAGTCGAGGCCGGGAAAAGCGACGCGTTCGTTGTTGCAATCAATCTTGATACGGACCAGGTGCATTCCACTGGCTGGATGGATGCGGAAACCACGAAAAGGGAGAAAGTGATTAGGGCTCTCCTTACGCACTGCTCTCGCGTTCGGACCGGCGATGGGGCGGAAAGACTGCTTCGCATAGTCCGCAATTTTAACCCAGTATCGCAACAGATTGGCGGCGGACAGCGAAAGCTGCAAGCGCACAAAAGAAGCTAATTAAATTCCCTTCTGCATATATTTTCCCATGCGCCTATACCTCATCCGGCATGGCGAGACCATGCACAACCGCGAGGAGCGGTTCCAAGGCTCGATAGACGCGGAACTGACTCCGCTCGGGAAAAAGCAGGCTGCGGCGCTTTCCGAATACTTCAAGCCCGTTAAAATAGACGTCACAATCTCTTCTGCCCTATTGCGCGCGCAAACAACGATTAATGCGATTCTCGCACACCATCCGAACCTGCTTTTGCAGATTTCCCCCTCGCTAAACGAGCAGCATGGGGGGCAGATTGAAGGGCAGCTTCGAACCGATGTGCTGCATAAATGGCCGCAGTATTTCACACCGGAAGGCAGGCTAAACGTTTTTGTAACCCCCGAGGGCGCGGAGAGCTATGAGCAGGTGCAGAACCGCGCATCCAAGTTCCTTGACCAGATAATTTCCGAAAACCGCAATTCGGATAAAACAATTCTCATAGTGGCGCACGGGATGGTGAATAAGGTGCTCATCTGCCACCTGCTCTCGCTCCCACCCCACGAGAACTATTACAATTTCTACCAGTACAACGCGTGCATAAACGAGTTTGTCATAGATGAGAAAGGGACTCATGCTATAAGGATAAATGACACCGCGCACTTAAATGTGATAGGGAAATGAGGTGGAAAAATGCCTGACCTTTCCAAAACCACGCCGAAAAAAGCCTACAGGTACAGCTACGGGGTTGAGGACCCCAAGGCAAAAATAATATCCGTGCAGGTCTACCCTGGCATGGTTTCCAACGGATTTGACCTTGAGCAATGGGCAACGCATTCAATCGCGGATCTAAATGGGCTCAAATATTATTCTGCCCCCCAGCCGCTTCGAAGCCATCTCCAGAACCTGCAGGACGGGCTTGCCCATCTTGAGGGAACGCAAACGAACTGGTCGTTCATGGTTGTCCTAAGTGCAAGGGCAAGCTCTCCCTCCATCTTGAAGCGCAAAATTGGGGACCAGAACCAGGCTGTCGGGATGGGAACAGGGGGCTTTTTCCAGTACGACCCGCCTAATGGCTACTTGAACGGAATCCGCTGGGACTTCAAAACCGCGCGTTTCGAGGTTACCGGGATTCAGGCAAGCGGGCACTGGAAGTCTGCGCAGGCGCGCTAACCTGTTTTTTCCCCCTCTCCAGCCACGAAAATCCAGCTTGGATTATTAGCATTGCTGCAAACGCATAGATTCCCCCAATCACCAAATCGATTACATAGTGCTCCCCTAAATACACTACCGCAACCGAAACCAATAATGTGTAGATTCCAAAGAACAGCGCAAGTCCTTTTCTCCTGCTCAAAACCGCATAAAGGAACGCGAGGAACGGGTAGCCAAAGTGCAGCGAGGGGATCGCAGCAACCGGATTCGCATTCACGAACTGGTAAATAGTGGGCATGAAATACAGTCCGTACTCTTTTGTGAGAAGCGTGAACTGGTTCTCAATGTTAATCAGTCCCTTCTCCCCAGCCATCCACGGTGGCGCAACCGGGAACAGCCAGAAAGTCGCAAGCGCAGCGTATGAAAGCAAGACCATTGCAGCCATGTACTTGAGATAATCCCCCCTGCTTTTCAGCCAGAGCATGAACCCAAATACTAGGGGAGCGGTGAAATGAAGCGAATAAATCACCACAGTAAATATTCCGAACAGGGGCCGGAACCCGTTAGAATCCACCGCGTGCTGCACTATTGCATTCGGCAAATTCCCTCCTCCTATAAGCAAGTCCATCTGGAGCGGGAAATTGAAATTCACAGCCCCCGCGCCAGCCATCTCGTCCGCATACCCCCTCATCGCATCGTACGCGAATATAAGCAGGATTGCAGGCCCGAAATCCTTGAGAAATGCATATTTGTTCCTCCCCAGGAAAGTGGCTATTGCAACCAATAGGAACAGCACATAATCAGGCGCAAACATCACCGCGCCCTTACCCCAAAGCGTAATGATTGAGAGCGAACTTAGCACGATGTAGAAAAAGGAGAGCCCGAGCACTAGCGCATCAACGCTCTTCCCAACCTCCTTCCGTTCTTTTAGAAATTCTCCAATAAGTTTCATTCTCTCGCGCACCAATTCGCTCCCAAAGCTAAAAAACCCAACCAATCCAACCTACTTTAGCACTATCCCTAATTTTTATTAGAATTTCTAATTAATTTATAGTATTATACCATTCTACGACGTAATGCACACAGGATAATTACTAGAATATAGATTTATTTGCCAATTTATGCCTTTTTTCTGCTAAAAACATCAAAAATTGCTTAAAAATTGGCTATTTAGCCTTTATTTTGATATTTTCTCTTATAGATAATTAATTGCTAGAATTTCTAATATTTGATTAGAAATAATAATTACTGTTGTTTACTCATCCTATTTGAGTTTTATTCCCCTTAAGGGACGTTGCTTCTCAGCATACGGTTGATTCGCCCATTTGCATAGGCTTAAATTCATCTTTAACCACAATATCTACATGCACCCATCAGTATTCATACGCTTGCCCCAAACAAGGGTTGCGATACTGCATAATACCAGTACCCACCCAGGCATTCAAGGAATAGATCATTCTTTAGTTAGATTGGCAGTAAAAAACCTAAACTCCAGGGATACACAAGTCCCTGTTAAGGGGATATATGGATTGGATTTTTTTGCCAGTCGCCTGCTCAAAGAAGGCCTAGTCACCCTGGAAAACCTTGAAATGACAATGGGCCCTAGCGAAACTGTTGGGATAATTGGGAGGGCAAACAGCGAAACCCCGCATGCGTTCTTTTCCTTCTCGATTAATCCGGAGCGCCTATTATTCAGCCTCCCAAACGAGATAGATGTAACTATGATATTCGGAGGCAAGGATGGCGCCTCTCATGCAGCCACCATGTCAGATGCGGTTCATTTTACCAAGGTTCCGGACTGCAACTGCGGCTGGGAATTCGGAACTGTTGGGTACACCACAGATAACGGGGCCAATCCCATGCTGAACTCTGAATTTCCCGCACTGCAAATCATTTTCCACATTTCCCCAGAGCTTCTTGCGAACCAGAAGGAGCAGCGCAGCTTAACCATTCTGATACCCGAAATCCTTGCAAATGGCGCTTCTGGCATCCTTTGTGGGGTATAACTGCCACGCGTTTTCTTTTTAGATACCCTTAAATAGTCCTTTCCCCATAAAACAATTGCTTACACTTAAACTAATCACTAGATGATGTACTATGCATCAACAGCAAAAAATAGTAATACTCCGGCCTTTCTCGCCAGTTAACAGCAAAACCCATTCGATAGAAGATATGGCGGGCCTGGCTATTGCAGGCAGGCATGAGATACATGGCTCAGAGCCAAAAGCGCTAACATACAGCGATGGGAAAGGGATATTTTCAGCAGAAGCGCCTATGGCAGAACAGATCAGGGGCTTAAACAGCGCAAATAAGGGGCGTTCGCTTAACTCACTTCTTTTTTTGCTGGAAGCAACACCTGTGCACTTCCATCAATCTGCCTCACCTATCATTAAAGTCACCTCTAACCTTGCAATAAACGCGGCAGTTGAGGTATTCATAGGTTCCATGGCAAGTGTGTTCCACGACCATGGAATTGGCGCAGAAAGCCTCTCCAATATTTCAATACACCACTCTTCCAAGGGCATTTTTGGCTCGGAAATGGCAACAATGTGCCTCACATTCGGATATGATGAAAGCGCAGGATTGGCAAAAAATGCCGAAAATATTGCGTTTGTCGCCCATGTTGGCGAGAACGGCCTATTTTCCGTAATGTTTAGGGCAAGCAATGCCCTTAAAGTGGGCAAGCGCGCATAAACCTGTTCCAATAGACTTAAAATCCCTAACCTCCAATATATCCCACATGCCACCTAATTTTTCCCCAAAAACCATCTTTCTTGTGCAGAACGCTGCTTCGCATCCTCTTGTAACCGCCCTTCGCCGCGGAATCTATTCAGTTCTGACCGATAAAAGGGATTCCGATCTCTCATTCCGCACCATTTCGCCCCAAGAAGCCCGCGAAATAATGAAAATGCTCCCGGGTTCGCGCTCAAAAGACGAACCAACCCTGTTTCTCAGGCTCAAGCCAGCCCATTATGACCCAAGACGGTCCGAAACCTCCAAATTGCAAGTCCGCTTTTCTGGAGGAATGATAGAGACAGAATTTCTAAATGACACTTACGCGCGAACCGCAAGCTCAAACGGCTGCAGCTATACATGGAGTTCCAATGCCCCAATCCTCCTGCAAGAGCGCGCTCCTTTTCCGAATGCGCCTTTTGCAACTCTCACAATCAAAATCCCAAGGGCGCTGTTTGGCTCAATTCGCCCGGCAACCCTAAACGCGCTTACTGATTTCACCACCGAAACCGCTTACCACATCCTTGGCACACAACCATTCACACACCCCACTCTGCACCCAGTCATATTCCTCTGCCCACAGGGAAAGCCAGAAGCAGATGGACAGAAACCCTTGGAACTTGCCCGAGCCATCTCAAGGCAGGTTCTTAAGAAGCTGTCCCGCATAGACCTTGGCATACACCCCAGCCGGCTATTTCTCATTAGCGATTCAGATTTACCAAGTATGATGCAAACGATCCCCCAAGCAGTTCCCTTCGCGCTCAAAGTAATCCCACCAACACTTAGCGAGCCTCCAATCAGAATTCTCTGCAATCCAGAAGATATGGCTCGCGCCACCTACCTAACAAACATGATTTTGGCAATCGCGAATGAAGTCGACCCAAAACTTTCTGTGCACATTGGAAACATCCGCACGGACCCAGTACGCGATATGAACAGCGTACACATACAGCTCAACATGGCACTCACTGAAAAACTCACTCCACTTCAAGCAGAACACCTAATAACCGCATTCGCAAATGGCATGGTAGCCTTTTTACCTAAAACCGCATCACAGTACGCTTCTTCCCAAGGCACGTAACTTCTTTGGTAAACCAGAACAGGCTCCAAAAACCCCTCCCCCCCATTCTGGTTTCGTGCTACAGTATTGAGCGGACTTTTTTGATGGCGGAAGCGGGCTTACAGGGCTAAACTATGCTAAAGAAAGGAAAAAGGGCTAATTAGGGGTAAAGGGCGTTACTGTAATGATGTAAGGAGGATTAGCGTGCTACTGTATTGATGTTTTCCCTATCCCTTTCATTCCCCTCAAAACTTCCTCTTTCGCGCTCTCAAAATCAGGCACCTGTGCAACTAGTGCGCGCATCTCAACCTTCCAAATCTTAGACAACTTGTCCATCGCATTCTCAAATTTTTCATAAGAGTATTCCATATTATAGTAAGCAAGCTTTCCATTGATCAGCTGCTCATCAGGCAAAAAACCCTGCCTGACTAGGAAAGACAAATCGTACAAATCCCGGGCAGAAGCTCGCGTAAGCATGGCGCGCACCTTTTCTGCCGCTATTTCCTTCCGATCCATTACGAGCACTGAGTAAGGTATCATATCAGAGTAAGCAGGGCGAATCTCAATCCTGACAGGCGCAAGGGCGCAATTCTCCCTGCCCGAAAAATCCAAACTGATTGAGCACTCGCTTACTGCCCTTCCATTGTATAGCGGGCCCTGAACCCTAAGCTTTGCGCTGTGCGAACCCATCACCGCTTCTTTCTTCCACTTAGGCTCTCCAAACCCTGCAGATGCAAGATATCTTGCAATTGCATCAAAATCCGGCAGCACTGCCCCATTTAGCGTAAAGTCCAAATCCTCTGAATACCTAGGCAGCCCGTATGCTTTCTGCAGTGCAGTGCCTCCCTTGAACACGCCCAAAAACCCTTCCCGGCCCAGATAGGACAGAATCCAGTGCTGAACATAGTCCTTTTCCTTCTGCCCGGCCGCAAAGCCCGGCTCGCCACCCTTCTCAAGCAATTCGCGCGACAGCATTTGATTCCACCTCTTTCAATCTCTTAAGCATCCGTTTATTGCACATTTTCTTCACTTCCCAAACATTTACCTTTTCCAATGCTTCAGTAAGCACTGCCTGCGGGCAGGCGCGGGGGAATCTCAAGCAGTCAGCAATCGCCTTTTCCGGAGTTGCAATCGGAATCCCCTCTCTAATTTCAAATCCTTCGAAATCTTTCTTTTCAAACCTATATTCTCTTGCTTCCCCGCCCGCAAAAGCATATTTCCTTGCTTTCCTGCACACCGCAAGCTGCACAGCGCGTGGGAATTGCGTAGTCAGACCGTGTGCGTGCAATGCAGAATGGAATGAAAGATAGCATGGATAGGAAATTCCCGTAGCTATTTCCTCTGGCGCTGCTCCACTTTTTGCCCACCACCATCTCTTCACATTCTTGATTTTACCTTTTTGCTTGAGCCTGTTTAGCACAACATATGCATACTCCCTTTTTCCCCCAAGCGCAGCTATGAACTCCTTTGCCCTGAAAACGGGTTTCATTTTGTTTAATGCATCATCAATAGATGTCATATCTTATCATTTATGATAAGATATGAATACTTTTTATAACCATAGGTTGCAGGAGGAGCGCAATATCACACCTAGATAACAAGGTTGTTAGCTCCGTGAAAAGATAGGAATAGCACATATTCCTAATCTCTTTTAGCATTTCTAATAGAATATATATATCTATTCAGTTTCACGACTATAACTCCAAGAGAAATCATATTTCACGCCCTTTCGCAATCGCTTTTCTAAGATTTGGATTGGGAGGATATCCGGAAAACTTCTTTCCCTTCATTCTTTCAGGATGCGCATCACACCACATCCACCAAAGCAAGGAATGCCGCACAGCTTCTGATTTTGAGGTCGCCCATCCTGCTTTGATATAGTTGTCTATGAATTGGGAGGATTTCTTATCGAGAACAACTTTTATCCGGACCATAGCATCACCGAAGAGCTAGAGTTTGCTCCGGTTATAAACAGTTTCAAGCCCCCTTTCCGGTGCTCTCTTTACAATTTCCCACAAAGATTTATGTGACTACAAAGCCTGTAGATTTGCCCAAAATGTGACTACATTTGATTTTTCAACGGGGTGTGTTTGGACAGGCATGTGACTACATGCCAAACCGTCCCTTATCCGCCCATTCCTCCTTAACCAGCACCCACCAATCCTATCCTAATACATGAATATTTATTAATAACAACTACCTAACCTATTCAATGCAAAAGCACCTCCCCAACCCCAAATTCCAGATAAATTTCAACCGCCCGGTTACTGGAAAGAATGCGTTTTTTGCCCGAATGCTGGATAAGGCAAGCGATAAGCAGATCCGGATGTTTGAGCGCAAGCGCAAACTGCTTGCAAAAATAGGCATACATGAGGACAAAATAATCCAGAAAGTCGGGATTGCGCGCTCTTTCAAGATTGCCAAGGCAGCGTCCGTAATCGATATTGTGAATGAGGGGCTAACCGCCCTCACAGGCCTGGCCCCGCTTGGGATTCTGGCATACGGAACTTACATGATGCTTAAGGTTAAGCATGATATGATGCCCTACGGGCCCCAGCCCCTCTATACGCCCGAACAGATTGAGCTGATGATGGCCCCGTACAAGGCTCAGATGGAGCATTTCTTTTTCCAAGTGATTATTCCCTATTCTGCCATTATGACAACTGTAAGCAGGGTGGGCGTATGGGTGGGGAACCTGCTTGACTATTTCCAGCTCTCGTTTGTAAGCTCGGTTGCAGCAAGCGTGCCTGATGCGATAAAGCCGCGCACGAATGCGCTTTACAGGGAATTTTGCAAGCAGTCCATCCGGGAGCTGGCAGTGGATGTCACTACCGGGATTCTTTCCTGGCTTCCAATCCCGTTCCTTACGCTCTTTCGCAGGGTTTATTCCGTGAAATCCGAGCTTAAGCAGCTTAGGACGATTGGGGAGATGGAAAGGATTTATGTTGAGAATAAGGAGAAGGGGGAAGAGGAGGAATTTGGACGAAGTTCATAAGAAGGAATTTCTTTAGACTGTTTGTAAGATAAGGCGTAAAACATTATGGGAACGAGACGAGATACGAGGATAATCACAAGGCTGGAAAGCAGTTAGGCCAGCGATCGCATGACCTAACGCCCCCCACTTTTCCGCACGCTCAAATTCGTCTGAAGAATCCAGCCCAAATAAGCGTTACGAAAATTCCCAGCCCGATCAATACCCATGGCGCAATTCCAAAACCCGTTTTTGCGGTGTTGTCCAAAAAGATAAACAACACACCCCCGAGCACAAGAATCGCCGGCGTTGATTTTGCTGCAAATGAGAAATCTACCATTGCATCACCTCCACTTCGGGCGCATTTCTCACGCGCCTCGTCGATGTTTCCTCTCATTTCGGCAGGCTTAAATTCCAGTTCCGTTCCAGCTATACTGTTTTTCTGCGCGGCTCTGTTGCCGCACAAAAATGTAGTATCACTCCATTCGATCACCTCGATTTACATAAGGTAGCTGGAGCTCTCGCCTCTTCGGCGCCGCACTCCACACACCCGTAGGATATAATATAGGAAACAGTTTAAAAAGCCTTTGATCATGATTGCCGGCGTCTCCTTCTCTCGTTCTATTTCATTATCAGGTTGTTCCTTTCCGATCGCAAATAGGCGTCTCTCTCGTTGGGCTCAATGACCAGTTAGCCGGCGCGCTGGCTGGAATTGTTGCCGGCCAGGTGTCGTGCCGGCAGGGGAGTGCAGCTAGTGGCGCGCGCAGTTGGGGGGGAATAACCCCGGGCCCTAGCGCGCTAGAGGAAAGCATAGATGCGCGCGAGGGAGTGTTTCAGATATTTAGGATAGGTGCTAGCAAATCCCATCTAGGTCTGAACCTAGGCCCTACTTGCTCGAACTTCACCTTTACTAGTACGAAGTACTAGTAAAGGGATGATTTGGGGGATATCAACAACTGAACATCGTTATTTAGATATGATATCTTGGTATAATCGAATGAATGATTATATTTGTATAAAAGATATACGACTTATATAACATCATAATGATATGTTCATTAAGCAGTTATTTGGGAAATGTTTATAAATACACACCAATCAAAGATACTTAGGGTAGTTATAATGTCTAATGATCATAAACAATTACATATAGTTCCTAGCAGACATCTTTTACCTTATTTGGGAAATCAGGATTACTTTTTTCCTGATGCGCTAGCTGAATTGGTTGACAATTCTATTGATTCGTTCAGTCGTATGGAAAAGGAGGACCGCGCTAGTCATACTGTAGAAATCTCGTTTAAGGTAAATGGAGATAAGATCCATGTAAAAGATAATGCAGAAGGCATGTCATTAATTGGTTTAGAAGAAGCGTTACGTATTGCTAGTGCTAAGGAAGAAGATCGTAAATTAGGATTTTTTGGTATAGGACTTAAAGCTGCTACAACTTCACTTGGAAGAAAATTTACTATTTTAACTTCAAAAAAAGGGGATAAAGAAATCTTTAGGGTAGATTATGATGAAAAACGCTGGTTAAAAAACGAAGAAGATCAGGATTGGGCAATAGATTATTCCATCCAACCAAAAATAGATCCATCGTTGCACTTTACAACAATCGAAATTTCAGATTTAAAGGTCACACTTCATGCATATCGACAAATGCAGCTTTTTCACTCATTTGGTCTACGATACGGACCTTTTTTAAAAGATAAGTCAATTAAAATTTTGATAAATGGTGGTGAGTGTAAGCCCGTTGAGTATACTCTTCTTGATGGAAAACACCCGATTGGTGAAAATGGTGAAATTACACTACAAAAAGGAAGAAAAATACGCGGATGGATAGGTTTATTGGAAAAATCTTCACAGAAAGGTTTGTACGGTATACATCTTCGTCGTAATGATCGTTTAATAACAGTGTTTGATAAAGAACTTTTAAGACCCAGAGAGAAAGAAGAGATGGAGCTTGTTGAAGGCGGGGGGCATCCGACACTTGCTAGAATAATCGGAGAACTTGAAATAAATCACGTTCCTGTAAATCTCAATAAACGAAAATTCATATTTGAATCTGAGGAATGGCAAGAGGTTAAAGCTGCGCTCTGGAAAGATCCAACATTTGTGAATGTAATTCGTCAATCCCGCAAACTAGCACAAGAAAGAAAGGAAAAAAGACTTCCCACTACAACAATAAAAAAATTGGATAGTTTAAGTGTAATAGTCTCAGACAATCCACAAGCAAAACTTACTCAATCTGGTGAAGTATCTCCTCCAGATTCATTATCTGTTTCTTACAATTTTGCAGATCTTGAACCAGATGGGCCGCCATATAAGTATTTTATCAAGGAAAAAAATATTGATATAACTATAAATAAAAATTTCCCAGGATTCACTGTAACAAAAGATAAATACTTTTATTCGGTATTTTGGATTATAGATGCTATTGCAACTGAAAAAGCAAAAGGCAATTTCGGTGTTTTTCTTAAAGAAAGGGATCTGTTGTTTAGGAAAATATCAAATTTAGCTAAAAATGTAAGAGAAAACAAATAAATTAGATTGAGGTGGTTCCGATGGGCGAGGTTCGGGATTTCCTGTTTAGAATTGGGGTAGTGAGCTCTGCCGGTTCGATGATTTCGAATACTGGGATTAAGCTGCTGAATTTGAAGAATAGGCTAGTGGCAATTGGGAAGAAGAAAAAGTAGAGATAAGTTTTGTATATCATTCTGATCCATTAAAGAAACCAAATGTCTGCTTAAAAATATGGATGCATTGGTGGACGTCATTTTTTGCAATATCCAATTCTTCAATTTCATCTAGTTGGACAAAATCCTTACCTTCTAATAGTTTTTGTGCTCTTTGGATTTTTATGTAATCTGGATAAAGTGTACTTAAAACTACAATAAATGCTTCTGGATACGCATAATCGCTCGGAGGACGAAAATTTGTTGCAGCATCACCCCTATATTTTACTTCGATAAAATAAACATGATTGTCTTTTGTAATTATGAAATCTGGCATCTCAGATATTCTTTTTGCAGTATCTTTATCACCTTCAAACCTATTCTCTCTGTTTAATAACCCAGATAGAACTCTTTCAGCACCAAACCTATAGACCTTAAAATTGAGTTGTGTGAATAGTTCTTCAACAACGTCTTCGGCGATTCTTCCTTTCAAATTATTTCGCATG
>JAGVHI010000012.1 GCA_020056635.1 archaeon | reverse complement strand
GTTCTTCCATTTGAGAAGAACGTATTGGTCTGCATTCGGGAAAATTGCCTGCCCGTCTATAAGCACGAGCTCATCGGAGAGCACCGCAACCTCTGCCCAGCGCGCGTTGGGGTTGATGCCAGGCGCAGTCTGGTAAACATGTATCCTGACCATTTGCCCGTTGACCATTACGGTTTCAGTGGTTCCTGGCATGATTTGCTCCTGGGCGACCACGTTGCCATTCTGGTCAAGGACATCGATTATTGCAGGATGCAAATTGTCAGGCCCTTGCGCTGGTCCGACGTCAGCAAGCCTCAGAGTTGCCCCATTGCCTGCTGGCATGCTCTCATTCATGTTCAATATGGCGTATGAGAATTCCTTGCCTATGCTGATCCCGCCGCCGTTTATCACCCCGGTCGAGCTTGGGAGCGAAACATTTGGAGCTTTCATATCAGTAATAATCCATTCTGAATCCCCTAGGAAATTCAAATGCACCCTGTGGTTGCCTCCAGTCCTGTAACTATACATGCAGTTCGTGTAATCTCCATTTGGGTTGGTTATGCTGGTGCAGACAGGGATTCCATAATCATCATTTGTGAATTTAGCGCTCCAGGCAGCAACCCCGTTTGAAAAGTCCGCAACGAAATTGTCAGCGGTTGCCTCGCGGTAATAAGAGCTTCCTTTGAGCCAGAAAGATCCTCTCTCTGTATAGGAGACTCCTGCCGAATTGTCGTTTAATGTTTGCGTGGTTCCGTTCATCCGGTAAATCTTATTGTAAGAAGGGTTCACAAACGAGTTCCCATTCCCGTCCCCGAACGCATTCGCATCAGGGCTTGTATCAGGTGTTGAGAATGAATATGCGTCGCCTGGATTCGAATTCATCCTATTTTCTAGCGACCGGTCAAGGTAATCGTTAATCAATGTTGAGAAAGGGGTTGCAAAAATTGGTGCAGAAAGCAGGAACATTGCAAAAGCAAAAACAAGCGCTTGGTTTTGGAACAATTTTTGATTCATTTCGACCCCTCCTTTTTAGAGCAATTTTATTTTAGTGATAACTGATTCTGACCCTTTATTTATATACCTTGTGCGGTACAGTGCATAAACAGGTAGGTAAAAGAAACTGCCAGACGCCTTGTTTTTGCAAAATAACGTTCCATTGGGCTTGTTTGCGGAACATTGGAAATCGGCAAACTAGAGCTTTTTTATCCGCTTTATTGGTATCCCGCCCCAAAGCTCGCGGGGAGGGATGTTGCGGTTCACAAGGGACATTGCAGAAACTTTTGCACCATCCCCAATAAAAATTCCGGGAAGAAGAGTGCAGTTTGCGCCTATGAGCACGTTCCTCCCAATTTTCACGGGTCCTGTGCGCACCTCTTCCACAAGGAATTCGTGCGCAAGCATTGTGCAGTTGTATCCTATGATTGAGTTTTCGCCTATCTCAATGAGCTCTGGGTAGAATATGTCGAACATCGCCCCCAACCCTATCGATACATGCATGTCAACTTTCATCCCGAGCATGCGGTAGAGCAGGTTTTTCAAGCGGAGGCTCGGGGAGTAGCGGCAGAACTGGAGCACAATGAAATTGAAATAGACGCGAAGCGGGTTTCGCATCTTCTTCCAGAGCCTAAGGGAATTCTGATTGTTCTCCGATTTGCGGATTGATAGCTTTCTCATGCTATTCACCCTTAACGAACAGGGTAAATATAGCTATCGCCAACAGGGTGGTTGCAATTGAGAATGCGAATGCCGCAGGCAGCCCGTACAAAGTCTTGTCCCATAGGAATCCGGCTATGAGGTTTGCAGGAAGCGCAAGCATGCCGAGCATCCCGTTGTAGGCCCCAAGCGCGCTTGCGTAATTCCTTTGGGGAACAAGCTTTGCGAGAAATACCCTGGGGGCGGTGTCGCTAAATGCCATGTAAGCTCCGAGAATGAGCATGAAAAGGAACATTAGGGGCATGGCTGCGAAGAATGCGAAGCCCGCAAGTGCAAGCAGGAACAGTATTTGCATCGCAACCAGGGCATTCTTCCCCCCGAACCTATCAGTGAAATAGCCAGCAGGCAGCGCAAAAAAAGTCGCGGAAGCGTTGTAGAGCAGGTAAGCTACTGGAATCAACGCAAGCGAGAGGTACTCACCTGATTTGAGCAGGAATAAGGGGATTGAAAATGCGCCCATTGCAAAAATCCCGGCTGCAATGAGGAATGGCCCAAATCCCCTAGCTTCTTTCAGCACAGATGCAAGTATTTTCTTTGCGGATTGGGGCTTGGTTTGCCTGTCCTTGACAAAAAATAGCACTATTACTGCGAATATCCCTGGCACTAGGGCGATTGCAAATATCGTGCGGTAGCTCGAATCCATACCCGGAACAAGCGCACCTGCAAATAGGATTGCGACTATTGCAGGCCCCACAAGCGCGCCTAGATTATCAAGCATTTTCCTAAACCCGAATGCTTTTCCCAAATTCCCCCTGGGTTCGGACTGCACCATCAATGCATCCCTCGGGACCTTGCGTATCCCTTTTCCTACCCTGTCAAGGAACGCAATCCCAAGCACGTGCCACCAGCTTGAAGCGATGAGCAGGAATGCTTTCGAAAGGGTGGAAAAAGAGTAGCCTGCGATTATGATTTTCTTGCGCCTGCCAATCTTATCACTATATATCGAGGAGAATACTCCGAGCATTTCCGCGGCGAACTCCCTGATTCCCTCCATCAGCCCAACCACAAAAACTGGCGCGCCCATTATGCCAGTCAGGAAGAAGGGGAGCAGCGGGACAATCATTTCCGTGCTGATATCAGTAAGGAAGCTGGAAATTGAAAGGAGCTTTGTGTTTTTGCTTAGTTTGGGCATTTTGAGCATGGAGGAAAGAGCGCATGAGGGGTTAATAGCGTTTTTGTGTGTTAATTTGTTCTTAACAGTGTTAATATGGTATTAACATTTAAAAAGTTTGGGCAATGCAAAGGATGTTATGGGAGCAAGGAATAGGCGAGGGAAAGCGCTGCAAGAGCAGAAGGAAGGCAAAAGCCTGCCTGTTATTGCGCAAATTGAGCATCATGGCCAGCTAACTGCGCACGAGGAAGTGGAAGAGGAGCTTGCGAAACTGTTCCGCTCAATGCACCTGATGAGCGAGCGGGACATTGATGCCACAATGACTAGGGTGTTCCAGGCAATGATGAGGATGGGCAGGGAAGGGCCGGTTGGCTCTACGGATTTATCACGCGCTTCGGGCTTGAATAGGATTACAGTAATACACCACTTGAAGCGCCTGGAGAATGCGGGAGTGGTTGAAAAACATGAGAGCAAGTACGTGATGAGGGTGCGCAGTATTGAAGAAATGATGGATGGAATGAGAATCGACATGCTAAAGCAGTTTGAAGAGATGGACAGGATGGCAAGGGATTTGGATAGGGCATTTTTGGATGATTTTGAGAGGTATCACTGCCTTCGGGGTGCAGGAAGGGGTGGGAACAAGGAGATTGAAGGGAAAAGGGCCAGAGGGAAGGGGACCCGCGGGCGGTGACTATGGCAAACGAGGAAAACGCGAAAAAAAGCAATAAGGGACAGGATGTCGAGCACAACAGCGACCTTGGGGCATTCAATGCCAACCGGGCAAAGGAAGCGAAGAAGTCAGAAGATTTGCTCAAAGGGAAGGAAAAAGAAGAACTACTGGAAGGGATGCAAAAGGAAGAGCTACTGGAAAGCGCACCTGATGAGAAACTGCTAATGGATGAAAAGGATACGAAACTGGTCGAGCTTACTGAGAATTTGCAGCGCGTGGCTGCGGAATTTGACAATTACAAAAAAAGGGTTGCGAAAGAGAGGGGCGAGCAGGCTGGAATGGGGAATGCAAAAATGATTGAGAAACTGCTCCCGTTCTTAGATGAGTTCGAGCTTGCAAGCGCAGCTGCGGAGAAATCCAGTGATGAGATACTGAAAAATGGCATGAAATTGATGTATGGGAAGTTTAGGAAGCTTTTGGAAGCAGAAGGGTTGCAGGAAATGAATCCAGTGGGGGAGAAGTTTGACCCGTATCGTCACGAGGCTGCGATGCAGGAGTGCGTTGAGGGGAAAGAGGAAGGGATGATTGTTCGGGTGATTAGGAAAGGGTACATGCTCAATGGGAAAATACTGAGGCATGCTATGGTGAGCGTTTGCAAGAAAGAATAATTGGGATGGGAGAGGGGAAAAAGGAATAATTTGCATTTAACGAGGTGTATGGACATGGCAAAAATAATTGGGATTGATTTGGGGACTTCGAACTCCGCTGCTGCGGTAATGGAAGGGGGAAGGCCTGTGATTGTGCCCAGCGCGGAGGGTGCGAGTGCTTACGGGAAAGCGTTCCCTTCGTACGTGGCATTCACAAAAGAGGGGCAGAAATTGGTGGGCGAACCAGCTAGGCGGCAGGCAGTGAGCAACACTGAAGGGACAACTTCTGCTTTCAAGCGCAAAATGGGCACGGATTACAAATTCAAAGTATATGGGAAGGAGTACAGGCCGCAGGAGCTGTCCGCGTTCCTATTGCAGAAAATCAAGCAGGATGCGGAAAGCTATTTGGGCGAGAAGATTGAGAAGGCGGTGATTACGGTTCCTGCTTACTTCAATGACAACCAGCGGCAGGCGACAAAGGATGCAGGGGAGATTGCGGGCTTGGAAGTGGTGAGAATTATTAATGAGCCGACCGCTGCATCTCTAGCTTACGGGCTGGATAAGGGAAGCGGGGACCAGAAAATCCTTGTGTTTGATCTGGGGGGCGGAACGCTCGATGTCACCATAATGGAGTTCGGAAACGGGGTGTTTGAGGTAAAGAGCACTTCAGGGGACACGCAATTGGGCGGAACTGATATGGACAATGCTATTGTGGATTATTTGGTGGGAGTGTTCCTGCGGGAGTCCGGAATTGATATACAAACTGATAGGCAGGCTATGCAAAGGATGAGGGAAGCGGGGGAGAAAGCGAAAATCGAGCTTTCCACTGTCATGGAGAGCGAAATAAACCTCCCGTTCCTTTCAGCGGACAAGAGCGGGCCTAAGCACTTTGTGCACAAGCTCACAAGAGCAAAGCTTGAGGAAATTATTGATCCTATTGTGCAAAGGTGCAAGCAACCGGTCACACAGGCGCTCTCTGATGCGAAAATGGGTCCGAATGACATTGGCAGGATAATTATGGTCGGGGGGCCGACTAGGATGCCCATAGTCCTGCGCTTTGTTGAGGGGCTGGTAGGGAAGAAAGTGGAACGAGGGGTGGACCCGATGGAGTGCGTGGCGCTTGGCGCTGCAATCCAGGCGGGCGTGCTCTCCGGGGATGTGAAAGATATCCTGCTGCTCGATGTGACGCCGCTTTCATTGGGAATCGAAACGTTGGGGGGAGTTTTCACAAAGCTGATTGAGAGGAATACTACCATCCCGACCAAGAAGAGCCAGGTGTTCTCAACCGCAGCGGACATGCAAACCTCGGTGGATGTGCATGTGCTCCAGGGCGAGAGGGCAATGAGCCGGGACAATATCGAGCTTGGAAGGTTCCAGCTGGTTGGAATCCCGCCTTCGCCAAGGGGCATCCCCCAAATCGAAGTGACTTTCGATATAGATGCGAACGGGATAATCCATGTTGGCGCAAAGGATATGGGCACGCAAAAGGAGCAAAAAATGAGAATCATTGCCCCTAACAAGATGGACAAGGTTGAGATTGAGAAGAAGATGAAGGAAGCAGAGCAGTTCTCTGAGCAGGATAAGAGATTGCGGGAAGAGGCTGAAACAAAGAACGAGGCTGAAGCCATGATTTACACAACCGAAAAGACGCTTGCGGATTTGGGGGAGAAGGTGCCTGGTGATAAGAAAGCAAGGGCGCAGGAGCTATCAGGGGAGCTCAAGGATGCGATAGCAAAAAATGAGATTGCGAGGGTGAAAAGCAAGCTTGAAGAGCTCAAGAAAGCATTGCAGGAAATAGGCGCATCTGTGTACCAGGGGGGCGCAGGGGCGCAAGGCGGGCAGGGCCCGGGGCCGAATTATGGCGGCGGGGCTGGACCTGAGGATAAGGGGCCGGATAATGTGCAAGATGCGGATTTCAAGAAAATGTAGGGGGGTGGTGCGATGCCTGAAGAGGAGAAGATACTTGCTGACGACGGGTCAAATGAGCCCACATATGCAATAACCAGCGACGGGCAGGTTATTGGGATTCGGACAAAAAGAATCAATGGGGTGGAGCGGGTTTGGAAGCTGGATGACATTATCAGGCTGCTTGATGATGGGATGAGGTTTAGGCAGATGAGAAAGGGGTGAGGAATATGCCCAAAAAAACGAAGAAGAAAATCGCAAAAGGAAAAATCGGAAAAGCGAAAACTTGGAAAAAAATAGTTAAAGCAAAGACGAAATCAAAACCAGCCGTAAAAAAGCAGGCTGAAATCCGCACCGAGATTGCGCCAGTTTCCCTTATGCCCACCATGCTCGGTTTTACTTCAGGCATTGCAATCAGGGACGAGGGAAGGGAGCTTGTGGCGGACGCGCAGATTCCGGGTGCGAAAGCCGAGGAGATAAAAGTTGAAGTGCAGCCCAATTCGATTAGGGTTTGGGTGGAAAAAAAGGAGCACATGAAGGAAACCGGCAAAGGGTATTACTATGAATCGAGCTCGTACGGCTCCGAGAGCAAGTTTGCAAGCCTGCCGGAATCTGTCGACCCAAAAAGCGCAAAAGTAGATGCAAGCAATGGGCAGGTTACGGTCAGGATGGCAAAAAAAAGCTAAACGCAGTTGATTTGGCATGGCGGCAAAGCGAGATTACTATGAGATACTAGGGGTAGGAAGGAGCGCGAGCAAGGAGGAAATTAAGGGCGCGTACCGCAAGCTTGCGCTCCAATTCCACCCGGATAGGAACAAGGAGGCTGGCGCTGAAGAGAAGTTCAAGGAATTTTCGGAAGCGTATGCCGTGCTCTCAGATGTTGAGAAGCGAAGGACGTATGACATGTATGGGCACACTGGCTTTGACCAGAGATATTCGCAAGAGGACATATTCAGGGGGACGAATTTCGAGGATTTGTTCAGGGAGATGCACATACAGTTCGGAGGAGGCGGGCGCGATGACCAGTTTTTCGGAGGGAGGTCAGCGCGTCCCGTAGGTTTTGAAGATATGTTCGGCTCTTTTTTCGGGCAGGGGTTCAATGTGCGCAGCAGGGGGGGGAGGAGAAGGGAAGTTGGCGAAAGCCTGAGGGTGAATGTGCAAGTGACTTTGGAAGAGGCTGCAACTGGGGCAGAGCGGTCCCTTGAAATAAAGCACACTGTCCAGTGTTCAAAATGCAATGGAAGCAGGAGCGAGGGGGGCGGTGGTGCGGAAAAATGCCCGAAGTGCAATGGGAACGGGCAGGTCCAGTCCGTGCGGAGCATGGGCGCGTTCGGAAGGTTTGTGAGCCTGTCCACGTGCCCGAATTGCAGGGGCGAAGGGGCAGTTGTGAAGAGCCCGTGCAAGCAGTGCAAAGGAAAAGGGAGCGTTGGCGAGAACGAGTTTGTTTCTGTGAAAATACCTGCGGGCGTGGAGGATGGGGCGCGGCTTAGGCTTGAAGGGATGGGGAATTATGGAAAGGACGGGAACGGGGATGCGTATGTGTTCGTTTTTGTGAAAGAGCACCAAATGTTCAAGCGTGAAGGGGAGGATGTGTATATCGAGGTTCCGATTTCGTTTGCACAGGCTGCGCTTGGGGCGGAAATTGAAGTGCCAACCCTAGCTGGAAAGGCAAAAATGAAAGTGCCTGCAGGAACCCAAACAGATACTGTGTTTCGGCTTCGGGGCGAGGGGATGCCTTCAGGAAGGAGCAAGGGCGTGATGACCAGTTTTTCGCAGGGAGGTCAGCGCGCCCAGAAGGGGGATGAGCTAGTAAGGGTGATTGTAAAAACCCCTACAAGCTTAAGTGAGAAGCAAAAGCAACTTTTGAAGGAGCTTGAAAAGGAGCAGGGCGGAATGTTCGGCGGGATGTTCAGGTGAAATTATCTATGGCAGGCGGGCTTGGGGAGAGGCAAGGAAGCGCCAATAGGCGCTACTATAAGGCAAAGGGGGAGGCTATTTACTCTGATTTCATCACATACGCTGGCTCGAAAAAGCTTGCCTATTGCACTGCAAAGGAGTATTATCCACATTTGGAGCGCGAGGGGCAGGGGACTGTTTTTGAATTTGGGATAGGGAATGGGATTTTTGCGAGAAAATTCCTTATGCAATTGCGCGAAATGTGCAAAGCAAGCAGGAAAGAAGGGCTTTTTTTGAAAGTTAGGTATGTTTTGCACGATGTTTCTCCTAAAATGATTGAGGCTGCAAAAGGGAATTTGAAAGAGTTTGGGGGAATTGTTGAGTTCCGCAAGTTTGATGCAATTGAGGATGATATTGAGGGCAATGCAGATTATATTAGGATAAATGAGCTTTTGAGCGATCTGCCAGCTGAAGTGTTCGTGCAAAATGAGAACGGAGGGGCGCAAAAGGTGAAATATGGGGCAGGGGGAACTGAAATTGGCAGGGAAAAGGCAATTGGGGAGGAGGAGAGGGTTGCAAAAGCGGTTCTTTCGCACTTTCCGGCAGGCTATTTTGTCCCGATAAACTTTTGCGCAGGGGAATTTTTGCTAAAAGCAAGCGGGGCGTTGAAAATAGGGGGGTACATTGATATTTTTGATTACGGGTTTGCAAATGCGAACGATCTGCTGCCTTTGGACATGTGGAACCCATCAATTGTGAGGGGATATGGTGGGCAGATTACTGTGGATTTGAATTTTCCTTATCTTTCTGCAATGGCAAAATTAGGCGGGTTTGGGGCAAGCGTGGAATTGCAGAGGGAGTATGTGGAAAGGGTGCTGGGGCAAAATGTGCATTCCATAGAGAAAAGAGAGGGATTGGAGTATTATACTGGAGAAGAGATGAAAGGCTCAAAGGATAAGCGATTGGAAAGCTATGGGGAAGATGATGCGTTCTACCATTTGAGGGTGATAAAATGAAATTGAACAGTGAACAGAAGGAAATGCTTGGGAAACTCACCTCTTTTGAGAAAAAAGTGCTCTTTGCGTGCACGAAAATACCGAAAGGGGAAACAAGAACGTACGGGCAGATTGCAAAAGAGATTGGAAAACCGGATGCAGCAAGGGCAGTGGGAAATGCGCTTGGGAAAAATCCGATTGCGCCCCTTATTCCGTGCCATAGGGTGGTTCGGAGCGATGGGAAGCTGGGGGGATATAGCGCAAGAGGAGGAGTTGGAAAAAAGAAAAGAATGCTAAAGCTTGAAGGTGCGAAGAATTAGGGAGCAGGCTTAGTTTCATTTGCGGCAGAAGCAGAATTTGAAGCATTGCTGCCATTTCCATTTTCCCCTGCGCCTGCAGGAACGCGCTCGACCGCAACAACCGTTTCCTTCTCCTCGAGCTTCATTATCCTGACCCCTTTTGTATTCCTTCCAATGGTTGAAATGTTGTTCACCGGGATGCGGATCACTTTCCCGCTCGAGCTGATTACGATTATCTCATCGCTATCTTTCACAGTGAGCGAATCCACCACTTTGCCGTTGCGCTCATCCACCTGTATGTTGATCATGCCTAGCCCGCCCCTTCCCTGCGCACGGTAATCCGAAAGCTCGGTGCGCTTCCCAAACCCGTTCTCGCAAACCGTAAGCAATGTGGGCGCATCATTGAGCGTCATTGCAACCAATGAGTCCTCTTCGCGCATGCGAATCCCAATCACCCCTTGCCCTGTGCGGCCTATTTCGCGCACCTCTTCCTCTGAGAAGCGGATTGCCTGCCCGTCGCGCGTGGCGAGTATGATGTCGTATTTGCCGTTTGTCTTTCGGACCTCCATGAGCGAATCCTTTTCCTTAAGCGTGATTGCAATAATCCCGCCTACTCTTGGGCGAGAGTAATCAAGCAGGTCAGAGCGCTTCACTATCCCGTTCTTGGTTGCCATCACAAGGTATTCGCCCCCCTTGAACTCGGAAACACTGATGCAGGCTGCTACTTTGTCGTTCTCAATGGAGAGCAGGTTGACTATCGCTTTTCCCATAGCGTACCTGCCAGATTCGGGTATTTTGTATGCCTTGAGCCAGTGCACCATGCCGGAATCCGTGAATACCAGCAGGTAATCGTGCGTGGAGGCGATTATGATGTCCTTTACTATGTCCTCCTCCTTGGTTTCGGTCCCTATTATGCCCTTTCCGCCCCGCCGCTGCGATTTGTATTCAGAAATCGGCATGCGCTTTATGTAATTGCTCTCGGTGATTATGATTGCAACCTGCTCTTCCGGAATCAGGTCCTCAATCTCAATTTCCTCATGCGTGTCCTCAATCCTCGTTTTGCGCGCATCTGCGTAGGATTTCTTGAGCTCAAGCAGCTCTTTCTTTATGAGTTCCAGTATCTTTTTCTCATCCGAAAGCACGTCCTTTAGCCATTTTATCTGCACCATGAGCTCCTTTAGCTCGGAAAGGAGCTTGCCGTGCTCAAGTGCAGTTAAGCGGGAGAGCTTCATCTCAAGTATCGCAGCAGACTGCTTTTCAGAGAGCTTGTAAAGGGAAATCAGCTGCGCCTTTGCGGTTTGGGGGTTTTGCGCGCCTTTGATTGTTTTAATCACCGCATCGATGTTATCAAGCGCCACTTTGAGCCCTTCAAGTATGTGCGATCGCTCTTCCGCCTGATTCAGCTCGAACTGGCTTCTCTTGCGCACCACAGTTTGCCTGTGATTTATGAATTCGGTTAGCGTTTGCTGCAGGGATAGGGTTTTGGGCTCGTTTTTCACAAGCGCGAGGTTGTTTATCCCAAATGTGACTTCGAGCTGTGTGCTTGAATAAAGCTGGTTTAGCACAACATCCGAATTGGCATCCTTCTTCAAGTCGATTATTATGTGCATCCCGTTTCGGTCCGAACTATCCTTAATGTCTGAAATCCCATCGAGCTTCTTATCGCGCACAAGCTCCGCGATTTGCTCGATTAGTTGGGATTTGTTCACCTGGTACGGGATTTCGGTGATTATGATGCGCTTTTTCTCTTTCTCCTTTTTTGGCTCCTGAACAGTGGCTGTTCCGCGGATGCGCATTATCCCCTTTCCTGTTGCGTATCCCTCAACAATGCCCCGCTTGCCAAGAATAGTGCCGCCGGTGGGAAAATCAGGCCC
>JAGVHI010000003.1 GCA_020056635.1 archaeon | reverse complement strand
TTTCTTCTTCTTGGGTCAAGCGACAGGAAATAGTCCATCTTGTTCTGCTCAGCGTAAATTGCGCGCGAGAACAAATCATAATCGATGCCAAGTGCATCCTCAACGAACTTTGTCACCGCCTTTGGGGTTTTCTCAACCAGCCTGCCACCCAAATAGATTTCCGCGTCAGATTTGGTGCCAAACACCCGCCTGACTTTGTACTCCTTGCCGTCCGCATCGAATTCCAGCGTTATTTCCCCATCTTGCGTGTCCCTCCTAAGGACATCGGAGAGCTTCGCGTCCTTGCGGTTAAGCTTCGGGAAAGTGCCAAACAGCGCAAAGCAAATCGCGTCAATGACAGAAGTTTTTCCCGAGCCCATTATGCCAACTAGGATATTCGTGCCTTTGGCGAAAGAGAGCTCGGAGTGCTTGTGCGAGCGCCAGTTCGATAGGAGAAGACGCTTGAGCATAGGGCATATATGGGCGAAAAAGGATAAAACCCCCTCGCTCAATAGGCTAAACATGCGGTTCCTCGCTGATGAGATGCTCAAGAAAACATGCAGGTGGCTTAGGATACTTGGGATAGATTGCGAGTTTGTCGAAGGGCTAAAAGATGATGTGGTCATGGTGCTTGCCAAAAAGAAAAGGCGGGTGCTGCTAACTGGCGACGTTGCTCTATTCAGGTGCTGTTACAAGCGCAAAATCCCTGTATTGCTGCTCGAGGGGAACGCTATCGAGGGGCATTTAATGAAAATTGCAAACGCATTCTCCCTCAAATTCCTATTCCCGCTAAGCACGCGGTGCCCGAAATGCAATTCCCTTTTGCGCAAAATCGGGAAGAAGAACGTGAAGGGGAAAGTTTACGCGCGGGTTTATGCAAACAACAGCTTATTCTGGAAATGCAAAAAGTGCAATAAGCTTTACTGGGAGGGCACGCACTGGAAAAGCATTTCAAAAGTAGGGAAACGTCTTGCTCAAACCACTTCCTCAATCGAGCGCGCACGGGCCTTGTAAACTTCTACAATGCCCGAATATTTCCTGAAAAACTCGTCTGCGTCCTTCTCCGCGGATTCCTGCACCACTATCACGCTCTTGGTTTTCCAAGGGTAGGTGGAAAGCTTGCTCTTCTTCAAATCGTAGTAGAAGCGGCGCTTTAGGCGGTTGTAGTTCTTCACTTCGGAATGCAGGTCGTAAAAGTAAATAAGCATATGTAACTATGGTTACAAAAGGTTAAAGAAGCGCAATGCCCTCTTACAACCTGTCTACGCTCACGATTTCCGCCTGCGAAACCCCTGGAATGGCCCCTGCCATCTGCTCAAGCTTGTCGCTCCCGCCTTCCGCATCAGGTATGACACAGGTCGCCATTATCGCGACAATCCCGAATGCGACAGGCTGCTCGCTCATTTTCGCTGGCTTGAGCTGCTCAACTACCGCTTTTTTAATCTCAGCGAATTTCGCCATGTCCTCGGGCATTATCTTGATTTCCACAGCTACGCTTCCCATAAATAGCACCCCTTAAATTTCTCAATTCCTTTAAGGCCCTTCCCGCTTGCAGGACGGGCACCTATACTTGTTTGAAATCTTCCTGCAGTGCGCGCACCGCACGATTTTCTCCCCGCACTCAACGCACGGGAATTCCGAATAGCTCTTTGTCTGCTTTCCGCAGGTAATGCAGTTTTTCAGCATGTAAAATCACCTAAAATATAATGTCATTTCGAAGAGAACCTTAAAAAACACAGCCCATGCCCCTGCCTACCAAGGCACTTTTTTCAATCCCAACTTATTCGCCACAATATTCGCCCCCTTGTGCACGAAATAGGTTACTACCAGGAGGAACGCGGCAGCCTCAAGCGTAAGAATCTCGGGCTTTAAGAGCAGCGAGAAGAGGAGCGCAACCAGCAAAAATGACAATTCATCAAGCAATACTGTGGAGCTTCCCTGCTCGATATCCATCCTCCGCTTCACAAAGCTCCCGAGCAAATCCCCCGCCATTGTGCCAACCCCGAGCAGTATCCCAGAAATGACGTACGCAAGCCTGTTAGGGAAAAATTCGTATTGCGTCCCTGGAATTACGTGCGCCATTATCGCGCCCACCAAAAAAGCGGCTACCATCCCTGCAAAAAGCCCCTGTATGGTCTTTCCATCCCCGAACATCCTTCTTCCATCAATGAAATTCCTCCTAAGGTCGATTGGAACGCCCCCTCCAAGCACCACTGGAACCGCATTCGCAAAATAAGCTGGAAGTATGAAAAGCAATATAGCTACGGGGTCCATGGCAGATTTTTAAATGAGGTTGAAGATTAATAACCCTTTATGAAACAGAAAAAACCCCAAACCGCCCCGCAGGCCCAAACGCCAGGCACTAACTGGGTGCTCTACCTTTCTGCAGGAATCCTAATCATAGTGCTGATTGGCGCAGCAGCGCTCGGGCTCTACGCATTCGGCTCGACACTGCGCGTCACCCCGTGCGTGGGGGTTCTCAACGTCAATGGCGAAATCACCACTGAAGACTCGCCCCGCTCTCTCTTTTCAGAAGGGGTCGCAGGCTCCGCCACGATTGCGCAGGCAATCGAGGATGCAAACTCAAGCCCGAGCATAAAAGCGCTGCTGATAGTTGTCGATTCCCCGGGCGGAAGCGTGGTTGCAAGCAGGGAGATTTACGAGGCGGTAAAGGATTTCAAAAAGCCAAAGGTGGTCTATTTCCGCGAGGTTGCAGCATCGGGCGGCTACTACATTTCCGCGCCAGCAGACTACATAGTTTCAAACCCGGACGCGCTCACAGCATCAATCGGGGTGCGCGCCACAGTTTCTGACCTAAGCAGCCTGTTTGAGAAAATCGGGTACAACGAAACCACATTCAAATCCGGCGAGTTCAAGGACATCGGCAGCGCATCGCGGCCCATGACTGATGAGGAAGCCTCAATATTCCAAAACATCACAAGCGAGATTTTCACGGAGTTCAAGAAGGTTGTGACGGACGGGCGCAAGGGCAAGCTGCGCAACACCGAGGAGATATTCGACGCGCGCATCATGACCGGGCGGCAGGCGTATGCGCACGGCCTTGTGGATGCGATTGGCAGCCGCAAGGATGCGCTAAAAAAAGCAGCGGAGCTTGCGAAAATCGAAGGCGAGCCCCAGGAATGCTCGCTTGACCCGTCTAGGGCAGGGGGCTTTGGCGGGCTGCTCTCCGGCGCATCCGAAACATTCTGGGGCGGCTTTTTCGCAGCTGCAAAATCCGCGCAGGCAAGCCCAAAAGTCTCATACTCCTAATGTGATACACTTGCGTGATACACTTGCGCCCTGAAATAATAGCAGCGCTAATCCTCGTTGTGCTTGCGGCAATCGTGTTCTTCGGCGTAGAGGAAAAACCGGTTGAGGTAAAGCCACAAACTCCCAACAAATCCATTTCGGTAGCCGTGTCTGACCAAGGGGGCAAAACCGCAAAAATCACCGCATACGGGCGCGATTGCGGTAGCATTTCTATTTTTGCCGATTCTGTCCAGATTCCATCCGAGCAATCCGGCTCATCCTACACTGCCCTGTACAATTATTCGGAAAAAACAGGCAGAATAGCATTCACCGCACGCTCCGAGCGCGGCTGTTCTGGTGCATATTCATTCCAAACCCCCTTGCAATGCAACCCCGGCCAGACAGCAAGCTGCACTACAGAATCCGGCTGCGATGGCGCGCGCGCATGCGTTGGGGGAAAATTTAGCCCTTGCGTGCCAACCGGGTCGGTCTGCAAGCCCGGGGCAAGAATAGGCTGCATGATAAACTCGTGCCAGTTCGGCTTTCAGGAGTGCAACAAGTGCGGGACCGGCTATTCGAAATGCAGCCCTGCCGACACCCTAAACTACATCTGCAACCCCGGCGCTGTTCCGAAATAGGTTTATATTGGGCATATGAGAAGGTTATTTGATGGGAGCGAAATCCGGCGTCATCTTCTCAATAGACGCGTTCGTGGCGTTCAGCCTAATCCTGATAGCAATTTATGGGCTTTTCGTTCTCATAGGCACCCCTAAAAGCTACTTCACCTCGCTTGAGCAGACCTCGGATTATGCGCACGACACCCTGCTCTCGCTCACCAGGCTCCATGACTCGTCGGGTTCCAACTATCTCGAGCTGATCGCGGAGGACTACTCAAAAAACAGGCTTTCCCCCTCCATTCCTGCCGATGCCCATGCGGTAGTCGAGCGCGCAATCCCCCTCCAATTCGGCTACCAGTTTGAGATATACGATTCGCTTGCAGGGGGTTGGGTTCTCATTCCGGTTACCTATGCTGCTGACCGCTCAAACGTCACATACGAAAATGCTAAGCTTGCGGCATCAGCGCAGGCGCCCATAACATTCTACATACGCAGGCCGCACATAGGGCAATCCACCTGGTGCTACCAGACCTGCCGGGGCTATTCCTGGAACGGGACAAATTACCATTACGAAGGCAGGTCGGGCCCGGGCGAAAATGAGGGCAACCCTGAAATATTCTGCCAGAATGCGCCCTGCCAGGTCCCCTCGCTCTCGCAATTCGACATAGGCGAGCTTGCTGTCGGCTGGGTGCGGCTCACGGTGTTCATATGAAACTTCAGCAACACAGTTCGGCTCTCAAAAAGGGCTTCTTCTTCACAGTCATAGCAGTCATCCTGCTCACGTTCATCATCGCATCTATTGCCGCCTGGTCCAAGGTGGTGCAGACCCGCGAGGCAAAAGTCGCGGAGAACTTCCGGCTCCAGTCCATGAAAACCATGCTTGATTCCGCAGGCGAAACCGCAGTGGCATCCTATTCGCAAAAGGCGCTCTACTACTCTGTCTGGAAGGTCGCAAATTATTCGAGCTGCTATGGCCTCCTCCCCTCCCCCCTCCCATGCCCGGTCGGCAACCCCAACAGCTGCACAGAAGTGGTCTCCAACATAACAGCTTCGCTATTCCTTAACGGGACCTACCCCACAATCCCAGCGCTTTCCTATTCCCCTGATGAGTTGCAATATGCAATAACCAATTTCTCGCTCATGCTAAACTCCTCCACCTCGCCTGCCGGGATTTCAATCTGGCTTGAAAACCCGAGAAACATATCAATAAACCAAACGGACGCATGGACAGTTTCGCTCAAATACAACGTCACGCTTGCCGCGCGGACAACGGACGGTTTGATGAGCCTGCGCAAGAACCTCACGATTTCAACAAACATCTCAATCGAGGGTTTCGTGGACCCATTCATCTCGCGCGGCGACCACGGCATATACTCGCTGGGCGGCAGGCAAGTTGCCTGCTCGCTCTCAGCAAAGCGCCAAATTTTCAGGCACCAGGACTACCGCGTCCCATTGGACCTCCGCCCGATTTCAATAGTGAACAACACGGCCGGCACTCCACGCGCCAAAGAGGGCAAGGGCTGGTATTATGGGAACATAACGGACGTTCGGGTTTCAGACATTATAGGCGGGCCTGCGCCTGCCCCTGGGCCTGGTCCTTGGCCAATGGTGTTCAATCCGGACGCATTTGCGCAGAGCATCCTTGTGACCGACTATTACGAAAACCTCACTTCGGATTCGAATTTCTACGGCGGCGTCATAATCACAACCCAGCCAATCTACAACACAACAGACCTGCCGGATGTTAACGGTTGCATCATACGCACCACACAGCAGGAAGAATGCGTTGACTGCCTACGTACTGTCGAATCGCTCAACTTCACCAATCCAATATGCCCTGGCTACCCATCCAGCCCAATCTTAAGCAACGGCATATACGCAAATGCGGTCACTGTCCCGTACATAGTTACTGACGGCAGCAGCATCCCGTTCGAGGCAACAAACACGCAGGAGTACGCGCTCTTTGACAACGAGCACGATACAGGGGTGGAAAAGCGAACCGGATACCACCGCATATATGATATGGGCAGGCTGCGCGACGCGACAGTGTGCGGCTATTATCTTGGGCACTCTTCGGCCCCCTCCTTTTTCCAGAGAATGCTGTCGTTGGGCTCCTACTCCTCGCCTTACGGGATCCAGACATTCGTTGTGGGCACGTGGGCTGGCGGCATGGACGACGAGCCAACCGACGGGGCGCACGATGACCGGTCCAGGCTGGACAGGCGCTACTATGGCACAACCCCTCCTTTCTTCCCGATGACAAAGATAAAGGGGATGCCAGGGTGCAAGAGCGCGTACATGTGCAACGATAGCAACACAAACACGACCAGCGATGGAGTTGGCAGGTTCCGGCTCGATGTAGGCAGCATCGCGGATTACGGGGTTGGCCCAATCTCCTGCAACGTGTCAATTGGCGCATCATGCGAGGGATGAAAAATGGGGAAAGGCCGGATTTTTGGTGGGCATGCGCCCGTGGCATCAGGTGCGGCAGCCGTGGCAAAGGGCCAGGCAGCAACTGAATCCCTCCTAATGTTCGGGTTTGTGGCAGCCTTCACCATCCCGATACTGATACTGCTATACACCACGACCGTGGTCCGAAGCGAGCAGTCCGCATTCGAGCAGGCGCGGCTTTCGACAAAAATGATTGCTGATTACGCGGGCGAACTATACGTGCAGGGCAGCGGCTCATCGCGCATTGTCGCAATCAACTACCCCCCTGCGCTGCGCAACATAACAATTTCCGGCAGGGAAGTGATTTTCTCGCTTGAGCGCTCGGGCAACACAACCGATGTTGTATCTGTTTCCCTTGCCCGGATGCGCGATGCCCCAACCAATCCCCTTCACTCGGAGCGCGAGCCGTTCTTTTCATACATCGGAAGCGGGATGCACACGCTGAACCTCACAAATGTAAACAATGTGGTGGAGATATCCTATGTCAAGCGGTAGGCAAAAACACAGCCAACGGGCGCAGGCAGCGCCTGAGTTCCTCCTATTCATATCCTTCTTCATCCTGCTGTTCATCATACTTTCTGCGCTTTTCTACCGCCAGCAGTCAGACGAGCTCACGCAGAAGGAATCATTGATAGCGCGGGAATTGGTGCAGCAGTATGCGGACGCGGCAAATTTCGCGCTTCGCACAGGCGACACGTTCACTGGGAGGTTCAACTTCCCGTCAGAAATACTCGGGCGCAGCTACAACCTGACGTTTGCAAACGGCTCAAGCGGCTATGTGTATGTATTTTGGCAGTCTGAGGACGGCGGCTACTCAAGCTATTCATCACCCCTCTCAACCGGCTCGATACAGCTGGATACCCCAAACTGCATCGGCTGCTTCGGGCAGGACATAGACGGAATCCCTGGCGGGCCGCAGCTTCTCACCATCAATGTCACTGGCAACATGACTTTCATAAACAAGAACGGAGTTCTTTACCTTGGGAACAAATAGGTGCGTTCGAATGGACCAAAATTCCAAAAAAGGCCAGTATTTCTCGTTCGATGCAATCATGGCTACATTGGTATTCCTGCTTGCAGTCTCGCTTCTCTCGAATTACTGGTTCGGGGTCCGTGCAGCAGCAGAAAAAGGAGATGACACTTACAAGGAAGCATTGCGCATAAGCGACTCCCTGCTTGGAGAAGGGGTCCCCCAAAACTGGCACACGGGAAGCACTGCCTACTCTTTCGGGCTGGCAAAAACCAACGCAACTGCCGAGCTCGATAAGGCGAAAATACTGCGCTTCATTTCCCTCCTTGCCTCCAACTACACCGGAGTGCGCGAAGGGCTGCGCACTGCAGAGCACATCCACATCTCAATCGAGGAGCTTTCTGCAACGCCCCCCATACCACTCTATTCAGGGGGGCGCATCCCAAACGCCGCGACTACCGCAGTCACCGTATCCCGAATTTCAACCATGACTAATGGGGCCGTGCTAAAGCCTGTCAAACTCACGCTCGTTCTCTGGAATGACCGAAGATGAACTAGCCCTGTTTTTTCATTCCAAACAGCCCAAGGATGGAATTCACCACCCCTCCCTGCCCCTTTTCATTCTTCCCCTGCCCAAATTCCGCTCCCGCCTTCCCCTCCAGAACCATAAGCAGCCCTTCAATCTCTTCCTGCTCCTTCCCTATTCCCTCCTTGCCAAAGCCTGAAAGTTGCGCCGTAATCCCACCAACCCTCTCCGCCCTCCCCCATTCGGCATCATCCAAAGCGGCGGTTTTTCCAAGCTCCCCAAGCTCACGGGCAATATCCGCCCCCTTCCCGGAAAAGTTTGATATATACGCAAGCGAGCCCTCATTTTCCAGCAAAAGAAATCCACTCTTCTCAAGCCCAACTACTCCCTCTATCCACCCCCTTCTCGATGCAACCTCCCTGCGGAATCCCCCCACATCCGCCATCTCGTGTGCTAACCTCTGCCAGCTCGCATTTGCCAACTTGGCAAGCTGGGGCGCACTCATCCCCCCAAACCCGGAGCTTTGCAGGTAAGACGAAAGCGAATTCGAATCCTCCTTGGGAATAGCCGGGAATCCCAACCCCCAAAGCTGCTCCTCCCTCGCTTTTTTGAGAAGTTCAATAATTGGCAAGTTTTTCAGCCTTGCAATGCAATCCTCCCTCACCTCTTTGTACTGCCTGCCCAGCCCAACCCTCTTTTCCCGCCTCGCAACCGCCACATTATCCACAGGAGGCTCCGCTTCCAATGCAACAAATAGGGAAAGCCTCTCCTTGTTCCGGTTCTGCGCTTTTTTGAGCTGCTCCTTTTGTTCGGAAATTCGCCTTTCCACTTCCTCCAGCTTATCCGCAGCCTCAAGCAGCCTGTAAATTTCCCCTGCAGTTTCCGCAGCTTTCTGCACCTTGTTCTCCTTGATCAGCCGCAGCACTTCAGCCATTTTCCTTGCATGAGGGAGCGAAATCCTCTTGGAGTCGAAGTCCGTTACAAGAGACTGCTCAAACCTCCCAATATCCTTGCTCTTCCTCCTCACCTTGCGCGAGAACTTTACCTTTGTTGCAAAAGCCGCGTGCTCCACCCTGTCTTTCTTCGCAACAATCTCCTCAAAATCCGCAATTATCCCTGCAATCTCCTCGCACGCCCCAATCAGGGCTTCCCTATCCTCGCCATCGCGCGCAAAAATTTCCAGCCCAAGCTCCCTCTTTTCCCGAACTAGCGATTCAAACTCCTTTTTCTCCGGCAGCATGCGACCACGCGGGAGACTATCTGCTCAGGAGGTTTAAAATGTGCCCGATGCAGCATCCGCTCGCAAGAAGGCATAATAAAAATCAAAAGCAGGAACTTAATCCAGGAAGTCCGCGGGCGTTGGCGGGTCTGGCTTGTCCCCCTTCCTTTCCCTGGTGGACTTCACCACTTTTGCAAGCATATCCTTTGGCAGCGGCTCATACCCTGCATACTCCTGGTACGGAATCGCGCGCCCCTGGGATGCAGACCGCAAATCATTCCCGAACCCGAACATTTCCGCAACCGGCATCTTCACCACAATGGTCGTGCCCTCCCCTTCCTGCTGCAAGTCAAGCATCTGCCCCCTCCTTCCCTGCGTGAGGGTGATCACATTGCCCATATACTCCTGCGGGACAAGTATCGTGACCTTCTGCTTCGGCTCCTGCAGAGTCACTCCAGCAATCAACATTCCTGCATAAATCGGCCGCTTTGTTGCAGGTATAATCTGGGCAGGCCCCCTGTGCACCGGGTCCTCATGGATTGTCGCATCCACAATCCTGATTTGCACGCCCACTACTTTTTCCTTTGCAAGGGGCCCTTTCTGCATTGCCTCCTCAAAGCCCTGTATCACAAGCTCCATTATCTCGTTTAGATACTGGACTCCCCTTGTGTCGTTTATCAGGATGTTCTTGTTGTAGATATCCACGACGCACTTTGACATGTCGCGCTCCATTCCAGCCTCGGTGAGCACTTCAACAAGCGCTTTCCCCTTGGGCCTGCCATCCGGTATTTTCCCCTCGACCATCGCATCATATACTCCCTTTTGCACTGGCTCGATGAACATCTTGATTTTTGTGTGCTTGTTCGGGGATTTTCCCTCGACCGGGCCTGCGGCGTTCGAAATCATCTCGCGGTACACCACAATCGGCGGGGTGGTGACAATTGCCACTCCCTTTTCTTTTGTGATTTTGTACTCTATGATTTCAAGGTGCAGCTCTCCCATTCCGGAAATCAGGTGCTCTCCTGTCTCCTGGTTGATTTCAACTTTCAGGGTCGGGTCCTCTTTTGAAATCGCGCGAAGCACCATGATCAGCCTTGCCAAGTCCTTCGAGTCCTTTGCCTCTATGCTCTTTGTGACCACTGGCTCCGCGTAGTGCTTTATCTGCTCGAACGGGTGCGACAATTGCTCCTCGCTCACAGTTTCCCCTACATACACATCACGCAATCCCACTATCCCGACAATGTTGCCTGCAATTACATTGTCAATCATAACCCTGTCAGCACCCATGTAGATGGCGCACTGCTGCACCTTCTCTTTCGTGAGCCTGCTCGCAAGGAAAAGCATGTCCCCTTTTCTCACCTTGCCTGAGAACAGCCGTACTATCCCGACTTCTCCTGCATGCTCGTCATTCACCACTCCCACACAAACCCCGATTGTTTTCCCGTTCGGGTCGCAGTCGGACATCCACTTTCCTTCCTGAGTGCTCATGTCCCCTTTCCAAATGACTGGAATCCTGTACTTCTGCGCAACTTGCGGTGTCGGACAGTGCTCAATCACCATCCCCAGCAATACCTCGTCAAGCGGGCTTTTTTCCACCAATTGCTTGTGGTCCCCTTTCTTGCACATATCGTACATGTCTGAGAACTTGATGTTGTATTTTTTCATGGACTTAATCGATACTGCCCACTTGTGGAACGCAGTCCCAAAAGCGATATTTCCCTTTTGCACCTCGATTCTCCACTCATCGCGCTTGTCCTCTGGCGCATACTGCTCGATAATCTTGTTAAGCCCGATTATGATTTTTGTAAACCTTGCGGTCATTGCGTTCGAATCAAGCTGCAGCTCATTTATCAGCCTGTCAATCTTGTTTATGAAAATAGTCGGTTTCGCCTTCTCTTTTAGCGCCTGCCTAAGCACTGTTTCGGTCTGTGGCATGATGCCCTCGACAGAATCAACAACCAGCACAATCCCATCCACTGCCCGCATTGCCCTTGTGACGTGCCCTCCGAAATCCACATGCCCCGGAGTGTCAATCAAATTAATGAGATAGTCCCCGCCTTCGTAATTGAATCCAAGCGAAATGTTCGCAGCCTTGATAGTAATGCCGCGCGCCTGCTCCTGCTCATCAAAATCCATGACCCGCTGCTCGCCTGCAAGCTCTTTTGAAATCAGCCCTGCGCGCGCAACAAGCGAATCGGTCATTGTGGTTTTCCCATGGTCCACGTGCGCAACTATTGCGATGTTCCGCACATGGTCCAGATTGCTCATCATCCGCCCTACTTCTTCTACTACATATTCTTTTCGCACCATTGGAACCAACTCACTATTATTCGATTCTCCCTTAAAGTAAGCTTACTTGGATTACTCTCGTAAGCAGCCACTTTATTTGGGATGTAAGGTTTTTAATGGCTAAAGTCAGCCGCCCTTGCCATTCGCTGCCGAATGCGCGTTCCCAGAACTGATTCTCGCTTCAACCGCGCTTTTCTCATCCCTTGCGTTGCTTGCGGTTCGCTCTGCTTCCCGGATAAACATTGATCGCGCTTCATTGTCGAGCTGGAGCAATAACTCTACAAACGCCCGCGTTTCCCCCTCCTTCAGTGCCCCTAATCTCCCGATATTGCGCATTGCCCCAGCCTCATTCTCACTGGATAAAAATAGCTCATGCAAATCGTACCTCAGTTCCCCCTCTATATCCTGCCTTGCCGCCATTTTGGCTTGTGCTATCGCAAATTGGATATTCCTGCCAAGCTCGCCATCCTTACTCTCTACAACCGCAAGAAGCGCATCTGCAAGCATCTGCTGCGGGCTTTTTCCTTCTCCCTTCCATTCGCCTACGCTAGACGCAAGCGAATCGCAAACCATCCCATGCAGCCGCCCTGCCCTTTCCCTTATCTGCCCGAAAAGCTCTGCATTCCCGCTTTCAGCTTTCGCAATTCTCTCAAGCAACTGGGCAAGGGGTTCCTTCCTCCCTCGCAAATGCTGTTCCACTGCCCTGCCCGCCTCTGCCAAAAGCTCTGCCGTTTTCACATTCCTCCCAATCATCCTGCTCACAGACGCGAGGATCCCGAAGTCAAGTGCGTTCATCGTGCTGATGTCGCATGCTGGCGGAACTATCATTTTTATCGCATCCTGGCTGCCTTCAATCCCTCTCAATATCTCATACAGCTGCTCCAGCGCGCCATTGAAGCTGTGCGGAATCGCGCTACGGTGACTGAGCGCAACTGGTTCTGGAGGCATTGCCATCTCCTTTGCATGCGGCTTTCCATTCTCCTGCCCATCTCCCAACCTCATCTCTTCTCTTATCCTGTTCAAAATTCGGCGTAACATTCCAGGTTTCTTAACAGTTCCATTTCCGTTCCTCTCGTTTGAAAGAAGATGCGAATGATGGTTCTCACGCTTCTCCCTTGGCATGATTATCTGCGGCATCCTGCGCGGAATCCAGTTTGCATTCCCATTCCCCTGCCAGTGCCGTATGCGTTCATCCGCCTCCCTCCCGCCAATATGGAGCTGGTTTCTGTGGTGGACCCAAAAATTCGGCCTCATGTGCTGCTTTTGTGCCCTATGCATGCTAACGACTCTCCAGTATATATTTTACACATATTGCCGTAAAAAGCTATCTATCTCTTTCTTTTCTGCATCTCGAACAGCTCAATAATCTCGTTTACAGTAGTTGCTTCCTTTGGCCCCTTGTCCTCTCTCACCGCAACCATCCTCGGGAACCTCAATGCATATCCAGTCTCCCCAACCATTCCTGCAGTATGCATGGGTGATAAGGTAATCTCATCCGCAGTCACGCTCACCACATACTTAAGCTCTGTCCAGAAATCAGGCTTCACTTTGGATTGCAGCCCTTTTGGCTTTTCCTTCAATTTTATTTTGGAAAGTAGCTTTTCCACATCCCCCATCTCCTCCTCTGAGAACCCGCTTCCGACCCTTGCAATGGTTTCGAACCTGTCCAATTCATCATTATACACCGCAACAAGCAGCCCTCCAAAATCGAATTCGGTCCGCGCCCCTTTCCCCAAATAATAGCCACAAACCACTGCATCAATTGTATCAGCGAGAGCCCCATACGATCTCTTGAGCTTAATCCACGCGAATTTCCTCGCACCTGTTACATATGGCGCCCCAAGGTCCTTTGCAATCACTCCCTCAAGCCCGGCTGCAATGCATTTCTGGAAGAATCTCTCAAGCTCTGCAGGCTTCTCTGTGATTATCTGTTCTGTCACCGCTACAGTTTCATTCTTCCCCTTTTTCACAACCCTCTCGAGCTCTTTCCTCCGCTTCTCGTACAGCTCTGTAGTATAATCCTTCCCCTCAAGGAAAAGCAAATCAAACGCAAAAAGCCGCAACGGCGATTCCTTTGACATCGCCTCTACCCCGTACTTCCTTTTCCTCTGTATGGTTTGCTGGAAAGACAAGTACTTTCCAGACTTGAGCTCGTACCCAAGCGCCTCGCCCTCAAAAATTATTTCCTTTGCCCCTAACCCTGCCACTGCCTGCACAATTTCCGGGAACATTTTAGTCATCACTTCCAGCTTCCGCGAGAATATTTCGATCCTTCCCCCTTTCTTGTGCACCTGCATCCGCAGCCCATCATATTTCCCCTCCACTGCGCACTTCCCAATCTTCTCAATTATTTCCTCGGAAGTGGGCAATCTTTCCGCAAGCGCAGGCCGGATTGGGGAGAAAGGCGTTATTTCGAATTTTTCAATCGCTTTGGGGTTTGCCACAAACTTTTTTGCCACAAGCCCCAAATCAGAGCACAAATTGTACGCGCGCTCGATTTTCACGCGGAGGGATTTATCTCCTGATTCCATTACTGACAGCGAATCCAGTATTGTCGGGTCCCCAATTCCCAATCTCAATTTCCCGAGCACAAGCCGCACGACATATTTCGCTTCAGTTGCATTTGCGGAATTCAGCATATCTGCAAGCAGCTTGATTTTCACATCCTGGCTTCCGGTTCCTGAGGATTTTGCAATCTTCATAAGAGAATCGTACACCTTTGCAACTGTAAGTTTCTCCCCTGACAGGCTCATCTGCCTTTTGTTCCCTGCCATTTTTTCCGCAACAAGCCCCAAGTCCCCCTCTTCCTTGTACATCCTCTCAATTTTTTTCCGCTCATACCCTGAAGAAAGTGCTATAGCCTCTATTGCGAATTTCTCCCCTACCCCCAAATCTATCCCCATGTGCGAAGGCGCAAGGGTCCCCTGGCACAGGTAAATGGTTTTGTCAATCTGTTTCTCATCTGCTTTCTTGAACAAAGAAGAGAGCTGGTCTGTCATGTCCAGCCTGCCCGCGGTTTTCTCAATCTCCGAGAACGCCCTAGCAAGCTCGGAAAATAGCATACCAATCACTCAAAATACGTTATATCTTCTTTCCACGGGTACTTTGCCCAGTGGAACTTGCGGTGGTGGAACAGGAGCGCGCTCCCCTTTTTCGTGACCTCTTTTGTGAACTCAAACTCGTATTTCCCGCCAAGCTCCGAATGGTACGAAATCCTGATTGTAAGCTTCCCCCCGCCCTCTTTCATGTTCTCAAGCACGAACTTGGTGACATTCTGCTTCCTTGATGCAAGCGGGTTCACCTCCCTTACCTCAAGGTGCCGCTCCTCCACTCCCATCCTGCCGTTGCCCATTAAAATCTCGATTTTCAAATCATATACCGGGTGCCTTGCAGTGTAATATGTCATAAATGCCTTTTGCCCATCTCCCGCAAGCTCCCACCCGAATATCGGCCGCACAGCAAGCTCCGCGCTTGCCACATTCTCGTACCGCACGGATATGATGTTTATATACGCGAAATACAGGAGTGCAAGCGTCGCCACCATCCCAAGAGCATCCACATACACCCTCGCAGCTTCGAATCCTATCGCTCCGGACTGGAACTGGTAGATCACTATAAGAAGCGCAAGAAGCAGCACCGCAATTGCAACATAAGGGTACCTGCTCAGTATGCTGCCCTTCCTTCCCCTCATAAACAAAATTCGGATGCACATATTTTAATACCGCTCTTCAAATCCCAAACATGGCAAAAATCCAGTCCCGCAAGGAGGCGCACGTGCGGATTGCTGCAAAGGCGGATTCGGAATACCTCAAATCCGCAGGCTTTGAAAACATAGAGTTCGTGCACTGCTCGCTCCCTGAAATCGACCTGCGCAAGGTGTCACTCTCCACCTCATTCCTAGGGCGAAAACTCTCCTCCCCTCTTGCAATCGAAGGAATGACTGGGGGATACCCAAATGCCTCGAAAATCAACCGCAGGCTTGCCCAGGCAGCCAACGGTGCAAACATAATTTTTGGCTTGGGCTCGCAGCGCGCGATGCTAAAGCACCCGGAGCTTGCGAAAACGTACAAAGTGCGCGACGTTGCGCCAGACGTATTCCTGATCGGCAATCTTGGCGCAGTGCAATTGCGCGAGTATTCACCCAAAGCAATCGAGGGGATGCTAAAAACAGTTGATGCAAACGCTCTTGCCCTCCACCTAAACCCGTTGCAGGAGGCAGTCCAGCCAGAGGGCGATTTGAATTGGGCAGGGGTTTTGCACCAAGTCCGTTTGCTCTGTGATGCGATCGATGTTCCGGTAATTGCAAAAGAGACAGGCGCCGGGATTTCCGCAAAAGTTGCGCTCCAGCTAAAAGAAGCAGGCGTATCCGCAATAAATGTTTCAGGCTCTGGCGGCACCTCCTGGAGCAGGGTGGAATACAAGCGGGGAAAGCCTGTCCCGGGTTTTGAGGAATGGGGCATCCCAACCGCAATTTCGCTTGCGCAGTGCAGCGGAATCCTTCCACTCATTGCTTCCGGCGGAATACGCAATGGAATCGATGCCGCAAAATCAATTGCTCTGGGCGCTGATATTTCAGGAGCAGCGCGGCCTTTCCTGATTTCAAAGAACCCGCTTTCACTCATTCGCGAATGGGAAATGCAATTGCGCACTGCAATGTTCCTCACCGGTTCAAAAGACATCGCTGCCCTAAAGCGCGCGCCAATTACAATCACGGGCAGGATAGCAGATTCCCTTTCGGCGATGGGGCTCTCAGTTGTTTCGTATTTCAGGCGCTGAGCTACGCAAGGTTTAAATACCTATAAACTCATATTTTATCACACTTAATCGGATACCTAGCATAGATGATACAATGGCTCCAATACGCATCAAACGGGATACAACGAGCGGAGCCGTGAATCCGGCAGTCGAGGCGTCGTCAGGCCTGATTCACCCTGACCTCATAGGCGGGCGGATACAGAAAAGGATTTATGACGCACGGCTGTGCGGCAGCTTTGGCAAGGAGCCTATACTTGAGCCAGACATCCAAAGCGGCATCCCTGCCACGCAAGAAAAGGGCGAGCGCTATATCCGCGACTTAAGCTACTATGCATACGTTTTCACCCTTGCGGGAAATCTGGATTTCCAAAAGGCGCGCACAGCAAGCGACCGCACGCATGGCAACCTCAACCACAGCGCGCCAGATTGGTTCGATTATGCGGACACTGCCGCAAGCTGGATAAGCGACACGCATATACGCAATGACGCATACTTCAACCTAGCAATGGCGACTATCCGCACAGCGCACAGGCATCTTGGGCTCTGCGGCGCACCACCAAGCAAATCCGAGTTCGAAAACATGGTGGACGCAGGCAACGCAATAACCGAGAAGGGCGGCACAGTCTCATCCATCGCCATGCTTGCCGCAAGCCGGATTACTCTTGACGAGCAAGGGCGGAAGCTCCTTTCGGATTTCCTCGAATACTATTCGCTAAACACCGCGCACGCAGCCTATGAATACGTATCCGCCTGCGCATCCCATTCAGCACACCGGGATTTCGGCAAGCTCATTGGAACTGCAGTCGAGGTTGCAGACCTGCTGCTCGGGCAGTCAATCCGAGCCGCGCCACGGATGAGGCTGATACATTCTGACAAGGCACTTGCAGAAATCGCAGGGCTTGCAATAGGCATGTCAAAGACGCTGTTCGAGCTGCGCGATTCCGAAACTAAGGAGTTCAACGCAGCCTGGGTGCGCATGCTTGCCATTGCGCAAAAGGCAGTTTCCAAAATCACCAGTTCCAAAACGCGCGCGCGAATTCAAGGCGAGCTTGAGGCTACTTCGAAGTCCTTCTTAAACGAACCCGACGCGCCTGTCTTAGGAGCTTAGGGCAAAGAAAGGGGAGTTTCTTAATCCTTGATTCCGATACCTACTCATGCCTCTGGAGGAATCGATACGGAAGCACGCACTGAAAAACGCGCTCGATTACGGCAAGGCGGATGCGAAATCGGTAGTGGGCAAGGTGCTTGCAGAATTCCCAGAATCCAAGAAGGACATGAAGGGCACGATGCAGAAAATCGCGCTTGAGATTGCAGCTGTAAACTCGCTCACCAAAATAGAAGTTGCGAAGGAAGTGCAAAAATACGAGAAGGAGTTTGCAGAAATTGCGCAAAAAAAGGCTGAATCATCGGGTGTGCAAAAAATTGAGCTTCCAAATGCAGAGCAGGGGAAAGTGGTTACGCGCTTCCCCCCCGAACCCTCGGGCTACCCTCACATAGGGCACGCAAAAGCAGCCTGGCTCGATTTCGAGGCAGCGCGCGCATACGATGGCAAAATGATTCTGCGCTTTGATGACACTAACCCTGAAAAGGAATCGCAGGAATTCGTCGTGGCAATCACTGATGGGCTTGGCTGGCTTGGGATAGCTCATGAGCCTCCCACATTCACTTCCGATTACATGGAAGCATTCTACACCTACGCTTACTCAATGCTGGAAAACGCTGATGCGTACGTTTGCACCTGCCCTGCGGAAGCAGTAAAGAAAGGCAGGTTCGAGCAAAAGGAGTGCGCATGCAGGTCTATTGGCGCTGCAGAAACAATAGCGCGCTGGAAAGGGATGCACGAGGGGAACATGGCAGAGGGCAGCGCAATTGTCCGTTTCAAGGGCAGCATGACTTCACCGAATACTGTGATGCGCGACCCAACATTGTTCCGCATAATTACTGCTTCCCACTACAGGCAGGGTAAGAAATACCGCGTCTGGCCATCCTACGATTTTGTCGCCCCAATAATCGATTCGCTCGAGGGCGTGACGCATGCTATGCGCACAAAGGAATACGAGCTTCGCGATGAGCTCTATTTTGCAATCCTGGAAAAATGCGGCTTGCGAAAGCCCGAGCTTGTGGAATTCTCACGCCTCTCGATAAAGAACGCGCCTATTTCCAAGCGGCTCATCACCCCGCTGATTGAGCAGAAAAAAGTTTCAGGCTGGGACGACATACGGCTTCCCACGCTAAAAGGGCTTGCCCGCAGAGGTATTTTGCCAGAAGCAATCAAAACATTCGTGCTCTCTTTCGGGCTCTCAAAAGTCGAATCTGAACCAGGATGGGACAAATTGCTTGATGAGAACAAGAAACTGCTCGAACCTGTTTCCCCCAGAAGGTACTTTGTGCAGGACCCTGCATTTCTCATGGTCCGCGGCGCGCCCGGGACTATTGCAAGGATAAAGAACCACCCCTCAAACCCGGGGCTTGGAATCCGCGAAATAGGCACTGACGGCAAATTCATGATTTCAAAAGCTGATGCGGAATTGCTCTGTGTTGACGACACTTTCAGGCTAAAGGAACTCTACAATGCAAAAGTAATTGAAAAAACCCCCAATGGCATTGTTGCAGATTTCCTCGGGCACGACCTTATCGAATGCAAGAAAATCCAGTGGGTCGCAAAAGAGGATTCAATTCCATGCGAGATCCTAGTGCCACATGACCTATTGCTTAAAGATGGGGGATTCAACCCAAGCAGCCTTGAGACGCAGAACGGGCTTTGCGAAAGCTCATGCAAGGAGCTTTCGGTTGGCACCATTCTCCAGTTCGAGCGCTACGGCTTTGTGCGATTGGATTCCATCTCAAGCGCCAAGCTCTCAGTTGTTTTCGTGGCGCGCTAGAGTTTTTTTGCTTCCCTTGGCCCAACAAGGTTCTCTGGCGCAAGAAGCTCATCCAACTGCTCTTTGGTAAGCAGCTTCTTCTCCAATATTATCTCATATATGGTAATTTTCCTGCTCAAGGCCTCTTTCACAAGCTCGCTCATTTTCTGATAGCCAAAATAAGGGTTCAACGCAGTCGCAAGTATCAGGCCTGAGTAAAGGAGCGATTTTGACCGCTCCGAATCCGCCTTTATTCCAACGATGCAAAGCTCCCTAAACATCCTGCAAGCATTGGCTATCAACTCCATGCTAAACAGCAAATTTTGGGCAATCAACGGGGTATTGGTATTCAACTGCAGCTGCCCACCCTTGCACGCAAGCATCACTGCCGTATCATTTGCAATCACCTGGTACCCGGCCATCTCAACCGCTTCCGGAATAGATGGGTTGATTTTTCCAGGCATAATGGAAGAGCCCGGTTCCACTTCAGGCAGATATAGCTCCCCAATCGCTGTTTTCGGGCCTGACCCGAGCAGCTTGAGGTCATTGGCTATGCGCACAAGCGTTATTGCGCTTGCCCTCATGGCAGCGGAAAATTCCAAGAACGCGTTCATATTATTAGTAAGCTCAATCGGGTCCTTTCCTGGAATGAACTTTTCCCCTGAATTCCCCTCTATCTTCTGCACAATGCGCTCCCTGAATAACGGGTGCGTATTTATTCCCGTGCCTATCGCAGTCCCCCCTATCCCAAGAATCCGCAGCCTCTCTATCGAAGATTGCAGTGCAGGCAAATCTGCCTCAATCGCGCTTGCCCATGCCCCAAACTCCTGCTGCAGCGTGAGCGGCACCGCATCCTGCAGGTGCGTCCTCCCTGTTTTTACAATCCAGGAAAATTCAGCCCCTTTCTTCCGCAGCGCCCCCCCCAATTCCCTAAGCTCTGCAACCACCCCTTTGCCCTCAAGCACGCACGCAATCCTTATCGCTGTCGGAATCACATCATTGGAGGATTGCGCCATGTTCACATCATTATTCGGGTTCACAAGCGAGTAATCCCCCCTTTTACCCCCAAGCAGCTCAATCGCCCTGTTTGCTATCACCTCATTGCAGTTCATGTTGAACGGCGTTCCGGCTCCAGCCTGGTACGCATCAAGCGGGAATTGGGAGTCGAGTTTCCCAGCAATGACTTCCTGCGCCGCATCTATTATCGCCCCTGCTTTTTTCCCTTCAAGCAACCCAAGCTCCAGGTTCGCCTCTGCTGCGGATCTCTTTATTATCCCAAGCGATTTTATGAAAACCGGCCTGGCTCGCATTCCTGTGAGCTTGAAGTTTGATAGTGCGCGGACAGTGAATACCCCATAATAAGCATCAGAAGGCACCTGCACTTCCCCAAGGAAATCCTTCTCGATTCTTGTTTCCATCCTACTCACCCGCCAAATTTTTTGCACGTGTCACTCTTAATCTAGCAAGCTGATGTCCCGGATCCCCCCAGCCCAAATCAAATCCTGGCAAGTCCGTTTTCCCTCGCTTTTTTCGAAACCGCCTCAGCCACCCTTTTTGCCACGAGCGGGTCAAGCGGGTCAGGGACGATTTTCCCCCCTGCGATCTCTTTTTCCCCGACGCAGCCTGCTATCGCCCCGGCTGCCGCAAGCTTCATCCCCTCGTCAATCGCCCTTGCCCTCACATCAAGCGCGCCCCGGAACACCCCTGGGAATGCAAGCACGTTGTTTATCTGGTTTGGCGCATCCGACCTGCCGCTTCCGTACACTGCCGCCCCCCCTGCCCTTGCCTGCTCCAGCGTTATTTCAGGGACCGGGTTTGAGAGCGCGAACACAATTGCCCCCTCCGCCATATTCAATGTCCAGTCCCGCCTAAGCGCCCCTGCAGCTGATGCCCCTATAAACACATCCGCCCCGTTAATCACATTCTCCAGCCTGCCGCACACCATGTGGGGAAGCACGAGCGAGAACTCCCGCTTGTACTGCTCCAAATCGTCACGAGCATTGCAAATCGCGCCTTTCGAATCCAGCACCGTAATGTCCTTCACCCCGTATTCAATCAGCAGCTTTGCAATCGCAATCCCTGCCGCGCCTGCGCCGTTCACCACCACCTTCACATGGTTCTTTTTCTTCTCCGCTATTTTGAGCGCGTTTATCAGCCCGGCAAGCGCGACAATCGCTGTCCCGTGCTGGTCGTCATGGAAAACCGGTATGTCAAGCATGCGCTTGAGCTTAGTTTCCACATCAAAGCATTTCGGGGACTCGATGTCTTCTAGCAATATCCCTCCGAACGTTGGCGAAACGGCTTTTGCAAACGCAATTATCTCCTCCTCATTCTTCGTGCCTATACAAAGCGGGATTGCATCCACGCCCCCGAACCTCTTTAGGAGCATGGCTTTCCCTTCCATCACAGGCAGCGCAGCCTCAGGCCCGACATCCCCAAGCCCGAGCACCCTTGTGCCATCTGAAATTATTGCAACCGAGTTCCACTTCCAGGTGTAATCATACACGGCTTCCTTGTTCCTCGCGATTTCCCTGCTCACTTCCGCAACGCCAGGCGTATACGCAAGCGTGAGGTCGGCCCTGCTCTCCAGCTTCGTTCGAATCTCCAATCCGATTTTACCCTTCCTGTGGTACGAAAGAGCGTCCTCCCTAAGCCCCATAGCGCATCGATTCTCGCCGCACGCTTTTATTGGCTCCCTCAAATTTTTCGTCGATTGCCAGCAGGGGCGCAAAGCTGCCAATTTGCCGCACAGCACTCCTCTTTCGGCGCTGTGCCAAATCCCGGCCGCGCGCCCCAAGGCCCGTGCCGCCGTTGCTTTAGATGGGTGCCATCGCGCCCCTTGTGCATCAAATATCGCCTACTGACGAGCCTCCCGAACAAAGGTTTTTAAAAATACTCCTTCATATACGGAAAACGAGGGTAATTAAATACTCAAAAAGGAGGCGATCCGGTTATGTTTGGAATGAGAAAAGGTCAAGGCGCGACAGAATATCTGGTCCTGCTCGCGGTCGTGCTGGTAATAGCACTCGTATCTATCGCGTTGCTTGGTTTCTTCCCAGGCCTTACAACGGACGCCAAGGTCAACCAGAGCATAACATACTGGAAAGGCGCAAGCCCAATTGCAATAACGGCAGCGTCTATAACCCCAGCTGGCACTTTGAATGTAGTTATTCAAAACAACGCGCCTGATTCCATCTCTGCGCTTACAATGAGAGTAACTAACGCCAACGGCAGCACCACCATAGTAACGGTCACCCCGACGTCAACTGCCTTGGGGCCGGGCGCAAGTACGACTGCTGCTACCGCAGCGGCTGCAGCCCCTACCTGTGTAATCGGAAGTGTCGTGACTTTCACGACCGTTAACTTCACATACAGCACTTCCTCATTTGCCGGGTTAACGCAGGTTGGTTCCAGGGACCTGATAGTCAGGTGCTCCTAAGCACCTCCCTTTCTTCTTTTTTCTTTTCACTCCCCCTAGCCTAAATCATAATCTTTATATTCCACTTATCCCAAGACCAACTCATCAGAGGAAGGCGATTGGATGCTTAAGGCAAGAAAAGGCCAGGGCGCGACAGAATATCTCACCATACTGGCAGTTGTGCTCGTAATTGCAATTGTCGCAATAGTCCTAATGGGTTTTTTCCCAGGCCTCACTGGCGATTCAAAGATGGCGCAGAGCAGCAGTTACTGGCGCCTCGCAACCCCGTTTGGCATAACTGAAACCAAGCTTAGCGGGGGCACTCTGGAAGTTGTCGTGCAAAGCAATTCTCCTGAAGTGCTTGCCCTAAGCGCCATGGGGCTTTCAAACGGAACAGGCGCCCTAAGCGGTACATACGGCGCTTCAAATTTCAATCCCGGGGCATCCACAATCGTGGCTTTTGCGAATGCATATTCCTGCAACTCTGGCGAGCTTGTAACGTTCACAACGGTTACCTTCAACTATTCTTCCCCTGCTTTTAGCGGCCTGCAGCAATTAGGGCAAAGGGACCTGTCCGTTAAATGCTCATAACCCCATAACCTATTTATTCACTCCCTTCGGGTATTTGCACATGCTTGGCCAAGGTGCAATGGAATACCTAATCATCCTTGCCGTCGTGCTCACAATCGCGCTGGTTGCAGTCGCGCTTATTGGCGGCGGGGGCCTGGGGTCTGGCGACATTAAAATGACCGAATCCCTCACCTACTGGCGTGCAGCCGCCCCAATCGGCATAATCCAGCTTGCTGCAGGCGCAGGCGGCAACAAGAGCCTGATAGTCAACAACGGCCATGAGGTGGTTGTGGTAAACAGCATCACGCTCACGCAGGTCCCTGCCGGCGCAGTCCTGACCTACTCGACGCCAACCTCTCTTTCCACTGGCCAGCGCATGGTAGTCGTATTCCAGGGAACCGGCACCGCCTGCCCACAAAACGCCATTATGGATTTTGAAGTCAGCGTTAGCTACACGGACTCAAGCGGGCTTGGCACAAAAGTCCAGAGGGGCTCAAGGCCAATCACAGTGCGCTGCTACTGAAAAAAAGAAGAAATGGACAAGAAGGCATCACCTGGCAGCTCCATCGTGGCTAAATCCCCTTTATCGCTTTCTGCAGCTTCTCAATCTGCCCCGCAGGCTTTATCGCAAACTCTGCAGTCCCCTTTGATTTCGAAAGAAGGTATATGCACTCGATATTCACTCCCGCATTTGCAATCCTGCGCGCAAGCTTCCCAAGCTCCCCTGGAGAATCGTTTATCCTGACAGTTGCCACTTCCCCCTCAATTGCCCTGTATTTGGATGCCGCAAGAACCCTTTTTGCGGTTTCCACATCCTCAGTCACCACCCGAATCACGCCCCCCTCATTCTCCCCGTATGCGGCAATCGCCTCAAGGTTCACTCCGCTCCCCCCCAGTAGCTCGCAAATGGATGCAAGCGCGCCCACCTTGTTATCGACAAAAACGGTAATCTGCCTCATGCCCCTCACCCGCTCCTATTTCCTAATCGGAATTTTAAATGATTTGTCCCATATCCACCCATGCAGCTTGAGATACTGGCGCTTGCAGCGGTCATATCCATCGCCGCATACATTTCAGAACTCTTCGGCAAAAAGATAGAGCGCTACCACGGCACCCTAATCTCCCTGAATGCCGGCATCCTCATTTCTGTGGCGATACTTGAGCTCCTGCCAATAAGCCTCAAAACCGAGCTTGGCCATTACCTCATGCTCGCAGGCTTTGTCGCGTTCTACCTACTTGAGGACTACATATACCATTCTTTCAAGAAAAGCCAGATAAAAAAAGACATAAGCATGCTCCATTTTGTCGGCTTCTTCCTAGTCTCATTCCTCTTTGGCATCGCCTTCTACACGAGCTCGATAATATCCCTCTCGCTTTCAATGGTCCTGTTCGTGCCCCTTGCAATACGCAAGATACTGGTATCGCTTTTCGCAACGCACCTGACCGAGCGCCTCCGTCTCCCACTCTCAAAGGAGCTGCTCGCATTCTCCACCTTCTTCGGGGCGCTATTCGCCGTTGCAATGCCGGAGCACCTGCTCAAAACCATCTTCTCGTTCATCACCGGCTCGCTTTTGTTCCTGGTTGCCCGCGACCTTGTGCACCCTGAGCGCCGCGGCAGCCTGCTGCCGTTCGTAATTGGCATCATGACAACGCTTGCAAGCTACATCCTCCTCTGAACCCGCCCTCGCTTCCGGCGCGCGATCTGCTGCCCGGCTTTTTGCCTCTCTATTTTCCCATTAGCCACAGACAGCCTTGATTATAAAGTTAAGCATGCTTAACTTTTGCGTGAGGAGCGAAACAGTAGAGGAATACCTGCGCGCAATTCTATATCTGCGCTCAAAGCACGGGCTGGCGCGCGCAAGCGAGCTTGCAAAATACCTCGGGATTTCAAAGGCTGGGGTTTCCGAGTCGCTGCGCTCGCTCTGTTCGGCCGGCCTTGCAAGGCAGGAAAAATACGGCCCCATCAGCCTTACCACAAAAGGGGAGCGGCTTGCCTCCAAGATGACATTCAAGCACAGGGTGATAGAGCTGTTCCTTGCAAAAACGCTGCGCTTATCAAAATCGAAAGTGCATGCTGAGGCTTCGCGGATTGAGCATTCCGTTTCCGATGAAACCGTCCGCAGGCTGTATTTCTTCCTCGGCAAGCCAAGGCGCGACCCCCACGGCTCCCCGATAGTACGATAGGTGAACCGCATGGCAGATTTGCAGGAAAAATTCCATCTGCCTTCGATATTCCTTGACAGGCGCTTCTGGGCATTCTTTGGCACAGGCCTTATTGTGAGCGTCGCATACATGGACCCTGGCAACTGGGGCACTTCGATTTCCGCAGGGGCTTCCTACGACTACGCGCTAATCTGGGCAATTTGGTTCTCTTCTGGAGCCGCGATGCTCTTCCAATACATTTCAGGCAAGCTTGGGATAGCAGGCCACACGATTGGCGACCTCATACGCCAGCGCTGGAAGGACAAGCGCCTCGTGCTTGCCTACTGGCTTGCCGCAGAAATCGCCATTCTTGCAACCGACCTTGCCGAATTCCTTGGCATAGTGGTTGCGCTTCACCTTCTCTTCGGGGTGCCCTACCTGATAGGCGCGCTCATCGCGGTTGCAGACGTTCTCCTGCTCATGTTCCTCGCAAGCAGGCGCTTCCGCCTGCTGGAATATGCATTCATACTGTTCGTGGGGGTGATAGGAGCAGGCTACGTATACGAGCTTTTCATCACCAGGCCCTCGGCATCAGCCATCGCCCATGCCACGCTCAACCCGCTCCTAACCCCTGACACGGCCCTCCTGGTGGTCGGCATAATAGGTGCAACAGTGATGCCGCACGCGCTTTTTGTGCACTCGTGGCTGATGAAAAACAAGGTGCTGCACGAGTCCTCAAAGGACATCGGGAAACGGAAGCTTTTGCATTTCCACACAGTGGAGATAGTCATCGCGCTCCTAATCGCCTCATTTGTGAATGCCGCGATACTGATAATGGCGGCCGCGGCATTTTACGCAAACGGCATCCAGGTCGCCACAATCGAGGAGGCATATCGCACCCTCACCCCTCTATTCGGCCCTATTGCCTCCTTGGTATTCGCAGTGGCATTGCTCGCCGCAGGCATCTCATCCTCTATAACTGGCACGCTTGCAGGGCAGAGCATCATGGAAACGCTAACTGATTTCAAGCTAAGCGTCACGATGCGCAGGATAATAACGCGCGTGATAAACATCATCCCAACGCTTCTTGCCCTTTACGCGGGCATCGAGCCTCTCCAGATCCTTGTGATGTCCCAGGTTGTTCTCTCATTGATGATTCCGCTTCCCCTCATCCCACTAATCTACTACTCCTCGAAGAAGGAAATAATGGGCGAGTTTGCAAACCGCAGGATAACAACTGCCGCAGCCGTGCTTCTTGCGCTGATAATATTTGCCTTCAACGCCTACCTTCTTTGCGTGACTTTCCTTATGGGCTAGGGCTAATTCGGCTCATCTGCAGACAAAAGCACAGCGCTCCCTTTCCTTTTTGAGAATACGAACCCGCGCTTTGCATAAACCCTCGCAGCTGCAATGTTCTCCTCATCCACCGCGAGCACCACCTTTCCCGCCTTCTTTCCCTTGCAATATGCAAGCACCGCATCAAGAAGCATAGATCCGACCCCGGAGCCTCGAAGCCCAGGCTCCACCCCGATTCCGCGCACTACGAACCCCTTCATGCCCTCCCCAGCATGCGCAAACCCAACAATTTTTCCTTTGCTCTTTGCAACGAAAAATGCATCGCCCTCCCTATATTCTACGTAGGAATGCGGAAACAGCCTTTTTGCAAGAAGAAGCGCCTGCGGGATTTCCGCCCTGTTAGCCATGCGGACCTGCATCTTTATCGTTCCCTAGAATTTTATGAACCGTACGTCAATCTTGTCAGTGATTTCAATCTCTGCCGCGCGGAAGGATTTTGCGGCCCCCAGCTTCACCACCAATGTCTGCCCAAGGAGCATCTCCCCCTCCTGCTCGTGAATGTGTCCGCAGACGCACATGAGCGGGTTTTTCTGCTCAATCGCGCTTCGCACGCTCTCGCTCCCGCGGTGCGCCCCCTCGACTTGGTCAAATGCGCCTTTGGGGGGCGGATGCGAAAGAAGTATCGAGTGCTTGTCCAGCCCGGCTTTTGAAATGGTTTCGGCAATCTCCTGCTCCGAATACTCAATGGGCGTCCTAAAGGGGGTCGGGTTGCTCCCTCCGACTCCAACCACGTTCCATTCCCCAAGCATTTTCTTCTTCCCGTGCACCGAAACGCGCCTGTTCTCAAGCACGTTGATTACCTCTTGCGTGTCCATGTTCCCGTGCACTGCAAAGCACGAGGGAAACAGCGAGACCACATCATCCGCATAGGAAGCCGGCCCAGCGGTTGTGATGTCACCCACAATGAAAACATGGTCATAGATGTTTTTCATGGCAGCAATCCTAAGCCTGTCAAGCGCCTCCTCATCCCCATGCAGGTCGGCAACCGCAAGAATCTTCATCCAAGCGCCCCCTCATTAGGATTCAAATTGGCCACTGCAATCATGCCCATCCCCCTCACTTCTGATTAAGCACGCTCTTTGCACGCCTCTCAAAATCCTCCTTTAGCTTCCCGGCAATGAAGTTCTTGGTGAATGCATCCGCTTTTGCGGCAATCGCAATCTTTGTCGCAAGCGCGCGCGCAATTTTCCCCCTCAGCTTCTTTGGCGAGGTGGAGATTAGCGGGTGCTGGAAAATAATCCCGTGCTTGGGCGGCTTGCTGCCAGACTTCAAATGCTTGAACAGGGCCTTTTCCGCCCCTATGACCTGCACAGTGCTTGCAGGCATGAGCGCAAGCTTGTGCAGCCCGCCCGCCTGCGCAACGAGCTTTGCCGCAAGCTGCGCCCCTGCGATGTGCGAAACGTTCGGGCAAATCTCGTGCGCCGCGCCCTCTATGTATTTTTCATACTGCTCCCTCAATTCATACAGAAAGAGCACCCCTTTTGCAAGCGAGCGTATCTGCCGCAAATCCTCGGCAGGAAGCTCTATCCCGCCGCTTGTTTTTGCGCGCCCAATAAGGCTTGCGGCCCTCTCCTTTCCCACTGCCTCCGAAAGCGCCGCCTCATCAATATTCCCCCTGTCAAGCGCAATCACCGCATTACAATACGCTTTCTGGTCCGAGAGGCGCAATTCAGGGAAATGCAGCCCGTACCATTCCATCAGCCTCTCATAAAGCAGGTTCGAGGCCTTGTTTATCTCGTCAATCGCCCCGCTGGACTGGAGCAGCACATTGTCGCGCGAGCGCATCGCCTCCTGCACAGATTCGCGCGCACGCTGGAGAAACCTTTTCCTGTCAAGCATAATACAACCCCCATTCGATTTCTCCGCCAACCTATAAAAACTCGCCTAAATCAGGGCAAATTATATTAACTACAAGCTCCCTCCCATATGCAGGTGATGCAATGAAAATGCTCTTGATGCTCTTGGTTTCTGCAATTCTCCTCTCCCCGTTCGCTTTTGCGCGGCAGGGCGCAGACGACACGTCAGCTTCCGGCTCGGATGACGACGGGACTTTGGACCAGGGCACTGGCGATGCGTCTGGAACTGATAACAGTGTTCTTGACAACCGCCGCGGGGCAATCAAGCCCGAAGACAATTTGCGGAACAAGGAAGTGCGCGAAAAGCTCACTGCGGACCGGATAAAAGAGCGCGAAACTCTTCGGGAGAAATACAAGGACACGAAAGACTGCAACTCTCCCTCCACTGCAAAGGAGCGCGTGCTTTGCAACATGAACGTGGACAAGGCAAAAGGGAAGCTTGCGGACGAGGAGTGCAGGCGCGAGGCTACTGCAGAAGGAAAGAAAAAATGCCTTGACAGGAAGGAAAAGGCAAAACTCTGCCAGAACCTCGGCGAAGACAAGCGCGAGGCGTGCCTAAAGCGCGTGGTTGGCCTTAATGCCGCAAAGCAGGTGCGCGATGAGATAAAGGAATGCACAGGCACCGAAGCTACGCAATGTACGAGCCAGCTCAAGGGAAAAGTTTATGAAATGATAAAGGAGCGGATTTCAAACCTTGGGGAAAAGGCAAAGAAGTTCGCGGACAAGGGGATCATAAGCCAGGAGAAGGCCGCCGATTTCATCGCATGGCTTGAGGATGCCAAGGAAAGGTTCGCAAATGCGCCTGACATAAAGGGCAAGCGCGAAGTCGTGCAGGAAATAAAGAACTCATGGGGCGAATTTGTTTCCGATGCGCGCGCAAACTACAAGGCGCTAAAGAACCCATCCACAGATGCAAGCTAGGGGGTGTTGCAACATGAATAGCAAAATCGCAATATTCGTTTCAGTACTCCTGCTTTCTTTTCTTTTATTCGGCTGCTCGCAGCAGCCACCAGCCCAGCAGCCTCCGCCTCCGGGCACAGAGCAGCCAGCCCTTAGCGGCAATGACGTCGCAACCCCGGGCGAGGATGCAGGGCTCGATTCATCCCTTTCGGACCTGGATGCACTCGAGGCTGAATCACCGGACCTGAGCGAAGATGACATAAACACATCTATTGAGGACTCGGAGTTCGATTCAATGCTTGCGGATCTGGATGCGCTGAACGAAAGTTGAAATTCAATAAGTGAGCGCAAACCCGGCTGCAAACGCATCCCCGCCGCCAACAGTGAGCTTGGGCAGGATTGCATAGGTTGGCACAAACTCGCTTGCGCAGTCTATTTTCGCATTCCGGTATTCGAATGTGAACCTGTCGGTTGCCCTCTTTTTTGGCTCATACGCATAGAGCTCTCCCATGTTCGCAAGCCTGCCGTGCTCAAGGTAGAACGCGGCAACCAAATTCCCGAATGCAAGCGATTCCCATGCAACATCCTTCCCTGAGAAGCTGGCTGCAAACTGGGGCTCATGCAACACAGCGAGCGGCACGTGAGGCAAAAGCGATGCCGCCGCTTCGAAAGCGTTCCCCTCCCTTCCAGACAATTGCCTGCACTCGACCCTGTTTATCCCAATCGAATCGCACACTGGTGCAACCCTGCGCAGGAACAGCTTTGCAACCTTCTCGGACTGGAAATCCCCGCACTCAAAATGCACTTTTAGCTCCGGGTTCCTCTTTTTCCAGCTTTCAATAAGCGCCCTTGCCTCTTCAAGCCTGTGCGCCCTGTTCTCCTGCAGAAGATGCGCCCCGCCTAGCACGGCCCGGTTCACATACCGCACCTGCCCTTCCATCAGCTTCACAAACCCCACTTGCGCATCCATAGGCCCGCCATTCCCATAATACGACGCTATAAACCTGTTCTGGCAGTGCAGCTTCTGCCCGGCGATTTTCATCCCCCTCTCGTATTCTATTATGTAGTGCACAGGGGGCTTGCCGGATTCCCTTACTCTTCCCGCAGGGATGAACGCCCCATTGTGCGCGCAGTGCACGTTTGGGTGGAAAAAGCGGTTCTGCTCATGGCACGAGACAGGTATGTTAAGGTAGGATTTCACCCCAAGGTACGCCGCCACCTGCGCACACCTTCCTGCCTGCCCGCCTATCGAATGCTGCCACTGGTGCCTTGAAAGCGCCTCTGCTTGCGCCCCCCCTACAAGTATCTCCTTCTGCTCGCACTTCTCAATGCTCTCCATTAGCCCTGGCAGCCTAAGCCCTGGGAGGCTCTCAAGCTTTGCAATGGCATCGACGTTTGTATTGAATGCAAACAGCGCCTCTGCAGGCATCTTCCCAAGCGCAAAATCGCATATGTCCCTCATCTCTCTCGCCCAATGGAAAAATTGCCCCCCGAACTTAAAAAATAAGACTATTTTTCAGAAGCTTGCAGCCCCAAGAAGCGTCCCAACCACATATCCGAGCATGCCTGCCACCATGCCGACCCCCATTATTTCAAGCCCGCTTCTCCACCAGCTTCCTATGGTCAGCCTTGCTTTAATCGCGCCCCCCACGAACAATATTCCGGAGCACGCAAGCGCGGACACGATCATGGCTTCGAATACAGGCAGCACGAAAAACGGGGCAATCGGGATCAGCGAACCAGCAAACGCGGAAAGCCCTACCACTGCTGCCTCTTTTTTAGGGCTCTCGAACTCGCGCATGCTCAAATTGAGCTCCTCTTCCATCATCACCTTGAGCCAAATCTTTTTGTTCGAAGTGATTGTTCTCACAATCCGGTCAAGCAGCTTTCCCCTAAACCCCTTTTTCGAGTAAATCTCGCGTATCTCCTCGCGCTCAAAATGCGGCACTTCCTCAATCTCCTGCTTCTCCCGCTGCAGCTCGGAATCGTAAAAATCATGCATTGCGCGCGCAGAGGTATACGCGACCGCCGCCATGGAAAAACTCTCTGCAAACGCGGTTGCAACACCCGCAATTATCACAATCCTCGAGTCTTTGGTGGCACTTGCAACCCCGAGCACCAACCCCAAAATGTTCACAACGCCGTCCTGCCCGCCAAGTATCACCTGGCGCACAAGCGCATTGCTCCCGCTGTGCCCTTCCATATGGTCCTTTAGCGCGCGCGATGCCATCTAAAACACCAGCATTTCCTTCCTCTTTTCAAAATAGTCCCTGCTCGGCTTTAGCACCGCGCCCAGTTCACGTGCAACAGCCGCTTTCAAATCCATTGGGTGCAATTTCCCCTGCAGATACTCCATTTTCGCCTCTTGCGCTGATGCGAACTCCACGTCCCCCCCGAACTTTGCAGGCCTGCTGATTTTCAGCACGCTTCCCTTCTCCCGCATCACAAAATACTCCATCATCTCGATTACCGGGTTCCCCTCAACTGCTTTCTCCGGGCAGTACGCCTTTGCAACCTTGCGCGTTATTTCCTCTTCCGAATCATGGATGAATATTGCCGAATCTGGCTTTGATTTGCTCATCTTGCCCGCAATCATAGCCGCGTCCTTCTCTTCTTCCCCCTGCACCGCCCCTGCATCCATCCTGCCTGGCCCAGACAACCCCGAAAGCAGCTTCCCATGCACCGCGACCACTTTCCTCTTCCCGAGCTTTTCGCTCACTTCCCTTGAAAGCATGTGCACTTTCCTCTGGTCCATTCCCGCATGCGCAATCTGCACATCCAGTTTCCAAATATCTGCAGCCTGCATCGCAGGGTACAATATCGCAGCCGAATCCGTCGCGTCCTTCTGCGTTCTCCCCATGATAGTAGTGCACCTAAGCATCCTTGCAATCGTAGTCTCCTTCGAAATCTTGAGCACATCCTTCCAATACTCCTTGTCGTAAATTTCGGATGCAAGCACGAACTCCACTTTCCCCTCCTCAAGCCCGAGCGACAAGAACGCGCTCTTGAAATACCCCTTCGCAACTTTCTGGATTTTCTCCAGATCCCCGCCCAATTTCCCATTTATCCACGCATGGTAATCCGCAAGGAATATTGTGGGCTTAACTCCCGCCTCAAGCAAATCTTTTATTTTCAACCCAGTGCAAAGCCCGCTTCCCAAATGCACCATTCCTGAAATCTCAAACCCTATGTAGTGCTTCGGGTGCGAGTAGTTCTCAAACACTTCCCGCAGCTCCTTCTCAGTAATCACTTCCTGGGTTGGCGCCCTTTTCACAAGCTCTACTTTTCTCTCAATGTCCATAGGGATAGCTTCCCGAAATAGAAATATAACTATTCGTATCACGCCTTTCCGAGAAGCCAGCACATAAGCCCTTTTTGCGCATGCATCCTGTTCTCAGCCTGCAAGAATACCACGCTCTGCTTCCCATCAATCACCTCATTTGTGACCTCCTGCCCCCTATGCGCAGGAAGGCAGTGCATGAATACCGCATCCTGCTTTGCATAATACATCAGCTTCTCATCCACCTGGTATGGAGATAACACTTCAACCCTCTTCTTCGCTTCAATTTCATCACCCATTGAAACCCAGGTGTCAGTATAAACTGCATCCACGCCCTCTAACCCTTTTTCCACATCAGCGCAATGCTCTACCTTGCACCCAAACCCCTGTGCCATCTCAACATATTCGCTTTTTGGCGCATATCCCTCCGGTCCTACCATGGAAACCTCCAAGCCGGACATTGCGCACGCAAGCATGAGGGAATTCGCCACATTGTTCCTGCAGTCCCCGACAAACGCAAGCTTGCCCCCCTTTTTGAGTTTCCCAAGCTCCCAGAGCGTGAGCATGTCCGAAAGCGCCTGGCATGGATGCTCCAAGTCTGTAAGCCCGTTTATCACAGGCGCAGCCGAACCCTCTGCGAGTTTCTCAATATCCTGGTGCGAGTGCAATCTTGCCATGACCAAGTCCGCCATCCCGCCCACAGACCCGCCCATATCAAAGAAACTCTCGCCCCTGGAACCCTGCGATTTTTCCATATCCAGGAATACTGCGTGCCCCCCAAGCTGCGTCATCCCGGTCTCGAATGAAACTCTCGTCCTTGTGCTATTTTTCGAAAAGAGCATCAGAAGCGTTTTCCCCTTCAGCATCTCTTCATGCGTTCCGCCTTTCAACTCCTGCTTAATCCTAAGCGAAACCCAGAGTATGTCCTGCAGATCTTTCGGGCTTATGTCGCCCATTTTGAGAAAATCCATCACAATCCCCTACTTTTTCATGCACGATACTGCAAACTGCACAATTTTTTCCGCAACCTTCCCAATCCCTGCCCCAGCTGATTTGGAGAACTCTGGCGCATGGTTCACCTCAAGCACATAGAACCCGCCATCCTTTCCCTCAATCAAGTCAATCCCATATATGCCGCTTCCCATAATCCCGCCAACCTTGTGCACTGCCTCTTCCATCTCTTCCGTAAGCGCAAACCCGCTAGCGGTCCCCCCTGCGCTCAGGTTCGTCAGGAACGCCCCCTCTTTTGCAGTCCTGCAAATCGAAAACACAATCTCGTCCCCTATCAGGAACACTCTGATATCCCTGCCCGGCTTGTCCACGAATTCCTGGATGTAATACACCTTGTCAGCATACCCACCAAGCGTGCTCTTAAGCGAAACCACTGCCTCAGCCGCATGCTTGTCCGTGATTTTGCACACCATCCTGCCCCAGCTCCCGACCGGCGGCTTTATCACACAAGGGTAACCCATCTCCTCAACAGCGGAAAGCGCAGCCTGTGCTGAGAACGCAACCAGCACTTTCGGCGTAGGCACCCCTGATTTCGCAAGCACTGCGCTGCACGCCACCTTATCCCCGCATATTTTCTGCGCAAAGTGCGAATTTACCACTGGAACCCCATGCAGCTCGAACAGGTGCGATATGCAAAGCGAGCGCGAAAACCCGCTTGAGCGGTCAAGCAGGCACCCCGCCTCCTCAAACCCTTCCGGCAGACCCCCCAGCGACAAGCTCTCCTTCTCATCATTGAGCATCGCAAGTTCCACTCCATCGCTTTTTGCAGCTTTCACAATTGTCATATTCTCGGGGGTTAGCATAGTATATGCAAAACCAATTTTCATAGAAATCGCCCAATCCCTCTATCTTGCCCGCAAAATTCACTCGCCAAAATCCTCCAAAATCTGCGGGGCCTTTTGTACCAAGAGCGGAGCAATCGACATTATCTCCAGAAGTGTGCCGCAGCACGAGCAGCTTATCACCTGCCCAATCTCCCCGCCTTCCCCTATGTCGTTCCCTGTATCGCATTCTATGCAATTCACAACGTTCCCGCCCATATCCTCCACCTCTTTTATTTGGAAATGCAGGCGGCGATGGACAAATCCTCCAGCCTGATGCGGATGCATGCCGTTTTTTCCGCCGCCTGCAGCATAAGTTGCGCCGAACGAGCGATTTATAAGCTCTGTCCTCCAAATTACAATTCAGGACAAAATGTCCCAAGTGGAACAAATGAAAAACACAGGCTCGATTGCAAACCTTGTGAGGCTCTACCTGAAGCGCAGACCGATACTCCTCTCTATGGTGAGGGGCGGGCTGTGCAATTACTCTGAGCTTGCGCACAAAATTTCAAAATCAATAGGTGCAGGGGGCAAGACGGACGCGGTGAAAGCTGCAATAATCAGGGCAGGAAAAATGCAGCATCGGGTCCCTGAAGATTATGAGGCTCGGGTGGAGGCTCTACTGAAGCAAAGCAGCATAGAGGTAAGGAGCAAGGTTGCGGTGGTAAGGAGCCAGTCAGCAATACGCGTGCCGGTAATTGCAGTCTCCAACAGCAGGAGCGGTGTGATGAGCGTGGTGGATTCGTCATACGTTCCCGCACTCAAGAAAAAAAACCTCCATGTTATAGATAACCTTGTGCTGATAACAGTATACTCCCCAAAAGAAATCGAGAATATCCCGGGCTCAGTTGCGACAATGCTCGATGCGCTCTGGGCCGAGGGCATCAACATGCTGGAAATAATATCGTGCCACAACGACACCTTGCTTTTGTTAAGGAACAGCGACAGCACCCGGGCGTACGAAGTGCTCTCTGAAATGATGGAGCTGAAAAAGAAATAAGGGCGATCAAATGGGTGAAGGAAAAATGCCGTACATATACGCGGTCTTGGCCGTGCTGCTTTGGGGCTCAAGCGCGGCAGTGGCAAAACTGCTAGTGCAAAACCTTTCCAGCTTGCAGGTTCTTTTTTTCACATCAATGATAGCGACAATTAGCCTGTTTTTGGTAGCGTTATGGCAAAACAAGCTGAACCTGATCAAAAAATATACAGTAATTGATTATTGGCGCTTCGCATGGCTTGGTTTCATAGGGCAGCTGATATATTACGGATGTCTTTTTGCCGCCCTTGCGATTTCACCTGCACAGGAGGTTTCTATAGTGAATTACACGTGGCTGCTATGGGTTGTAGTATTCGCAGCGCCTATACTAGGCGAGAAATTGGGCATCAGGAAACTATTTGCAATCCTGCTTGGCTTCGCAGGCATTTACATTGTTTTGACAAAAGGCGCCGTGTTCAGTTTCCACATATCAAATCCAGTGGGGGCGCTTTTGGCTCTGGGCGGGGCGCTCTCAGCAGGCCTATACATGGTCTTGGTGAAAAAATACAACTACGAGCGTGTCACTTCCACCATGTTCTATTTCCTTTTTACTTTCATCTTAGTTGCGCTTGCGACCATATTGTTTTCTCAAGTTCCGCAATTATCCTTCCAAGAGCTGGCTGGACTTGTCTGGCTAGGCTTTTTCACAAGCGCCGCAGCCTCGGTATTATGGGCTCTGGCACTCAAGCATGGCGATACCGCAAAAATGTCAAATATAATGTTCCTGACGCCTTTCATGTCTCTGGTCTATATCCACTTTCTTCTTGGCGAGGCCATTCTTCTCTCATCAGTGGCTGGTCTTCTGATAATCGTTTTTGGCATTGCCCTGCAGCTCTTTGAGCTGAAAAAGAAGTAGCAGGGGCTTACTTCACAACCCCTAGCTTCTGCCCCACTTTCTCTATTTTCCCAAGTGCAAAGTCCAAGTCCTCCTTTGTGTGCGCTGCAGTCATCATTGTCCTAATCCTTGCTTTCCCCTGCGCGACCATCGGGAACACAATGGGCAATGCGAATACTCCCTCTGCAAACAATTCTTGCGAGAATTTTTTCGCAACCGCGCTCTCCCCAAGCATTATCGGGGTAATGGGCGTTTCGCTCTCGCCTGTATTGAACCCCTTTTCCTTCAATTCCCCCTTGAAGTACTTGGTGTTCTCCCATACTTTCTTCACCAGCGTATCATCCTTCTCAAGCAGCTCAATAGCAGCAATGCACGCAGCAACAGTGGCAGGCGGATGCGAGCCAGTGAGCAAATATGTCCTTGATTTGTTCAGCAGGAATTCCTTGAGTGTTTTGCTCCCCGCAATGTACCCGCCCGCCACTCCAAATCCCTTGGAAAATGTCCCCATATCCGCTTCTATTTTCCCGTGCAGGTGGAAATGGTCTGTAATTCCCCTCCCATGGTCCCCAAGCACGCCATCCCCGTGCGCATCATCCACATAAACGTACGCGCCATACTCCTGCGCCAATTTTGAAATCTCCCCAAGCGGCGCAATATCCCCATCCATCGAGAAAACTCCATCAGTAATGACCCAAGTTTTCTTCGCTTTCCCCTTGTTCTCCTCAAGCACCCGTTTCAAATCGTCCATGTTCTTGTGCTTGAAAATCGCCCTTCCAGCCTTGGTTAACCTTACCCCATCTATTATGCTTCCATGGTTAAGCTCATCCGAAATCAGCAAATCCCCTTCCACCCCAAGCTGCGGAATCGCCCCTGAGTTTGCGGTAAAGCCCGACTGGTAATAAATACAGTCCTCGGTTTTCTTGAATTTCGCAATTACTTCCTCAAGCCGGATGTGCAAATCCATTGTTCCTGCAATCGCGCGCACTGACCCGCTCCCAGCCCCGTACTTTTTCACAGCTTCAATCGCAGCTTCTTTCAGCGCAGGGTGGTCTGATAGCCCCAAGTAATTGTTCGAGCAGAGCATCACTACATCCTTCCCATCCACCTTTGACCTAGGCACAGAAGGCCCTTGCAGCTGCTTTATGTTCCAGAGCAAATCCTTTTCCCTCAATGAATTCACTTCCGCAGCCAGTATCGAGTCAAGTGCAACCATATTTCTCACCTTGGAGCCGATTTGCGCCGCAAATAATATATAGCCACAAGCGGGCACAATCGACGAAGAACGTACATAATGCTTTAAACAAATTTTCCCCCCAATTCCCCTACCTAACGCTATTGGAGATGATACAATATGGCAAAAATGAAGGCACTTGCAAAGACAAGGCCCGCACCAGGCGCGGAAATAATCGAAGTGGATATCCCACAACCCGGGCCAGGCGAATTGCTCGTGAAAAACAAGGCAGTTTCCATTTGCGGCACTGATGTGCATATTTACGAATGGGACAACTGGGCGCAATCGCGGATTAAGACCCCAATGATATTCGGGCATGAGTTCGCAGGCGAGGTCATGGAAATAGGCCCGAACACCCAGACTCACGTGAAAGTGGGCGATATAGTTTCAGGCGAAACTCACATTTACTGCGGCCACTGCTACCTGTGCAAAATGGGCAACGAGCACATTTGCAAGGACGTGAAGCTGCGGGGAATTGATTGCACTGGCTGTTTTGCGGAATACCTTACAATGCCTGCCAACACCGCATGGGTGAACCCCAAATCCCTTGCAATAGAGCACATGTCTGCGCAGGAGCCCATGGGCAATGCAGTCCACACAGTATTCGAGGGCGGGGATGTGAAAGGGCAGTCAGTTGCAATATTCGGGTGCGGGCCGATTGGCGCGTGCGCAGCAGCGATTTGCAAGGCTTCGGGCGCAACGCAGATTTTCGCAATGGACATTTCGGATTACAGGCTCAACCTCGCCAAATCCATGGGCGCAACCACAGTTATCAATTCCAAGCAAAAGGACCCTGTGAAGGAAATAATGGCTGCAACCAACAATCAGGGCGTGGACGTATTCCTTGAAATGTCTGGTGCAGCCCCAATCTACGAACAGGGGTTCAAAATCCTGCGCCCAGGGGGCCGTGCCGGCTTGCTCGGGGTAGCCAAGGACAAAGTGCCAATCGACATCACTAACGGTATTGTTTTCAAGCAGGCCCGTGTGTTCGGCATAAACGGAAGGCGGATTTGGGGCACCTGGGAAACCGCAGCCAAACTGCTTGCGGAAGGGAAAGTGGACATGGGCAAGCTAGTCACGCACAAGTTCCCGATGAGCAAATTCGCGGAAGCATTTGAAATAATGAAATCCGGCAATTCAGGCAAAATTGTCATGTACCCGGACAAGTAACCCATCCTAGCATTTCCCTCTTCCCTAATTTTTTCCCCTTGTTTTTCCATTCCCACCTCGAAACGTTTATAAACAAGTCCCGAGGAGGATACTCAGGGTGGTTTAATGGTTGAAATGGCGGCGTTTACGAATGAACTAACGACGTTTGCCACGGGCTTCCTCGGAAACATACTTGAAGGGGTTGCCGCGTTTGCAATAGTGGTGATTGCGCTCATAGTCGGGCACGTGGTCGCCTGGCTGATAAACAGCGGAATACGCAAATTCCTCAAGCACCTAAGTCTTGAAGCTGAGCTAAAGAAGCACCACCTGCACGACTCGCTTCTGGGCTTCACATTCACTCAGGTAATCACTACGCTGATGTGGCTCTGGGTTATGGTGCTGTTCTTCGGGTTCGGCGCAGGGGTGATGAAATTCCCATTCCTGATGTCACTTGCAAGCATGGCAACCAACTACCTGCCCTCGCTCACATCAGGTGCTGTGGTGCTGGTTGCAGGGCTGATGATCGGAGACTACATCACAGACCGCATGAAGCTTGCAAAGGGCGTGCCCTTTGTGAACCTCATTGCAATAGTGGTTGAGGTCTTCATCGCATACAACGCGCTTGTGATAGCGCTGCCGATGCTGCTCCCAAGGGCGAGCACGGTGCTGCTTGAGCAGTCGTTTGCAATCGTGCTTGCTGCGCTTGGCCTCATGCTCGGCCTGGGCGGGGCAATCGCAATCGGCCTCGGGCTGAAAGACACAGTTGCAAAAGTCGCGGACAAGAACAAGGATAAGTTCAACATTCTCTAAGTTGAACTTTCTTTTTTTTCCCGCAACTCCGTTGCGAGCTGTTCGGGTTTCCAACCCGAACATGAATTTTCTTTCTTTTTTCTTTTTCTTCTTTTTTCCTTTCTCTTTTCTTTCCGATTTTAATTTGTCGATTTTTACACAACGGAATTATATGTGTGCTAAATTAAGGCAATGTCATCATGGATTCCCGAACGTGCCGCCAGCCCGTAAATAATCGGCTGTGCTCACTACCCGCATGTAATTGTAGCGGAAATCAGCTATGCTCTGTTTCGTTGGTGTATATTTATCAAGAAGGTTGCCAACTCCAATATCCTCAACTTTTTTCTGTGGGTTGGCTGCGTTGTAATAAAGATAAGTGCCAGCCCACACAACCTCCGGTGACAGCTTATCCGGCTGATAGCCCATTTTCTTTGCCTGCAAGAGGAACCTGTCCCTGCGCGCAGCAAGCATCGCTCCAAACGCCTCAAATGCGTCGTGCTGGGTCTTAAACTTAACCCGCCGGCTTCTAAAACCATTTTCATTTGTCACTTCAGATCCGATTTCGAACTCTCCTGAATCGCCAAACCCATGTGGAATATAGCCGCCCCTCTTAAGTTCGTCTATCTCCACATAAAAAGAATCCATCTCTACTTCGCTGAATGAATCAACATCTTTTATGTAAAATTGGAACTTTGTCTGATCCATTTTATTTATAAAACCCTCTTGGAAGAGAGCTGCTGCAAGAAAATTTGGGTTCAGCCCCTGCCTTTCTGCAATCTCCATTATACCACTCTTCATATTCTGTTCCATAGTGGCATCATAATAATCTGGGTCATGTATTCCTGCTTTTCCATCAAAAAAGCCCATTATCCTCATCGGCCGGACACCATATTTTTCTGTGAACCTGCGCATTCCAATCTCTTCTGAAATGACCACGCGCTCGAAATCATCAAAGAACGAATGGTTCTCAGCGTCCATCAATCTGGAGGCAAGCGAAAAAAGTGTTTTATTTATCGCCTCTCCATCAAGCTCAGTTGCAATCATCAGAAGGGTTTCAGTGAATCTCTCAAAGCAATCATGGGCAAGCAGCTGATTTCCAAAAAAAACGGATAATGAAGAGTCAAGAGCATCTCGGGCATTTGGAAGTGTGAGGTTTGCGATTGTTGCGAATCTTGCAATTATGGCACGGTCGAGAATCCCCCCTCCCGCCAGTCTTCCAACTAGAAAAAGATCTTCGCTAGGGCAGGAACCTACTGCTTGGACAAAGTCTTCTGGTTTTTGAATGGCAACGGTCATTACTCTAGGATATCGAAAAATATATACAATGCTTTTTGCGCGCACTACCCAATCTTCCCTATTTTTTGCATCTTCAACCAGCCTGTCAAACAGGGTGGCAACCCCTGCCGGATTTTTCGCAAGGCATTCCGCGTTTTCCCTGCTTACAACAAACACGGCTTCGATATTCCGTGTCACTTCCTCTGGATATTTGGTCAGACTCAAAAGCGCGTCCACTGTCCTATCTAGATCAGAGGCGGACATGCCTGCAGTGGTCGTCAATCCAAGCAGCTCAAAAACAAATCGCGCGTTACCGCCTGCCTCCTGCACTACGCGCCCGAACATATCCTCTACACACCTTGGGGATTCGTTGACATAAATTTCTGCAATCGGCTGCCGCACAAGGGCGCGAAGCGCATAGTTCGCTGCAACCTGGTCGGTACTTTGCGCTATGCGCGCGAAGCTATCAATGACCTGCATCGGCTCCCTATCAAAAAAATTTGCAATTAACTGATTGCCAAAGGCGTAGAACGCAGCATCTGTGTTCTCCTTGCCCAAAACGCCGCGCAAGGTATCAAGGGACGATTTTATCCAGGCGAATTTTTCCCCCGGTTTTTCAGAACTCATTATTCTCTCAGCCAGACGGAATGGGCACTGGTATCCAAGCCGCTCGTCTATCTTCTCCAATGTCCAACTAACGTCAGTCAAAGGCAAGGGCGTATACCTCTTCCCTTCTTCTGCCAGAGCCAAGGATGACATAACAAACTATTGTCTGTTCAGTATAAATAACTTCTTTTTCGCAAAAGCGCCTCATCCTTTATCGTTCTTGTTGTGATTGAAATGGACTAGGGGGGATTCGAGCCCCCAGCCTCCTGCATGCCATGCAGGCGCGCTACCGTTGCGCCACTAGCCCATAAAATGCAGCACCAATGCTACTCCTTGAAAGAATAAAAAGGAAACAGGGGCAGCCTATCCATCGTCTGTCGCAAGATCGCCCCACCATGGTTTCTCTGTGGAAACGACCTGCCCGCTCTCCCCGTCAACTGTGACTTTCTGCTCCATTTTGGTCGGGAATATCCCAAGCACCCTCACTTTCTTTTCCGCATCTATTTTGTACACTGGTCTCTCATCCTGCTTCTCAATCCTCATCTTAGTCACGGTTGCAATCACTTTCTTTGCAGCCTCTGACGGGGTGACCTTGAGGCTCCTGCCCCCGATTTTCACGCTGTCGCGTGTGAGCGTGACTGCGCTTGCCCCAGCGGAAACGCCAGCGTCCGTCACAGTGACCGCATTCGCGCTGGTTTCCACCTCAACAGGCTTTGCATCCCCGAGCGTTGCGGAAATCACCTTTGGCCCCAAAACTTCCACATTATCCGCTTTCACCGAGCCTGGGGTCACCTCAATCGCATCGACCACCTGCCCCATGTCCCCAGCATCAATGCTCCCCTGCCTTGAGAGCAGCTTTTCAATCATCGCATCTATCTCCTTTTGCAGCGTTTTCAATTCTGCAACCTGCGCCTGTGCGTCATCCTCCGATTCCACGATATCAGTCATTTTTTCCCGGTAGTATTGTGACACCTCATATGCTTTGCTCGGCAGAGCAGGCTTTGCCACAACTTCAACAGGCTCTGCGACAGCCACCCACGAAGGCCCTGCGCTTCCCGCCCCTGCCTCCTCGCAAGAAGGCCCGTACCAAGGCTTGCCCTGCACCTTCATCTGCTTCTCAAGGTCGCATGGGTTGGTCTGGCCGTCCAAGCTTCTCCATGTCGGAAAGCCGTTGCCCCACACCACAAGCGGGGTGACTATATTCACCCCCTCGCTCTCGGTGCACTCATACACTACTGTTTCAGCGTCAAAACTGCCCAAATTCCCCCTGTTCTTGAACCCCGGAACAAAATGCCTCCCGATATCATCCACCCCTTTTGCATCCGGGAACCATTTCTGGCAGTACGCAAGCGGATGTGCATCCGCCCCGGTTACCCCGTCCGGGTCGCTCATCCAGCTCTTGCCATCCTTGCTTACCTGGTTCACCTTCCCATACCAAGCCGCGTAATAGCCGTACACCCCTCCGGTGGGCTGAACGTCCGAGTAATCATCCCCTGGAATTTCGGGCGGCTTCTCCTCCTCGCACTTCCCCGAGTAAGCAACTTCGATTCCAGCAACCGATGCAAAACACTTGTTCGAGTAGGTTCTCCCGTCCGCTCCGCACACAGGAGAATATTCTGTTGTGCATGCAACAGGCTCGGCCGTGGGTGCTGTTGAAGGCAGCGGCTTAGCAACAGGCTTCTGCACAGGTGTTACGCCAATTGCAACAGGCGAAACTGCGCTCGTTGTGCATTCCGCCTTCTCGGACAGCGCCTTTTGCTTGAGCTGCGAAATCTTCTCCATTATTTTCGCCTGCTCCCCCTTGTCCTTGGTTTCGGAGAGCATGCGCACATAGTAGCTAATCCCCCTTGAGAATTCGGAGCTCACTACGCAATTTACCAAAGCAGGCTTGATTTCCTCTGCAAATCCAACCTCAACAGCCTGCTCCCCTTCCGCAGGCACGGCAACCTCTATTGCGCCGCCTGAAGCGGAGCCGGTTATGGCCCCAACAGCAGCAACTGTATTCATCCCGGCAATTCCACCCACAATGGCGCCATATTCCGCGCCTGCTTGTGCAAAAACCGGGCCGAAAAGCGTCAACAGCGCAAAAACAGCAAGCAAGACTGGCCTCATCAAAATCACCAAGGCTAATTCTGGCTTGCGCTATTTAAAGAATTGCCATGCGGTCCGGTTCAGGAAGGGGATATGTAGACTACCGAGTCCCCGCGGAGCAATACCGTTCCGATGCTCCTTTTCACTTCCCCATTTTCGAGCTGCTCCGCCTTCTCAAGCACGAGGTTCATATGAACGTCGTAGGACACCATGAGCCCGCGCATCTCGCGCCCGCCTTTGAGCCCGACAACTATTGTGTTGTTGAGCGAGCTGTTCAGTATGTCAAATGGCCTTTTCTCTCCCATTAAAAAATCACCCCTTTCGGGTACAAATGAAAAAATATTCGCACTCCGAAATCAAAAAACCTCTTCTATATGCCTGAAGAGATTTTATAACCCTATTCATTCGGGCACAGGCGGCAGTTCATCTTCCCAATATTCAGGCGGGACATCATACTCGCTTTCATTGCCCTCTGGAAATTCCCATTCCGAGGCATTTGTGCCATCTTCCCCAACCACAATAACCCCCTCAACTGACGGCGCATCACTATCATCTGTTTGCATTTTCCCCCCGATTCCAATGGATGAAGGGTCGAATTTCGAAATCTCAACCGCAAACCTTACAAATACCATTTCACTGTCTGTTTCAACCGACTTTACGCTTGCCCCTTCCTGCTGCCCACTTGTTAGCGCCTCTTCAAGCCCGAGCGCAATGAGCTCTGCAGCCTGCACGTCCTTGGCCTTGATAATTACGAATGTATCTGACACGTTGCCGTCAACATATCCTGCCACCCCCAGGCCCTCAAACATTCCAGACAGCCCGTCTCCCTCCCCCTCCATTACAGCTGAGAAGTCCGAATCGGCAGGCACGCGTTTTGCAACGGCTGCAAACTTACTCTCCGCATTCGTTTTTCCAGCCTTCACTCCAGCCACTTTTTTCACTGCCGATTCCTCGCCTATATACACCCTTCCGCCTGCCACAAAATATGCGAGCTTCCCGTTTGAGTACAGCTTGCGCCCCTGGTAGTCGCTTGCAGTGAAATTGGTGTCTGTGCGGTTGTCAATCATCCTTATCACTTGGGGCAGAAAAGAGGAGCCAAAAAGCGTGATGTCCCCTCCCTCGACCCCGAACGAATACGCAAACCTATTATCCGGGAGCAGGGCAACGAATGCGTCATTCACAAACAGCCTTGCAAGCTTCACGCCGTCCTTCCCAAGCCCGATCTTCTCAACTGCCGCTTCGCTTGCGAGCAGCTTTTTCGCGTCAAAATAAGCAACGACCTCCGCATCCTCTGGCGATTCGGAAAGGGCGAGTGCAAGGCCGGTTTTTTTCTGCTCAACCGGTCCTCCTATGCAGCCTGAAAACAGGACAAGCAGCGATAGTGCAAGCGCAAGGACCTGCCTCATGGCTCACTTCGCCTCCGCGATAATCACAACATCTGCAGTGTTCTTGAGCGCCACAGAGAAGCCAGGCTCAGCCCCTATCACGATTGTCTCCCTGCCAAGTTCCTTTGCCTTTACAAGCACAGGCAGGAAGTCAATGTCCCTTGTCATGAGCGCAATTGTGTGCACCGCAGGGTTGAACACCTGCTCCATCGCTGCAACCGACATCGGCACATCCACATCGCCCGTGGTTATTACTGGCTCAAACCCCTGGTTTGTCATTGCCTCAATAAGCTTGTCCGAGGCAAACTGGTTTAAGAAAACCTTTGCAACCTTTATCTTCCCATACTTGGCTACCGATTTCCTCACTCCAACCAAATCAACGTTCACATCCCTCCTAATCACATTTGGCCCGTCGATGAACAGCGCTATGTTCTTTTCGTCCTTTTTGCTCCCAAGCATTGCCCTGAGCTTCTCAAGCATCAAAACCCCCTCCAGGCGATCTGACCTCCCTCAAATAACTGGTCATCCCGCCTCCTATTCCAAAAAACCTTTTCGTATTCTCCAATACCAGCCTCTCCGCTTCCTGCAGTTCCATCCCCCTGTATTCCGCTATCATTCCAGCCGCTTCAAGCGCCGCAGCCGGGCTTTTCCCGATTGCAGGCGAATCGCTCTCTGCCACTAGCCTATCCGCACCAACTAATTTAATCGCTTTCTTTCTCTCCTTGCTTTTTTGGGGCGGAATGGAAATAATGCCCCCAAGCTCCTCGACCTTTTTTGCATCCTCTGCTTTCCCTGAAAAGCAGTGCATCATGAACCGAACGCCCGCTTTTTCCAGCTCATATAGCGCGTCCCCTTCCGCTTCCCTGCAATGTATCACCGCAGGCAGGCCGAATTTTTTTGCAAGCCCGAGCATTTTTGAAAAGCACTCCCTCTGGAGCCCCTTCTGCCCCTCGCCCCTGCCCCAGTGGAAATCCAGCCCGACCTCCCCGACCGCAACTATTTTCGGGTCTTTTTTTTCAAGCAATTCCCATATTTCCTTGCTTGCGGCTTCAACCGCCCCAATGCTTCCCAATTTCTGTGCCTCCTGCGGCGAAATTCCTACGCAGCAGAACACCCCCATATTCCCGCAAGCAATTTTGAAATTCCTCAGGCTGCTCTCAACTGAATAGCCTGCTGTAATCAGCAGCCCCTCTGGGTATGGCTGCTCTTGGGATTCAAGATGGCAGTGCGCATCGCAGAGCATCAAACCAACCCCATCCTCTCTCGCCTAAGCCTGTAGTAATACGTGCTTTTTGCAATCCCGCTTCGCAAGAGCGCGGCTTTTGCCCCGACTTTTTGCGCAAGCCCCTTCGCAACCTCAAGCTTAACGGCGCTCAACTTTCTTGGGCGCCCCCTGCCCCGTGCCAACTCCTTCACTTCAACCCCGCCATCCGAGAGCGCTTCAATGACCTTTCTTGGAATTGTTGCATACACCCCTGGGGGGCATCTGATAACCCTAACGGACGTGTTCGAAAGAAGATGGGCAAACACTGCGCGGGATGGCTTCACAAGCAGGAGCACATCCGTCTCGCGAGGGGCATTCAATGAGAAAATAGCCTCCCGCTTCCCCTTCACAACCAGCATTGCACTCACTCCCAATGTGCACCGACTTCCCCATAAAACCGGTCATCGCACCTTCTTTTTGCCGAGCTTTGAGAGGAACTCCCCTCCCCTGCCTTTGGAAAGGGATGCAACCCTGCTTCCTGCCTTTTCAACTTCTTGCTCTGCCATTCCAAGCAATTTTGCAATCCTCTGGGGCGCTGCCTTGCCAAACGCGACTGCAAAACCTGCCCCGAAAGCAGAGACATCCATGCCTGCGGCCTTTCCTTCCGCCTCTATTTTCTTCTGCACCAGCTCAGCTGAATTTGGAATTCCAATATCCACTTTTGCAAAAGGCGCAAGCTGCTCCGGTCCAGGCCTTGCAGCAAGCCCAGGGATCCCTTTTTCGGCTTCCCTCATGCCGGCGTTTGATTTCATGTAATTCACAAAGAAGCACTCCCACATCCCGCCCTTGCTCCTAAGAAGAACCTCCTCGTGCGCATACTTCCGCCTTTTGTTTATCTCCTTCTCAAGATCGGGCGTAAGCTTCCAGCCCCCCTCTTTTTTCCTTTCCATCAGCTCTTCGCGCTCAAGCGTTTTTTTCACATTCTCAAACCCTTCTGCCAAATCCAGCCTCGCATCCCTAATCAGACGGTTCTGCGCAAGTATCGAATTGTATTTTGAGACCTCGGGGCTCTGCCTCTCCTTTGCATCAAGCTCGTTTCGCACCTCTGCTGCCGCACTCGTGACAAAATGCGTGAGTATCGCAATCCGCGCCCCCTTACCCTTTATTATGCTGCTCTTGCCTTTCTGGATTTTCACCGCAACAATCCTTGCGCCATCCCCAAATGCGCCCTTTGCCGCAAGCTCGGCATTTCCTCGCGCAGGGAGCCTCATGCTTGCGGTCTTCGTCTCCCCCTCATGCTCGTATTCCACTGTTGCAATCGCCTGGGTTGCCGCTGTCCCGTACCCCTCAAGCGTGTCCATCATCTCCCGGTATGCGAGTATGGCAAAATCGCCAGCATCCGCAAGCCTGCGGATAAAGTCGCCTGAAATCGGGCACTTGTGGTTGTCGCCCAAGTGCTTTGCGAGCCTGTGCGCCGCAATTGCAATCCTTACCCGGTTCAGGGTGGATTTTTTCAGGCTTGCAATGTAGCGTATGTTCCCCACCTGCTTTTTCAAGTCCTCGGCTTCGGCAGGGGAGAGCTCCTCCATTTCTGTTGCGGTTTTTGCAAGCACTCCTGCAAACGGGGCATCAAAGCCGGACTGGAGCATCAGCCCCCTCATCTCCTGCAGCCTAAGCAGGTTCTCCTCATCATAGTGCGCAATCGAATCAAGAAGCTCGTTTGCAGACGAGACAAGCGCAAGCGATGAATGCAGCTCCATGAAAGTAGTACTTCAACATAGAATAAAAAGGCAAGCCTAAGCGGCTTTAGGAAAGGAACTTCTTTTTTGCAATCTTCTCGCGCAGGTAGTCCCCAACGAACGACAGCCTCGGCCCCTGCAGCGCATCCTGCTCAATCTTCTTCTTTGTCTTAAGCACCGTTTTCAATTCCTCCACCCAGTCCTTATTGCGCGAAATCCAGTCATACGCGAGCATCTCCTCAGCGCGCTTAATGTCCACATCCTTTGCATTGATTGTCAATTTCCCAAGGAACTCATAGTCCTTTATGTCCCTCATTGTCACTCCCACGAATTTCGCCTCAGGAATCGCAATATCATTCGCAAGGTATGCAAGGTTTATGCTCCCTGTTTTAATCGCCCAGTAAATGTACCAGCCCCATGCATCGCAGTCTGTGAAGCAATAAACAGGCAATTTCCTGTCCGCAAGTTTCCGAATCAGCCGCCTGCAGCCTCTAGACGACTGCCCCTTTGGAGTAATAAGTATGCAATTCTCCTTTTTCCAGAACTTGTCCTCGTTCAGCCTCTGCCACATCGCATCCTTTTCCACTACAAGCACGTAATCCGCATCAACGTTCACAAAATCCATCCCGTTATCAACATCCGAGGGAATCATCCAGCCTGACCTGCCCTGCTTACTGCAGTCAATCGTGGTCTCATCCCCGCCGAACTTGTCATTTAGCACAAGCCCGCCTGCAACCACTCCCTTCCTATCCGTATTCAAATTCAAGTCCTCCCTCTTCACATTAAGCGCAACTTCCAAATCCTCCACCAATGGGTTGCTCTCAGACTGCTCGGCGAACATGTCCTCATCCAATGTATCCCCTAAGGAGAATTTGAGCTGGTAATAAAGGCCCCTTATGCTTGTGTGCGACCTCTCTTTGAGGAATTTCTTGCACTTGTTCGCAATCGCAATGGTTTGCATGAACTTTCGCGCCTGCCCCACATTGATGAAAGTGCGCTCCTCAATCTTGTCCCCCAGCCTGATGTAGCCTAGCCCCTCGTCAAAGAACACATTGCTCTTTGTCCTGGCAGTTGTCTTGAAAGTGGGGGAAATCTCTTTTTGGACCTCGCTTATCATGCTCAGCCCGAAATCCTCAAGCTTTTTGACTACCTTTTCTTCACCAGCCATTGAACCAACTTTTCCCCTTTTTCCCTCAGCCATCGCTATCGCCCGCCATTCCTTCTCCGCCAGCCATTATTATTCGTTCACTTCCTCTTCCTGCGAAGAGATTTCCTCCTCTATATTCCCATCCCCTGAATCATCTTCCTCAATCGCATTCGAATACTTGTTCTCAATCAGGTGCAGCAATTTCTTTTCCAGCTCCTCTGCTTTTATCTTGCCGCCAGACAGCTCTGCCAAATCCGCGGCAAGCTGCGTCACATACCTCATAATCGCTTTTTTCCTCTCTACCCGCACCCTGTCCCGGGTCACTCCGTGCAAATACCGCTGCAAATCCCTCGCAGCCTCCATAACCGCGTTCTTGACCTCATCCATAATCTCATCTTCTGTCGCAATCGCCTGCTTCCCGGCCCCTGTATAAGGGACATGCACTGATGACATGTTCACAAGCACGGTAATCTGCTCATTCTCAAAATCCTTTATCCCATACCTTTTCCATTCAACGCTCTTTACCGCCTCAGTAATCGCGCACCCGCCCGCATCAAAAAGCAGCGGAGCCCTGTTCGCAAACCTCATTATATCCGAGTTATACCCCGACACTGCTTTCTTCCCCGCATTTCCGCCCCAGGCAAGCGCAGCCTCCACCACGAACGGCACCCCTCCGCGGTATATTTTTGGCTTGCGCTCAGTCACAGCCATGAACTGGGGCGCAAGTATGCTCTGGAGAGATTTCTCAATCTGCGGCTGGCCTATTGGCACAATCGCATCAGTTTCTGGCGCAATCCACTTCACCTGATCTGAATGTATCGCTTTCGTGATTTTCTCGCAATCATCCCATGTGAGGTTCTTCGGGCTCTTCTCAAAATCCACCTCAGGGCACATTTGTGCAAGCTCGTCCGTTTTCGCAGCGGACATCCGCGAAAAAGTTGCCTGCAGGAAGCTGCTTGTTTTCCTGCTCTCCCGCTCAGCGCGCGCAAACTCCATCAAATCGTTCGTGCCAATCCCAAGCGGGTGCGGCCTAATCTGCCTAGGCCGCGGTGGGATAGTTTCGATTGAGCGCGGGAACGTCAGCCTCTCCCCGGTCGGCTCCACAAGGGCAATCATCGCGTGCGGGTTCACAAGCGCGGTCCTCTTTATGTATTCAAACACCGAGAACGAGCTCCTGTCATACTTCACTTCTGCAAACTCGCCTTCCACTACCAACCCGTGCCTGCTCCCGTCCGTTTCCTCAACCGTTTCGTTCGTTATCACTGGCCGGTTCTGCTTGAAATCAACTGCAAGCTCGCCTGCCACTTTTTTCTTGTCATAATACGATTCGAATTTCACCGGCTTTCCTGTAGTCACCTGCGAAAACATCGTGTTTCCGGATGCGCCAATCCCCTGCTGCCCCCTCTGCTGCACGTACCTGTGGAACTTGGTTCCTGCAAGCATCATGCCCAGGGCTTTCCCCAGGTGCTTCTGCGGTATTCCAGGCCCGTTGTCGCTGCACCGCACCCAATACTTCTCCTTGTCCAGCTCCTTTATCTCGACAGTTATGTCTGGCAGCATCCCTGCCTCCTCGCACGCATCAAGGGAGTTAGTCACATACTCGTGCACAATGGTGGTGAGCGAGCGCACTTTTCCAGAGAAGCCAAGCATCTGCCTGTTCTTCTTGAAAAACTCCGCAACTGAGTGCTCCTTGAACTCGGAGAATATTTTGTCGGTTTCGCTAGCCATAAGAAACAACCCTGCAAGCTGTTCACACACGAGGTGGCCATGCCAGCAATTTCAGTTGCTGGTGAGGCTACGCCCGCCAATTCTCACACGGCTGGCATGCCCCTCAGAGGGGTTTGCCACCTCATGTGACTGGTCGAACCAATTATCCGCAGAAAAAATATAAAGCAAGAGCCTGCCTTCACGGGCGCGGTGCCACTCGCAGGCTGATGCTCATTCCCAAGCCTTGCCGCTCGCAAGCCATGGTGCGCGCCCCCACGCCAACGGATTTTTGCCTAATTCCTCACATGCTGGTAAACATTCACAAGCGCAAGCAGCGCGGTGAACGCGTTTAGCGCAAAAAAAATCCACTCGCCCATCCCATACGCGTAATAGGAAAGGAATGCGCTTCCAAAGAAGTAGAATGCCGCAAACCTCAAATCCGGCTTCTTTTTTTCCCTGAAATTCTGGTAAGTCTCAAACGCGATTGCAAGCCCGACGAACGCCATCCCAATTATCCCAAGCGTTTCCGTTTCCATGTTCTTGCTTGCGCTGCCGAAACTTATTAACAGTTGCGAAGTGCCCGCACTTGGCTTTCAGCTGTGCTCCTCGTAAACTGGATTGCCAGTCCTTCCCATCTCATGCGCCGCCCTCACCGCCTCATACGCGTTTAGCATCCCTGCCCCCTGTGCGTTTGGGTCGGCGCTCAAATTGGTCGCAGCAGACATGAGCATCTGCTTTATCTGCGCAGGCGTAAGGCTTGGGTTCTCGTGCAGCATCATCGCAACCGTGCCGCTCACATGCGGCACAGACATGCTTGTTCCTGTCATGCGCTGGTTCATGCTATTGCTATAGTTCGCGAAATACGCAAGCGAAATCATCCCTTCCCTGCTTTTGGTTGCCGCAATCCCGTTCGGGTTCATGATTCCGTAAGTGACCCCATCAATCACATAAGGCTGCATCAGGCCGCGGTCCCCCCCTGGCGCGACCAAATCGGGCTTCACTGCCCCATAGTCTGTCGGCCCCCTTGAGCTATAGCCTGCAACCTGCCCGTCCCTGCCTGTTGCCCCTACTGTAATCGCATCCTGCGCGCATCCGGGAGTGTGTATAGTGCCTGCCAAGCTCCCATCGTTCCCTGCAGCAGCAACTACTATGATATTGTAGATGTTGGAAAAGTTGCCTATGAGCTCTACAAGCAGGCTATCGCTGCAATTCGCAGTCCGGTTCCCTATGCTCAGGCTCACCACCCTTGCGCCGCTCGCCCTCGCGCCCTCCATTGCCGCAATCACATTATCCTCAAACGCAAGCGGCACCCCATGGCAGTACATCTTGCTGTCTGGCTGGTTTTGCACATGCCGGAAGCAAACAGGCAGCGCTATGTCGTTTCCCTGCCCCTGCGCGTACCCGCCGAATACCTTTGCATTATAAACCCGCACTTTTGGTGCTATTCCCATAAGGTTCCCTTCTGATGCAAGTATCCCTGCAACGTGCGTCCCGTGCCCGCTTATGTCAGCTGGCTCCTTTAGCGTAAACGTTGGCGGATAGCGGTAAGAGAAATCAAGCAGCGTTTGGGAGAAAAGCACCTTGTTCCCATTGAAAAGGACAGAATCTGCCGGAGTGTTCCCGCCCTGGTAAGTCTGGTCGATTTCGGACGAGAGTATTATCCCAAGCGTGAAATTCTCCGCAGGGAAAAGCCTGCTGTTTGCAATCAGGTTAACGCCCCCGGGGCGGTATGCATCCGCAGTTTCAAACCCCCTAAGGTTGTCAGACCTGAAACTCTCCCCCAGCCCATTCACATAATTGCTCCGGTTCACCCGAAACTGGAAATCCGAGTAATTCCCATCGCCATTCATATCTGCCGAGAGCGCATCATAACCATAGTAAAACTGCCCGTCCCCTGCCACTGTGTCGCTAAGCGTGAAGTTGTATTCAACCCCTCTGTACGAGAACCTCCCGAGCCGATAGCCAGCATTCGACTCTATCGCCCCATTCGGCCTTTCGCTGGTATTCGCATACACACTCCCGATGATGAACCTGGGCTTGCTTCCTATTGCAACCGAAATGCGGGCTGGCTCGTTCACAATCGAATTTAGGCCAGTATCAAACCTCCTATAATACCCAGCAGTATCGCTTTTTCGCTCTATCCTTAGAATGTACTGCCCGGGGTCGATTTGCGGCACATACATCTCCTCAGTGAAATTCCTCCAGCCCCCGCGCTCCGAAGACGCAAGCAGCTCAAGGCTGTCGAGGTTATGCTCATATTCACTGGGCCGGTACAGGTAAAGGTCAAAATCAGGGCCTGTAATGTTTTGCGCCCCTCCCTGCGTGCTTGCATTCGGGTAGGAAAAATAGTCCACGAAAATCATGTTTGCAAAAAGCGGCTCCGAATACCCCTCCGGAATCCTAAACGGAATGTCCCGCACCCTCTCCCACGGGTTCATGAAAAGGAAATCCTGCCAAACGTCCCCATAAGGCTCACCGCCGAAGTATGCCCCTTCATCCGCCCTGCCTCCCCCTCCTATGTACATGGGGTCCCGAAAGTTCGGGTTTGAGTAATCAACTCCGGTGTCAATTACTGCGACTTTCACCCCTCCCCCTGAATTGAACTGGGCATTTGCCAAATCCGCGCCCACCGCAGCCCTGCTCTGGTAAAGGAGCGGCCGATAGGAATGGATCGGGTACACTCCATGCACCATGGGCTCTTGCGAAAGCGTCTGCGCATCCCTGCTGCGTTTGAACCTTGCATAATAGACTGCAGGAAGCGCTTCGAATTTGCCTGCAGGCTCGCCGCCATGCTCTATTATGAGGCTGAAAAGCTCCTGCTCCTCTTCTTCGGTGAGCTCCGGCCGCTCAACCAGATTCGAAACAGGCGCAACCTTTCCATCGCCGCCCCCCTCTATCCATACGCCTATGTTTCCCTTTGCAATCGCAACGACAAAATACGTTTCCCAGCTCCCGACAGCAGGAGCGGCCTCCTGCCGTACTATCTCTTGCATCACTTCATTCTCTGACGCATGTACAGCCTCGGCACTGCGTACATTACCAATCCATTTTGCATATGAGCCTTCAACCGCGCTTGTCCCCGCCTGCAATCCCGCATCCTGCGCAGCAATCATTCCGAGCAAAGATATCATGGCTATTGCCGCAAAGGCCTTATTTTCCATTCCAACCCCACCTCACTTCACAAGCTTGATTCTCCAGACCGCCCTCTGCCCGCCTAAATTCAATACCGCAATGTAAGTTCCGGTCGCGAACTCCCGTGCGTCCCACGGCACCTCGTGCTCCCCGGGCGCCATCCTGCCATCCACGATTTTTGCAACCGTTCTCCCGAGCAAATCATGCACAGTAAGCTTCACTGCAGCCTCCTGCGCAAGCTCGAATTTGAAAGTTGTTGAATTGTTGAACGGGTTCGGGTACGAACTAAGGGTGAGGTTCGGGTTGATTGGAACCTGCGGCGGCTCCCCTGCATTGTCTGGCACGTGCCACGAAATAAGTGTCCCTACCCTTCGCACCTCATTCGCAAAGCTCGTGTCAGCATAAGACATGTTCCGGTTCGGTATCACAAGTATGCCCCCGACATTCCCGAGCACCTGGATGCACTCCTGCAGCGTCAGCTGCTCAGACGGGCTTGTGGAATCCCGCTGCATCACAACCGTGCTGTACCTGATTGCCGAATTTGCATCATCCGCAAACCGTTCCGCATGGATATATACGTAACTTCCGTTGTGGAGTATGGGTATCACTACATCCGGCTGGAAATAAACCAAATAATCCTGCATACTGGTCACAAGGCTGTCAAAAGGCAAAGGCGGAGATGGCTCCTCATTCCTGTTCCTTGCAATCGCGCTTTGCCCGGGTCGCAACGGTTTTGCTTCCCTGCCACGTGCAATAACCCCCTGTGTTTCAACCATAGGCTTTAGTTTCATAATTTCGCGCTGCGCCAATTGGGCATGATTCACATTTTCCATTGCAGGCAAAACAAGTCCGCTTTTTGTGCCATGCTGCCCGCTTTTCCATGCGCTAAACACTTCCTGCGGCGTAGGCGAGGCAAGCCCTGGCGCAAAACGCATTAGAACCCCAAGCGCAACTGCTGCTGGAATAAGAAGCATGCCAGGCCTAATTAGCCTGTTGTGCATTTTGGTATTGCCCGCAGCCTGCATAATCGCCATAGCTATTCGGTCATATTATCCATTCCAGGCTATTTATTTGTTTGTATACGGGGTAAAAGATGGCTATCCTACAAAATCAAGCACCCGCTTCTTCTTCATCTCCCGCTTCTGCTTTTCCAAATATGCATATACTGCAGGGTGCGTGTGCCCCTGCAGCAGCATCGAGACTGCTTCCATCGCAATATCAATGGTCCCAAGATTTGCAATCACGGAAATGGTGTACCCATACACTGAAATGTGCGATTCGCTCATCTCCTCTATAATCTTCCTGGTCCTTCCCTTCTCGCCGATTACTCGCCCCTTCTGCCGCAGCATCCAGTTCTCATTTCCCATCTCGCGAAGGTTCACAATCCTAAGGGCGTACTCCTCGTTTAGCAGGAGCAGGGCAATATTGGGCTCAAACCCCCTCCCAATCGCCCTTATCACGTCTTTTGAGAAATATTCGTCCACGGGCTCGCCCTCTATCTGCACCGCCCCATCCTCGTCAACCGAAAGCAGCACCTTGCACGCGCCTTCCAATAGCTTTTGCGTGTCCCCTGCCTTGCCGAAGAGCACGGCTAGCCGCTCGGAAGGTATCCTGATTATCTCCATTTGCTCGCCAACACCCATTTGCGCTCGAATGGTTAAATTACTTTTGAGCCTGGTCGCTTTCCTTCTTGAATCCCTGCCACCACAAAAACAGCCAGGCTGCCGGAACCACGGAGAAGAAGAATATCAACAGCAATATGAGCTCCCAAGGCATTATGCTCAGCCCGAACACCTGGAAAATCACATCATCCGCCTTGAGCGGGAAGTACGGTATTCCGAATATTGTTGCAATCGTGTTCGGCACCATGGAAATGGTCGCAATTATAGTGAGCACCACTGTCACCACAGTAAGCCTCCTAATCGTGTCGTTTATCCTGTTCGAGAGTATAGTATGGTATACGTCAACCGAATCCGTAAGTATCTCGCGCAACAGCTCCGAGGAGTGTATGTCAAAGAGAAGTGAGTTGAAAATCTCATCCATCCTTATTTTTTCGTCCTTTGAAAGCTCGAGGAACTTCATCCTGTCGTACATCATGTCAAACACGATTTCCCTGCCCCTCCAAAGCCTTTTCGAAAGCGAGTTTATCGAGCGCTTAAGCGAGAATATATGGTGTATGTCAAGCCTCCCGCCGCCTGAAATCGCCTCCTCAATCCTGCTCGTTTCCTCCTCATATTTCATGAGCACCTTGCTGTTTGCCGCAAAAATGAATGAGACGAGCGCAAGCATGCAGTCACCCACGCTAGCCGGGCCCCTCCTCTTCTCCAAAAAAAAGTTCTGTCGAAAATCCTCCATCACGTGCCGTGCATTGACAGTCACAATCCTGTCAGAAAACACATATATGTGCAGGCCTGATTTCCTCTCTGTTGCGGTTTCAAAAAGTATGACTGAGGTAAAATTCTCAAACTCAATGTACCGTGGGTACTGCCTTGCGCAGTTGCGCCTATACACCTCCTGCGGCACCCCGAGCTTTGCAAGCGGCCCGCCTTCGCTCTCCTCAAAATTCACCCACGTACAAGAAAGCCTCTTTGGGAGGTCGTAATCGATTTTTCCAGTTCCGAGAGAGAGCACTCGCATGCTGCCCTAACGCAGGGGCGGTTTAAATAATAATCGCCCGCCCTCCCGATTCCTATCGGAATTTCCTTGTCACCAACCCATAAATACCGCAAGGCACAGCATCAATCGCACAAAATCAATGGGGGTGAGCGAAGTGGAAACAAAAACATCAACTACTCGAAAAGGGTGTTCTCAAATGCGGCAGGGCTCAAAATCCGTTCCACGGGCGCGAGCCGCTCATCTCGCTTCTCACTGATTTCGGGCTTGATGAGGCAAAATATCTGCTGCGCTCCTCAATACGTCGCATATGCGAGCGCGCCCATTTCCGCACGGACGATATAACGCATGACGTAAAGCTCGGGAACATACTCTCCGGCGCATGGAAGCTTTCACGGGCTGTGGGCTCAAACGGCTCGCGGGAAGGCGACATATTCGTCGCTGTAGTGGACCCGGGCGTCGGCACTCCACGGGCGCGCCTGATAGTCCGGACAAAAGAAGGCAAGCTCCTAATCGGGCCCGACAACGGCCTTCTCTCGCTTGCGTTCCAGCAGGAAGGGGTGGATTGCGCAGTCTGCATAGAAAACAATGCTCTCACTCTACTTGAGCACGCAAACTCCTGCACTTTCGAGGGGCGCGACGTGTTTGCGCCTGCAGCCGCGCATCTTTTTTCCGGAGTGGGCATATTGGAATTCGGCCCGCAGATTCCAAACGAGCGCCTTGCCCGGATTTCCCTTCAGCCGAACGATGGCACGCCACCATCATGCGGCTTCCTTGCGGATATCGATTCCTATGGGAACCTGCGAACAACAATCCCAAACGATAATGTCTCCAATCCCATCGGATTTACCTCTCACCTGCTCATAGAAAACTCGCATGTGCTCTACGATGGGCGGGCTGAAATACGGCTGACTTTCGAAGGCGCAGGCAAGGGCATCCCAATAATCCTCCCATCCTCCACAGGCTGCCTTGACATAGCAGTCAACCTGGGGCATGCAAGCGAATTCCTGGGAATAGGGTTCGAGGCGGTTGCGCTTGATTTTGGCGTGCGCCCCGTCACAAGAGTCGAGGTGGGCCCAATCAGATGAAATCAGACAATCCGACCTGCTTGCTCTTCTCATCCACAAATATGGACCTGATATCCTGCCTGATGAGCTCAAACCTCTGCTTCATGTAATCCGGCAGCCCATATTCCCTTGCCATCCTGGACGCGAGGTCCAGGTATTTCTCAATGTTCCCCTTGTTTATGGTGAGCAGCAGCTTCCCGCCGCACGCGCTGCATTTCCCAATCAGGGGCGGCCTCCGGTAAATCGAATTGCATTCCACGCACCTGAAGGTTTGCCTCGAAAACGAGCGCAGGTTCCCGTACATGTCCGGCAGAAAGTGGTTCAATATCACCCGGGATGCCGCATCCTGCAAATCTACGCACCGCAGCTTTTTCTGCAGCGCAAACTGCGCGTTCACCTTCTCTTCCATTGTTTCCAATGTAACATAAGTGCTGGACAGCGGCCCTGCATTTATCGAGCTTGTTGCATGCGTATAGCCAAAATCCCCGTATTGCGCAGGCGTCCCTAGCACGTCCTTCACAAGCTTGAGGCCCGCATCGCTTGCGGACGCGAACTTTTCCGCAGCCTCATAGAACGAAAGGGGATATTCCCAGCAGATTTCCATCGCATGCACCTCATCATCCACCTCAGCCGGCTCCACATTGATGGTGAGCACAAGCGGCGCGTCCATAGTCCCGCCCCTGCTAGTCGGCAGGTACGCACGCGAGAAATTCAAGAGCGCATCCATTAGGAGCAGCATGCAGTCCTCATCCCCGTCGCAGTTCCTCCTCCTTGCTGCAATCAGGTACGGGTGCGCATACCCCACGTGCGCTTTTGTGAATCCTATTATCCTCTCAAGCATCCCTGCGGAGGTGTGCGGCGAAATCCCGACAACAAGCGCCCCGACCAAATCCTCCTTTGATTCCATATTGTAATACGGCCTCATACCATACAGGCAGACGAGCAAATCATCCACGAATTTCGAAATGTTCTTCATGTATTCAATGCCGTTCTCGGAGAGCAGCACGTCCTGCGGGAGCAGCCTGCACACCTGCCCCTCGCTCTTGAGCTCCGCACCCTCTATATCCTTGGAATAGCCGAGCTTGCGCAGCTTCTGCACGCTGGTCTGTATCTCTGCAGGTGTGAAGTAAGTTATTGGCACGTTTGTCGCATCGAACCGGCACGTCCCGTCCCTAAACACGCTCACATTGTGCTTTGCGCGAAGCATCGCCTTTTCAAGCGGCTCCGGTATCTTGTTCTCGCTTACAAGCCCCTTGACCCCGCGAAGCTCGAATGGCGCCCCCTCGCCGCAATGCTTCCTCGCCGAATCGAACATCTCAACCAAATCGACATTCCGCTTTTCAAACCCTTCCGCTTTCCCACCGCACGGGCATTCCTTGCCCTTGCACACGCGCGAGCATTTTGTGCACACCTTCTCGATTTCCCCCCTGCCGCCGCACGTGCATTTCACGGCCGGCGTTATTTTCCCGCACTGCGCGCACCGCATCCTTGCAATCTCTACGAAAATCTGCCTCTTTGCCTCGGCCTTCACGTCCTTGTACTGCTTTAGTATGTTCCTGTTTTTCTCTGTCCCAAGCGGGAAAAGCCCGTGCACCGCAGGCTTCATCTCCCGCTCCCTCGCCTTTTCCGGCCTTCCCATCCTAGCTCCAATGTACACTGGTGCCTTTTTCTTCACAACCACGCCAGCAAGCGCATTCACGTTCTCCATCGCGTCTGCTTCCGGCTTGAAAACAGACGCATACTTCTCCGCATTAAGCTTCCCATCCACCAATATCCCCAATGTCTTGAGCAGAGCAAACGCGTTCTCCGAATCAATAACCACTTTTCCGTCAACAACCGAATGCTCAATGCACAGAAGTTCAAGCGTCCTTTTCTCCTGCGCGGCCTGCGCCTCAAACGACTTTAGCCAGAGCAGCTCAAAGTTCAATTTGCCCCCCATCAGCCATTTTGCAAGCGAATCAAGCTGCGCCGAACTGATATCGTGCCAGTGGTACGTGTATTTCGGGTGCAGCGGAATATTGTGCTTGCGGGAAAGCGCGAACGCCTCCCCAGCTTTTAGCTCCGCTTTTTGCCCAATCCCCTTTTCCTTTGCAAGAGCGCCCCACCACTCATCGCACCATGCGCCAGGCACAAGGAAATGGCCGGATTTTATGAAATCGCCCACTGGCACCAGCATGTCCCCCAAGAACAGCACTTCCTTCACCTTGTGCGCAATTTGCATTGCCTGCTCAAGGCTTGCGACCCGCACCACGCTCCCATCATTTAGCAGCACCACCGGCCCCTCAATCGTGTCGCATGGCGCAACCACTGTCCCTTTTCCCGGCCTCTCTATTTTCATGTGCGTCCCAATCACCGGGAACTTGTCAAGAAGCACCATGGTCGCAGGGTGTATCGCCTTTCCCATGAGCCCGGAAACCCGAGTCCTTCCGTACCGCAGCCTAAACCCGCCGGGCGCAAGCGGGTAGGCGAAAATCGGCCTCCCCGCAGCAACATCCTCCAAATAACTCCCATTCGGCTTAAGTTCAACCGCCCCTTCCTTCCTTGCGACCTTCACCAATTTCTCAATCCAAGGCCAGGACACCCCGACCTTTTTGGAGTATTTCATCACCTTGGCAGCCTTCTGCGCAATCCCCTCGCAAATCACAAGCGCAATCCCGGAGCGAATCCTATTAGTCTCGATTCCTGGCACGTCCCTTCTAACAGACACTTCCAATTTCTCGGTCGGGTCCCCATCAATGCAGACTGGGCAGCTCCTCACTATGTGCTTTATCTCCTCGTCCGTGGGCTTGTACTGCACGCGCGCAACCCGTGCATCGTACGTGTTGATTTCCTCAACATACCTCTCAAGCACGGTTTCAGTCGGCCTAAACTCCCCAATCCCGAAATGCTGCCGAGCCGCGTCCGCAAGCACCACGCTTTGCGCGCAAACTGACCCGCCAGCAGAGCGGATCGGACCTGCATAATACACAGCCAAATAGCTGCTTCCGTCCTGGTTCTGCTTTATTTTGAATTTTGCAATCCCTTCGGTTGGCGCGACAAGCACCCCTTCAGTAAGTATCCCCACGCCGGTCCTTACTCCCTGCTCAATAAGCTGCTCGGGCGTGCCGCTCATCAATTCCCCGTTCACGATTTTCTTTAGCACCTCGTATGCGACCAGTTCCCTGCTCCTTCCCCCCTTCTCTGCAGCGCGTATCACTTCTGCAATCCCCTTGGGCCCTACTATCCCTTCAACCCTTCCCGCAACATCTGTCGCAGGCGTGATTTCCACAAACGGCTCAGGGTCGAAATTCTGCGCACGTGCAGATCCTGCCAGGTTCAATGCCTCCTGCAGCCCGTCTTGTAGGGACTTGAAATAATTTTTCACTTCCTCTTCCGCTTCGAACATAACTATCCCTGGCCCGGCTCCCCGAAATCCACCATATTCAGGTTTCCGCTTTTGAGCTCCATCACATACGCCTTTCCCGGAGTGGGTATGTGCCCCATCCTCTCCTGGTACTCGGTTCTTGCCTGGAACGTTCCTGAATTCAGCACCACAGTGCCCCGGTAATTCAGGTGCCCGTTCTTGTGCACGTGCCCCATGTGAAGCACGTCCGGCTCCTCTTCAATCACCATAACGTCCTGCTTCTCCGGGACAATCAAATTGTCCCCGTAAAGCGGGGAAAGGTGCCTTCTCTTTAGCAGCGCAAGCATCGCTTCCTCCGGCCGGTTGTAGGACAGTCCGGGAATCCCTGCAATCACCGAGTCAAGCGAGGTCCCATGGTAAATCAGGTGCTTGAGCCCCTCTATCTCAACTAGTGACGGGCTGCCGACTTTTTTCACATCCGCCTTCATGAGCTCCATGGGAATAATTGGCTGCGGGTCCGCCCTCCTTACCGCATCATGGTTCCCTGGCGAAACAATCACCTCGACATAGTCAGGCAGATTTACAATCAACTCGTCGAACATCTCGTACTGCTTGTAGATGTCCTTTATCACCAAATCCTTCTCCTGCGATGGATAGACCCCGATCCCGTCAACAATATCCCCACCAATCTCGACATACTTCACCTTCCCAGCAAGCGTTGCATCCCCCCATTTCCCATTGAGCCAGGAAAGGAAATTCGCAAACTCCTTCTCCAAAAAATGCCTGCTCCCTATGTGCAGGTCCGAAATGTACGCAACCGCCAAATCCTCTTCTGCATGCTTCCGCTCGCGCACCACTGGCAGGTCTGGCCAGGTGATTTCGCTTGCAATCAGAAACGGGTCCGCATACTTTCCATCCACCGCAATTATCTCATCATCCGCAATCCCCTTTGCTGCAAGGAAGCACTTCTCGCGCTTTGAGACAAACACTTTCGCAGTCCCCTTCCCATCCTCGACAGTCAGGAGCAAATCCCCCTTTTTCGTATCCCTCCTCTCCGCAACCATGCAGATTAGCCGCACCCCTTTCCCCTGATTCTCCTTGAGCCGTTCTGTCTCGACAACCGGGTTCGCGGAAATGCGGTTCTTGAGCATCTTTCCGACCCGCTTGAACCTGTCCTGGAAGTGCTCCACAAAATCTTCGATTGTGCCAGTGCATCTTGACTTGCCTGAAATGTCCTGCCTTTCAATCACCCTAAGCCTGGGGCTGTGCTCCTTTGAGATTGGCGCAAAGCCAGATGCGCGCTTCACTTCCACTGGCTGGGGTATCTTGCCTTCCTCCGCAATTGCCGCCAACACAGCGTCCGCGGAAATTATGGGCACCGGATTCTCAAGCAGGGCGCGCACCACCCCCTCCTTATCCACTGACAAAAGAAGCTCCACTGCATCCGGCGCTAGGCGCTTTCCGGCATCCTCCAATTTTTTTACGTCCGCAAGCATTTAGCCCAACTTCTGCCCCTATTTCTTTAGCGATTCAAGCGCGGAGAGTATTGTCCAAATCTGCGTCCGCGCGTGCATCGGCATGTTAATGTCCTCCGAAATCTCCTCAATCGAATAGATTGCGGAGCTCACGCTTGTCGCAAGCTCGTCAGCGCTTTTCAGCCTGTCCCTCGCATCGCTGACATTTTTCCTTATGTTCTTCGGTATCGAAGTGTCGTTTATCACTGTTTCCATGAGCTCGATTATGTCGCTTACCTGCGCCGATGACATGTTCCCTACCTCCCTGCTTCTAGCCTCTATAATGGACGGGCCCGATGGGATTTTTGGGCGGCCTATAACCATAGGGAGAAGATATTTCAGGGCGGAAAAACGCCGAAAGGCGATATTTTCCGCAGTAAAATTCTTTCTTTTCCCCAGGGGCTTTTCTTTCCGGACGGAAAGAAAAGGGCCTGAACCCATGACCTACAGCTTAGAAGGCATGCGGGAGGGGCTGCCCCCTCTTGCCGCTCTATCCAAGCTGAGCTACGGGCCCGTTTTCATTTTTCCAATTCCTAACTAGCCCCGGTTATAGGCCAGGGGCGTTGCGCCATTCTTATCCCATAATAGCTTTATATTCCTTGATTAGTCCCAGCCGCGCCCCTGCAATAGGCTCCAGCTAAGGCTGCGAATCATCTATCGGGGCTGCATAATACTCCGGGTCGCGCATGTACCTGCCTATAACTGCCGATTTTGTGACGTTTGCCACGTCCCCTGCGCGCGCAGTGTAGTTCAATAGCGTATTGAAATCATATTTAACAGTGTAATTCTCATTCAATCCATTCGTAGTTACGCTTGCGTTAACCTCGCACTGCGCCCCTCCGCCCACACCCAGCACAGGCGTTTCATTCACGAACCTCAATGTGAAATTGATGCTGGGCGCGCTTGAGTTGAACTCGATGAAAAATACCACCAAATCCTCTGATGCGCCGCCAGATGCAATGGCAGTCTGCGCATATGCCCTATTCGGATCTGAATATTTCATGTAGAACGGATTGCTTGAATCGCTGCCAGGAACTACGGCCGGGCTCATTGTTGACGCATTCTGGCACCGCACAGAGACGCTCATGTTCTGGGTCAGGCTTTTCGTATAGGTGAAATTCGAGCTGTTCGCATTCCCCCTTCTCCAGTCCATTATATTGTTCCAGGGGGCTGCCGCTCCAGGCCCCATGGCAGACAGCCTAAAGGTGGTGTTCATGCCGTCATTGGAATTGGAGAAGTATTTCGAAACAGTCAGGTTCGAGTGCGACTGGCCGTAGTAGCTGCCGTTCAAATAGTAGCCATATGCGCTCCAGTTTATGAAGTCCATATTGTCAGCCCTGTGCGGCAGCACGTCTGTTACCGTAACATTGTAAAAAGTCGAATTGCCGGAAATCCTCACCCTGTTTTTTGCCAGGTCAAGCGACTGTGCAGCGACGAAATCAAACTCCTGCTGCGCGCGCGGCAGGCTCGACTCTATGCGCTGGGAAATAAGCGAACTGTAGTGCTGCGTGTATGCGTTGAACACAAATATCGACAGTATGGTGCCTATCAGCACGATCGAAATAGTGTATATGTAGCCTTTTTTTGAACCCATCATCTGCCCCACACCACGCTTCGCACCGCAAACCTCTCATTGGGGTTTGCAGCGCTCATATACTCATCGAATATTTCAGAATCTGACAATGCCCTGCCGAAAACCTTCACCTCGTCCATGCTGCCGTTCATCATATAGCTTCCACCTGTGTCCCTCCCAACATAGAGGATATCTTCATTGGATGTGACTGTGTCATTTGCAATTTTCCCAAGCATAACCCCGTTCAAGTAAACTCGGGTTTCCTTACTGGCATTGTTGTACGATACGGCAGCATGCAGCCACTGGTTTTTTGGAACCTCCCTAAAGAGGGGAGTTACTGGAGCGCCTATGACACTTACCCCAGTTGGCGAAGAGTGCGAATACGTCAATATAGTCCTGCTTGAATTTATCGCAAGGGTGTCCCATGTAATCTGGCCTCGTGAAAATAGGATATACGAATAATCTGATACGGTACTTGGCTCCCGCAGCCTAAACCACATCATCACAGTCCTGTTACCCAGCGCGACGATGCTGCTTGAGCTTGAATTGCTGCAGTTCAACCCAGAACCCGTACTCCCGTTGAATTCATAGAACCTGCCCAAAATGCCACCGGTGCTGTTCCAAGTGCCGTTCACCAGCCTGCAATGCCCCTTGTAAACCGAGCTGTCGTTCACGAAGAACCCTGTGGTTGAATTGTTGGCATCAAACGAATAGCTTGCGCGAAGATAGTACCTTTCATAAATCTGCTTTTCGCTCAGGCTCTTGTTGTACAGCCTCACCTCATCAATGCTCCCGTTGAAGAAGCAAGTTGCACAACCTGATGCGTTTCCCCCTATTGTGAAATTGCTCAATGTTGGGTTCGGCCATGGGCCAGTATCGCTTGAATTGCCCCCAACAAGCATCCCATTCCTATACAGCTTTGAGCCCTCTGCCCTGGAAAATGTCGCAGCGATGTAGCTCCACCTGTTGACCCAGACTGCTTCGCTCCCAGTGAGGATTGAGGTTCCGCCCCCATCGCCCCTCCTTATCACCTGATTTAGTGTTCCCCCAGAATCAACAAGCCTAAGCTCCCATCCAGTATTGTCTGCAGAATTTAAGTACGATGCCACAATCTGGTTTGCTGGAACGTTGTTTTTGGGCCTGACCCACGCCTCCACGGTCAAATCAGCAGGGTTCTGCAGCAGGCTATTGCTCGGCACCGCTATGGTGTCATTCACCCCGTCAAACTCGTAGAACGCGGACAAATTCTGCAGCCTCAGGTAATCATTCCCAATTGGGCTATTATTGGAGCGGTTTAGGTACGGCATCTTCTGGGCAATTCCCTCACCTACAAGCCCATTCAAGACATTGGGGGAGGAGTCATTTGTGATGTTGCCAGTCGCATTAAGGTCAAACGAATAGAACGCGGCTGTCCTGTTTATCGTTCCAAGGAGCCCGCCAATTTTCGCGTATGTTGCCCCAAACAACGATTTACTCTCATATATGGCAGGGTGCTCAACATAGCCCCTATATGCTGACTCGATTTCACTCGCACCAAGCGCCCTTGAATAAACCCTCACATCATCCATTGTCCCGTTGAAATCATGCACACCGAAATTTGTCGTGCCAATCTGCAGCGGACCTTGCGTTCCAGACAGCGTTAAATTGTATGGGTATATCGCGTCGCTGCTGTTCGCTCCAACTCCATCAAGATAGATTGTTGCGTTCTTACCTGCATACGTGAACGCGACATGGTGCCACTCGTCAAGCGGAACCTGGGGTAACAATGACGGTATTCGTATAACGCCGCCTGTTGCATTCCACACCAGTAGTACAAGCCCGCCTCCTACAGTGGTGTTTGAATAGAACGCGAAGCTGCCACTTCTTGCTGCCAACCCGGGCCAATTCGTTGAATTGCCGTATGACCTCTGCTTGATCCGCATCATCACTGTTGTCTGGGTAAAGTTCGCAATTGTGGTATTCTCAAGCGAGCTTCCGCCCATCGGGCCCGGGAAATTGAATGCCAGCCCGCCCATCTCAGAAATGTTCTGCGTCGCGTTGCCCCTCACTTTCAAATCATTCCAGTTCCCGCTCTCATCCACTGCCATGCCGTGTGAGAAGGGCGCACGCAAATCATAGTCAAAGCCATACTTGCCAAACACCCTATATTCCGCCTCCTCGCGCACTTGAGCCGCGGTCAGCCCGCGGTCGAAAATCTTAAGCTCATCAATGGTCCCGTTGAACCCGTCCCCCATATATATTTTCGAAATGTACGGTAAGCCATTGTCAGTCATGCCAGTGCTGTTTGTGTATTCCCCATCAACATAAAGCGACAGGTTCGAGCCCCTGCCCACTGCTGCAAAATGATGCCATCCCAGCGGGTGCAACGTGGCATTCACGGTCCCATTGCGCGGGGCATAAATCCGGGCGGATATGGTGCTGCTGGCAGGATAATACCTGACCTCGAACTCCTCAGTGCTCCCTTCCCCGGAATGGATAACATAGCTTGGGCCGACGCCTGTAGGATTCGGATAGATCCACCCGCCGATTGTGAAATCGCTCGCAGTCACATGCATAAGCCTGCTGTAGTTCTGGCATGAGAGCTGGTCGTCCACCGCATCGAAGGAGTAGCACCCCTTGCGCCTGCAACTCTCGCGTTCAAGCTTGCCAGGCATCGCACTCTTGCTCCCGACATCGCTCGCTTGCCCTCCTACAATGCAGTCATAACCTCCTCCGCTTGCATCAAGCGCATAGGTGGAGTTCGATGCATTGGCGCCCCTCACCTGCTTTGCGTCAAACGTCCAATACGCAATGGGCGGCGCGGGGTTGCTCCCCTCAGTAGGCAACCTACAATCCCCGCTCGAAACAGAATCAAAATATCCTCCCGTGCCATTCTCCACAAGATAAACTCTTGCGCACAGCCCGGGTTGGAGCCGGTAGAGAAGGAAGCTCACCTGGTCCGCGCTCCCAGTACTCAGGTTTTTCCCGTACACTAGCCCGGAGAGGACCGAGATGTCGCTTGCAATCGCCTCGATGTTGTGCTCGGAGCCTATTTCCCTTGGGGCAGGGGCGTCCCTCATCGCGGCATACATGAGCGACAGTGTGGCGAATACCAGGAGCAGCGCTGTAAGCGCCTCGAACGATATCACAAACCCGCTCTTTTTCATTGGCAAATCACTTCCAAACTCCAACCACTACCCTAGTGAGGTTGCCGTCTAAAAGCGCATACCTCTCCACCCTATAATCAAAATCCCCATACGACTCGTCAAAGAACTTTCCCACAAGATAGCTCTGATTGCCTTGCAGTTGCGTGATATTCACATAAAGATCATATTTTCCGACTCCAAGCGCCGAGCGCAGGCCGTCATAATCCGTTGCATTGAGGGCGGCGAAATTCCGTATTTTTGCCCCATGCAGCTCACCGGGCGCAGCCCCTAACCCGACCTGGATCTGGTTTAGCGCAAGTACATTGGTGTTCCAGTTTTCTGGGCTCCCAAGCGAGAGCAGGCTCTCGGATGCGAAGTAGGCCGCCCGCGCCACGTTTGCATAATCCCTCTCCTTCTCCATCCTCTCGCCTAGCATATCAAGCGCCCCGACCATTATCACCACGCCCACTACGAAGAACGAAAGCGACACCACAAAATCGAATATTATTCCCTGCCCCCTCATGCTAGCTCACCACTACATAAACCTCACCGTTCTGGTTGTAAATCCTCACCCTGCCTGCCCCTGTAATCGAAGCATCAACCGGCATTCTCCTTGTGATTGGGGCCTGCACTGACACCGCTCTCGAACTGTTCACTGTTATGGTGCCATTGAATGTGATTGTATAGTAAGGCCCCTCTGTGTTCACCACGGCAACCTCTGTCCCATGCCCCCCAAGCGCCACGTAGTTCACAAGGTCGGTGTATTGTTTTGCAATCCTCTCAGCCTCAAGCCTCTCGATATAATCTTTGGTGGAATCATCGTACGAAGACTTTATCATGAAAATGAGCAGGAAGATGAGCATGAGTGCGCTCACCACAACTACAAGCTCGGCCGATGCTTGGGCTTTACTCATTCAACTCCACCTAGCTTGAGCTGTTGCCAATGTAAACATAAGTGTCGCGCGAAATCACCCAGAGCGAATAGCCCCCTGGGTTGGCTGGCATGGTCCCATTAACATCAACATCAGTGCTTGCCGCAACATCTCCGTATGAGAACCTGATGTTTATTGTTCTCATTGGCGACGAGCTGTCGTTTGCCGGCCTGCCGATGAAAGTGACGTTGTTGCTTGAATTAACCCCTGACGGGATTTTAACCAAAACCCTTTTCTTTGCCCCAATCCCCTGCCGCCACACGGAGTTTGCCGCACTTGCCAGATCGCCGACCGCAAGCCGCGCCTCATTGCTCGCCTTCTGCGCATTAAGGTCTGTGAGGTACTGGTTTGCAAGCACGGCGGCAATAAGTATGACTATGAGCGACATGCCCAGTATTATCATGGTTTCGCTTGTGACCTGCCCTCGCAAGAAACGCATATGGCAATCTCTCGCTCTTCTTATTTAAACTAGCGCCCATCCGAAAGGGATGGGCTGAAATGGGGAACGGGAAAAAAGAAAGAAAAAGAGGGCGCTCTAGTAATACTTCTGCTGGTAATAGATTGTCCTGTACTCATACGCGATTTTTTTCTCAACTCCCGCTGGCACCTTTACCCTCCACTCAATCACATTGCCGGGCTTTACGGATGATGGCGCATCCGAGCTTACGAACTCGACCTTGTCCCCGTAATTCATCTGCTCGCGCACCACAACCTCCTCCTCTTTGCTCCCCCCATTCTTTATCGTGAGGTTTCCCAAGTATGCAGTAATCCTCGCATTCCCAACAACCGAAGTCTCCTGCGAAAGCTCCTTTTTCACTGTGAACTCAGGCATTGACGCATATGCAAATTCAACCGGATTCCCCCTTCCCGCAAAAGCCGCGCTTGCCTGCCCCAGGAATTCAGTTCCCAAATACACGCTTGCTACACCTGACGCAAGCGGCGCCGATGCGGTATTGTTGAATTTGAGCACCCGCTGCGGCGCAACCATGTCCGTGTCCCAAACATTCTCCCTCACATAGGCTATTTTTGCATTCAGGAGCGGCACGCTTGCGCTCTCCCCATTCTTCAAAGTCACTTTCCTGTTCAGCGAATAAACATAGTAATTCGACAGGTCAGATGTTCCCACATCAGGCGCGCTTGGCGCAGGCGATGCAGCCCCAACCATTTCATATGCATCCTGGGCTTTCATGTTATTCAGGTAATAGCTCCGATATGGCATGTAGTTCCGTGTCATGTAGGGCGAGCCCACTACCACCCTCAGGCTCGCGTTCTCCCAATCCTCATACATGCTATTTTGCACATTTGCAAACCCAGAAAGCTCAAGAATTCCGCTTGGGGAATCCGATGAAAGCCTTACGCGGTAGCCCGCGCTCCAGCTTGCGCCGTAATCAACATAGCCCAGCCCGATTTTTGCCGCTCCCCCCTTTTCCGCATCAAGGGTTACTCCAAGCCCGTTTTTCACATTTTTTATCTCCTCGCTTTTTTCATATTCTGCTGCTGGCGCAATCAACTGCCTGATATCCTCAATCCTGTACACAAGAAGCGACCCTCCTGAATTGGACGCAAGCCCGACAAAACCGGTTGCATACCACACCAATTTTCCGCTTTCCTGCCCCCTCTCCGTAATTATTGTGACGCTTTTGCCAACCGATTTGTTCAGCAGCTCCTCAACCGTCAAAAACCTGCTCCTATTCTCCCTAGTTTCCTCAATATACCGCTTGTACTCCGCAACCGAAACCCCATTCCCGAATGCATCCAATGTCCCTATATCCGCGCTAGTTGAGAAATTCTCAAGCGCAAGGTAATTACTCCCCTGCCCCAATTCCGCATTCCCATACCTCATGACATAAGCGGCATTGCTCCCATATATTGTAACATCTGAAATAGGGGCTGTGAACGAACCTGCCACAGCCAATCCCGCAAAAACAGCCAGAACCGCAAATGCAATAATTCCGCTCTTCATTCCAATCCCCTCCCTCGCATGGAACTAGCTCCCGCTCTGTATAAAAATACTCCCAAATGATTCGGGAAAAAACTAAATTCAGCTTATCCGAAACTTCAGTATCGCAGCCAATCCACCCAGCCCATTCAATTTCCTGCCAGGCTCGCCCTCATGCGAGAAAATAAGCAATTCCACCTTCTTCTTTTCCGCAAGCTCGATCACGGATTCCACTTCCTTATTGCTCCTTAACACCTCATCAAGCACAAAAATCCGAATAACCGCAGAAGCCATTACCACATCCTTCACTTCTCCAATCCCATATGCGCACATTCCATCATCCTTCCCAATATGCATCATGAGCTCCTCAATGGCTTTCACTTCCTGCTCAAAGTGCTGCGCCTCTGTTGCTATTCCCACAACCCCTTTTTTCAGCAATTCATACACTCCGCTCCTCTCTGCATAAGAACAGCTTTCAAACACGATTTTCTTGAGCAATTCCTTATCCTTTTTCGCAATGAACTCGCGCAAATTATCCTTTGTAAAACCAGGCCCTGCAATGATTATGGTTCCCACTTCATAGCTTGCAACTTTCTTGTAAATCTCGCCAAAGTATTCCTTAATTTTCTCCTCATACTTCTCATCCCGCTTTGATGCCTTTGCCTCAAGCTCAAATTCAAACTCCACCCCATAGCCCCTAAGCGTTGCAAAAATTGCTTTCTCATCATCAAGCACAACAAGCGCAACGCGGGGCCTCTTGGTTTCAACCACTGCCTGCCGCAGCCTTTCAATCTGGTAATTCTTCCACCTTTTTTTCACCAGCGTGAACGCAAATCCCGGCTCAATATCCACCGTATGGTACGAGCCAATCTGCACAAACTCCTCAGGCGTCCCAGAAATAATCTGCCCTGTGACGCGCAGTCTGTTCGCAAATTTTGCAAACTCGATTTTCTCAGCATCAATCTCAACATTGATGGGCTTCTTCTCCCCCGCTTCCCCCTCTGTAGTTTTGAACCTCCTAAAGCTCCTGCTCCTAATCCTGTCCCCTTCTTCCAGTACCCGCTCGATGTGCCACAGGTCCTCAAGGTTCTCAGGCTCGAGCTTTACGAGCCCCTCCTCCTTGCTTTGCTTGAGTATTCTCATGAATAGAAAAAGGGAAAAGGAGGTTAATTAATGCTATCCGCCTGTGGGCGGCGGATTAGCTTTGTCAGCAACTATGGTGGTGTCAGTCGAGCCGTCAATAGCAGACACATCTGTCTTGGTCTGCTTGATGAAATCCACAATTCCCTCGCCATTCCTCTTCCACCAGATCCGATCAAGCATCCTCCCAAATATCCCCTGCTCGATCTTGCGTATTGCCTTTGAGATATACCTATTCAGCTCCACCCAGTTCCCATTGATTGCCCAATCAACCACCTTTTTTGAAGGCGCCATGAGATTTAAGTCCTCAAGGTAGTGATACTGCGCATAAAGCTGCATCACCTTTATCTCCAGCACACGCAGCCTTTTTGCAAGGAAATCCCTCTCAATATCATCCTGTTTCCTAATCCTCTTCCCTGCTTTCCTATTTATCCGTGCCTGCATGCCCTGGATATAGGAATCCACAATGAGCGGGCCGAATGCAATCCCGAGTGCTGCAAATCCCGCCACTATGCCATAGACCGAGTTCACGAACTGGGGGACTATTTTCGTCAGGAAGTTCAATACTTCGGTTTTGGCAAGCGCAAAGCCACCCGCGCCGAACACGAGCGAAGAGCCAACCATGCTTGCAACTGTTTTTGCCAGGCTTTTTCCGCTGCCTGCCGCATCCTCCCAAGGCTTTCGCATCAGGTCCCTATTTTCTGCAATAGTTTTCTTCTCGGAATTCACCTGGCCTTTGTTATCTCCAACCACGTTTGCAAGGCTCTCCAGGAAGTTTTTAATGGTGCGCAGGAATTCCTCATCCCTTCTTGCCTTTCTCACAGCCTGCTCCTCCTCTCCAATGCCAGCAGCTTCAAAACCCTGCCTCACCTTCTGGTAAGTGTCGAGCCTTGCCTCAAGCTCGGCAATTTTCTTTTGCGCAATCTCCTGCTTTTTCGGATTTGAGGAATCCCGCTGGCTTATTAGTGCAGCAATCCCCAAAAGCTCGTCCTTTGAAAGGGGCGCCGCTCCGGTAAAATCAAGCGCAAGAAGCGAATACCTGTCTGGCGAAAGCTTGAGCCCATTCAATACTGTAAGCACGTTCATGTTCCGGTCAATCGGCCTGCTTCCCTGGTAAGGCGGCTGCCGTTCTTTGTTGCATATAACTGCCGTTGCACCTGCTCCAGCCATCGTCTCCACCTCCCGCTTATATTTAGCCAAAAGTGGTTTATAAAGGAGTGGGCTAAAATGTATAGAAAATGTAAGACTTCCACTGGGAATACCCTTTTTATCCTAGTTTGCGAAATAAGCTTTAGAGGAACTTAGCCATGAGCAGGATTGCAATAGTCGACCGCAGCAAGTGCATACGCGAGAAATGCGGGTACATCTGCGTCAAGGTGTGCCCGGGCGTGCGCATGGGCGACGAGACGGTCACTGTGGATTCCGAAGGCTGGCCTGTCATTTCAGAAATGCTTTGCACAGGCTGCGGCATCTGCCCCAAGCGCTGCCCTGTAGACGCAATCACAATTATCAATTTGGCTCAGGAGCTCACCGAGCCTTTCCATTCCTACGGCATAAACTCCTTTCGCCTATACAACATGCCGCTCCCGCAAAAAACCGGGGTGGTCGGCCTAATAGGAAAGAACGGGATTGGCAAATCCACTGCCATCAAAATACTCTCAGGCAGGCTTGCGCCCAACCTCGGGGCAATAGACGGGGAGGAGCAGAAAGCAAAAATGAACATAGAGCAAAAGGCATATTTTTCCAAGCTTGGGCAAAACGGCCTCTCTATCTCCTACAAGCCACAGAACATTGAGAAAATAACTGACCTTTTCAAGGGTACGGTAAGCGACCTGTTCGAAAAAACCGAAAAAATGAGCGAGGCTCGCCTGAACACTGCAGTGGAAAAGCTCTCAATCTCCCCAATCCTATCGCGCGAAATAAGGCACCTCTCGGGCGGTGAATTGCAGCGTGTCGCAATCGCGGCAGCCTACTCAAAAGATGCGGACCTTTACTATTTCGACGAACCTGCCTCCTACCTTGACATTGAGCAGCGGCTTGCCATGGCAAACCTAATTCAATCCCTCTCCGAGCAAAAGCCAGTAATCGTAGTGGAGCATGACCTCGCGCTTTTTGATTACCTTTCAGATTATGTGTACGTGTTCTATGGGGAGGAGAACGCATACGGGGTTGTTTCAGGGGTGAAATCCGCGCGCACAGGGATAGGCGAGTATTTGGAAGGCTACCTCAAATCCGAGAATGTGCGCTTCCGCACAGAGGAGATAAAATTCGAGAAATATTCTGCTGAGGCAGGGAAGGGAAAAGCAATCCTCTCCTACCCCGAAATGCGCAAGTCGTTTGATTCCTTCTCGCTCTCCTGCGAAGAGGGCTCATTGAACGCTGGCGAAATTGTTGGCATAGTGGGGAGGAACGCGGTCGGCAAAACGGTTTTCATAAAGATGCTTGCAGGCCTCGAGCACCCTGATAATGACGCACCGCTGCCAAAGCTAAAGGTTTCCTACAAGCCGCAGTACATACGCGCTGAAACCGAAATGACCGTGCTCGACCTTTTCAACTCGCTTCCCCTCAATTCTTTTGTTCTCGAGGAATGCAAGCGCCGCCTATTGCTCCATTCATTGCTCGAGCGCAGCGTGATGCACCTGTCAGGGGGGGAACTGCAGCGCGTTTCAATCGCAACCGCGCTTTCGCAAGAAGCTGACATTTACCTCTTCGATGAGCCCTCCGCATTCCTGGATATTGAGCAGCGCTTGCACTTTGCGCACCTGCTCCGCTCAGTCATTGCAGACACTGACAAAGTGGCATTCGTTGTTGACCACGATGTTGTGCTGATAGACCTTGTCTCAAACAGGATCATGCCGTTCGAAGGGCAGGCATCAATAAATGGGCATGCTCCTGCCCCAATGAAAAAGCGCGACGGGATGAACAAGTTCCTATCAGCTCTCGGAATCACGCTTCGCAGGGACAAGAGCACGCTTAGGCCCAGAATTAATAAGGCGGGTTCGGTGCTTGACCGGGAGCAGAAGGAAATGGGAGAGTATTACTATGTTACCGATTCATGAGGCGGAGCATGGCAATAACGCAAACAGATGACTTAGGCAGGCTGCAATCGCAACTTGTTCCTGGAAAGAAAACGCTTGCAATGTTCCATGCAAGCTGGTGCCCGGACTGCCATGCGTTCAAGCCCATTTGGGATACTTACTTGCGCGAGGGGCATAAATTCGACCAAATACTTGAAGTTCAAATAGACGAGAATGAGAACCCGATTTGGGATTCATTCAATGTCACTGTTGTCCCGACCGTAATCCTATTTGATGGAAAGAAAGAGCTAAAGCGCTTCGAAACAAATGGCAAGCACATCCACATGTCAGATTTGAAGTCCCTCTAATCCGAAGCGCTAACAGCCCAGCCAAATAAATCCCCCTAATCCCATTTCAGCCCGAGCACAAACCCCATTTTCCTAAGCCCGCCAAGCGCAATCCCCGCCTCTTTTGAGCTCATTTTGTGCGAGAGCCTCCCGCATTCGTTTGCAACTTCCAGCGCTGCAAGAAGCGCCCTCCTAGTATTCAGGTCAGATTCTATTGCACGCTCGAATCTCCCAATTGCAATTGCAAGGATGCGCAAAACCATGCCCTTTCCAATCCCATTTCCCTTCCCGCTCCCCCTTATCTCCTTTAGCTTTTTCACGCACTTCCCAAACGCCCTGCAGAAACCCATTCCCTCCCCAAGCGTCTTTTCATTGTAATCAAGCTTGCTGCGGTAACCGCGCGAGAGCAAAAAGAACCGCAGGCAGTTTGGCGTATACCCCTCCAGAATCAATTCATGCACATATGCCACATTCCCTGTCCTCTTGGACATTTTCCTTTTCCTTATTGTAAGGTGCCTTGCATGCAGCCAGTATTTCGCAAACGGCATCTTCCCGCTTGCGGCCTCGGACTGCGCAATCTCGTTTTCATGGTGCGGGAAAATATTATCAGTCCCTCCGCAGTGCAAATCCATCCGCTCCCCCAAATATTTCATTGCAATCGCGGAGCATTCAATATGCCAGCCCGGCCTCCCCCTGCCCCAAGGGGACTTCCAGTTCGGTTCCTTATCGCTGAATTTCCATAGGCAGAAATCCCGAACATACCTCCTGTCATAGTCATCAAACCTGTTGCGCCCCTCCTTTATCGCATTTCTCCTTATCTCCCCTAATTTTCCATAGCCGCGAAATTTCCTAACCCGGAAATACACTCCATCTGATGCAACATACGCGTATTTTTTCGCAACCAATTTTGAAATAAGTGAAATGATTGCAGGGATGTTTTTCGAAACCGGCGCAACCACTTGCGGCCTTTGGATATTGAGCGCAGCCATATCCAAAAGGAACCTTGCAATTTTCGGCTTCACAAACTCCTGCAGCTCTTTTCCCTCCTTCCTTGCCATGCGAACTGTCTTGTCCTCCACATCTGTGATGTTCATCACGTGCCGCACGCGGTACCTCTTATACTTCAAGTACCGTTTGAGCACATCCCAAAACACATAGGTGCGGAAATTCCCAATGTGCGAGTAATTGTAAACAGACGGCCCGCATGTGTATAGGGACACCCTGTCTGGCTCCCTTGGCGCAAATTCCTCTTTTTTCCTGCTAAGTGTGTTGAAAAGCTTCAGCATGGTTCTGGCTTTCCCCTAGCCTTTTAATATGGTTTTGCCTAAAGTGGATTCCATGAAGTGCCCGTACTGCTCATCGCTTGAGGACAAGGTCGTGGATTCGCGCGATGCTGAGGACTTTTCTGCAGTGCGGCGCAGGCGCGAATGCCTAAAATGCAAAAAGCGCTTCACCACTTACGAGCGGGCGGAGCTTGCCGAGCTTTGGGTGGTAAAAAAGGACGGCACGCGCCAGCGCTTCGAGCGGCACAAAATCGAGAACGGGGTGCTAAAGGCATGCGAGAAGCGCCCCATAACCCGCGAGCAGATACAGTCCATCGTGGACAAGGTCGAGATGGAAATCCGGCACGGCGATTCAATTGAAATCCCAAGCAAGAAGATTGGCGAGATCGTGATGAAGCACCTGCGCACCCTGGATAAGGTGGCATACGTTCGCTTCGCATCTGTTTACCGCTCGTTTGCCGACATAGGCTCGTTCGAGCGTGCGCTAAAGAAGCTCAAAAAGAGTTAACCCTCCTTCTCCACTCTCTCAACCGACTCAACGCTGTTCCCGGACTTGGAAAGAAGCACTTTGTAGTAGTATGCCGCATTCTGTGAATCCCATCCAACCTCCCATTTCCCCTCAAGCGAGCTCACGCCTGGCTGAGCATCCGGGTAGGCTTTCAGGTAATCCGCAACCTGCTCTGCACCCGCATACGTGTGCGAGGCAATAACCGCATCCTCCTCGAACGCAAGCAGGCACTCTGGCTCGTTTATGCACACCTTGCACCCCCTTGTTATGTATTCCGGGGGCTGCGTGACGAAATTCTGGAGCGGGAAATTGTAATACAGGTGTATCCTCTCCGGGCACGGGGTCTTCGCGTTCTTCACCACCTTTGCTTTCAGGTAATAATACTGCTGCGAATCATTGCCGGTCTGGAGCACGCTTGACAGGATGCTTGCCTCGTCAGCTTGCGGGTACTTTTCCCTCAAGTCCTCAAGCACGAACTTTTTTGCATCCTCCTCGCTCACCTTTTTCGCGGAAGGGGCAAATGTCAGCACCAGCGCCACTACCACTACAAGAAGCAGCACTGCAACCCATTGCGTCTTCATATTTTCCCTATTCGCTGACAATAATTATAACGTTTGCCTCAGATTAGCCAAAACCCACAATAAGCACCATGCTCGGCACCAATATGGCGCCCATCACATGCGTTCTTCTCACCCCAAGCAATACGGGCAGGCAGCCTATCGCAGCCCCGGTTCCCATAACAGCCAGCCCGCTCGGGCCGCAAATCAGCAGCACTGCGACTGCCAAATAGGCAATGATTGGATAATTCAGCCTCCCAATCCCGCTTCCTGATACCACGTTCGCTATTTTTCCTGAAAACCTAATCACAACCGCGGCGCAAACGCCAACCACCAGGACAAACAATGCCCCATAAACCCAAACAAGCCCGGAATCTATTTTCGCATACTGCTCCGCAATCGCAACCGCCCCGACCCTCGCTTTGCCGATGCTAGCAGCTGCAGAAAGCGCAAACACCGAGTGCGATGATGCAATCGAGGAAACAAGCGCAAGGAACTCCCTGCTCCCGAGCACTGGTACAAGCGCGGTTGCAAACACCGCAATCTGCGCAGGTGATGCTATGCCTGGCAGCAAATCCGCAAGCAATCCCAGTATGGCCCCAATGAACACATATTTTGCAAAATCCAGCTTCAGCCTCCCGCACTCCTTCTGCCTTGTCCGCTCCTCCCTCCCCTCTCCCGCCATAAGCAGCCCGGATACCGCAAAAAGCCCGGAAAAAGTGGCAAACAGCGGGTCTGAAATCCCAAGCCGCAGCGTCGCAAACCCTAGCATTCCGGAGAGCAGAAACACCCCTGTTGCAATTGCAATCTTCCTCCCTTCGCGCTCGCTCCAGAGCAGAAACGCGCATGCCGCCACAAGCACGGGCAGCATGAGCCCCTTGACCGACCCGTATGCAAGCGGGAAGAATGCGCCTGCAAACGGGAGCAAAACAAACGCGATTCCTGCAGCCCCAAGGCAAGATATTGCAGTTATCTGCAATGCCTCAATTCCCTTTCCAGCAAGCATCATCCGCTGCCCAGGAAGGGTTGCCACCACAGTCCCCTCCTCCGGCACAAAAAGGAAAATGGCAGGCACGAACTCGAACACTGTATGCGCAGCCAATGCCGCAATGATTGCAAACGGCACCCACTCCGCGCCTGGCATCATTTGAGCCAGAATGGAGCTTAAGGTATTTGAGTGCACTCCCGGCACTAGCCCCGCAAATGCCCCTAATAGCAGCCCAACAAACGCTCCGAGCAGCACTTGCAAAAGCTGCATAATTCACCCGCCCGAGTGCAGTTCTCGCAACAAACCCTGCTTTGGCATCTACCCTACCTTCTCAATTTTTTTTGCGTTTATCTGGATTGTTCCAGCATACATACTGGTCCTGCCCTCCACCTTCACAATATCCCCTGCCGAAACAAGCGCCACAGAAGCCCTTGCGCCATCCCCTTGCGCAAACGCTTTCACGCATGCATTCTGGCAAATCTCCACGTATGGGCGAGAGCCGCTTGCAGACGTGCTTTTTACAATTCCCGAACTGACCACGGTTGAGCCAGCAGGCAATTTCACAGCCCCATCCACGCCAATGTAATTCTGCTGGGCTGAAAGGAAAAAAAGAAGGAGCAATCCGGCTACTGAAACAAGAAGGCAGGCCCGTATCATCTGCTCCCTTGAGAGCATCATCGGGAATGCTTACTCGCCCCAGTTATATATCTATCTCCCGGTGAGCGCCCGGTACACGCTCATGTGCGAAACCCCTACTGCATCCGCAATCTCCCTAAACGACAATGGCTCGGAGAAGTACAGCTCGCGCGCAAGCTCTAACTTTTCGCCGCTAAGAGCGCTTGGCCTCCCCCTTTTCTGGAGCGCTTGCGCCTCCTTTGCGCCTGCCCCGATAGGGGAAATCGCTTGCGCTAGGGGATTTTTTTCTATGCTGGTGCGGAATTTACTCGCGCCAAATGAAGGGCTGCCGATGATAGCCACAGGAGAAGGAGCTTGCCGGAATGCCGGACTTCACACTAACGCTGCCTGCCACGCCCAACCCGTTTTTCTTTCCTTTTTCCATCCTACTCTCCTCCGTCCCCCTGCTGGGGGTATCTGCATTATTGGCGCTTGCGCTCTTTAAAAATCTGCGTAACAAAACCAATCATATGTCAATCCTGATAAAAGGCGCAACGCTTCCGGAAGGAAAGCAGTCGGACATTCTGCTCGAAGGCAATAAAATTTCCAAAATCGCCCCCTCGCTTGCTGAACCGGCTGATGAGAAAATAGACGCGAAGGGGAAGCTCCTGCTCCCCGGTTTCATAAACACGCATGCGCACTCCGCAATGTCGCTGCTGCGGGGATTCGCAGATGACATGTCCCTGAAACGCTGGCTTGAGACCAAAATCTGGCCTGCAGAGAAAAAAATGTCCGAAACAGACGTTTACTGGGGAACAATGCTTGCAGCTGCCGAAATGATCCGCTCCGGCACCACCTGCTTTTCGGACATGTACTTCCACCCTGATTCAGTGCACAAGGCTGCAACCGATTCAGGGATGCGCGCAATGGTGGGCTACTCGGTGCTCGATTTGGGCGATTCGGCCAAGCGCAAATCTGAGCTTGCACTCTCAGAATCATTCCTAAAGAAGCATTCAAAAGCCAAGCAAGGCCGCGTTTTTGTCTCAGTGCAGCCGCACGCCCCCAACACCTGCTCAAAGGAGCTGCTGATCGCTTCGCTTGAGCAGGCGAAAAACTACAATGCAAAGCTCCACATCCACCTTTCAGAAACACGCAGGGAAGTTTTTGAACTGCTGCAAAAAACCAAAATGCGCCCGGTGGATTACTTAGCCTCGCTAGGTTTTCTCTCCCCCAACGTTATACTCGCCCACTGCGTCTGGCTCACAAAACAGGAAATAAAGGTGCTTGCGCACCACGGCGCCTCTGTTTCGCACAACCCGGTCTCAAACATGAAGCTTGCTTCAGGCGGGGTGGCTCCGATTCCCGAAATGCTTGAATCAGGAGTGAATGTCGCTCTCGGAACCGACGGGGCAGCAAGCAACAACTCCCTCTCTATGTTCGAAGTGATGAAAACCGCATCGCTTTTGCAGAAGAACATGCGCTGGGACGAGCAGTCAATAAACGCGCAGCAGTCGTTCGATTTTGCGACCAGGAACGGCGCAAAAGCATTGGGCATCGATGCTGGGGAAATAAAGGAGGGAAAGCTCGCGGACCTAATCCTGCTCGACTTGAACGCGCCAAATATGCTACCCGCCCATTCCCTCATCTCAAACATAGTCTATTCAGCGCACGCAGGCAACGTGACCGATTCCATTATTGACGGCAAAATAGTGATGCGCAACCGCAAGGTGCTCGCATTTGACGAGGAAAAGGTTCTCGAAGAGGCAAAAAAGGCCGCGCAGCGGATTGCTTACTCATAAACATTAAAAACCTCTTTTACCCATATCTTTCCATGGTTTTGTTGAAGGCTAGGCCATTTGCTGTGGGCGCGGCTGCGCTTGCCCTTGCAACATTCTCACTGCTCAACCTCGGGTGCATGAGCTGGTCAGAGCCGCGGCGCGATATTTTCAGGAGGGAGCAGGCACTAGCAGAGTCAATCATAAAGGGCAAGCCCATACCGGTCCGGCTCACGCGCGCCAGCTCACTCCCGATCATAGTCAGGGAGCTCAAGCAAATGGGAGTTCAAGTTGCTCTCAGCCCAACAGTTGGCAAAAAAGCAGCCGCCGCGCTTATCCAAGTTCAAATAGCCAATCGGGACACCACGGACGCAAAGAACGCGCTCGCCGATTTGAACCTCTCGGAAATCAGGGATGCTGAAATCCATATGCTTGAATCCGACAGGCAGACGATATACAACACCGAGACATTCTTCAATACCCTGATTTTGGACATCAGCATGAAAAATGGCTCCGTAGTGCGGTTCATCGGTCCGACAGCCTATTTCCAAGAATAATCAGACCACAAGCCTAGAAATCTCCTTTGGCATCCCGGCCCCGTATTTCCCAATCACCAACGATGCCAAATGGGCGCCAAGCTTCCCTGCCCTCTCGCAATTATGCCCCTGCGAAAGCCCGTAAATCACGCCTGCTGCATACGAATCCCCCGCCCCGGTAGTATCCAGCACGCTTGCATGGTATGCCGGGATTGTGAGTAGCTCCCCCCCGCACAACACAGCAGAGCCATTCTCCCCGCGCTTCACAAACACAGCCGCATACGGGAGGTTCTTCTGCAGGAACAGGTACTGCCTGCTCTCATCGCTCTCGCCGCAGAATGCCTCAAGCTCCTCTTCATTCAAGAAAAGCAAATCGCATTTTTTTGCAGCCCCAAGAAGCATTTTCCTGTTCCTTTTCACAAGGGGCGGGCTCTCAAGCGAGAGCGCGATTTTGCACCCTTCCCTTTTTGCGATTCCCATCAATCCGCTTGCCAGTTTCGCAACCTTGGTTTTTCCAGAAAGCGTAATCGATGTCAAGTAAAAGAAACCCGAGTCCGCAACTGCTTCCTCATCCCCGAATTCCGCAAAGTTCAGCCCGTTCCCCAAATCCGCTGCAAAAGTCCTCTGCCCGTCATCCGTAATCAGGCAGACAATTTTTCCGGTCCTGCCCTCCCCAAGCGCAAGCCTGTTCTGCACGAAGTTCGATTTCAGGCTGTGCGCAAACTCTTTTCCCTCCTCATCCTTGCCGATCATGCCGGCATAAACAGCGCTTCCCCCAAGCCGGCAGACCCCCTCGCACACATTGCGCGCATTATCCCCAGCCCCAACATGGAATATGCTTTTCCCAAGCGCCTTTTGCATTGCATCCAGCTTCTTCCTTGAAACAAAATTAGTCGCCCCACTCGTGAGCTTTTGCTTTGCAAGGTACTTCTCATCCGCCCTTGCAAAATAGTCCACTACTGGGGTGCCGATTGCAAAAACGTCCATACGATAAGCTAGCCCTATGATAAATAAAACCGTATCTCTAGCCTATCTGTTTTGCGCGGATTGCATCCCCTATCACTAGAATCTGCTCCGTGAGTTGAGGATTAGTGATAAGCGTACTACACGCAGCACCCATCACTGCTTTTGTTACTTCAAGACCCCTAACCCTAGCGTCCTCGAGGTTAATCTCTATGTATGGATTCCTTGCCCGCACGTGGTCGGTTTCAATCAATCTATCTATCCTTGGGATGTTCTGCAGGTAAAACTTCTCAGTCAGTATATCAAGCACATTCTGACCAACATCCGGGCTAGCAGTCCAAGGGTCACGCCTATCCAGATGGAGGTGATTTGCCAGCGCCCAGAGCGTGACGTCATAATCGAATACTATAGGGCTTCCATCCGCCTTCGGGAATCTCCTGCTGTTCACCTCAAGTGTCACGCGGTAGATAAAATCGGCTGTCTGCGCAACCGTCAATTCAGTATCGCGTATTTTGTATTTTCTCATAACTTTTGCGAGCTTTACCCTCTCCTTGTCAGGTATGGGTGAGACGGTTAAATCATTTCCCCAGCTTTTTGCAAGCGCACGGGTCTCTTGGTTGTCCTTGGCTCTGTGCCAGGCATACATGCCAATTGGCGCACCAACTGCAAGTATAAGCGCCGCAGTCACAATAACTCTAGTCACGGGTTTCATCAAATCACCATAAAACGTTCTTTGAAGTATTACCACCTAACTCTTTTTAATTGAATTTGCCTCAGCCCCTGACATGCTTAAAAAATCCCCCTTGCGTAATCTATTTTGGGAGGGAATTCCATGGGCAAGGTAAAGGATATCTCGCTTGCAGCTGAGGGGCAAAAGGAACTTGAATGGGCGCGGCTCAATATGCCGGTTCTTGCTAAAATACGGAAGGATTTTGAGAAATCAAGGCCCCTTTCAGGATTGCGCATCGGAGTTGCGCTCCACCTGGAGAAGAAAACAGGAATCCTGCTTGAAACGCTTGCTGCGGCAGGCGCAAAAGTATCGGCCGCTTCCTGCAATCCGCTCACAACAGACGACCGCGTCGCAGCAGTGCTTGCAAAAAACGGCATAATCGATGTGTTCGCATGGGCAGGGCAAACCAATGAGGAATACTACTGGTGCCTCAATTCAGTGCTTGATTCCAAGCCCCAAATAGTAATCGACGACGGCTGCGACCTGATCAATCTTTTGCACACAAAGCGCAAGGATTTGCTCCCAAGTATAATCGGGGGCTGCGAGGAGACCACGACCGGAATAGTCCGGCTCTGGGCTATGCACAGGGAAGGCGCGCTCAAGTTCCCGGTTTTCGCGGTGAACAATGCACACTCAAAATTCCTGCTTGACAACCAATTCGGGACAGCGCAAAGCACGGTTGATGCGATAGCCCGCTGCACAAATAAACTGATTGCAGGCAAAACTGCCGTAATCGCAGGCTACGGCTGGTGCGGCAGGGGGATCGCCTCCCGGCTAAAAGGGCTTGGCGCAAATGTCATAGTGGTTGAAATAGACGGCACGCTCGGGCCTCACGAGAGCGGGCTCCAGCGCGGGCTGCAGGCGCTTTACGATGGGTTCCGCGTGATGGATATGGAACATGCGGTGAAGGAAGGCGACATCTTCATCACCGCTACTGGCAACAAGGACATTCTTGTGCAATCCCATTTCTCGAAAATGAAAGATGGCGCAATCCTCTGCAATGCCGGGCACTTCAACAACGAGATAAACGAACTGCAGTTGCGCTCGGCAAGCAAATCCGTGCGCGAGCTCAAGGACAATTTGATGCAATACGAACTCAAGGATGGGAAGAAACTTTACCTTCTCTCGGAAGGCAGGCTTGTGAATCTCTCCCGCCCAAGCGGGCAGGGCCACCCGATTGAAATAATGGACGGCTCATTTGCTGTGCAGGCACTCTGCGTTTGCGAGCTTGCAAAGCAGAAGAAGAAACTACCTGCGGGAGTTCACAATGTCCCGAAGGAATTGGACGATTCGGTTGCGCGCATGCTGCTTAATTCGCAAGGGGTCTACCTGCAACCGCCAACACCCGAGCAGGTCAAATATGCCGAAGAGTGGAAGGAAGGCACATAATCCCGGTGATTCCCCTGAAATATTACCTGCGCACATATGGCTGCACACTCAATGCTGCCGATTCTGACATCATGCGGGGCATCCTGAACAGCGAGGGGCATTTGGAAGTGAAAAGCGAGGATGCTGCAGATGTGGTGATACTCAACTCGTGCCAGGTGAAAAGCGCAACCGAGCAGAAGATACTGCAAAAGCTCTCGGTCCTGCACCAAAAGCGCAAGAGGCTCATTCTCGCAGGCTGCCTTGCGATAAACCATAGGGCGGTTTGGAAAAGCGCGCCCAACGCAACCATCCTGGGGACATCCTCCATAGCTTACCTGCCTGCCGCTTTCTCAAACGCATCTGCCGGGGGGCGGGGCGTATTCCGCAGCCCGCTCTCAAAGGAGAACTTGCCTCGCGACCATCCAACAGGCCCAATCGCGCGCATCCCGATCGCGGACGGCTGCCTTTCAGCCTGCACTTTCTGCGTAACCAAGCTTGCTCGCGGGAAACTTAGCAGCTACACTCTCAAGGGCGTGGTTCGCGAGGCTGAAATAGCAATCGAGCATGGTGCAAAAGAGATACAGCTAACAGGGCAGGACACTGGCGCATACGGCCGTGACATCGGAACAGATATTGTAACCCTACTCAATGAGGTCTGCGATCTCCCTGGCGATTTCCGCGTTAGATTGGGCATGATCAACCCCCAGCACGTAATCCCAATTCAAAATGAATTTTTTGACTGCTTCAAATCGCGCAAACTCTACAAATTCATCCACCTGCCGATCCAGTCAGGGAGCGATTCCGTATTGCGCGCAATGAAACGTGGCTATGCTGTGCAGCAATTCCGCACGGTTGCAAACGAATTCCGAAAAAGGTTCCTAAGCGGAGTATTAGCCACAGACATAATTGTCGGCTTCCCGGGTGAAACAGACGAAGATTTTGAGCAAACGCTCTCCGCCATTAAGGAATTCCGCTTCGATGTTGTGAACATTTCCAAATTCACCCCCCGCCCAGGTACCGCTGCAAAAAAGATGAAGCAGCTGCCATCCGAGGTAGTGAAAAGGAGAAGCGAGCTCACTGCCGAATTGTGCCACCAAATCTCCCGCGAAAACAACTCGCGCCTCATAGGCAAAACATACACCGTGCTTGTCACCGAGCAGCAGAAAACGCTCACAGGCAGGAACAATGATTATCGGCAGGTGGCGCTCCCGCCAGGTGCAAACGCTAAGATGGGCGACTGGGCAAAGGTGAAAATAACAGGCGCATCGCATTCCTGCCTTCTTGGAAACCCAATCTAGCCTATTTCACGAAAATCGCAACGCTTGCAATCAGCATTATCCCAAGCAGCACAAGCGCAAGCTGGGTGTGCAGCCATCCCTTGGGCGTGTCCTTGTGCACGTCCGGAATCAGGTCGGTTATCGCAATGTAGAGGAACATGCCGCACGCAAACGCCATGCCGTAGAACTCCAAATTCTGCACAAACGGGAGCAGGTAATAATACGCTGCAAAGAAGCCCACCCCGCCCGATACGAGCAGAAGCGCAGAAAATGCGTTGAACACGATTGCTTTCTGCTTGTCAAACCCGCTTCGCAGCATCAGCCCGAAATCCCCGATTTCCTGCGGAATCTCGTGCATTATGACTGCAAGCGTCGCAATCATCCCTGCAGGCTGGCTGACCAAGAACGCGGATCCTATTGCCACCCCGTCACAAAGGTTGTGTATCCCATCCCCTATGTAATTGCGCCAGCCGAGCGGAGCCTCAAGCCCCCTCGTATGGATATCGTGGTGGTGGTGCCAGCCAATGCTTTTTTCCGTCACGAAGAACCCAACCACCCCTGCAAACACCGCAATCATCGCAGCCTGGGGCCCAAGGCCCAAAAGGGCGGACGGCAGGAGCGATAAGAAAACTGCCGCAAGGAGCGCTCCAGCAGCAAGCCTTGCAAGCAATGTTATAGAAACTCTCAGGTACCTCTCGTTTAGGAAAATGAAAGAGATTCCAACGAACGAAACCGCGCTTGCCCACAATGTCGCGACAACTATCATCTCAAATGCCATAATGCATCCTAATCTCGCCCCCCTATTTTAATCATTCGCCCCGCCAAGGGCTAGTGATAGATTTAAATATTTGGCAAATGGCATAATAACATGGAAAGAATAAAGGCTGCTACAATCGGCGTTTTCCACCACGAATGCCAGACCAGCCTTGGCTGCGAAAAATTTCCCGGAATCGAACTTGAACAGCTCTCCCCAGTGGTTTACCTTTCCAAGCGACCCTCTAACATAGACTATTCGCTTCTTTGGGACATCAGGGCCTCTTCCCCATCCGAGCTCGAGGAATATCTCCGCTATGTCAAGAATGACAAGGCAACCATAAAGCTCCATATACTCGAAAAAAGGAAAACTTCAGCATCCATTCTGCTCCGGTTCAAGGGCGTAAGCTCAACTTATGATGCGGTTCTCACAAACGGCGTTACCTACGGGCAGAACATCACTGCGAAGGCAGGATACGAAATCCACAATGTAATTGCCCCGGACCCGGGCAGGATTGGCAAAATGCTCTCCGAGCTTTCCGCAATCGGGGATGTGAAAGTGATGAAAATCGGCGATTTTAAGGGCCGCAATTTGCTTCCCGCATTGACGGACAAGCAGGCAGAGGCAGTGAAGATTGCGCTGATAAACAATTATTATTCATGGCCAAGGGGAGCGACCCTCTCCAAGCTCGCATCAGTTGCGAAGGTGAGCAGGCGGAGCCTTCAGGAGAGATTAAGGCGTGCAGAATCGAAATTATTCCCTTATGCGCTTGAGCAGTTTTTGAAAAAGCTCTGATTCGGGGGGTTGGGCGGTCTCGGACTAAGGGGGCAGCGCCCCCTTGGGCTGAGATTGGACGTATGTCCAACCTAATTTTTTATCCATAGCCCTGCAATTCCTAGCGGTGCTCCCAATGGATTCCGAATGCCTCCCTGTATTGGAAAAGAAATGGCGCAGCGTCTCTCGGGTCATTTTCAAGCAGGACATCGGCCCGCTCTCGGATTACATCCCCTGGCTCACCCGGTTCAATCTGCCAATGAAATACCGGAAATCAAGCGTTTGCGGCAGCGAGATTGCGTACGCTATTTCCGAATATTCAGAAAATTCAAAATGGGTCGGGCTGGAAGAGATTGATTTCAACAAGAAATTTGAGCCTCTCTCGCTAAATGAGATAAAAGACATCGATTCGCTCCTCTCCTCCCTCTCCGACCGCTTCTATTACGCAGGCAATATCATTCTTGGCAATTCCGGGCAGGTCGAACGAAGCTCTAACATCTCCGATTCCTATTTCATGCACCAGACCGGGCTTTACAACGACTGCAAGTACATGGCATATTCCACTCACGGGCGATTGAATGAGGAGTGCTTCGGCGGCAACGCGATTGGGGAATCTGCGCACTGCATAAACTGCTTCGAGACATTCCGTGACAAGCGGTGCTTGGAGCTTTGGATGGCGCAGAACTGCTCCGACTGCTACTACTCCCACAACCTCGACACTTGCCAGGACTGCATGTTCTGCTTCAACGTCAAGAACAGGCGCCACGCAATCGGGAACCTTGAGCTGCCTCCAGAAAAATACGCGCAGATAAGGGAAAAACTGCTCTCCGAAATGGCCCACATGCTGAAAAAGAAGAAGAAGCTGCCTGCTCTTGTAGATATCGCTGCAAAGTGCAGTGGAATGAAGCCGGAAATCACATTGCAAACCCAGAAGCCTGAGCCAACTGACAAACGGCCCATGGAAACCGCATTTGCCAAAACCTATTCCCTCCTGTTTGGAAAACCGCCTTCCGGTGACATGGATGCGTACTCAGAATGGCTCATGCGCCACACGCGCAAAATCGAATACATCCCCTCCGCATTCAGCAAAAAGAAAGTCGTGCGCTACGATTATGCATCCTATTTCGAAATCCCTAAAGAAAGATTGCTCAAGCGCGAAGAGGCCATTGCATTAGGCGAGCAGGCAAAAATTGGCGAAGGCGAGGCCACATCCCTAACACTTTCCAATTCCCACGAAAAAATTTCCCCAATCGCGTTCTTCACAAGCGAGTACCAGGAGGGCACGCACTCAAACCTCATTGATGTCGCAACCTCGAGCAGCTCCACAAACTGCTACCGCTCCTCCCCTGCGGTCTATTCAAAATACTGCGGTTACACCTTCTGGCCCCGCAGCACGGAGCATGCGTTTGGCTGCACCTCGCTTCTCGATTCGGAGTTCTGCATAAACTGCTACTGGTCAGTGAAGCTTAGGCGCTGCTTTGAGATGGACTCCTGCCGCACTTGCTCCGACTGTCTCTATTGCCACAATTGCGAAAACCTCACAGACTGCATGTTCTGCTTCAACACCAAGAACAAGCGCTACTCAATCGGCAATGTCGAGGTGGGGCGTGAGAAATTCCTTGAAATGAAACAGCTGGCCCTTTCAGCAATTAGCCGCTCCCTGGATTCGAAACACGACCTAGCGCTGGATATTTACAACTTAGGGCGCAGCAAAAAATAAAACTGAAAAAAGAAGGAAAACTCACAGGCCTGTGTACTTTAGGATTTGGAGCTTCTCCTCTAGCGTAAGCTTCACGAAGTTGACTATATCCCTTCGAAAGCCCTTGCGGTACTCCTCCTCCTTCACAGAGCTAAAAGACGCAATCTCGTACTTGCGGGAATTCTTCTCAATGTGCTTGTCCCACTCGCTGATTACCATCTGTTTTTCTTCTGTTCCCATAACCAAATTATGCACTCGGAAGTATATAAGGTGGTCAGTTGTGAGAAACCCACCGCACCAGTGGCATGGTTGTGGAAAAGAAGCGAGTGCGGCTGCGCCTCTTTGAACCAGCCGAAATCTTTCGGACTTGGCTCCCTAGCCTAGCAATCAGACCTGCTCGAACTTTGCCTGGAAGAACCTAAGCGCAGGCGGCTCGTACACCATTTTCAGCCCCTTTATCTCGTCCTTGTGCTCGTGCAGGTGGATTATGGATTCCGCCACATATTCCATATGCGTGTTTGTGTAAACCCTTCTTGGGATGGTGAGCCGCACGAGCTCGAGCTTCGGGAAAATGTTCTCCTTTGTGTTCTTGTCCCTCCCTTTCGAGACCGCGCCGCGCTCCATGCTCCGCACGGCCGAGTCCTCATAGATTGCCGCCGCAAGCGCCTGTGAAGGCCACTGCTCCCTCGGAATGTGCGGCACGAATTTGAGCGCATTTAGGAAAACCGCATGGCTCCCTACTGGCTTGACTATCGGCACTCCCGCATCCATAAGCATCTTGCCCAAATAATTGGTCTGCCCAATCCGATATTTCAAATACTCGTATTGCGCCCCTTCCCTCAGGCCCCGCGCCACGGCCTCCATATCCCTTCCAGCCATGCCCCCATACGTATGCAGCCCCTCATATGTCACTACCATTTCCCGTGTGGCCTCGAATATCCCAATATCCCGGGTCCCGATGAACCCCCCGATATTCACAAGGCAGTCCTTTTTCGCGCTGTATATGCACGCATCCGCATAGCCCATGAGCTCATTCAGTATCTCCACGACCGTTTTTTTCGCATACCCCTCCTCGCGCTCCTTGATGAAGAAAGCGTTTTCGCTTGAGCGGGTGGCATCGAACACGAGCTTTATTCCTTTCTCCTTGCACAGCTTTGAGACCTCGCGCGCGTTTGCCATCGAGACAGGCTGCCCGCCCGCCATGTTCACGTTCATTTCCACATAAACAAAGGCGATTTTTTCAGCCCCGTTCTGCTCAATCACTTTCTTCAATTTTGCAATATCTACGTTCCCCTTGAACGGCAGCATGGATTCCGGGTCGTGCGCCTCATCGATAACGACATCGGGCATGCTTGCGCCCTGAAGCTCCACGTGCTCCTTCGAAGTGGTGAAATACATATTTCTTGGGACCAGCAGCCCTGGCTTTTTTATCAATGCCCTTGAAATCAGGTGCTCCGCGCCTCTTCCCTGATGGGTCGGAACTATGTACGGGAACCCCAGCACATCCTGGATTGATTTTTCCAGAGTATAGAAATTCTTGCTGCCAGCGTATGCCTCGTCCCCAAGCATCATTCCTGCCCACTGGTTGTCCGACATCGCGGCAGTCCCTGAATCCGTGAGCAAATCAATGTAAACATCATCCGAGCGCAGCAGGAAGGTATTATACCCCGCTTCCCTAATCGCTTCCTTCCTCCTCTCAGGAGACGGGACCACCAACGGCTCCACTACTTTTATTTTGAACGGCTCTGGCAATCCATGGATTAAATTCGTTTCCCGACCCACGCAATCCCCCCCACAAACAGTATAACACAGCTACATTAGAATGGCTACAAAATTTAATAACCTAATCTCAATTCAGCAGCCCCCGCACAATCGCTCATTTGCTTTCTCTTTCACACGCGGGTCTTTGGAGCCGAGGGCTACAAGAATTAGCAATGCATCGCCCGCTGCCCTCTTTTCGGACACCAAACGCTCGCCTTTCTGCAGCACAAGCTCCCTCGCATTCGGATATTCCTCATAAGCCCTCACCAGCACCTGCTCATCAGTTCCAAGCATCTCCACTCCGCGCTTCCTTTCCCCTGCAAACGCGCTTCCAAGCAACCTCCTGACTGTGCCGCTTATTACCCTCTCATCCTGCCCACCAAGCGCGCTCTTCGTTCTCAGGAATTCAGTTGGCGGTCCAGTTATAAGCGCACGGGGCGGCGTTCTGATTACTATATCAAAAGTGCAAGGCTGCCCGCTTATTGTGAGTGCGAATCTCATGAGCGTCGATTATATGTGGTAACGAGTATTTATATGCATTCTGAGCCAAATACATCCCTTGTTATTGGGGTGATTCAATGCTAAGACGCTCAGAATCCGGCAGCCCGAATGGGGCAGCTACAAATGGCGCTCCTATAAACACTGGCGTTCTAACTGAAAGCGGGGTGAGACTCTTGAGAATGGATTCCAGCAAATGCCTTTTCGGCGCAGGCCTGTGCGGCACAAGCAAGCTTGTTTTCACTTCCGGCATACTCGGAGCGCGGGGAACAGTTGCAGAGAGCACAAAGGAAGCGCTCGCCCATTCACTCGAGATGCTCCAAGCAAAAGGGTTCAGTCTAACCGACATAGTAAAAGCCCGGGTTTTCCTAAAAAGCATGGGCGATTTTGGCGCCTTCAATGAGGCATATGCTGCTTTTTTTGGCAATCATAAGCCGGCGCGCGAGTGCGTGCAGGTGGCGGCATTGCCCGGAGACGCGCACCTGCAGGTATCCCTCATCGCCTCGGCAGAGCCAAAAAACGTGGTGCTCTCGCAAGAGGCTCCTGCTCCCATCGGCCCGTATGTGCAGGCATATATGGCAGGCAGCAGGCTCTATCTCTCCGGGCAGATTTCCTCGCCTGAGCAGGGAATCGAAGGGCAGGCGCAGGCAGTCCTAAGGCAGCTTGAAGCAGTGCTAAAATCCGCAGGCATGGGCATGGCTGATGTAGTAAAAGCCAACGGCTATCTGGACAACTTTGGGGATTTTGGGGCAATGAATCAGGTATACGGGACATTCTTCCCACAAAGCCCACCCGCAAGGGAAGTTGTGGAGATGGCAATGCTCCCAAAAGGGGTTGGCGTGGAAATTTCATTAATCGCAGAGCATGGTGCTGCGCAGAGCAAGCGAATAATCTCCGCTCCAGGCCTGCCTGACCCTGTTGGCCCCTATTCGCATGCAGTTGAAATCAACGGCACTGTATTTACTGCAGGGCAAATCTGCAAAGAAGGAACGCTCGAAGAGCAGGCAGCTACTGTTCTCGGGAACCTAAAGAAAGTTTTTGCGGCTGCAGGAACATCTCCAACTGATGCGGTTGCAGCGACAGTTTTCCTCTCGGATCTTGGCAACCTCGGGAAAATTGAAGGCCCACTCTCCGATTTTTTCGGGCCGAGCCTGCCGGTGATAGAGGTAGTGCAGCCAGCGAAGCTGCCGTTCGGGGTTGAAGTGGAAATTTCATGCATTGCTGTAAAAGGCTGAATCTGCATGAAGCAAAGACTGTCTTGGCGAGGGGGTTACGGAAGAACCTCAAACCTAGGGGGAACCGCAGGTGCCCCCTGGGTTCGGAATGCGACCGCCGGGATTTGAACCCGGCTCTCGAGATTGGCAATCTCGGATCCTAACCAGGCTAGACTACGGTCGCAGCATGTGTATATTCGATAAATCAATTTATAAATGTAAAAAAATGCCATAGGCCGGATTTTTTGGCAGCCATCGGATTCCTTATTTCGAAGCAGAGAGTTTTTGCTCTCGTTTTCTTTCTTTTTGAACCCAAGGGCCTTTTTCTTTCTTCTCAAGAAAGAAAAAGGGGCTTGAACCAGCAACACATCGGTCTTCAGCCGATTGCTCTCCCAGGTTGAGCTACTATGGCACGAGGAAAGCATATGCTTGCCAATTTTAATAATGCTTCGTTGCGAAATGGGCACATGGCAGCCCGGGACACATCCCAAATACCGATCCCAAAAAGCCCGATTGAGCAGATAATCGGGCAGGACGAGGCAATCCGGATAGCAAAAATAGTCTCAAAGCAGAAACGGCACCTCCTTCTTGTGGGCCCGCCTGGGACCGGGAAAAGCATGATTGCGCAGGCTGTTGCCTCCCTTATCCCAAAGCCGACGCAGGAAATTTCGGTATTGCATAATTTCGAGCGCCCCGAGCGCCCAATAATCGAGGTGCGGGTTGCAAGCGAAATAAAAAACGAGCGGCTTGCAAAGGCGCTTGGCAGGGTGGTTTCCGCATCCGAAATCCCGCTCCATGTTGCTGAGAAGCTTGGCTTTAGGTGCAGGAGGTGCGGGGCATTCTCGTTTGCCGATTCTGCTGCGTGCCCAAAGTGCGGGGCTGACAAGTACAGGAAGGAGGAATCCCCTTTTGACGACCTGATTGCGAATTTCGACACAGTCGTCCAGGAGGACCGTGTGCAAACCACTCACATGGTGAACGGCAGGGAGCAGGTGGTGGTGTTCGAGCGCGCAGGGCGCGACAAGGCGCGCGTGCTCTCGCAGCAGGAGCTCCAGAAATTGCAGCGCTTCGAGCGCACGCAGCCCCGCAAGGTGATTGTGCCAATCACGCGCTCCACGTTTGTGCAGGCAACCGGCGCATCCGAAACCGAGCTGCTCGGGGACGTGCGCCACGACCCGTACGGCGGGCACGAGGAGCTTGGCACGCAGCCCTACACGCGCATAGTCCCGGGGGCGGTGCACGAGGCGCATGAAGGGGTGCTTTTCATTGATGAGCTTTCCTCAATCGGCTATTTGCAGCGCTTCCTGCTCACCGCCATGCAGGAGAAAAAATACCCGATTGCAGGGAGGAACGCGTCTTCCACGGGCGCAAGCGTGAAAGTCGATTCGGTCCCATGCGATTTCATGCTGATTGGCGCTGTGAACATAAACGACTTGGCTGGCCTCCTCCCCCCGCTCCGCTCGCGCATACTTGGGAACGGCTACGAAGTTCTCGTATCCACCCACATGCCGGACACAGATGGGAACAGGAAGCAAATGCTCCAGTTCATTTCGCAGGAAATCCGAAAGGACGGGCGGATCCCGCACGCAAGCATCGAGTCCGCGAACCTGATAATTGAGGAAGCCGCAAGGAGGGCGCGCTCAATTGACAATGTTTCGGGTCTCACGCTCCGCCTGCGCGGCATTTCCGGGATAATAAAGCTCGCAGGCGACATGGCATCAAGCGAAGGAAGCAAGCTGATCGAGCCCAAGCATGTGAAAGAGGCTCTTGTGCGAGGCAAATCGGTGGAAGAGCAGCTAGGGGACAAGTACGAAAATTGGTGGAAAGCAGGCATGTCTGATTTTGGCGCTTCAAAAAAGAAAGGGCGGGACAGCGAAGTAGGCTAAGGCCTTTCTTTTCATCCTGAAAAGAAACCCCTGGGAAAGAAAAGGGAGTTTACGGCGAAAAATATCTCCCTGGTTTTTTCGCCCTGAAATAGGCGGCTGAAAAACTAAGGGGTTGAAACCCTCAAGGGGGTTGGTGAGAACGGGTGTCCCCCTTATGGGATGGGCCCGCGGAGAATCGAACTCCGAATCTTTTCCATGTCAAGGAAACGTCTTACCATTCGACTACGGGCCCGTGGGTTGATTTACGCAAAGAAAGAATAAAAAGGAAAAAGAAAAGAAGAGCCATTCTTAGCTCTTCGTATAGACAAGCAGGCCTGCGGGCTTGCGGGAAACGTTCCCCATCTTGATCCCAACCAGCACCTTGGCCTTTTTTGCCTCAACCAAATCTGCGAGCCTCTGCGTGATAATCCCGTCGAACACGACCGCCCCAAGCTCGCTTACTTCCTCAAGCGACCTTATCATGTCGCGCACTGGGATCTCCTTCACTATCTTGAAGCCCGAATCGTAGAACCGGGCTGAGAGCGTGTTTTCAAGCTCCCCCAATGCCGACAAAAGCTCTGGCGGGACGGCGCTTACCGCAGGTGCGGCAGTTGCAGTTTTCACAGGCTCGGTTTCAGGCGCGCTTGTCTGCACCGCTGCAGCCTGGGCTTGCGCCTGCTGCCTCTGCTCCAACCTTGTCCTTGGGGCCAGTGGGGCTGCTATCCCCTCAATCGAGCGCTCAGGCGGTTTTGGGAACATCTGCTGCGGCTCAGGCGGGCTCATCGGCCTTGAATACCGGTCATCCCGGCGATCAAACCTATCATCCCTCCTCTCGAACCTGCGCGGCTCGCGCCTGTCATCATACCTCCTTCTTTCCCCCCCGACCGCGCCCTTGTTCTTGAGCTCGTCCATAGCCTGCTCAAACGGGATTTTGGAGCGCATGCACTTGATCAGCTCCTTTCGCGTGAGCTCCTCAACCTCCTTTCCCACAGGCGCGCGCGCCACGAAATCGATGTCCGCAACCTCCGCAAGCTGCGTCATGATTATGTCGCCGCCCCTGTCCCCGTCAAGGAACAATGTCACTTCCTTCTCCCTGCACAGGTTCGCAAGCGAGGGCGGAACATTCGCTCCTCCCACTGCAACCGCATTTGCAATGTCATTCTTGAGCAGGTTCACAACATCGGCCCGCCCTTCCACGACCACGATTGCATCAAGCTTGTCGATTCCCGGCCCTGCAGGCAATTTGTCCGGCCCGTATTCCGAAATCTCGGCAATCTTGACTTCAGACCTCACCATCTCCGAAATCTCCCTGCTCTCGGGTATTTCGTTTATGAGCAGGCTCTTTAGCAGGCCCTTTGCCCGGTCCACAAGCTGCTTTCGCTTTAAATTCCTCGTGTCCTCGACCTTCTCGATTATGATTTTTGCGTCGCACGGCCCCACCCTATCCACGGTTTCAAGCGCCGCTGCAAGGATGCAAGTTTCAACCATGTCAAGCGAGGACGGCAATTTGATTTTCCCAATCGTTTTGCCCCCCCTAGACTGCATGTCCACCTCAATCCTTCCGATCCTCCCGTTCTTCTGCAGCTCCCGCAGGTCAAGCTCGTCTCCGAGCAAGCCTTCGGTTTGCCCGAAAACCGCGCCGACCACGTCCGGCTTCTCTACCAGCCCGCCGATCTCCAGGTTCGCATATACGAGATATTTCACTGTGTCAATGTATGTCTTTCCCATTTTCTCACCAATTTTTTCGTTTTGAACATTTCACGTTTCATTTTGTCTATTCTGTTTTTTTCATCCATCTCTTTTTGAATCCCTTTTCTCCCTATTTTTGCCAAACGATTCCAGCTTTCGCTGCATATCCTCGAAATTGCGCAAAATGAGAAGGCCGGACAAGGCTTTCCTTGCACCAACTTCTACGGACAATCCCGCTGCAATTGCTGCATCGGTTGCAAACAGGAGCTTCTTTTCTCCTGCCCTGTCCATATCGGTCAGTATGGCCACTTTTTCATGGCCCCTTTCCTTTATCCGTTCGCACGTCCGGCCAATTTGGCCGAAAACATAAACGTTATCGATGCCGCATGCTTCCAATGCAGCAGCATCTTTCTTGCCTTCAACGATGATTGCACAATTTCTTATTTTCTCAAGCGCGTTTTCCAGCCTTTTTTGGGCCCGATGCAGCCGCAATTCTTTGAGCGAATGCGACCTCATCGATGTCCGCCTCGAGAACCTTTCTCCTGCCGCTCGCGCCCGACACCAGCCGGACATTGCACCCGAGAATCTGCCGCATATACTTGACCAATGCCAAATTGGCCCTGTTTTTCTCCGCAGGCTCGGGTATGGAAACCTTGTAGTCCCCATCCAGAAGCGGCTTTATACAAAATTCACGCGCATTTGGCAGCGCATGGATTGTAAACCTCACGCTCATAGTATATCACTACCTACTCAAGAAGGCGGCGCACTGCCGCTGCATGCATTCGCCCCAAACAGGGCAATTACTTGATGAGCAGATGATGAAACTGTATGAGTGTGCGGTGCGATGTTGACACGCAGTTCATTGCGTTGGCTCCCGGTGCCATCCTCGCACACGGTAATATTCCTGTTTCCGGGGTATATAAGGATGTATGCTAAACCTCTTCTTCCTCTGCGCATTCCTCACAAACAAGCTTGTTCCCGTACCTTTTGAGGTCCTCGGAAACGAGCCCGCAGATTGCGCAAACCCCAGTGTAAAACTCGTTCTTGGGAAGCTCGAGCTTCTCCTCCTCCATCAATACGTCCACAAGCCCAGGATACGCCCTCATCAGGTCCGAATCCGATATTATGCCTACAAGCTGCCCCTTCTTGTCCACAACGGGCAATCGCTTCACCTTGTTAGTTGCAAGCGCTGTTGCCGCATTCTGTATGGATTCGACCGTGCGGATCACCCTAAGAGGGCGCGACATGATCGATTTGAGCATGGTTTTTGAGGCGTTCTTCCCCTCCGCAACCACCTTGTAGGCGATATCCCTCTCTGTAACTATCCCGACGGCTTTCCCCTTCCTCGTGACAATTATTGAGCCAACTTTGGTTCTCTTCAATTGCTTTGCAGCCTGCTGCACGGTTGATGTTTCGGGAAGCGAGACCACTCCTACGGTCATCACATCCCCGACTTTTAGGTTTGGCTTTTCCATGCAGGAAAAGAAGAATGGAAAAAATATAAAGCAGGCTGGTTGCTGGCCCAAAATTGCCATCCTAATTACGAATCTAATTCCTAGACACGGACTCTTTCATTATGCCTTCTGTTTTTACCTCGAGCAGCACTAATCCGATATCGTCAGCCATGTCGCCTGCAATTTCTACGAGCTTCATTTTTGCGCCTGCAACCTTCATCCTGGCTGCCTTAGAGAACACGCACATAATGGCGTTCCTGCGCATCACGCCTACATAGGGCCGTGCAATGCCAAGGTGCGACTCGAGCGCGCCGGCCATCCTTCCTGCCACTTCCAGGCACCTTTGCTTTGAAAGCCCTGCCTCAGCAGCATATTTGGCAAGAAAGTCGCTGCAAACCTCCCCCATAATCTTCCTGTTCTCATGCGCCCTCTGCTCCAACATCCGCTGCATTATAGACTCAGGGAGGAGTCTCCTACGCATCCAATCCCCGAATCTTCTTGTCCTCGTTGCCCTGGCAAGCTTGTAAACATCAATGGCGCTAACCGACACGTTGGGCCTATGTATGTTGGGTTGCATTTTGCTCACTCGAATACTATTGTGGTACTTTTCCTATTTAAATGTTTTCCCTACGCACCATTATTATTCGCGCCACACCCCAAAAAGCGCATGGTCTTCTGGAAATACGGGAAAGGCAGCAAAGCAGAGCGGGAGCTCATGCACATATTCCTCGAGAAAGGTTACTCTGTTGTTCGCTCCGCAGGCAGCGGAGTGGGGTTTCCCTCCCCAGATATTCTGGTATTCAAGGGCCCTTTCCAGTATGCGTTCGAGTGCAAGGCATGGCACGCAGGCGAGCTTTCCCTTCGCAAGGAAAAAGTGCAGGAAATGCTGGATTGGGAGAAAAACACGGGCATGAAATCCATGATTGCATGGCGGGTTCAGGGGAGCGGGGCAAAAGGCTGGATGTTCATAGAGCTCAATAAATTGCGGGAGCGGGAAAAAAGCTACTCCATAAAGCTTGAGGAGCTCGAAGGAAAGGCAGTAACGCTTTGGCAAATACTCGGTGAGTAGGAAATGGCAATCGCAAGCCTCGTACAATTGATGCAAGAAATGAAGCCTGCTCTTGCGAAAGGAAAATTCTATTTTGCAACAGTGGACGAATCAAGGCTCATGGACCTTGCAGGCTATCTGGATTACATCCATGCCATATTGCGGGAAAAGGAAGGGCTCGCAATAATTTTTGAGGAAGGGATTCTTAGGGAAATGAACTCCATTTCTCAAAAACCCCCAATCGGGCCATTTGCTAAAATCACCCTCAATGTGCAATCCGATTTGCTTGCAGTCGGGTTCCTTGCAAAAATAACCGGCGCGCTTGCAAAAGAGGGCATAAGCGCAAACGCCATTTCAGCATACCACCACGACCATATTTTTGTCCCATACGAAAAGCGGGCAAAGGCGCTTGAAACCTTAAGAAAGGCATCTGCTGTCTGGTGAAGGGTTTTAACAAGCTGCATGCTTCAAAAACAAGGAGGATGGTGTTCATGGTTGAGCAAAGGGCTGGGGTTGCAACATTTGGAGGAAAGCCGGTAACGCTAATCGGGCCTGAGCTAAAGGCTGGCGAGCGGGCTCCGAACTTCAAGCTTGTTGACAAGGATTTGAAAATAGTGAGGCTAAGCTCGCTTGGGCACAAGGTGAAAATAATCTCGGTTGTCACATCACTCGATACCGGGATCTGCGATATGCAAACCAGGAGGTTCAATGAGGAAGTTGCAAAGCTTGGCGACAAGGCAACCCTGCTCACGGTGAGCGCGGACACCCCTTTTGCCCAAGGGCGGTTCTGCGGGGCTGCAAACATCACGCACAAGGTTGCATCCGATTACAAGGATGTGAAATTCGGGAAGAAATACGGGGTGCTGATCAAGGAGCTTCGCCTGCTGCTCCGCTCGGTCTTCGTTGTGGGCAAGGACGGGATTGTAAAATATGCGCACTACTGCAAGGAAGTGGCCACGCACCCTGATTATGAAGGCGCGCTTTCAGCGGTGAAAAAAGAGCTGGGGTCCTAACTTGAAATTCTCGGACTACATCCTCCCCGCATTCTCCTTTTTCATTTGGGGGTTCTGGGGAATTGCAATTGCGGTTCTCGGGGTTGCTGGCGTAACCCTCAACCTGTATATCACTTTTTTCGGATTGCTCGCCCTCTTGCTATACTCTTTGTACAAAGGAACGCTTTCAAAAATCCTGGAAGCAAAAGCTTTCATGCCCCTGCTTCTCCTCCTCGCGCTCTTTGAGAGCATAAACACTGCAACCTATTTCACGGCATTCAATTTCACCTCTATTGCAAACATCGTTTTCGTGCACCTGCTCGCGCCTATTTTCGTAGTGCTTGCCTCCCCTATTCTTTTGCGCGAGCGCGTAAAGCCTGCCGCGTATGCCGCAATAATACTCTCGTTCATAGGGCTTGCGCTACTGCTCTCTGGTTCCGGCTTTTCGCTATCGGGCAATGACCTGATTGGGATATCGCTAAGCTTCATCTCGGCAATCGGGTACGCCGCCTCGCTTCTCGCAAGAAAAAAGCTCCTCAACCTTTCAATCGCCCCTGAAACAATCCTCGTTTACCAAACATTTTTTCTCACCCTAATCATGCTCCCTGCAAATTTCCTGTTGGGCACTTTCGCGCTTTCGGCTTTCCAGCTTGGCGGGCTGGTTCTGGCCGGAATGCTAATGATTGCGCTCCCGCTAATAACGCTGATGCGAGGGTTGCAGCGACTCTCATCTTACGAGGTCGCAATCATCGGCTACCTCGAGCCGCTGGTGGCGGTTTTCGCAGGTTTCATCTTCCTCTCCCAGGCCCCCTCACTCGCAACGCTTGGGGGAGGCGCGCTCATTCTTGGCGCAAACTACCTCGCGCTAAAGCGCGGGTAAGGAACTAGGATTTAAATCCCAATCTGCAATATCCAAGCGGGAGAGAGTAATGGAATCCGATTTGCTTTACTGGGGCTACCTTCTCGTGCTATTTGCAATCTCGATTGCGGCAGGCGCGGTGGTCGGCAAGCTGCTAATACGCATCGCAAAGGCGCTTACTGGCAGGACAAAGACCACGCTTGACGATCGGCTGCTTTGCGCAATCGAAACCCCTGTGGAATCCTTCATGTTCATTATAATATTCTATTTCGGGGTCGGGCTTTTTCCCCACCTCTCCGCGGCAAATGAAATAATAGTCAAATACGTGTGGGCTGCAATAATAGTGGTCTCAACCTATCTTGCATCGGAAGCCGCAGGCGCCATCATCCGCTGGTACTATGAGGAGGGCCACAAAACCTCAAGGATGAAAATCGACCTCACGCTCCTCCCTCTTTTGCGCAAAATCTCCAAAATAGCAATCTATTTCATCGGCCTCACTATTGCGCTGGGCGCAGCAGGCTTTGACATCACCGGGCTTCTTGCGGTCACAAGCATCGCTGGAATAGTGCTCGGGCTTGCATCCCAGGAGACCCTGGGGAATGTTTTTGCCGGAGTGGCGCTGCAGCTTGACCGCCCGTTCAGATACGGCGATTACATAAAATTCACGAGCGGCGAGGTCGCCCGCGTCCGCAAAATCGGTCTTCGCTCAACCGTGCTTGAGGATTTGGGCCACAGCACAATTTTCATCTCCAACTCCGAGCTTGCAAAGCAGAGGATCACCAACCTTGATTTGCCAGACAACGAGCTTCGCATAAGTTTCCCTGCAGATGTGCCAATATCGGCTGATTTGGAAAAGCTTGCGCAGCACTTGCAAAAAGAAATTTCCGCGAAAAAATTCGAGGGTTTCATGTCCGAGCACCCAATCGCCCTTTCTGTTGAGCGGGTACGCGAAAAATCAGTTGAAATTTCAGTCAGCTATTCTGTGCGCGGGCACCCCAACCACGCAAGGATTCGGGATTTTGCGAACAGGAAGATTCTTGAGTTCATAGGGGCTGGCAGGAAATAGCCAATCTGCCGGGACCTTGCAATCAAAACAACCCGCTTCTTGCGATTTCCGGATATGGCACCAAATGGAGCAGCGAACTCTTATTTGCGAACCTGACAATTCTCTTAAGCGAATCAAGTTGCGGCTCACGTATCCCCTTAATCCAATTGTTCAATGCCTTATGGCTTATGCCAATGCTCTCCGCAAACTCTTTCTCGCTTTCGAATCCCGCCATTTTCATCAGTTCAAATATCCATCTTCCATCATACTTCTCGCCTTTTGCTGCACCTTCAATCGGCCTCCACGGCTTGTTCGGGAACACTTCCGGGGAGATCCCAGTCCAGGTCCATTCCTCCAATTTTCCCCGCGATATAAGCTTTTGCTCCATCCTCTCCATTTTCGCAACCCTCTCCCTGTCCGGCGCATCCCAGTTGTTTTCCCAGAAGCTCACCCTTGTAAACGAAGTGCAGAATTCCCCTGCAAACTCCTTGCCTGTCATCCTAAGCGCCAGCCTCAGCCGCCTTATTCTCCCCCCTGCCCAGCCTGCCCTGTTCGGGTCCAGCCTCATCACGCCCTCGGAAACTGGCCTCTTTGCTGAAAATCCGTCTGCACTGGCTACGGTTCCGGCCGCAGCATCCATTCTAACTCTTTTATCCGCTAGCATAATCATCAGAGTTATTCTCCATTCCAAACTTTTTAAATGTGTCCAAAAGAGGTAAAAACAGAATATGCGGTCGCCGGGATTTGGACCCGGATTATTAGCTTTCTTCATTCCTAGGCGCACGAACCGCCGCAGGCGGATATCGGGCGCAGTCTAGGGTTTCTTTTTTCCGGGGTTTTTTCTTTCGTAAAGAAAAAAGCCCTTGGAAGGCTAGCGTCCTACCAGGTTGGACGACAACCGCGCAACATTATTTTGGAAGATGGGATTAATAAGTTGGCTATTTCAAGGCGGAAAATAAGCAAGGATGTATTTCTGGGCGAAAAAATCATGCGAAGCAGGATATTTTTCGCAGCCCTGGTTTTTCTTTTCCCCAGGGGCTTTTCTTTGTGGAGCAAAGAAAAGGGCCTCGCGCGCACGCGCGCACGCGCGTTCGATTTTCCGGAAAAATTCTTTCCCGTTTAAAAACCCTTGCGCCCATTAAGGCGGATTCGTATGAAACTCATCATTTGCGAGAAGCCCAAGGTTGCGCAGAAGATGGCTGAAGCGCTCTCGGATGGCAAAGTGGAGCGCAAAGCCATGCACGGCGTCCCCTACTATCATATTACTAGGGGCGGGGACGAAATCTACATTGCAGCTGCGGTCGGGCATATCTATACGCTGCGGGACAAATCTGGCGCCGGCTACACCTACCCAGTATTCGACATCGAGTGGGCGCCCTCTCACGAGGTGGACAAGGATTCGGATTATACGAAGGGCTACCTCTCTGCAATCGAGTCGCTTGCGAAAAAGTCGGATGAATACGTGTGCGCGTGCGACTATGACATAGAGGGCAGCCTGATTGGCTACAACGTCATCCGCTTTGCGTGCAACTCAGAAAAAGGCAAGCGCATGAAGTTCTCCGCGCTCACGCAGGAGGACTTAGTCGGCGCATACGAGGAAATGGGCGAGCTTGACTACGCGAACGCAAAAGCTGGCGAGGTCCGCCACATGCTTGACTGGTTCTGGGGCATAAACCTCTCGCGTGCGCTCATGGCCGCTGTGAAATCGACAGGCAGGTTCCAGGTGATGAGCATCGGGCGAGTCCAGGGCCCTGCCCTTGCAATACTGGTGGAGCGCGAAAAGGAAATATCCGCGTTCAAGCCCACCCCCTTCTGGCTCATCTCTGCAATGTGCAAAGGGGTGCGTTTCGAGCACACGAGAGGGAAGTTCGAGAAAAAGGAAGAGGCGCAATCCGCCCTCTCATCCTCGCTGCCCCAAGGCACAGTGCAGAAAATCGAGCGCAAGGAATACAACTCAAACCCCTATCCGCCCTTCGACCTCACAAGCTTGCAGGTGGAGGCATACCGGCATTTCGGGTTCTCCCCGAAGCACACGCAGGAAATGGCGCAAACGCTGTACGAAGCATCCCTGATCTCCTACCCGCGCACAAGCTCGCAGAAGCTCCCTGCAAAGCTGAACCTCCAAAAAATAATCTCCTCGCTTTCAAAAAGCCCCCAATACGAGAAGCCTGCAAATTCCCTAATTTTGCAAAAGAGGTTCACTCCGCTCGAAGGGAAAAAGGAGGACCCGGCACACCCAGCAATCCACCCGACCGGCATCCTTCCAGCAAAGCTTGGGGAGCGCGAAACAAAGCTCTACGACCTGATCGCAAAGCGCTTCCTCTCCTGTTTTGCAGAGCCCGCGCGGCGCGAATCGCAGAAAGTAGAAGTGCTCTCAGGCACGCAAGCATATTTTGCAACCGGGAACCGCACGGTTTTTTCCGGCTGGTTCGATTTCTACGCTCCTTACGTGAAGCTCGAGGAGACCACTCTCCCGCCATTTGCAGAAGGGGAATCGGTCCTGCTCTCCGACTTCAAGCTTGAGGAGAAAAAAACCCAGCCTCCAAAGCGCTACACTGAAGCATCCATAATATCCGAGCTTGAGGACCGCAACCTTGGCACCAAATCCACTCGGGCTGTAGTAATCGAGACTCTTCACAAGCGCGGCTATGTCGAGGCCAAGTCAATCAAGGTCACTGCGTTCGGCATGTCAGTGCATGCTGCCCTCTCCCATGTTGCGCCGGAAATACTTGACGAGCAGATGACTCGGCAGATTGAGGAGGAGATGGACCAGATACAGACTGGCGGGCTCTCCGGCGACGTGGTGCTGCAGGACGGAAAATCAATCCTCTCAAAAATACTCGAGCATTTCAAGGGCAAGGAAAAGGAGGTCGGAGCCGCGCTTGCCGGCGGGCTTGCGCAAAAAAAGCTTGCGCAGAGCCTGCTTGGCAAATGTCCGCTTTGCAAAACTGGCGACCTGCGCTCAATGCGCTCAGCGCGCACGGGCGGGCAGTTCGTGGGCTGCTCGAATTACCCGAACTGCAGGAACATTTACCCCCTTCCGCGCGACGGCCTCATCGAGCCCCTAAACACGGTTTGCGCGGAGTGCCAGACGCCCCAAATAAAGGTAATCCGCAGGGGCAGAAAGCCATTCACAATGTGCATTGACCCAAAATGCAAGACAAAAGCGGATTGGGGCAAGCCAAAAATCCCTGCCAGGCAACCCGCTGCAAAAAAGGCTGCAGCAGCGCAAGCAAGGCCAAAGGGGGCAGTGGCGCCTCCTGCCAAAGACGGTGCGCAAATCCCGGTTGCCGCAAATGCACAAGGCGCAAGCGCGCCGATGGCGGCGGTTGCAAAGCCTGAGCAGGCTGTGAAACCCCCTGCCCCAAAAGCTGCCATCATTGCAAGGGCAAAGCGGGGCCGCAAGAAGGCAGAGAACCACCTTGATGCGGAATAGCCTACAGTTCCCGAAAAGTTTGCAAACCCTTATATTTCTTTTTCTGACATAAGCATATGGTGACCAGCATGAATTCGAAATTTCCCGCCTTGGCATTAGTGCTAACGATACTATTGGTTTTTTCAGCGCCGGCTTTTGCATCTGACTGTCCGGACGGCACGAAAAACTGGGAGTGTTCGACGCTGAATCCTGGAGAGAGGTGCTGGAATGGGCAGCCAGTCGTAACTGCAAACCCTGCCTCCGTGTCCCAAGGCGGATACGGGGACAGGTCATACCAATATTGCCCCTGCCCATCGGGCTGGAACTACAATGCGGCGCAGGACAAGTGCATCAAGACTTCCTGCACCGAGGCAGGCGTCACAAAGAATTCCGGGCAGTGCTTTGAGAACAGCAAGCCCAAATACTGCAACGACGGCACAACCATAAGCAAGGCATCGCAATGCGGCTGCCCAGCAGGAAAACAGGCAAGCGGAGATGAATGCACCGCGATTCCTGGATACTGCGCCGCTGACGCGGACTGCGGCAGCCCGGCAAAGCAGTGCAAGGACCATGCGTGCGTGGACAAGCAGGACTGCAGGTACGGCAAGCCCTACTGCCTCCCCTCATCCGAAGACTGCCAGCTCACGGACACAGGCTACAAATGCGTGAAAAGGGAATCATCCTCAAACTCGCAAGACGGCCTTCCAAGCCAGCCTGATGACAGCTACCTCAATTCTGCTATAGAGGGCGACAACAATTCGACCGGCACAACTGACACTGGCGCAAGCAACCCTCTTGCATGCTGCTGCGCACCAGGCGCCGCAATGGTGCTTGTAGGCGCGTTTGCGTTCTCAAGGAAAAAAGAGTAAGCAGTTCTAATTTTCATTTTTCTTTTTCAAATCAACTAGTGAAAAAAGGGTAATGGCAGTTTCCGTTAACGCTTTTTCGATCGGAAAGCCGAAGGCTTTTCGAGCTTGCAACGAAGTTGCATGAGCGTGCCCACCGGGAAATGCCGAAGCGTTTCACGGGCGTATTCCTGCGAAGCAGGAATCACGATCTGGAGCGAGAAAAAGGGTTAAGGGCCAGGGCCGAGATTTGAACTCGGGCTAAGGGATCCACAGTCCCCCGTGCTACCAGGCTACACCACCTTGGCCATGCTAAAGAAAATATTTGTCCACAGCAGTTTAAAACCACTGCGCATCCGATTTTTCAAACCCTTATCGCAAGCGTAGTGCGGTACAGCCTTTTTCCATCCCGCTCCCCAGCCAGTTTTTCGGTCCGCAAGAACCCCAGCCTAAGCGCATTTAGCGCCCCAATCGCCTCGTTCCTGCTGCCGCAGTAAATGTCAATCCCTTCCTTTAGCTCCTCTATTTTGGGAATGAAGCTCTTTTTCAGGACGGCATTGGCAATTTCCCCTGCCTTTTTCTCAACCCTCTCCCTTTTCTTCCCCCGCACCTGTATGATCGCCTCAAAATACCCTGATGCAGTGCGCGAGCAGTCGATGCAAATGGTTTTGGCGTAATTTACCGCCACCTTCCTTTTCACCTCTACAAACGCGCCTGCCTGCTCAACAATCAGCGAAAGCTCCCCGCTCTGAGGGTCGAAGCTCGCATTCCTTATTTCCCCTTTGCACAGCTTCTGCACCATCCCCTCCAAATCGACCGCCCCCTCATGCTTCCATCCCTTTTCAATCTGCAATCGCTCGCAGCGCGTGCAGCGCAGAAGCTCAATGGAAGATGGCACTTCGAGCTTCAGCGGTGCGCAGCTTGAGCAGAAATTTCCTGCGAACCTGCGCTTCTCGCTTGAAATCCCGCACCTGGGGCATATTTTTTCCATTGGACCAATTGCTCCTCTGCAAGGCTTTATATTGTTTTCACGGATTAAAATCCCTCGTATGGAAGCGGACGAGGCCCGGGCGCAATCCAATTCTGAGATGAGGTTCATCGCACTTGAGCTCATGAAGCTCTCGTTTAGGCGCAAGGTCCCTTTTTCCAGGATTGCACGGCGCTTTGTGAAAAACGTATATTTTCTTGAGCGGCTGATACGCGCGCCAAGCGCAAAAAAATCGCGCCCGGCAGCAAGGCTTGGAGCAAAGATGCGGCGCTAGGGGCCATGCCATGCATGCGGAAAAACGCACCATATCGCTAACAAGGTACTTCATCCCGCTCCCCAGCCCGCAAAAGGCGGCGCTTCTTGTGCTGCTTGTAGGCTGCGCATTTGGAATACTCTCCGGCCTTCTCACGCACGAGCAGGCATCGGTGTTCAACCTTGGCAACGATGTCGGGTTAGGGATATTCCTGGTTTCCCTCCCCTCCCTGATTTCCGGGATTTCCCTCTACGCATTCAGGCGCGTGCTCACTCTCAAGCGAATATTGTCCCTCTGCTTCCTCTCCTCTATTTTCTATGCATTCTTCTACCTTGCAGGCTCGATTGCGGGAATCACAAATGCGCAATGGGGCTCGAACCTGGTTTTCATAGGCTATGGCCTATCATTCATACTCTGGTACGCCATCCTGCGGCTCGGCTTCGGGCTAAAGCGAACCGCTCTTCCCTTTTCCATGGTGCAGCTCCTGTTCAATGCAGCTTTCCTGCTCGGCAGCAACTACATAGTGCTTGGCTCGGACCCGTTCTCCTCGCTCATCAAATTCTATTTCGCATCCGGGCTGCTCCTGCTTGCAACCTACCTGATTTTCTGGCTGATAAACGCGCCCATGAAAAAGAGCTTTGGGGTATCAAGCACTGAAGCGATAACCCTTTTCGCCTCGCAATGGCTCTACCGCTCAAACGCGCTTGAGGAAAAGTTCGAGGATATCGGGAACGAGGTGCATACCCAGCTTGCGCTTGCCGCTTTTCGGACACGGCACGGGACTACATATTTTGCGGTCCCGTACGTGCACTTCGGGCCATTCGGCTCGCTTGGCGGAAGCGAATTTTCCTACCTGCTCAAAAACCGGATAGAGCGCATGGCCCCCGGCTCCGGCGCATATGTTTTCCACGGGACAGTGACGCACGATTTCAACCCAGTCTCCTCGGGCGAGCTGGACAGGGTTTCAGCCGCCTTCTTGCGCGCCCGCTCAAAGCTTGTCTTCAAGGAAGGCAGAATGTCCTTTGCGCACGGGAAAAGCGGAGCCTGCCGCACGCACTTGCTTTCCTTTTCCAATTTCTCGCTTCTGGGGTTGAGCCGCGCGCCGCTTACTACCGAGGACGTGAACTACGCGGTCGGCTGCTCGATCATGAACCTCGCGGAACGGGATGGCCACCCGGCAATCGCGATAGACGAGCACAACTCCGAGACCGGGGAGGTCACCTCTTTTGAGCCGGGCAGCCCGGAGGCGCACGGGTATGAATCTGCAGTGCGGCATGCGCTTTCCCAAAAAACCGCGCAGAAGCCCTTCCGGTTCTCATCTGTGCACTGCGGCATCGCGCTAAATTCCATAGGCTCAGCCGGAATCAGCCTTGCGCTTTTCGAATCTGGCAAGAGCCACTATTGCTTGATACTGATGGACTCAAACGGGATTGAGCCTGCAATGCGCCGCTACCTGATTGATGAGCTCACCGTTCACGCAAAGCGCAAGGGAATCATGCTTTGGGCGGAGATTTTCACAACTGACACGCATCAGCTAAACGCGGTCAAGGGCGTGCTAAACCCGCTTTCATGGGCCGCAAAGTCCGAAGTGACCGCAATGCTCAAGGGGGCGTTTGACGAGGCATGCTCAAAGCTTGCGCCCGCGCAGTGCGCAGCTGCAAAAGAGCCGATGGTGATAAAAGTGATAGGCTCAAAGCAGTCGACCGAGCTTGTCTCAACTGTGAACTCAATAATCGCAATGGCTCGCGTCGCAACCCCAATCATACTGCTCGGCACAATGGCGCTCCTTTTCTGGGCCCTCTCAAAAATCTGATCCTACCTGCATCCGTCATTATTTTAAAACAAGCAAGCATACCCTTTCCCATGCGCATAGCCTACTACACAGACACCTACCTCCCGAACATCGATGGGGTGGTGACCTCTATAGTAAGCTCGCGCACGCAGCTCCAGAAGCAAGGCCACAAGGTGTACGTTTTTGCATCCGGCACCAAGGCGGATGCGATTGCAAACAAGGATCCTGACGTCTTCTACTACCGCTCCGCAACGTTCTCCCCCTACCCCCAGTACAAGGTCGCGCTGTTCCCGTTCTTTTCCGCAGGCCGTGCAAAGCGGCTCGGGGTGCAGGTGGTTCACTCACACGGGCTTGCGACCATGGGGCTTGCTGCGATGCAAAGCGCAAAGCGCCTGGATGCCCCTTCGGTCGCCACATTCCACACCCTTGTCACTTCCGCAACCCACTACGTTTCAAAAAACCAGCTCATCTCCTCGTTTGCATCCAAAGCTCTCTGGAGGTACCTGAAATGGTTCTTCTCAAAGTTCGATGAAACAATCGCCCCAAGCGCAACCGCGCAGGGAATGCTTGCGGAGCACGGTATAAATTCGTTGGTGGTCCCAAACGGCATCGACACTAAGAAATTCTCAAAGCCGCACGACCCCGCCTCTTTCCGGAAAAAATTCGGGCTTGAGGGGAAGCGCGTGGTGCTCCAGTTCGGGAGGGTCGCGTTTGAGAAAAACATAGACCTGCTCATCGATTCCGCACTTGCGGTAAAGGAGAACCACCCGGACTGCGCTTTCCTGGTTGCGGGAAGGGGGCCTGATTTGGAGCGCGTGAGGCGCCGCGTTTTGCAGATGCACCTTGAGAAAAGCTTCTCGTTTGCGGGCTACCTCTCAAGGGAGGAGGTGGCGGACGCGTTTGCAGTTTCCGATGTTATGGCAGTCCCGTCCCTTTTCGAGACGCAGGGCCTTGCCGCGCTTGAGGCGATGTCTGCCGGCGTCCCGGTCGCGGCAATAAAAAATACCGCGCCAGCGGAGGCGGTCCTAAACGGGAAAAACGGCTTCCTTTCCGACCCAAGCCCAGCATCATTCGCGGACGCGATTTCGCGCTGCATCGGGAAAAAGGGGAAATTCTCCCATGCCGCAAAAAAGCAGGCTGCAGAATATTCGCTTGAAAAATGCTCAGACAAGCTCTCAGGGCTCTATGCATCGCTCCTTGAGGGAAAGTAGAACGCAGTTTTATGTGCCCCTCAGGTCCTTTACGAGCTTCTCAAGCTTCTCAATCGTTGTTGCGGTCACGACCCCATTGTCTATGTGCACCTTGAGCGAGACTGCAGCCTCGCTTGTCGATACCAGAAGCTCTCCGAACTCGGCTATCCTGTCCTCATCAGGGAAGACGATTATCGTTGGCCCTGATTTCGCGGTCGAGAGCGCACGCGCGACAGTCCACTCATTTTCGTATATCTGCACATACACCCCGCCCTTCCGTATGTCAACAAGCACATCATAATCAGGGCTTGCGCCGATTTTTGTGAAGCGCACCGCATTTGTGACAAACACATCCCTCATCTGGCGGTACATGGACATGTAGAACATCGTATGCCCGGACTCCTTCTCCCAGCGCCCAAGCCCCCAGAACCCCCTGCTGCTCTTCACGTGCCCCTCGCGCTCGAGCTGCTCAAGCATCCTCTCAAGGTTGTAGTCCCCGATAAGTATCGGCTTCCCGTTGTACGTGAGCTTGCGGAACCCGTCCTTAATCTCCTTTAGGCGAAGCGGCATCCTGGACCAGGAATAGTCCTTGTTCACCTGCTCGAAAATCTCAAGCACGGTGGGGCGGGCAACCGGAATCTTAATCTGCGACATTGGCGGGAAATCCGGCACATCCAGGCCGAACATAGCGCGCTCTGGCTTTGCAAAATACAAGCCTGCGCCAGCTATCGCAAGCGATACCAGCCCGAACACAATCACAAGCGGGTTCTCCCAAAAGGGCTTTGAGACCTTGGGCGCCTGAAGCGTTAGCTTTTTTACGGTCCCCTTGATCCTGAATGTGAACGTGTGCATTTTCCCTGGCTCGGGCAGGTTGGTCGGGCTCACATTATAGCTTATTGCCTGCCCGTTTGGGAAGTGCTGCTCGTCCTTCCCGTTCATCGAAACCACTACCTCCCTCATCACGGGCTCGCCGGTCGGGCCATTGAGCCTGAAATTGAACCTCCCGTTTTTCCAGTCCTGCTTGCCCTGCTCAACCTTGATCTCCTTTATGCGCATAATCGCGCGCGCATAAACATTGCCATTCAAGTCCACAAGCCTAAGCACGTAGTCCCCTTCTGAAAGCGACGCGTCATAATCGTACGACTTCCTTGAATCAAGCGCTGTTGGGCCGGATTTCTCAATCTCCTCGCTTTTCTCAACCTTCCCCTCTCGCAGAGTCTGCAGCACTATCCTGGCCCTCTGCGAGCTTCCTTCGCGCAGCACGAACATCATGCGTATCTTCTGGTCGGTAATCGATGTGGGGGCGACCGTGTTCCCCTCCGCATACATAAATATGTCCGAATTCAGCTCCCGCTCAGCCTGCAGCACAATGTTCGCGCCATGCTCCTTGCCAACCTTATCCCTGAAGTTTGCAACAATCCTCATGTATGTCAGCGGGCTTTTTACCGGGAGCGTGAATATCTCCGACTCCCCGCTTGCATTAATGGTGTCATTTGCAAAAATGGTGGCATTGCCCACAAGCACTGGCTTGAGCCACGGCGCGTCGAACACCAGCCTTGCGACATTCTCGCCTGCCATAGTCCCATTGGACCTCCAGCCCCCATCAATCGTCTGCGGCACAAACAGCAAGTAGCCCCGCCCCATCTTGACATAGCTAACAGACCCGAACACCCGCCCAGTCCCAATCACGCGCCCGCCCCGCCCCTCGACTGTGTATAGCGGGTCGAACAGGCCAAATCCGCTCTCATTCTTGGGCCGCTCCCTAGTCGAGAACGACAGCCCATACGGGTCAGCGGACAGCACCTGCACAGTCTGCCTGTCCGGCGTTTCCGCAACAGTGTTCCACCTGTCCCCGATATATACGATAGTCACTCCCCTCTCCACGATTTCCGGGTACGGCATCTTATACTCCGGGAAAATGAGCGGGCTTGGGACAAACCCGGTAGGCACCACGACTGTCGCGCCAGGGGGCACATTCGCAAGCCCCTCAATATCAATATCGGTAACAAGCATCCCCTTCTTGCGAAGGTAGTCACGAAGCGCAGCCCGGAAATCCCCATATGCATCCGCCCCCTCCCTTGGATAGTCAAGCACGAACACGTGGGATGGCGGCATGTCGTTGTAGACCCCGATGCTAAGCCCAAGCGAGCTTATGTTCGCAGTCGCATAGCCCACCACATTCCGTATCGCATACTCGACATTATCCTCTGTCCCCAAATTCAAAAGCTCCGGCTGGCTCACATTCACATCAAGAAAAACGCTGATTTTTCCCTGCTTTTCCTCGCTTGGGGCGGGCGGCACGCTCATTAGGTAAAGCCACGCGACCCCTAAAAGGAGCACGAGTGCCGCAATCACGAACGCAGCTATCTTTATGGTGCCCGCCGCCCCCTGCGCCGCAGACTGCATCCCGGAAGTTTCCTCCTTTTTTTGGGGGATTTTTTTTACTGCCCTTTTTCCGGAGAGCAGGCTCCCCAAGTCCCTAAGCTCCATCTTGTCCTTTTTCTTGGGCGCAAAATACTGCCTGTAGGCAAACTTCTTGCGTATGTCGAACACATACGCCTTCTTTGCGATGCGAAGCCTAAGATTTTCCGCCATCAATACCGCATTCCCCCGCGGCCAAATCCCGCGGGCCCTGCATTTGCCTTCCTGGGCTTGATTGTGCACCCCTTCGGCCGCAAACCCCGCCTACGCCTTCTTTGACTCTATATAGCCTTCAGTCACGAGCCTGTTTAGGATCTGCTCGACCCTGCTCTCAAGCACGCCATTGACGCGTGCGAACTCGCCTATATTTATCTCGCCGTTATGCTCGTTTATCCACTCCTGTATCTTGAGCATGAGCACGGAATCAGTATACGTTTCAAGCGACTTCACCCTAAGCGTGAGCTCATCATTCTTTATCTTCAGGTCGTAATTCTCCTTCCCAAGCTGCTCGTTTGCAGCAGACAGGTCCTTCACCTTCTTCTTCGCAGAGGCCTGCTCGGATTTGGCGGAATCGTAGCTTGAGAAAAGCTTGTCATAGTCCAAGCTCACGTACTCGCCCATGTCCGAAATGGCTTTTTCAACAAGCTGGTAAACCTGCTTCATCGGGACCGCATAGCAATCCTCAAGTATGGTGAGCAGGTTGAGCGCGTGCTTTATCATCTCGAGCCTCCGCTTCTTTGGCGAGAGCCCGGGTATCACGGTGTACACCACGTCTATGCTGCCCTCTTTGAAATACACGATTGAGAAAAGGTACGGGTTCTTCTGTATGTCCCTGCTCTCCACATTTACTGCAATGACTGCGGACTTCTCCTGCGCAAGCTCAAGGAACGATATGGACGCGAGCCTTGAGAGCACCTCTGATGCCCCCTTGCCCCTGCTCCCTTCTATCCTAAAACCGCTGACAGATGGCTGCGCAACCTGCTGCGGTGATTGCGGCTCTGGCATTTTCCTCACTTCCTCCTTTTCCCGGCCTTAGTAGGCTTTGGCGCAGGCTTTTTCTGTGCATGCACTGGCTTTTCCCCAGGTTCCTTGCTTGTGGCCATTCCCCCTACCCCATCCCTCCCAACAGTCTTCCCAGGCTCGTAAGCAGGGCTGTAGCTCAATAGCGCGAACAGTATCACCACGAGCGCAAGCACTGCAGCCATGATTGCAGTCTTGATCATGTCGACTAGGTTCTTGCCGCCTCCGAAGAAAACCGGCACAAGCACAAGAAGCAGGAAAGCTATAACCGCTACCGCCCCATACTGGACGAACCGCTGTTCGAACTTCTCCCTTTTTTGCTTGCGGAGATCTGCGCAGCCCTGGCAAACGACAAGCGTATTGTTTTTCGCAACACCAAGCGCGCTTTTCACCTTCCTTATCGCGTCTATCACGTAATCCTCCCTGACCGGATATCCCATACGCTCGTTCCCGCATTCGATGCACACACTTGGCATGGCAAAACCTCCCTACTCGCTCAGTATGACCTGAGTTATATCCCGATCCCCAATCCCAAGCCTCTTGAAATCGGCCTTGGAGAATATGTTGATTATTGTGCTGTCGTCAATTCCGATGTCCTTTAGGAACGCTGTGATGTTCACCCTTGCAATGCCGTACCGCTCAAGCAGTATCACGAACGATATGGCGTCCACGTGCTTGTTCTTCTTGTTGAAAAGCTCGACAATCTCCTCTATGTGGACTTCGTCAAGGCCGTAGCCGCGCAATTTTTTCTTGAGCTCCTCCTTTTCAAACGATACAGTGCCCGCCATGTCACCCGCCCCCTCCTCGAATGCCGCTGTGAGGTTGAGGAAGAACTCCTGCATCGGCTCCTCCCCCTCGATTTTATCTATCAGGAACGTCTCTGAGAATTTCGCAGTGGTCTGGAATGCCATGTTCACCGCGCACTGCCCGACCCCCATCTTTGAAATCTCGCTGCGCATATAGTCGCTGAAGCTTAAAGTAGTTTGCAAATAGTCCAAAAAGCGCTCGAATTTCACCCTGAGTATGAACGTAGTTCCCACATTGGAAAAGATTGCTTCTGAAATATCGGTTGGGTTCTGGGACGCCACCAGCAGCCCGAACTGGTACTTCCTGCCCTCCCGCACAATCATCACTGCGTCCGAGCCGTCGTCCTTTGCTATTTTCCACGCCTCATCAAGAACCACGATGAGCTTGAGCCCCTTAGTCGAGCTCCAGCCCTCCTCGCGCATCTTTTCCTTTATGAACTGGAGCATGGACAATCCTGCAAGCCCGCGGAATATTTCGTCTGGCAGCCCGGACAGGTCCAAATCCACAAGCCCGACTGTTGTGAGCTCATCAAGGTTTATTGTGCTCTGCTGCGCAAAGAAATCCTCGCCCTCGCGCGTGAACTGCTTCACCCGGTAAATCGCATTCTCCAATTCCGCAGGGAACTCGTACGCCCCTCCCTCAAGCTGCTCCTCCAATATCCGAAGCACATCCCGCAGGGTTGGCGGTTTTAGCGGCCTTCCCAGCCCGTCCTTCTGTGTTTTCGCATCCAGCTTGAATTTCGCTCCCACATACGCTTTCTCAATCGCCTGCTCTGTCAGCCTTTTTTGCTCGGGATACCTCTCGATATCGGTCAGTATCCCCAATGTCCGAATAATCTGCTTAATCCTGTCATTGGGCTTCATCCCGCCCAAATCAAGCAGGTTGATGTAGCTCCCCTTCCCAAGCTGTATCACCTTCCCGCCCGCCTGCTTCACCCATTCCTTGTACTCGCCAGCCCAGTCTATTATGAACGCGTTCGTGCCCCAGACAAACGATGCGCGCGTGAGGAAAGTTTTCACAAAGTACGATTTTCCCGAGCCCGTAATCCCAACCACCGCAATGTGCGGGTTGGTTATCCTCTGGAATGTCCAGTAAAACGGCACATGGAATATCTTGGTCCTCCCTATGTAAATCGCATTGGTCGGGTCGTTAATCAAGTAGTCCTCCGGGGGCTCGGGGGGGCGCACGAATATGTTGCGCTTGGCCAAATCCACGTTGTACAGGTTCGAGATCTTCAATCTACCCAATCACACCACCAATCGCTTTCCAGTCCCGCTCCAGTATTTTCAACCATCCAATCCCGATTGCAATTACATATTCTGCTCGACTTCCTGCTGCGTCGGCGGAATCATGTGCTCCCAGTCAAAGCACTTCATCATCTCCTCCCCTGTAAGCGGCACAACCTCCACATTGAGCGCATTCGATATGGTCGCCCTAAGCTCGTTTGCCTGGCTCTTGACCGCGGCGGTCGCAGCCTCCTTGCTCACCCCGGTTGCTGTGGTCATCACGTAGGTCACCGAGCCCATCGGCTTGATCCCAAGCGTGAGCTTGTTGATTTGGTTCTCCCACATGGCCACTTCGCGCTCATACCTATCCAATTTTAGCACATCAGCCTCAGGCTTGTCGCGCTCGCGTGCCAATCTCAATTGGGCTTCCGCATGCTTTGTTTCAATTTTTGTTCTGAATTCCGACAAATCCTTAACATAAACTAGCATCGCCACCTTGGTCACGAACTTGACCGATGATATCGCGCGCTCGAAATACTGCGTGTACACGACGTTCTCCTCAGGGCTCTTGTCAGTAGTGGACTCATAGATTTTCACACCAAGGAACATGCTTGCATAATAGACCCCATGCACGTTCTTGAGTATCACGTCCTGCGCCGCAGGTATCTCGTACCCGGTATCTGTTATCTGGATCACTTTTGCCTGCTGCGTAATCAGCGGAACCAGTATGTACCCGTACTTGTAGAACGCAAGGGACATCACCGCACCGAAAGCGGCAAGCACCCCCCCGAAAACTGCCCATCCCGGCGCAATGAAGCAGCCAAGCGCCCCCAACAGCCCGATTGCAGCCGAGCCATAAGCGTATATTCGAGTGTCAAACTGCATTGCAATCCCCCCGGTGATATGCGGGCACTATAACTCCTTTTGCGCTTTTTAAATGCACCGCCCTACTCCCCACGAAATGCTCCATCCTGATTCCCCAACTCAGTGGATTGCGCATCTTTTATAAACCCCTTTCTGCATAAAGAACCTGTCAGCGGTCATAGGAGCGGGGAAACACCCGAACCCATCTCGAACTCGGAAGTTAAGCCTGCTCACGATGCTGCCAGTACTGCCCTTTGCGGCGGGAGGGCGCGTTGCTGCTGACACCTAATAAACTAAAATTAGCGAAAGCACTGCCACTATTCCCCAAGCAAACCAACCTTGCGTCTGCACTTCCCATGCGCTCTTTTTTCACGCAAACAGGAGCTTTAGGTAGAACAGCGGGGAAACCAATCCTTTTTTCGCCTCCTCGCTTCCCAATGTGCCGGAAATCAAATCCCTTACTTCCTTGCTCTTTGCAGCCTTGCCCACAAGGAAATTCACGATCCACGTGTGCCTTCCCCACTTCTGCATCTGATAGCTCGTTTTCAATTCGTCCCCAAGCTCCGCCCAAAGCAAATCATCGTATTCCTTTAGCACCTTTTCTGAAAAATCATTCGCAGCAAGCGCTTTTCTAATCACGCGGGATGCGATTCTTGCGCTCGTGGTCGCGTTCCCCACGCCTTCCCCTGAGAACGGGTCCACCAGCATTGCAGCATCCCCCAGGAGCACGCACCCGTTCCCGTACGCCTTTCTCCTGTGGCTCCCGAACGGCAGCGTCCAGCCCTTTGCCTCATCCAGCCTCTTTGCGTTCCGAAACCGCTCCTTTAGCATCGGGCTTGACTCAATCGCATCAAACATGGTCTTGGTGAGGTTCTTCTTCTGCTTCTGCACATCGGACATTACCATCCCGACGCCCACGTTCGCTATCCCGTTCTCAACCGGGAAAATCCAGAAATACCCTGGAATGAACTCTGGCAGGAAATGTATCTCAATGTTCTGAGTCAGCCCCTCAATCCCGGAATAATACGCCCTTACCGCCACGCAGGTATGGTCGGGGGGAAGCGAATGCACCCCCATCTTCTTTGCGACCATCGAATCCACCCCATCTGCGCCAACCACCACTTTTGCCCTAAACTCAGCCTGCTGCTTTGTTTTCAGGTCGGTTCCCTTCACGCCCACTGCAGAGCCGCTCTCAAATACTACATCGTTCACAAGGAACTCTTCTTTCACCTGCGCGTATTTTTTTGCATTCTCAAACAGCATCGCATCAGTGTTTATCCTCCTCATGCAGTAGCCCGGCCTCCTGTTGTTCGGGTCTGCTTGCGGGAAATCAATCTGCACAACCTTGCCATTAGGCGATGAGAACACCACCCCGTAGACTTTAGCATGCGGCCTCTCCTCTATTTTTGAAAGCAGGTTGAGCTCCTTTAGCACGGAAAACGATTTTCCGCTCACCGCATCCCCACACACCTTGTCCCGCGGGAACTTTGCCTTGTCAAGAAGCAGCACCTTGTGCCCCTCCCTCCCAAGGTAAGCTGCGCATGCGGACCCCCCTGGCCCGCCGCCTACTATTATCACATCAAACTCTTCAGCCATTCAAATCCACCATCCAATTTTCCAGAACGCAAAACTAGCCCGATTTTGCAATTGGGATTTGCCCCCCAAGGTTAAAAAAGATTGCCGAATAACCCAACTCCCATGGGCAATGGGGAAATGTGCAACCTGTCCGAGCCGGGGCGCACGCTACGCGCCATCACCGGCATTGTGCTTCTGCTTCTTTTCCTTTACCTCTATTTCACCAGCCCCCTCATTCCCAAGCTCCTGCTTTCCCTGGTTGCGTTTGCAGGCACCCTCGCGCTGCTTGAGGCGCTCTGCGGAGTGTGTGTCTGGCATGCGTTCAAGGGCACGAAGGAGATAATCCCTTTCAAGAAATCCACCAAGCTCCCATCTGCATACAGCCCGAAAGTCATGCGGTGCACCATGATAATGCTGCTCTTTTCCGCAGCGGTCGCCCTGATTATATACTTCTTTGTCTAAACCCAATCCGATGGCGCAGCGCATAATACTGCACGCTGACATGGACTGCTTTTTTGCGCAGTGCGAGGAGCGGTCGCACCCGGAACTGAAAGGAAAGCCGCTTGCGGTATGCATCTACTCCCGGCGGGGCAATGATTCAGGTGCCGTAAGCGCCTCCAACTACCCAGCGCGCGCGCTTGGCATAAAATCCGGCATGCCGATTTCCGCTGCGAAGAAAATCGCAGGGGGAAAGTGCATTTTCGTTCCTGCCAACTTCCAGCTCTACGAGTCAATTTCACAATCTATCCGCAACCTTCTCCTCCCCTTCGCAGACAAATTCGAGCAGGCAAGCATAGACGAGGCGTACCTTGATGTAAGCGCCAGGTGCAAGGGCTCTTTCCCAAACGCCCACTCCCTCGCGCTTGAAATCAAAGCTGCCATTCTCAATTCGGAAAGCCTCACCTGCTCAATCGGGATTGGGCCAAACAAGCTGATTGCGAAGATGGCATCCGATTTTCAAAAGCCAGACGGCCTAACCATAATCGAGCCCCAAAACGCCCGCGCATTCCTCTCCCCTCTTCCCGTGAAAAAATTGCTTGGCATCGGCCCTAAAACCGAAGCCACGCTAAAAGAAATGGGAATTGTTACAATAGGGCAGCTCTCAAAAACAAACATCCAGCTTTTGATGGACAGATTCGGCAAATCAACCGCAGTTTACCTGCTCAACTCCTCGCTTGGGCTCGATGGCTCCAAAGTGGAAGAGAAAGAACCAGTGCAGATTTCCCGCATCACCTCGCTTCGCACGGATTCCAGGGATGAAAAGGAGATTCTGCAGCTGCTTGATGAAATGGCAAGCGACATTCACGAAACGCTCCTTTCACAAAAAATTCTTTTCAAAACCATTTCGCTGCAGGCAATCACTCAAACAATGAAAATGCACACACGTTCCAAAACACTCGAACTTCCAACCAACTCGCTCTCCACAATCAAATCTGAAATCCGCCTTCTCTTATTTTCCTACCTGGCTGATAATCCCGAGAACATCCGCAGGATTGGATTGCGCATTTCCGGTTTCGAAAAGCAAGCCGGGCAGAAAACCCTTGGGGAATTCTGACAGTTTGGGCTTCGCTTTTTATTCCCAGCCTCTCCACCCTTCCATGTGCCAATAATCTCAACCTCTAAGCTAACCAAGCGCTATGGGCAGCTTGCGGCAGTGAGCAACTTGACACTTTCAATTGAGGAAGGTGAAATTTTTGGATTGCTTGGGCCCAATGGGGCTGGCAAAACCACTACTCTCTCAATGCTTGCAACGCTTCGCTCCCCCACTTCCGGTTCAGCCAAGGTAAACGGTTACGACATTTCGAAGCAGCGCAATGAAGTGCGCCAGTCCATAGGCATGGTGTTCCAAGGCACAAGCACTGATGATTTGCTCACAGCAAGGGAAAATTTGGAAATACACGCAATGCTTTATTCTGTTCCAAGCGATATTCGCAAAAAGCGCATTGATGAATTGCTCGCATTAGTTGAGCTCACTGACCGGGCGAATGATTTGGTAAAGCATTTTTCCGGAGGGATGAAGCAGCGCTTGCAAATTGTGCGCGGCCTGCTCCACCACCCCCGTGTATTATTCCTCGACGAGCCTACGCTCGGGCTTGACCCGCAAACGCGCGCACACGTTTGGAAATACATAGAGCGCGTTGCAAAGGAGGAGAAAATCACCGTGATACTCACCACGCACTACATGGAGGAGGCAGAATCCCTCTGCAACCGCATCGCAATAATAGACCATGGGAAAATAGCAGTGCTTGATACCCCAACCAATCTGAAAAAGAAAGTCGGCTCAGACATGGTGAAATTCGTCTCAAATAATGCTGATGCAAAAAAGATCAAATCCCTAAAATTCGTGCGCAAGATTGAGCAAAAGGGCGATTCCTACCTAATCAAACTTGATGAAGTGTCAAAAAATCTTGCCTCTCTTCTCAAATCCGCAGGCAACGTTTCCTCTGTCGAAGTGCGGCCAGTGAACCTCTCAGATGTGTTCATACATTACACAGGGCACGAAATGCGGGATGAAGAGGAAGGCGGCGGCTGGCAAGGGTGGGAAAGATGAGCTTTTTCGAAGGTGCATACGCAATCTGGCTTCGCGAGCTAAAAACGTACGTTCGGGAGAAAGAGCGCATTATTTCCGGCCTGATTTCCCCACTCATTTGGCTGCTTGGATTCGGGTTCGGGCTAGGCTCAAGCGTTTCGGTGAGCGGCACTCGCTATGACCAGTTCATATTTCCCGGAATCCTCACAATGACAGTTCTTTTTGCGTCGATGTTCTACGGAATATACATACTCTGGGACCGCAAGCAGGACTACCTCAAGGCGGTTCTTGTAGCGCCCATTTCCCGCTCCGCGCTTTTCACAGGCAAATTGATTGGTGGAGTTTCCGAGGCAATGGTCGAGGCAGTGCTTTTGCTCATAATAGGCTATTTCCTAGGGTTCCAGCCCACACTCGCAGGCGCAATTCTCGCACTCCTCGTGCTCACCCTTATTTCTGTTTGCATGACTGCGCTTGGTTTATTGGTTGGTGCAAAGCTTTCCACTCCAGAGGGATTCCAGCTAGTAATATCCATACTTATTTGGCCTCTTTTCATTTTCTCAGGTGCGCTCTTTCCGCTCTCCAACCTGCCAAGCTGGCTTTCATTGCTCACGCAGCTAAACCCCCTCACTTACGGGGTGGATGCAGTGCGCGGAGCGCTAATAGGGCAGGCTGCATTCCCGCTCTACATAGACATTGCAGCTCTGCTTGTGTTCGCAGCAGCGGTAATTTACGCGGGAATACTCTCTTTCGGGGACCTTCAACAAGAAAAATAGCCTTAAATACGGGCTGCAGCCAAGTTAGGATGCCGGTGAAAAAACAATGGGCAGATTCCCTATTTCAGCTATGCTGCTCCTTGCGGTCCTAATGGGCCTTGCCTCTGCAGTCGACATCTCCAACTGCACCACGCTGAATTCATCAAATACGACCTATGCTCTGATATCAAACCTCACCAGCTCTTCTGGTTATTGTATCAACATCACGGCGCAGAATGTGACTTTGGACTGCGCAGGTCACAGTCTGATGGGCGATGAATCAGGATACGGAGTTTATCTAAACGGCTCCGCAGCAACGGTAAAAAATTGCCTGTTCACCCATCATCTTCAGGGCATCTATGTCAAAAACTCATCCAACAGCACCATCACAAACAATACGTTTGAACACAATGGCTATGGCATAAACATAGAGCGTTCGTTCAACATCTCGACACAGGATAACATAGTAAGTAACAACAGCTTCGGAATATACTACTATTATTCGACCAATGGAACGAGCACAAATAATGTGGTTAATGGGTCGGATCTGGGCATCTATGCTGATTACAGTTCCAGCTATAACGACATTCTAAACAATACAGTAAACAGCAACACCTACGGAATCTTTATTGATGCCAGCTCTCACTTCAATGATATCCTGAACAATGCAGCTAACAACAATACTTATGGAATCTATTTTTATATTTCTCATAATGCTACTGTATCGAACAATACAATTAGCAACGGAACTTTTGGCATGAATATTTCAAATTCGCACAACAACACAATCACGAACAACACAATAATCAATTGCAGCAGCGGGATTTCAGTCTTAGACCAATATACAGGACATTCAAACTTCAACATAATCCTCAACAACAACATCACCTCCACTCTCTGGATTAAAAATGACAATAGGACAAACATTTTCAACGATTCAACCTCGGGCAACATTTACTACCTTTCAAACGGCACCCCAAGCTGGCTCATGTTCGACATCACTGACACGGACGGGGACAATTACGCAGATTTTGGAAGCTCGCTTCCCTTCAACGCAACCACTGTTGGAGGAAACTGGAGCGGTGTTGGAGGAGACTACCACCCATATGCCGCATATGTTGCTCCCTCCGAAGCGACCGCCCCTTCAGGAGGGGGCTCTTCACCATTAAGGAGGGCGTTGCTTTCTGCGGAATTTGACTGCTTAGCCAGAACCCTTTCAGTTTTTGCAAAGGATTCGAGCACAGAAGAGCCGCTTTCCGGCGCCAAAATCGGGCTCCTACTCTCCG
>JAGVHI010000001.1 GCA_020056635.1 archaeon | reverse complement strand
TGCAGATGAGTCCGGCAAGGTCGAATTTGGAATCGAAAGAAGCGGCAAGTACAGGGTTTTCCTGATGCGCGGCTCAGAATACGGGTACAGGGCAGACGATCTCCCGCTTGAACTCTCAACATGCGCGCCGCAGGAGGAGCATGCTGCCCCTGCCTTGGAAAATACTACTGCGACCGAGCAAAACGCATCCACCGGCCAAGGGCAGCAAGCCCCCGCAGAACCCGCTCCCACAGAGCAGGCATCCCCCTCAGCAGAGGAACAAAATGACACAGAGCAGCTTCTTGCCATGGCTGAAATAGGTAAAGCGCAGGACGAAATAGGCAAGGCCGAAGCGCAGGGCCTTGGCACATCCGCTGCCTTGGCGCTTCTTTCGCAAGCCAACAATGCTGTGGCAAGAGGGCAGTTTGCCGAGGCGATAAGGTTTGCGCGGCAAGCCGCCTCAAGGATAGATATCAAGCCTGCTTCCCAAGACGCAGTTGCGCAGGGTGCGCAAGAACAAGCAGCAGAGGAAAATGCTACAATCGCATTGCTTGCCACAGCAGCCGGCGCGGCAGTGTTGCTTGCGGTGCTTATTGCGGCAGCCTACCTTCTTTTCTGGTCCAGAAAGAAACAGCGGCCGCCAATCCATAAATAAAAAAGAAAAAAGGGAAAAGAAAAACAGTTTAGTGGCTTTTCCCCTTTATTTTTTCTTTTTCTTGTGAGCCTTTTTCACGGAGTATCACCGCACATTTCTCATTCGCGCAATTAAAATCCCTTCCGGCGCAAATGTTGCAAAAGGAACGAAGAATGTATCAGAAATGACACTCAATAAACTTCATCATGGTGGCCGAAGTCCAAAAACAGCACGAAACTCTTCTCAGGATAAACCTTGAAAACCAGCACGAAATGCCTGTCTATGTGGACTCTTTGCAGCCCTTTCATGTCCCGCTTCAGCATTTTGTAGTGCTTAACCGCTTCCTTGTCGCAATTTACAATCTCCTTGATTTTTTTATTGATGATTTCAACTTTCTTCTTGTCAGCATGCACCAGCTTGCGGATTTTGAGCTTGAGCTCATCCGTCAAATCAAACGCAAACATCTTACGCCTCGCACAGAGCATCAAGCTCCTTTATTGTCATGGCCTTGTTCCCGTATTTCTTGAAATGCCTCTCCTCAATTTTCAGAAGCTCCCTTAGGTATCCGTCTTTAGCTTCCTTCTCTACCAATTCATCGCCATACATCTCCACGAATTTGTTTATTGCCTCGGACTTGTCCTTAAGCCCGAATTTAGCCTTGATTACCATAAGCACCCGGTTCGCATAATCATCCAATTCTACCTGCGCCCAAACCATCCAAATCACCATCCGCATAACACAGTATATAGTTTAACTATATACCAACTATATAAAGCTTTTGCCATCCTCAGTTTGGGAAATACGACAATTTATGCTCCTGATAAACCAGTACTGTATCGTAACTCTCAATATCCTCACTGAACGTGTCCTTTATCCTGCGCAAAACCGTGCGCAGTTCCTCAGGTCCTTTTACTTCCAAGTCAATCCCTATGTCATGCGTACCCAAATATTTCACGAAATAAATAACATTCGGGTGCTGCTTGAAATAAGCAAAAATCTCCTCCAAATTCTCGAACCTCTGGAGCCTGAACAGCACATTGTAGTACTGGTACCCCAGCATGGGTGTATTTATTATGGGCCGGAATGCCTGCACCACATTCCTTTTTTTCAATTGTTTCAGCCTATACGCGACAGCCTCGCCCGTCAGCCCCACTTTGCCCGCCAGCTCCGAAAGCGGCATTCGTGCATCATTCGCCAGCTCCTGCATTATTTTCAAATCTGTTCCATCAGCCTCGCACTTTGGCTCCCCGCCATAAAAAACATCCGGCGATTCGTCCCTTTCTTTTCCAAACAAATACGATTTCGGGCAGGAATGGTTCTCGGTGATTTGGATTATATCCCTCTCCCGCACATACTGGGCATATTCCGTTAAAAATTCGGAAAAGAACTGGTCAAGCACCGCTCCGTTCCTGACCCAGCACACAATCATGAGGTTATACTTTCCATCGCAGCTCACGAGCCATCCCACGTGCGGGCTTTTTGCAAAATATCCGATTACCTCCTTCTCGATTCCTGAAGTGGTATTCTGGAACGTGAGCATTAGCTTGTATGTTTCAAATCCAAGCTTTGCAATGTTCAGCACAGAGTAATAGCCTTTAATCACGCCGCTCTTTTCCAGCCGCCTAATCCGATAACCCACAGCATCCTTGCGCAAGCCCGCTTTCCTTGCAATCTCCGAACTGCCATGCCTAGCATCCAAGTCCAGCTGTTCAAGTATCTTTTTGTCCTTCGCATCAAGCTCCAGTACTTTTTCACTCATACTGCCTATTTTCTAAAAACTACTATATAAATTTTTTGTTTTAACGTAAATTTTTCTCATAACTTATATATCTTCTAAAATTAACAGATTACCACCTAAGGCAACAGATAGGTGATAAAAATGGCAAACCAAGTGATGATTCTTTCCCCGCAAGTTCAGAAAGCGCTCACTCAGAGAAGGCTCTTTCCCATTCTAGAGCTAAGGCTAGCAGAGAAAGCAAGGCTTGTGGAGCGAAACCGCAAGATAGACGGGCTGTTTGCGCAAGGGAATTTCAAAAAAGCCGATTCCCTAAGAGAAAATTCGGTTGCACGGCTCACAATAATGATGGGGCCGTTCAAATGCAACTTTGCCTGTCCAACCTGCTATACAAAAGGGATGAAAGATGGTATTCTGACCGCTGAGCAAACAAGCCAACTTGTCGAGCAGGCGCGCGGGCTAGGTATAAAGCTCACTTACT
>JAGVHI010000005.1 GCA_020056635.1 archaeon | reverse complement strand
GCTTGTGGTGCAGTTCACCCTTATCAGCACAGAGCCAGTACCTGCACCGCTTGAGAGCGCGCCGACACTCACATTGAATATTGCTGAATTGTTGAATGTGATTCCGCTTGAGGTTGAATTGAGCCTGGTTACAGATGCAACAGAAGCTACAGCGCCCGTATTGTTCGTGCGGATGAATATTGAGAATGGAACCCCCACTGTCTGCGCTGGGAGAGTTGTGTTCAGGGAATAGGCAATCAGGTCAGGGTAGGTGGGGTTCTGGCAAGTGATTGAGTAGCTGTAATCGTCATTGTTTGCTTCGCCCAAAGCCCCCTCGGTCACATCATTATTGTAATCAGCCTGTACTGTGAAGCCCCTTGCGCCTGCTGATGTGCAGTTCACTGTAATCCGTGCTGTCAAATTCGAGCCGTTGACCAGGCTGCCTACCCCTATGTCATAGTACAACAGGGCAGACCCGTTTATCTTGAGCCCGCCGCTGTGGTTAAGCCTGGTGGTCGAAGATACGGCGGTTGCAGTCCCGTTGTTTTTGGTTGTGATGTTCACGTAGAACGGAACGCCCACTGTCGCGGTCCCAGGAACTGTGCTTGAGGCAAAAGCAATCAAATCTGGCGATGCAACGCAGTTGATGGTAGTGCTCCAGCCATTGTTCGTTTCATTCCCTTCCAAAATATTTGAATCGTTGTCTGCATCAAGCCTGAGCACCTTGTTCCCGTTTGACAGGCAGGTAAGAGTGACTATGCTATAATTGGAATTGTTCCCTTGCGAAGGAAGCCCAAGGGCCGGCACATTCAGACTTGCTATTACCAAGCCGTCAAACCTTACTCGCGTGACGGAAGTTGCAAGAGCAGGATAAGTGCCATCATTGGAGGTATATACTGTCACATTGAACGGGACTCCGACTGCCTTTGAGCCGCCGAAGAATGTTGCATTGGTGACCAGGTCCGGCGCCAGGCAATTGATCGGGATTGTGACGACCTGGTTGTCCGTTTCATCAGATTCGGTTATGTTCCCGCTGGAAGGCAACCCCGGTATTGCATCCACGATTATGTTGAATGAGAACGCTCCTGCGCGCGAGCAGTTGAAGACAATATTGGATGACACGTTGCTTCCTGGGGTGCCGGAACGGTTGAGCGGGGGTATCACAAGCCATTCGTCAAACAGGAGGGGTATCACTGCGCGCGTTATCGACCACCTGTCAGCTGGCCAATCCCCGATGTTCTTCGTTTCAGCTGTGATGTTGAACTGCCCCCCAAGCAGGTACGAAAATCCTCCCGGGATGTAGAATAACGGGATGTAATTCGGAAGCGGATTGCAGGTCACGTCACGGGACCATCTGTTGTTGTTTTCCAATGATTCGCTAACATTATTGAAAATGTCGGCAGTCAGGTTGAATTTGAATGTGCCAACAGCCGGGCAGGTGGCAGATACATTGGCAAAGCTTGCCTCCAATCCTGAAAGGACTGGGACCGGGATGTCCGCAATTACTGTGCCATTGAAATAGGCGCGGGTGACCGATTGGTTTTCAGTTGAGCCGAACTGCGCATTTTTCGTCTGAACAGTCACGTTGAATGGTATGCTTACAGAGTGGTTTTCATCAAGCATGGCAATCGACGCGTTGGTCATTAGGTCAGTGAAGTTCTGCGCGCAGAACACACTATAATAGAATGAATTATCGGATTCGTCTGTTTCAGGGACCGACCCGTTGCCAGAAGCCGGGAATGCATCCACCTTGATCCTGAAATCATAATCGCCGGTTGAAAGGCAGTTGAGCGTCACCATCTTTTTATATGAGCCGGAACCCGCAAGGGTTGGAACGGAAACGTTTTCACGGTACGGAGCAGGACCTGGGGCAACTGGGCCGAAGTAGACGCTGGTATTGGATTCCGATGCGCCCCCAAGCCCGATATTAGAGGTGTTCACCGGAATCTGGAATGGCGAGCCGACATAGTGGGTCCCTGCAAGCAAGGGCAATGCTTCGGTTTCGTTCGGAACAAGGTTGGGAAGCACGCAGTTCGTGCATGGGATGAGCCCAGGGTAATCATCAGAGTGCCTATTGTTGTTGGTCTCATCGGTTTCGTTTATCGCATTCCCGAAATCCGCAGTGATGTTCACGCTCTGGATTATGCCGCACGCAAGCGGGCTTGCAAAATCAATCGAGGCGCCTGGTGCAATCGGGCCGATTGGGAAAAGCTCGGGCGGGGGCACGGGCGGGCAGGTGCCAGGCACACACGAATAAGTGAGGTTCAGGTATGCCGTGGAGTTCGCTGAGGGTCCAGGCCCGATATTGCTTATAGTATATAATGGGTAGTCAAGGCAGCCGGAAGGTGAAGCAATGGAGATGGATGGCACCAAATCCGGCTTCTGGCTGCAGTTTCCGCTTGCGCCCCCGAAGCACACTAAGTCTCCGCAGCACGGGGCGGTCGCATTGCATGCTCCAAATTCTGGAACGCACCCGCCGCAGGTGCCTGCAATGCAGAGTATCCCTCCGCAGCAATCACTATCAATGGCGCATGCTTCGCCCTGCAGGTTGCACGAGGCGGGAACCGGGATGATGAGCTGCTCCTTGCCTATTTTTATCTGCCTTACCCCGGAGGTGTAATCGAACCGCATGTCAAGCCGAACGTAGCGCAGCTTTTCCGCTGGCACGTATGATGCTTTTGCAGTGAGCTTTATTGCCTGGCCGGGCTCAATTGAAAGCGAAAAGTTCGTAGTATTTGCAGATGAGAGCAGGATGTCCTTTACATAGATTGAATGCAGGTTGATGCGCTTGCTCCCTGTGTTCTTTAGCACGAGTATTAGGCCGTCCTTAATGGCTTTCGCATCCGTGATTGCAATCGGCTTCTCGCTGTTCCAGTAGATCTTGGATTCCCCGGCCCGCGAATCCTCGCTTCCGCCAAGCAGGAAAAAAAGGAGGACGACCGCTATCAGCGCGACAGCGAATATCATGAGGAATATGGTCAGGAATTCAGATGAAGCCTGCCCGCCTTTGGCTTTTTCACACAGCATTGAGACTAATACTGAAATGGTATTTTTAATCATTCCCCTCGAAATCGCTCCGGGTGATTATAATGATAGGAAAGGCCGCCCGATTCTCAAGGATCATGAAACGTGGCAAAGTGATGCTGTGCGCGATGGACCAGGGGCTTGAGCACGGGCCTCGGGACTTCAATGAGCAGAATATCGACCCGGATTATGTGCTGGAAGTGGCATCGAAATGCGGGTTCACCGGGATGGTGCTGCACAAGGGTGTCGCGCTCAAGTATTTTGAGCCGTATGCCGGCAAAGTGCCCCTTGTGCTCAAGCTGAACGGGAGGACCAACATAGTGCCAAAAGAGGAGATTTACTCTTCGCCTGTTGCAAGCGTGCGGGATGCGGTTGCTATGGGCGCGGATGCAGTGGGGTATACATTGTACGTAGGGTCGCCTTCCGAGGCGCAGATGTTCGAGGATTTTGCTATGATAGAGCAGGAGGCAAGGGACTATGGGATGCCCGTGATTGTCTGGTCATACCCCCGCGGCAAATACGTGGCTGATGAAAAAAGCGTTGAATCGGTCTCCTATGCAGCGCGCGTTGCGCTCGAGCTTGGGGCGGACATAGTGAAGGTCAATTACACGGGCAGCACGGAATCGTTCAAGAAGGTGGTCGCAGCAGCGCAGAAATGCAGGGTCATTTCAGCTGGGGGGAGCAAGCAGACTGATGCGGAATTCCTTGCGAAAGCCCGCGAAGTGATGGCTGCAGGCGCTGCAGGGTTTGCGGTTGGAAGGAATGTCTGGCAGAATGAGGACCCGTCCGGGCTTGCAGAATCGCTGCGCAAAGTCATCTGGGGCAAGGAGTAAAGTTGCTGCTGGCTAATGCACGGCGTTTGGAGCGGGCAGCTGTTGCGAAGACATGAAGGCAGGTTGATGCATAATGATTCCAGAAAAGCAGGTTTCACTCCAGGAGCATGCGCGCGAGCTTGAGCCGGAACTTGCAAAGCTTATTGTTGCGATTGGGGATATGACCGTGCCCCTGCAAAACGAGTTCCCGCACAGGCTTATGGGAGTGAAGAACGCCCCGAATAAGTACGGGGAAGTGGTGGCAGAGCTGGACTCTTGGGCGAACGGGTTCATCTGCGACAGGCTCATCAAAACAGGGTTGGTGCGCAAAATATACTCGGAGGAGCTCGAGTCGCCCCTTTTGTATAACGAGTCAGCGCCTTTTGTGGTCACGCTTGACCCGCTGGACGGGAGCTCGAACATCGCATCGAACAACCCGTTCGGAACCATAGTGGGAATTTACAGGAAGGATTTGCCTTGCAAAGGAAGGGAGCTGGTTGCTTCGCTTTTCAAGCTCTACGGGCCAGTCACGACTATTGTGCTTGCGACAAAAAAGGGAGTGCATGAGTACGTGAAGCACAGGACAGGGCAGGCAAATTACATGCTTTTGCATGAGAGCATGAAACTGCCCGAGAAGGGGAAAGTGATCGGGTTTGGCGGGGATATTACGGATTACCCGGAGCAGATTTACAAATTCACGAAATCGCTTGTGAAGGAAAAAAAGCTCAAGCTGCGCTACTGCGGGGCATTTGTCGGGGATTTTTCGCAAGTGCTGCACTATGGTGGGCTGTTCATGTACCCAATGCTTTTGAACAAGCCCGAGGGGAAACTGAGGCTCACTTATGAGGGAATCCCGATGGGCAATATTGTTGAGCGGGCGGGCGGGAAATCGAGCAACGGGAAATGTTCCCTACTTGAAATCATGCCAAAGGACGTGGATGGAAGGACGCCTCTTTATGTTGGTAACAGGGAGATAGTTGAAGCGCTTGAGAAAGCGCTAGCATAGTACCAGCTTTTTCTAGCTTCCGTAGGCAAATGCGCACACATTATTTGTTCTGTTTGCATAATCCCATGAGGGTGTGCGAACGTGGCACCACTGCATGTCCGGATGTGTGTTCAGTATTATGCTGCCAGTGACATTGTTCGCCATCGAAACCATGATTGCGGTCACCACATCCTGTGTGTCATCTACAGCAATAGCCATGGTATAGACGCCTGCGTCCAGTATGCGACTCCGCTCGTTTTTTCCGCCGGCCCATGGATTGCCGTTAGGGCCTGTGCCAGCCTGCCAGAACTTGTCGAACCACACTTCAATCTCGTTTGAGGGATTCTTGTTAGGCCATATCCATACCGAACTTTTATCATCGCCAATTCCCTCTATCCTGACCTGAGTGTCATTCTGCGGAATGACAAATGAATTGTAAAGGATGTAATAGTCCGATATCCACTCGCAGTTTGTTGCAGGCCCAAGCCACCTTGCAGTCATATCGCGCCAGCCAGGAGGGTTGGGGGCATTTGCCCAGCCCCACCATGGCCCATATTGATTCGGCGTCTTGACGCAGTTGTACGTGAATGGAGGATAACCCAGGTTCCCTACAAGCGGGACAGTCATGCTCGGGTTCAACCTGTCGTTTGAGATTATCCGCACCCTTGCTGCCTTGGCACCCGCAGTGGTTGGCTGGAATCGCACAGTGAACGTTGCGGTGCCGCTCTGCGCTATGGGCCCTGTGAATGAAGAGGTAATGGCAAATTGGTTCGGAGTCTGCCCGACTGGAAATTCAAGTGACATTGAATTGACATTCAGGGTGCCAGTGCCGGTATTGGTTATGGTGAAAACCTGGCTCGTGGTGGAACCTATGCTCGTGTTTGTATACCATATTGTTGGCGAAACCGATATTCTCGGGTCAACGCAATTGACCGAGTAGCTCCAGAAATTGTTCGATTCCTGCGCGTATTCGCTCACGTTGCCGTATGCGTCCGCAGTCACGTTAAACGGAACTAAGCCGAGCGAGGTGCAGTTCATTGTTACATTAACTAAAGGTGCAGAGGTGTGGTTCATAAGAGGCGGAACAGTCAGGTTGGCAACTATTGTCTGCTGGATTCCGAACCTTACCAGTGTTTTTGAATAGTTGTCCGCATTTGCATCCCCTATGTTGCTGGTGTTTATGGTAACGTTGAAGGGCGCATAGAGCATGTGCTCGCCTGAAAGCATTGGTTCGGATGCGCTTGCAACCATGTCAGGGCCGATGCACATGACAGTAGTATTGCAGAAATTGTTCGTTTCGAACAGCTCGCCAATCAGGTAATTAACGTCTGCAGTCGCATTGAGCCCGAATAAGCCAGTATTGGTGCACCTTGCCAATGCGCCATCAGTACTTGCGGAGCCAGGGGGTAAGAGACCTAGCTGGATGTCAAGCTGCGATGAGCCGTTGATCGTCCCCCCGCCAAATCTGGCGCGCGTGACCGCACCCGAGGCTGATTCCGCATCCCCTAAGTTGCTGGTCCTTATGGTAATCGGGAACTGGCTTCCGGCAACCTGCGGGCTTGAAGAGTTGATTGAACACACCAGGTCTGGCATCGGGCAATATGCAGTGACATTGAGCAGGTTGTTCGCTTCATTGCTCTCATTGATTATGTCCCCGAAGTCCGCCTCAAGTGTCATGTTTGTCATGTTGCGGCATATTGTGCTGGATTCGAAATCAAACGGCATGCCGCCCTCCAGCTCTGGAACTGAGATTGGCTCCTCGCGGTCACAGAGCGGCCCTTCCGCGCATCCCCTTACCTGCCATCTAAGTTTGGCAGTGGATGGGTATGCAGGCCCCGCGCCCAAGTTCATTATTCGGAGAGATATGTGGGAATCTGGGTCAATGAACTCGCCTGAGCGCTGCAGCGGGACCAGGTCGGGCTTGCCCCTGCAGAGCTTCGCACCCGAGGCGTTCTGGTAGCACTGGAGCCCAAAGCAGCAGTCTGAAGTGTAGTTGCAAGGCAGCCACTCGTTCCCGCAACCGCCGCACAGCGAGTATTTGCACTTCACTTGATTGCAGCAGTCCAAGTCCGAATAGCAAAGCTCAAGAGGCTGGTTGCACGAAGATGGGGCAGGGATGACCAATAGGTCTTTTCCGCTAAGGGATTTGGAAAGGCCAATCACGTAATCAAAGCGCATGTCCAGGAAAACGAATTTGCCCTTCAACCCTGAAGGGTAGGATGCCGGCACTGTGATTTTTGCAAGCATCCCTGGGTCGATTGGGAGCAAAAGGCTGGTTGAATTCCCCGCATTCATGCTCTGTTCCCTGACCGAAATCCTGCTTATGGCAAGTGTCTGCGTTCCTGTGTTCTTCAGGAGAAGGATGAGCCCGCCCTTAATCGCCTTCGCATCCATGATTGCAATCGGCTTTTCATTGTTCCAATAAACCCTGGACTGCCCGGAGCGCATGTCATCAGACGGCAGAATCGAGTCCCGGTAGAGCCAGGTTGCGAAAGAGACCACTATGATTACGACTGCAATCAGAATAAGATATTCTGCAGAAGCCTGCCCGGCCCTGCGAACTGACCCCATTGTTGAGTATTAATAATAGTGCATTTATAATCGTTCATGAGAGTGTAATGCATGGGGAAAGTTTTTGGGAAAAGGCTGTCAGGGCTGTTTTGCGCAAGCAATCTTGATGCGCTGCTGCTTTTCAATGGGGAGCTTGCGCATGGATGCGACCCGAACTTTTACTATTTCACAGGCAGTTCGATTGATAATTCGCTTGCGGTGCTCACCCCTGATTCCGCAACCCTGTTTTGCGCCAAAATGAACCTTGCGCAGGCGAAGGCAGGCGCTTGGATGGAGTGCAGGGAGACTGGCAAGGATGTTCTTGCGCAGGTGAAAAAGCTTATTGGCAGAGGGAAGATTGGGGCTGATTTTGATTCCATTAGCGCTTCGCGCCACTTGCGCTGGAAAAGGGCGCTTGGGAAGCTGTTTGACGCAGGAAAAGAGATGGATACGGTGCGTGCGCGCAAGGATGAGGCGGAGATTGGGAAAATTGCAAAGGCGGTTTCGGCCACAAAAAAAATATTTGAGAAGGTTGAAAGCAGGCTTGCGCCTGGAAGAAGCGAGAGCGAGATTGCAAAATCCCTTATTATAATGGCGCATGAGGGCGGATTCGAGCCCTCTTTTGAGCCCATAGTCGCATCTGGCGCCAATTCGCGCTTCCCGCACCATGTGCCAGGAAAACAAAAGCTTGGGGAGGGAATCGTGCTTGTTGATTTTGGAGTGAGGAGTGAGGGGTACTGCTCGGACATCACAAGGTGCTATTTCTTGGGTGGATGCAAAAGGGAGAAAGAAGCGTATGGGATGGCGCAGGATACATTTGCAGAGCTCCTAGGCATAATGCAAAGCTTCAAAACAGGCGGGGGTATTGCAGCTGAGAGCGAGAGGCTGATGAAAAAGCTCAAGCTGCCCCCGATGCCGCATTCAATCGGGCACGGGCTTGGAATCGAGGTGCATGAATCGCCCTCGCTTCGCAAGGGGTCTGGGGATGCAATTGCCCCCGGGAATGTGCTTGCGATAGAGCCGTCTGCCTATTTCAAATCGTTCGGTGTGCGCTTTGAGGAGGATGTGCTCGTGCTTTCTGGCAAAAAGGCGAGAGTTTTATAGTTCGGGCAGCCTATTCATTTGCCTATGATGACAGGTACGACTCTGATCATGCAACTAACGTTGCAAGCTCGAAAAGCCTTCGGCTTTCCGATTAGTGATGAGGTGACTTGACTCTGAGGCAATCATAATCGGATAATGGAAGAATTTATAAGCCCCCTCTTCGAATGAAATGCTACAACTTTAGGAGTGTGAATGATATGATAGTGGTTATCTCAGATGCTAAGGAAGGCAAATCGTACCAGGCGACTGTGGACAAGGCACGTGAGTCCGCAATAATTGGGAAGAAGCTTGGCGAGGAGCTGGAAGGCGGGCTTGTTGGGGCAGAGGGCTACACTCTTAAGATTACCGGCGGAAGCGACCTAGGCGGTTTTCCCATGCGCTCGGATGTTAGCGGGCCAAGGAGAGTAGGAGTTATACTAAGCGAAGGGACCGGCATTGGCAAGAATAAACGTGGCTTCCGCGCGAAAAAGGCGGTGAGGGGCAACGTGATTTCGGACCAAATAATGCAGGTAAATGCAATAGTGCTAAAGGCTGGCTCAAAATCGCTCGTTGAGCTGTTCCCAGCTACGGAAAAGAAGAAAAAAGAAGATAGAAGGTAGGCGGGGTTGTTTGATTGCAGGCAGAGGTAAACATATGCACCATAGGCCATGTTGACCATGGGAAAACCAGCATGCTTAAGGCAATCACCGACAAGTGGACAGACACGCATTCAGAGGAGATAAAGCGCGGGATTACAATCAAAATAGGCTACGTGGACGCCGGCTTTTACATCACCAAGGATGGGAGGTACACCGTTTCCGAAAAAGAGCAGGACGGGGTGAAGAACAAGCTTCTTAGGAGGGTTTCGTTCCTTGATGCGCCCGGGCATGAGACTTTGATGACCACTGCGATTGCGGCATCCAGCATAACCGACGGCGCGCTTTTCGTGATTGCGGCAAACGAAAAATGCCCCCAGCCGCAGACCCAGGAGCACCTGACTGTGCTGGACATACTTGGGATTAAGAACATCGTGATTGTGCAGAACAAGGTCGATTTGGTGTCGCGCGAGCGCTCGCTTGAGAATTACAAGGAGATAGCGGCGTTTGTGAAAGGCTCGATTGCCGAAAATGCGCCGATAATACCGATTGCCGCAAACTACAAGACCAATATTGATGCACTGATTGAGGCGATTGAAAAGAACATACCGACGCCCAAGCGCAACCCGGATGCCGCCCCAAAAATGTTCGTGGCCCGCTCGTTTGATGTAAACAGGCCAGGAGTCGAGATTGCAAAAATGAGAGGCGGGGTGCTCGGCGGCTCGCTGATTTGCGGGAAGCTCAAAGTCGGCGATGAAATTGAAATTCGCCCAGGAATCCGCAAAAAGTCAAAGGACAGGGAGGTCACCGAACCCATAATCACAAAAGTCACAAGCCTGCTTGCAGGGGAAAAACTGGCAGAAGAGGTCGGGCCTGGTGGGCTTGTTGGAATCGGCACCCCTCTTGACCCGGCGCTCACAAAAAGCGACCTGTTTGTGGGCAACATCATAGGAAAGCCGGGCGCGCTCCCGCAGGTGCTCGAGGAGATAGATATAGAATACACGATACTGCAAAGGCAGGACTTCGAGAACCCGGGCTACAGGATGCAGGAGCCCATTGTAATCAGCGTGGGCACCGCAACATCGATTGGAGTGATCACAAGGCTCAAAGGCGGAGTGATGCAGCTTAAGCTCAAGCGGCCAATATGCGCAGACAAGAAGAGCAAGGTCGCGATAAGCAGGCGGGTAGGGCAGAGGTGGCGGCTGTCAGGCCACGGCGTGTTAAAATGAACATCACATCGATTTGCTCAATTTGCGGAAAGCTTGCGAATTTTTCCTGCGCAGTGTGCGGAAGGCCAATTTGCAGCTCGTGCCAGAAAAACGGGATTTGCACAAGCTGCACTCAGGGGAAGTCAATTTGAAAGGAGCCACTCATGGAACACGCTTGTTGCAAGCTCTGGGTGGAAAGTCGTGCCAAGAATGAGCTGCCTGCCTTTTTTCTTGGATATTGCGACCGGATCTCCGCCATGCCTTGCGATTACTTTCATCCCTTTCCCGAGTTTGGTGATTTTTGGGGCGCGGATGAATATCGCATGCACAGCGCCGATTCCTTTTGCTTCAAGTTCGCACTCAAAAGAATCAAGCTGGGAGCCATACGCATTTCGTTTCACTGCGATATCAATCAGCCCAAGAGGCTTTTGCCCTGCAATCCCATCCTCAATTTTTGAGGAGATCAATATCAATCCGGCGCAGGTTGCAAGTATTTTCGGCACTTTGGAAAATTCTGGCAATAATCCCTTCCGCTCAAGCAGCTTTTGGAATACTGTGCTCTCCCCCCCAGGGATTGCAAGCGCATCCAACCCGGAAAAATCGGTTTTCTTTCGCACACGCACGAATTCCGCTTTAATCCCCAGTTTTTTCGCAGCCTTTCTGAACGCATGCTCGTGCTCAATTGCCCCGCCCTGCAAAAAAAGAACTCCTATGCGCATGTTGCTCACTTGCCGCGCAATGCCATTCTCTGGTTTTCCGGCATGTTCGAAACCTCGAGACCCCGCATCGCATCGCCCAGCCCTTCGGACACTTTTGCGAGGTTTTTTGCATCCTGGTAATGCGCAACCGCATCCACAATCGAGCGCGCGAATTTTTTCGGGTTTGTTGACTTGAATATTCCGGAACCCACGAACACCCCATCCACCCCAAGCTGCATGCACAAGGAAGCATCGGCAGGGGTTGCGATCCCCCCAGCAGCGAAATTCACAACAGGCAATCTCCCAAGCCCGGAAACATTTTTCACAAGCTCGACTGGAACACACATTTCCTTTGCAGCATCAACAATTTCCCGCGAATTCATCCCTTTGAGCAATTCTATTTCACGGTTTATTGCCCGTATATGCCGGACCGCCTCCACAATATTGCCAGTTCCAGCTTCCCCCTTAGTCCGGACCATCGCAGCCCCTTCGTCTATCCTTCGCAGCGCCTCGCCCAAATTGCGCGCCCCGCAAACAAACGGTACTTTGAATTTGCTCTTGTCCACATGAAACTCCTCATCTGCAACAGTGAGCACCTCGCTCTCATCTATGTAATCAACGCCCAATGCCTCAAGTATTTGCGCTTCCGCAAAATGGCCGATCCTGCATTTAGCCATTACCGGAATTGTGACTGCAGCCTTGATTTCCTTTATTTTGAGCGGGTCAGACATTCGCGCCACACCGCCGTCCCGCCGGATATCTGCTGGAACCCTTTCCAATGCCATTACTGCGACCGCACCCGCATCCTGCGCGATTTTTGCCTGCTCCGCGTTCGTGACATCCATTATCACCCCGCCTTTTAGCATCTGCGCAAGGCCGGACTTGAGCCTAAAGGTTCCTGTCTGCTTTTCCATAAGTATTCCCGAACGTATATCGTTTCCATTGCTTAAAAAAGCTTGTACCAGGCTAGATTTAGCCTATGCTCAATATGCCAGAGTATATGGCACTTGCCCCAGCGGCTTTTGCCATGGATTCTTTCGCAATTTCAATTGCATTTTCCAAACCGCCATTTCCGCTTTCATGGCAGTAGATTAGCATCAGCACCTCCCTCGTGCCCACTGAAACGCACGTCCTTTTCGAATCTGCGGTCGGCCCGCCAAAATAACCCAGAACATCGGATGTTACGATTTTATTTCCGGCATCCACCCTTGCGCCCCCAATCCCTTCGTAAAATTCCCCTTCCTTGGCCACCGAAACCGTAATTCGGCCCCCTTCGATTTTTTCTGCATCATACACCCCGCACGGGAATCCAGTAAGCAGGGAAACCGCATTGTTCGCATCAACGACCGCGTTTATCCTGTATATCCCCTTTCCGCCGACCACTCTGCGTATCAGGGCTTCGCCAGAAGGCCTGTCCTTTGTCGGGTCTATGCCTATTTTTGAATAGATTGAACGCATTGCTCGAAGAATGGGTTCATCGGAAATCTCTTTTCCCCTGAATTTTTCACGAACAAGCCTGCACGCATTTTCGATGATTTTGTCTATTTCCTGATTGCATTTCGAATTTTTCACTTCCGAAAAATGGATGTAGCCCATGCTAAGCCCGGAAAGCAGCTCCCGCGAGTCTTCCCGAACATTGAAAACAAATTTTTCCATAATAACCATCCTCCAGCCAGCTTTACAATCCTTTCGAAGGAAAAGAAAAATGGGGCTAAAGCCCCTTCAATTCGCGCGGGGCGGCTAATATGCGTTCCTGCCTGGCCCCCTTTTCCAGCCGGAACTTCTGCTTGGCTTCCCTGCTCATCTGCAGCGCTTTCTTTGACCCCTCGTCCACAACAGAGCCGAAGAGCTCGAACAGCCCGAGCTGCCTTGCCTTTATGAGCCCTTTTTCAGTTGTTCCGTTTGGGCACGCCACTTCCCCAGTCAGGGTTTCCACAGGTGAGTCCGCCCTTTCCTGCATCACCTTTGCCGCGCCCAGGAATGTCTGCGCAGCAATGCTGCGAGCCGCACCCGCATTCAACCCAGCTTTCAGGAGCAGGGTTTCAAGCTCTGCAATCAGGTTGAACACATATGCAGGCCCGCTGCCGCTTATGCCTGTGAGCAGCTCAATTGCCCGCTCTCCAACCCAGTGGAGCTTGCCCATGCTCCCAAAGAGCCTGTCTAGTTCCTGCCTGATGCGCTTCCCCGCACCACGCGCGTAAAGTGCGACCACCCCTTCGCCTACGGAGCAGGCAATATTTGGCATGGCACGCACCACTCTTGCCCCTTCAAGCTTCGCATTAAGCACTGAAACAGGAGTGCCTGCGGCTATCGAGATTACAAGCTTCCCTTTGCAGTAAGGGGCTATCTCTTCTGCAACTGCCGCGATGTCCTTTGGCTTTACGGCAAGCAGGATTATGCCAGCTTCCTGTGCCGCCTCTGCATTGCCCATCCGCCGCAATCCCGCATCGGCAAGCGGTTTCAATTTCCCCTCGTTCCGCCCAGTCACGATTATATGCTCAGGCCCGAAAACCTTCATCTCCATCCAGCGCCGCGCAAACATGCCCCCCATGTTGCCAGCGCCCAAGATGGCTATAGACTCCCTGTTCCCGTTCCAGCCATTCCGGAATAAAACACCCTTTTTGATTGCCCATATCCTGCACCTCCTATTTTTCCTATTTTTTTATCGCTTATGCTAAGAAACAAAAATCTGCCTTGAACGCAAGGCTATTGCGGTAAAAAATATTTTTGGGCTAGCGCCCGGGGAGCGGGCAAACAGCAGGGCTGGAGAAGAGAAAAATATGCAATAGCTTTTCCAGCCCGGATTCCATGGAGATGAATGCGCTGTTTTTGTTTATAAGAAGGTGTAACGAAATCCGCTACCTTTTCTGTGCCTGGAACCTTGGGAATACCCCAAGATTGACATTTACAGATGGCCCGAAATTGCCTGTGCGCGGGTCCCTCTGCCAGTTCACGCTTCCCCATCCATGCCATCTTTTCCCCTGGTCAAAATGCAAGCCTGCGCCAAACCGCTTTACCTGCTGATGATGGTTTTCCGCGCTATTGCGCGAGACTTCCGCGCCTGCATACGCTATTGTCCTTGGGACTGTTTCTGTTTCCGGCAAAACTTTCAGGTCCGCCCCGAGCATGTACCGTGCGAATGCGCCGTCTTTTGCTTCAACCCTTCCGGAAAGAGTAGCGTTTGGCAATACGAATGCGTCTGCCGCAAGGGTGAACGCCCTTGGTGCGTCCCCTCGCACCGGAACATTGAACATCCCATCAAAATCGCCAAACTTGTTTAGGAGTTTCACTCCGCCGCCTGCCCCAACCGCCTCGGTTGCGCCAGTTTTTGTTTCGGTGCGGGTGTTAGTTGCGCTTCCTGCCACAAATGCTTTTCCAAGCGGCGTATTCAACGCGCCGCCTGCCTGCAATCCCCCTGTTTGCGAAAGGGTTGCAGAAGTTTGCGTCTGCGATGCAAGCGCGGCTGCGCCTATGTCGAATTTATTGAATGCCCAAGAAAAGTTTGACAGGAACAGCCCGGTCAGCGATTTTTTGTTCGCTGTGACGCCCAAATCAACTTCGGTCATCCGTACTGCGTTATGCGCCGGATTCCCTATGCGCGATGCGGCAAGATTGGAAGTGGGCAGTCCTGCAAGAGCTACAAAAGGGGAAATGATTAGTTCAGCTGCAAAAGCCAGTATCAGCACTATCTGCTTGTCAATTCTCATCGCTGCCCACCTTCGTGTTAAATTATGGTGCAACTGGTTTAAAAACCTTGAATATCCATATGGAGAAACAATAACGGGCAAAGTATTAGCTGACTTGGAAATCAAGCACGACCTGCACAATATGGGGAGCATAAGGCCTCACTATGTGCCTGTTTAGGATTGAAACCTGCTTTCCTGCCTTTTTCGCTTCTTCCTTTATTTTCATTTCAGCCTCTGCAAATGGATTATTCTCATTTGCAATTGAGTAGAAATGGATTATGCAGCTGGGAGTTGCAGCAAGGAATGCGCAATCAAGGAACCTTTCAGCTGAGTGCGGCAGGGGCAT
>JAGVHI010000027.1 GCA_020056635.1 archaeon | reverse complement strand
CGGCAAATTTGTTCAGGCAGCCAGCTTGTCAGTCGGAGATAAAATAATGGTGCTTGGGGCAGCAGGGATGCATGCGGAGCGCATCTCTTCCATGCAATACCTTGGCGAAGAAACCGTCTACAACCTTGAGGTGGAAGCGCCCCATACATTTGTGGCAAACGGCTTTGTGGTGCACAACAAACCTTCGTATTGCTGCTATGCAGAGGGTTCAGGCACATGCGCTGCAGATGGCGACTGCTGTGACACCACAAACGACATCTGCGGCGATTCATACAAGTGCTGCAGGAACACTAATGCTGCATGCACTTCTGGTGGTCAATGCTGTTCAGGTGTTTGCACCAGCAACAAGTGCATCGCCACTGCAAAGGGCGGCAAATGCGTGAAGAGTTCGGAATGTTCGAGCGGCGTATGCAACAAGGGAGCGTGCACATAATTTTTTCCTAGCTGGCAAGCGCCTGTGCTTTTTCTCTCATCTAGCCTGCGAAGAATTCTAGCCTGCGAAGAATAACAGTTATTAACTACTTCTGAGCGGTATCCATCCGTGGCTGAGCAGGCGGCAGCAGTTGAGCATTCCGCATCTTCCAGGAAAACCCTGATTTCCGCAGCCGTGCTCTTCGGCATCATTTTCATAATCTCGGTCTCCGCAATGGCGCTCCTCTCAATCAGCATCCCGCGCCCAATCGAGCTAAACGCGGAAAAATCAGCCGCATACTGGTCCGGGCTAAAGCCGGTTGCAATCACCGATTCCCAGGCAATAAAGAGCGGAATCCGGCTGCGTGCGGTAAGCTCAAGCACAAGCCTTGTGAAAATCCGCTCTATTAGGCTCACTAACTTTTTCACCAATGCTACCGAGGTAACTACATTCGAGCCTTTCGCTGTGCTTGAGCCTAAAAGGTCCGTTCTCCTGGATGCGCACGCAAGCATGGAAGGGTGCCAGGCAAGCGGATGCGCATTCATGGCAAGCATCTCATACACCGATGATCGGCAAAGGACGCTTGTAGGCGAGCAACCGCTCCTCACCAGGCCTCCCTCCTGCTCCTCGCGCGGCGGAGCCTGCATCTCGCAATCCGATTGCTGCACTGCAACCCCCTCACTTGCATGCTACCAGGGCGCGTGCCAGTGCCTATCCGAGGGCTGCCCGTGCAGGGGCCAGAACCTCCCTTGCTCCTCTAGCTCGGACTGCTGCTCCGGCATGTGCGAAGGAGGCATTTGCTCATGCATAGCAAGCGGCTCAAGCGAAGTGTGCGCCTCTGGCTCGCAATGCTGCGGCGGAGTGTGCGATGCAGGGATGTGCCGCTCTGCTCTCAACGCAGAATGCGCATCTAAATCGGATTGCGTGGAGGGCACATGCTCAAAAGAGGGCATTTGCGCGGAATGCTTCCCCGATATATCATCATGCAAATCAGGCTCTGAATGCTGCTCGGGAGTATGCGAGGCTGGAATTTGCGCCGCATGCAAGCCGCCTTCAGCATCATGCACGGACAGCACTGAGTGCTGCGCCGGCACGTGCCAGAACGGCGCATGCTGCTCCCCAAAATCCTCAACTTGCTTTGAGGACACATCGTGCTGCCCTGGCCTGTTCTGCAACTCCGGGGGCTTCTGTGCCTCATGCCGGGATTTCGGGCAGGGCTGCCTCTCAGGCAAGGAGTGCTGTACTGGAATCTGCTCAGAGGGCGCGTGCTACTGCAAGCCCCTCATCCAAATCTGCGGTGCCGATTCGGAATGCTGCTCAGGCTCGTGCACGGATGGGAAATGTGCGGAATGCAAGGAATCTGGCATTGGGTGCCTGTCCGATTCCCAGTGCTGCACAGGAATTTGCGAGGCTGGAAAATGCTCATCATGCAGGAAATTGGGCGGGATGTGCGAAAATGAAACCGACTGCTGCACTGGAACATGTACTGGTGGGATTTGCGCCTGCAAGCAGCCGGGCGGGCTCTGCAACCAGAAATCAGAGTGCTGCTCCGGCTCATGCCTGCAAGGGGTGTGCGAATGCGCGCAGAACGGGGCCGCATGCCCGGCAGCTGGGGAGGGCTCATGCTGCTCCGGCTTCTGCTCTGAAGGCAAGTGCGCCTGCAAGCAGGAGGGCGGCGAATGTGAAGCGACGGTCGAATGCTGCTTGGGCGTGTGCAAAGATGGAAAATGCAAATAGGTAATCCAAATGGTAATCAAGAATGAAGCAAGGATTGGCGCAGGCGGCCAGAAGGGCGAGTCGCTGCCAGGCTACATCCTGCTTGTTGCAATGATAGTCGTGATAATTATGGCAGGCTCCTCGCTCCTTGGGATAGGGAAGGTCGGGCTTAGCGATGCCGACCGTTCTGGATCCGACATATACTGGCGCGCAGCAAGGCCGATTGCAATCACCGAGGCAAGGGCGCTTGGGAACAACACCGTGCTCTTTGTGGTGAAGAACAAGGATTTCCTCGAATCAAGCCTTGTGCATGTGTCTGCTGCAGGAAGCGAGCTTTACTTCCCTGACCCCATATTGCTGGAGCCTGGCGACTCGACCGAATTTGCAATCCAGATGATTCCTACGCTGCGGCAGAATTCGCTTTGCGAATACGACTCAATCACATTCTACCTTGCGCGCGGCGGCCCGGAATTCCCTCAGCGGGGCACGCGCTCGCTTGTTATCCAATGCGGCGAAGAAGAGGAAAAGTGCTCCAATGAAGAGTCTGAATGCGCTTCCGACTCACAGTGCTGCTCCGGGCTGTGCAGCACTCAGTCCCACAAATGCGCGCAATGCCTTCCAAAGGGCGACTCATGCTCATCGGATTCGCAGTGCTGCCAGTCCCCGCTGCAGCAATCGTGCAAGGAAGGCAGGTGCACCCCGTGCATAACTGAGGGGGATTCCAACTGCCGTGTGGGCGCGCTTGACTGCTGCCAAGCGCTCAAATGCTCCTCACAGACCCAGCAATGCCTCTCCTGCCTTCCGGGCGGGAACCTCTGCTCTGCGGATTCGGAGTGCTGCACCAATCTTGCTTGCATGGGCGGGCGGTGCAGGGGAGATCGCGCCCCACAGTAGGTTTATAAGGAATCCATGCTCCAACCATAATCAGAAAGAAACGAAAGCCTGTGCAATTTGCAGACGCTTTTTGGCATCGAATAACGGATGGGACTGTTTTTGGGTTCCCCAATCACTGCTCTTTTCCGTTCCCATGGATATTCATGGGTAATGCGAGCGGCGGAATAATAGCAGGCTAAAAACAGGTGAACTAATGGAATTTGGGAAATTTGGAATAAGCACTAAAATACTCTCCGCGCTCTCGGACATGGGGTTTGCGTCCCCTACCCCGATCCAGGAGCAGTCTATCCCGCTACTTTTACAGGGGGAGGACATAATCGGGCAGGCGCAGACCGGGACAGGCAAGACCGCGGCATTCGGAATATTCATGCTTGAGCGGTTCCTTGAGAAGAGCGCAGGAACGCACCCATCTCACAGGCGCCCGGTGATGGCGCTCATACTCACCCCGACCCGCGAGCTTTGCATGCAGGTGAAGGAGGAAATCGCATCAATCGGTAAATATTCTAGCGCCAAAATAATTGCGATTTACGGCGGGCAGGAAATCGGGAAGCAGCTTGCCCCGCTCTCATCCGGAGTTGACATAGTTGTGGGCACGCCTGGCAGGGTGATAGACCATATAGAGCGGGGATCGCTTGACCTCTCGCAGGCGGGAATAGTGGTGCTGGATGAGGCTGACCGGATGCTTGACATGGGGTTCATAGACGACGTTGAGCTCATACTGCAGAAAACGCCCCCCTCGCGCCAGACAATGCTTTTTTCCGCAACCATGCCTGAGCCGATTTTGCATCTCTCGAAGAAATACATGCGCGCCCCCCAATACCTCAAGGTGAGCGAGGACTCGCTCACTGTGAAGAACGTCGTGCAGAAATATGCAATCGTGGACAAGCAATCCAGGCTTCGCGCTCTGATCGCGTACCTTAGGATTGAAAACACGCCCCTTGCAATAATATTCGCGCGCACCAAGCTCGGGGCTGACAGGCTAAACGGGATATTGCTTGACCGGGGCTTCAAATCAATGGCATTGCACGGGGATCTCTCACAGAACAGGCGCGACCATGTGATGCACGGGTTTAGGGAAGGGCACTTCCACATACTTGTCGCAACCGACCTTGCTGCCCGCGGCCTTGACGTGGACAACATAACGCACGTGATAAACTATGACATACCCCAGGAGCCTTTTACGTACGTGCACCGAGTCGGGCGGACCGGGCGCATGGGAAAGCCGGGCAAGGCGCTCACACTGATTTTCCCCGACCAGGAGAACGAGCTGATAATGATGCAAAAAGCAGCGCAGACCACGATTGATAAAATCGAAATCGACCTGTCCCAATCAGGCCCTGCACCTCCGCCTCATGTGCTGCATCGGGACGGCGAGGAGGGCGGGAGATTTGGAAGGAGCCGTGGCAGCGGCGGACACAGGCGTGAAGGCTCAGGCTATTCCGGTGGCAGCGGGGGATACGGCAGCCACTCGGGCGGAAGCGGCAGTTACCGCGGCTCACATGAGGGTGGCTCTAGCCCTTCAGGCACCGGTCAACGCTCGGGCGGCTACGGGAGCCAGGAAGGAAGGTTCGGGGACCGCAGGGGCGGGAGCCGAAAGTTCGGGGACAGGGGAGGTTCAGGCAGGGATGACCGCAGGCGCAGGCCGCCTCGGGAGCACCAGTCCAACCGCTCAAGCAGAGGGAGCGGGAGCTACACTGGAAGGACCAGATAGGTTAATAAAATTCCTTCCAATACTCTTTTGGCATGGGGTTTCCAGAATCCGAATTGATACGGAGCGAAATCGTGCTCCGGGACATGCAGTTTCTCTCAGAGGTAAAGCTTGCGAAAAAATCCCTGGTGCGCTGGCTTGCGCTCTCTTTAGGGCTTATTTCCCCAAATGAAACCCGCACTCTCATTCTTGACATTCTTGAAGCATTGTTCGGGTTCCACTTTGCGGAGCACGCGCCCACGATGCATGAAATAATTTCCGAGGTTGCAAGAATAAACCCGCAGTCAAACCACAAGGCGGTCAGGTACCACATAAGCCAGCTGAAAAAGCAAGGAATCCTCTTGCGCACAAAAGGCCGCTATAGTTTCTCGCTCTCGCCCTTGCAGGAAAACAGGGATGTTGGGGCTGCGCTTGAATACCTGTATGTGACACAGGCGCGCAGCTCGTTTGAAAAAATAAGGAAGGCAATCTCTGCGCTTGAGCACACTTACTAAACTATATAAACGAAGCTTGCGCTATATGCTCATGAAGGGTCAATCGACGACCGAATACCTTCTTCTTGTGGCGGTCGCAATCATCGCAGGGCTGGCTGCAATCTCAATTCTCTCATACAACGGCGGGTCTCAAAACCAGCTAAAGCAAGTTGAGACCGAGCTTTACTGGGCCCAGCTTCGGCCGATTGGGATTTTGAGCTCTGAAGTCACCGATGACGGGAAGCTCACACTAAAGATACACAACAAGGAAGCCGAGTCCGTTTTAATCACAGGTGCTCAGGCAGGCGGGGTCACAATCCCGCTTGACGAGCCTGTTCCGCTTGCTCCAGGAGAAACAAAAACGCTCACCCTTTCGCTTAGCGGAGGCGGAGGCTCAGGAAGCTCTGGAGGGGGCGGCAGCCCTTCTCCCTCTCCCTCATCCCCGGACGGGCTGTGCCAGTTCCACGGGTTCTGCATAGTTTACCAGATGGGCGAGCTTGGCGGGCTGGTCGAATGCGGCAACATCGCGCTTGTAACTGCCTGCCCACAGTCCTGCATCCCGGACGATGGCGGGTGCCAGGGAAATTCGGACTGCTGCTCTGGCAACTGCCTGGACAGCGTATGCGCCTGCATCCCGGACAATTCGCCCATTTCATGTGACAATGACGATTCCTCATGCTGCTCCGGCCTTTGCATCAACATGACCTCAAACTTCACCTGCCTTTCCTGCATTCCCTCGGGCTCGGAACATTTGTGCCTAAACGATTCGCAGTGCTGCGCAGGCCTCTCATGCGACAACATCACTGGATTGTGCACTCTGCCCTGTGGAGAGTACGATTCGGAATGCACATCTGACAACGAATGCTGCAGCAACTACTGTGCAGACGGTAGATGGTGCGATTGCATCCCCCAAGACGCGCCGATAATATGCACAAACGATTCGCAGTGTTGCGAGGGCCTCTCATGCACCTCAGGAGTTTGCAGTTCCGCTACAACCTGTCTCCCGATAGGCGAGATATGTGCGAATGACGCAGGCTGCTGCACAGGCTACTGCCAGTTATCGATGTTTGAAAACAGATGTGCTTGCATTCCTGATGGCAATCCAAGCGTGTGCGAGGGCGATTCGGACTGCTGCTCGAACAACTGCGTAGAGGGAACATGCTGCGGGCAGCTTGGCGGCCAATGCACATACAACTACACCTGCTGCTCTGGCATCTGCAACGGCGGATATTGCGACACGCAGAGCGCCTGCCATGCGGGAGGCGACACGTGTTACGCATACCGGTACACACAATATTGCTGCAGCGGGCTGTGCACAAACAGCACCTGTCAAGAGTGCATACCTGCGGGCTATTATTGCATGCTGAGCCAGGACTGCTGCGAAGGCTCCTCCTGCATTGGCACTTCAAACCCGCCATACTATTCGGGCTGCTGGCCTGACGGCCAATGCCGTAACAACGGCATGCAATGCTCATCACACGGGCAGTGCTGCTCCGGCGTTTGCAGGAACGGCTACTGCGCAGCCAACTCCACAATTGCGCTTGGGCAGCCCTGCACCATGCCTATTGAGTGCCAGAGCGGCCGCTGTATCGACAATCCTTCCTCTCCTCCAACTGGAAGTGTGTGCTGCCTGTTCGGAGGCACGTGCACTTACGTAGGTTCTGGCCAAGAATGCTGCACTGGCACTTGCGATTATTCGCACACCTGTCCGGCATGCTCCAACCCGGGCGAAGGCTGCAATTACGATTCAGACTGCTGCTACTCAGGATTCACGTGCCAGGACGGGAAATGCCAGATGGGCTGATGCAATTGGGCGCCATAAGCTAGTTTTTAATAGTGCACCTGCCATTCTCTTATCATGCGGGGCCAATCCGCGACCGAATATCTCATTCTCATTTCCATAGCAATACTCGTAGGCCTTGCGGCAATCTCCATCCTTGGGTACGGCGGAGTTTCGGAAACAAAAAAAATATCATCCGACATCTATTGGACCTCTGCAAGGCCGATAAGCATCCCCGGGGCACAGGTCACCCCGGACGGCACCCTGACCGTGATTGCAAACAATAAGGAATCCGAACTGGTGGAAATAAGCGCGCTTGAAATCGGCGGTGTGCAAATGGCAGTCAGCCCTGTTGTCAAAATATCGCCCGGGGGCAGCCAGGCGCTGTCAATCCAGCCAGGCGGAACTCCATTCTCTTCGTCAGGCGCCTGCACATTCAACGGGGTGTGCTTCCATTATGCAATGGGCGAGCTTGGCGGCCTTGTGCAATGCGGGAGCCAGGAAATGGTGATTGAGTGCCCAAACTCCTGCACCGGCGAGTGCGGCCTTCTTCCCAACGGTGGGAATTGCACCTCTGGTTTGCAATGCCTTTCTGGCATCTGCAGCGGCGGCTTCTGTTCCTGTGCCCCCATCGATGCAGACTGCCCAGCCGGCGGCGCGCAGTACTGCTGCACCGGCTATTGCGAGGCAGGGGCATGTGCGCTTCGGCCAATCGGCTCGGGCTGCTCTTCTGATGATGAATGCGGAACCGGAATATGCGATAGCGGGGGTTGCGTCACCTGCCGCACCAACAGCACCTGCACAAACACAACTGAATGCTGCATAGGCTACTGCGATTTGGGCGCCTGCACGTGCAGGCCTTCCCAGGCAAACTGTGACTATACAAAGCCCTATGAATGCTGCCTTGGCAAGTGCAACTGGAATTATGCCAAATGCTGCATCGACCTAAAGGAAACTGGATGTATTCAAACCCCCGACTGCTGCCGCAGCAACGACATATGCTCAAATGGGAAATGCTGCTTTCCAACTGGCCTTGATACTAACGGCGGATGCTTCCCGAACGACCCGGAAGGCCCGTTTGCGCAATGCTGCGACCCGCTTGCACGGTGCACTGAACTCCCTGGTTTGGACAAATGCTGCAGGCCATCCGGCACAACATGCAGCGGCAACGAACGCAACTGCTGCACCGGCCAATGCAATGCGCAGGGCAACTGCAGTTAGCCCGCTGTGTCACATGCTGATTTTTATGCGTATTATTCGCTTATCCCTGCATGAAGGGCCAAGGGGCGACCGAATACGTAATCCTGATTGCAGTTGTGATAATGGTCGGGCTGGTCACTACCGCGCTTTTGGCGGGCTTCGGCTCAAGCAAGGATACAAAGCGCGTCTCATCTGAAATTTATTGGGGCGGGCTTAGGCCTGTTGGAATAACCGGCCAGCATGTCGGGCCGGACGGAAAGCTTAACCTGCTCCTGAAAAACAAGGAGGCAGAAACAATCACAATCACTGAGCTTGAGCTTGGCGGATACGTCTATCCAATCGACCCAATCACGCTGCAGCCTGGTGGGGACAAGGAAATAACCATCGATATAGGCGGGCACGCCAATGACCCGTCCGGGGTTTGCATATTCAACGGCTTGTGCTTCCACTACGGCTTCGGCGAGCTTGGCGGCCTTGTGGAGTGCGGGAACCAGGAGCTTGCAGTCCCGTGCCCGACAAACCCGTGCTTTGCAGTGGGGCATGCGTGCAGCTCGCCGCTTGAGTGCTGCACTAACGTCTGCGATACTGTTTGCAGCGCAATGGAAAACGGCGCGCTTTGCGAGGACGATTCTGAATGCGTTTCAGGCAACTGCGCAGAGGCATGCGATTATTCGTTCACTCCACCCCGGTGCTACCACCCGCGCTGCGCGTGCGTTGATGTGGGCAACCCCGCTCCGGGCGATGACGAAAACCTGTGTTGCACCTATCACGCGGATGGAAACGGGATATGCAGGTTCGGGGCGCAGGGCGAATACTGTGAAGAGGACGAGCAGTGCCTCTCAAATGTTTGCAATGAAAGCAATTCCCAATGCTCCTGCAGCGCATTCGGGGCAAATTGCGCGGAAGGGTACGAGTGCTGCTCCGGGCTTTGCAATGGAGACACTTGCTACTGCAGGGGGAACGACGAAGAGTGCACGGACGGGGACTGCGGCGCATACAGCGAGGAATGCTGCTCACACTATTCCCAGGGAGGATACTGCAGGTGCGCTCCTCCTCAATATTCTTGCAGTGGCGAGCAGAACTTCTGCTGCCCTGGAGCGCAGTGCCTCTCAATATACCCGCTCTATCCAGGCTCAAAGGAATGCTGCATCCCTAAGGACACCGCTGGCTGCAGTGCGGGCGGAGACTGTTGCACAGCCAACTGTGCCGGGGGCATATGCGGCTGCGCGGCTGAGAGTGGACCTTGCTTAGGCGATTCAGATTGCTGCTTAAACCCCTCCGGCGTCAACATCTGCAAGTCGCAGAATCCGAATCAAAATACACGATGCTGCAAACCGCTTGGAACGCCAGTTTCCTGTCCGCAGCCTGGTTCAAACACGTGTTGCGACAACCAGTGCCAGAACGGGAGATGCTGCCTGTACGCAATAGCAGGCAGGACTGGATGCGGGTCGGACTCGAGCCTCTGCTGCCAATATGACGGCCCGAACACCTACATATGCCTCAATGACAGGTGCTGCGCGCCCGCCGGCAGACATGTCCCGAGCCAATTCTGCAGCAACGCGTGCTGCTCCGGATCTTGCACCACCCCAACCAGCGGCATCTGCACCTAGCCATCACTTCTCTTTATTAATTTTCCAACCAAAAGCAAAACAGGGGGGTTCCACTTATGCCAGACGATTCGCCGCACCTGGATGTAGTTCCAGCAATACTTGCAAAAAGCGTATCCGAATTCGAGCGGAGGGTTGCGCAGGTGCGCCCCTACGTTCACAAAATACAGCTTGATGTGATGGATGGGAGGTTTGTGCCTAATATCACAATAGGGCCTGACCACATAAACGAAATCGACATGGACTTTTTGCTTGAGGCGCACCTCATGGTTCGCCGCCCCGAGGACTACATAGACCGGTTCGAGAAGAACACATACATGATAATCCCGCACATCGAATCCCTGATCCACGTTGGCGATTCGATAGACCAGATAAAGTCAGACGGGTTCAAGGTCGGGATTGCGCTAAACCCCCCCACCCCTGCATCCGAAATAGTGGATTACATCTCAAAAATTGACCAGGTGCTTGTGATGACTGTGCACCCGGGCTTTTCAGGGCAGGGGTTCATCCCTGAGATGCTCCCGAAAATACGTGAAATACGCAAGCTGAGCCAGACCATAGACATAGCGGTAGACGGGGGGATAAACGCGCACACTGCATACGATTGCGGAAAGGCGGGGGCAAACAGCTTTGCAGCCGCATCCTCAATATTTGCTGCCCCTGACATAAGGCAGGCAGTATCTGACATACTCGAGGCAGGGAAAAAGGGCTGGGCCGCAAGGAACAGGCACGGACGGTAGGCAAAGCAGCGAGCTGAGAGCGGGAAAAAGCGCAAGGGCATGGTGCATGGAACAAGCATGGCACGCAGTGATTGAAATGGCAGAAAAACCGGGTGCAAGGGAACTTTCTCTTATTGCAAACACGATGCGCCAGCACGTAATAAGAATGCTCCTTTCCGCAAAATCCGGCCATTCCGCCGGCCCGCTTGGGATGGCAGATATTTTTGCCGCAATGTATTTCTCTGTCCTAAACCATGACCCGAAAAAGCCAGACTGGGATGCACGCGACAGGCTCATTCTCTCAAATGGGCACATCTGCCCAATCCTTTACGCTGCGCTTGCTGAGGCTGGCTATTTTCCCAGAGAGGAGCTTCTTACTCTCCGAAAGCTGGGCTCAAGATTGCAAGGGCATCAGCACCCAGGAGAGCTTCCCGGAATCGAGAATGCTGGAGGGCCGCTTGGCCAGGGGCTTGGGATTTCGTGCGGCATTGCCTCAGCCTTAAGGCTTGACAATAATCCCGCCCGGATATACTGCCTATGCTCAGACGGGGAGCATGGGGAGGGCGCAACCTGGGAGGCGGCAATGTTCGCCGCAAAATACAAGCTCTCCAACCTGATTGCAATCATGGACCGCAACTTCATACAAATCGACGGCACGACCGAGGGCGTGATGCCACTTGAGCCGCTTGCTGAAAAATACAGGGCATTCGGCTGGAGCACACTTGAGGTAGACGGCCATGACATCCCCGCATTCCTCTTGGCGATTGAAAAGGCAAAGGCAAACAAGGCAGGACCTACAATGATAATTGCCAAAACCACGCCAGGCAAGGGAGTCTCGTTCATGGAGGGCAAGTACGAATGGCACGGCAAGGCCCCTAATGAGGAGGAGGCAAAATCGGCTCTTGCACAGCTTGAAGCTGCAAGAAAGAAGCTCGAAGGATGATTCAAATGGGAAAAATAAACGGCACGCTCTCATTCCCTGCGCAGACCAAAGGCGGCACGCGCGATGGTTACGGTGAGGCGCTATTAGAGCTTGGCGAGGGGGATAAAAACATCGTCGCGCTTTCAGCTGACTTGGCCGAATCGACCCGCGTGCACTTGTTCGCAAAAAAATTTCCGGAGCGCTTTTTCCAGGTCGGGGTGGCAGAGCAGAACATGGCTGCCGTTTCCGCAGGGCTTGCATACGCTGGCAAAACGGCATTCGCCTCATCGTTCGGCGTATTTTCGCCTGGCAGGAATTGGGATTTCATACGCACTGCAATTTGCTATGCAAACGCGGATGTGAAAATCGCATCCACGCACACAGGCCTCACTGTGGGCGAGGACGGCGCAACCCACCAGGCGCTCGAAGACATTGCAATCACCAGGGTGCTCCCCAACATGAAAGTCGTTGTCCCGTGCGACTGCCTTGAGGCAAAGAAAGCGACATTTGTAATTGCAAGGGAAAAAGGCCCATTCTACCTTAGGCTCGGGCGGGAAAAGCTGCCAATTGCAACTACCGAGCAAACGCCCTTTTCTATCGGGAAAATCGAAACATTCCGCGACGGCTCGGACATCGCAATAGTCGCATGCGGCTCGCTCGTTTATGAATCATTGCTTGCGGCAGAGGAGCTTGCAAAGGAAGGAATCGACGCTCGCGTGCTAAACTGCCACACAATCAAGCCGTTGGATTCAAAAGCAATCGAGGCTGCTGCGCGGGACTGCGGCCTTATTGTCACTGCAGAGGAGCACCAGATAATAGGTGGGCTTGGGGGCGCGGTTGCAGAAGTGCTCGGTGAAACTTGCCCTGTTCCAATGGCGCGCGTAGGCATGCGCGATTCATTCGGAGAATCGGGAACAGGGCTTGAGCTGCTAAACAAGTACAAGCTGAACAAAGCAGGGGTAATCGAGGCTGCAAAATCGCTTATTTCAAGAAAGCCAGCAGGCGCATGCTAAGGGATGGCGCTTGCGCTATCCATACTCGTTCAATCCCCTTTCCGGTCGCCTTATTTCTTTTTCCTGTGCGCAGATTTCATTGACTGCGCAGTTGCCCCTATGATTAGCGCCTGGAGGTCTTTTGAGTGCTCGGTGTCGCGCCCAAGGCTCTCCTCCCTCGCCAGCAAGTCGCACAAAAATGAGAGCTTGTCTGCCGGAATCTCCTTTAGCATGGGCTCCCGCGCGACTATCCTTTCCAAAAGGGCATAGTGCTGTTCATCAAGGTCGACCGCAGAAATGCCGTCCAGATAGGACCTGATGAATTTCATGCTTATCAAGAAACGGGCTTGCTTAATAAAATTAACCTTTTTTCAGCCATCAGAGCCGCTTTTTGAAAATCAGCCCGGGCTCTTTTGTATCAACCGCCAAAAAATCGGGTGCGTGCACGACTGGCCAGCCCAAAAGCAGGTTGAGCGCCTGCATCGCCCCCAGTGCCCCGATTGTGTTGCTCACAACCCCGAGAATGCTCCCGCACGATTGGTATTTGGAAAGTGCGCGGTTGCTTATCTTCCCGCCTGCAGTAGGGAGCTTCATTACTCTCTCAAAATCGGTCTTTCCACCAAACACGGAGCACATCCCGTACGTTCCAAGCGCGGAGCAGAAAACATAGGGAACTTTTACCTTCTTGCAAGCGCGGGCGATGCAAACCCTTGCATATGCGTTATCCGTGCAATCGAGGACAACCGCCGAGCCATGAACAAATTCTTTGGCATTTTTTCCATTAATCGCTCTTGCGAAAACTGAAACTTTTGCTTTTTCATTTACTTTTTTCGCGAAAGATGCCGCAACCTTTGCCTTATTCTCGCCCAATGTTCCGATTTCCGCAAGCACCTGCCTGTTCAAATTCGTCTCCTCAAAAAAATCCCAATCAGCAACCCGGAATTTTCCCACTCCGCTTCTAACCAGCAGCTCGAATGCAATTCCCCCAATCCCGCCCAATCCTGCAATGCAAACAGTTGCCTTCCCAAGCTTGCGCTGCTGCAATTCGTTTATGGCCCCAATATTGCGGAAGAATGCCCCTTGCGAATATTTTCTCCTCACCACGAAACGGTTATGATATTTCGCAATTATAACTGTTCTGTGGAAAAAATCGGAATAATCCATTCGAAAATCAATTCCGCAAGCTCGAACATAGCAGAAGCCTTGATACGCAGGCACGGATTCGAAAAGAAAAGTGAAGGGAAATTTGCACAAGGCAATATCCTTCTCGCATCCTATTCTGAGGAAATCGTGCACATTATCCCTGATTTCGATGCGGACTTGTTTATTTATGCAAGTACTCACAGGAGCGCGGCTGGCACCCCTGCATTTTCCGCGCACTTCCCAGGGAACTGGGGCGCTGCCGATTTGGGCGGCGAGCCCAAGACCCTGAACATAGGAGAGCCAAAGATGCTCAAGGCAATTTTCCAATCAATGCGCAAACTTGCTACGGAGCGCAACATCCAAGGGGTAGACATTACACTTGAGGTCGACCACCACGGGCCGAAAATCGAGAAACCGATACTATTCGCGGAGATTGGGAGTTCAGAGGGGCAATGGTCGAACAAGCAATATGGCGAGCTTGTTGCGGACGCGATAATGGATGCGATTGCCGGCTATGAAACAATAGAATGCTCAGTTGCATTCGGCGTGGGGGGCGGGCATTACGCACCATCATTTTCCAAGCTCGCGCTTGAGACCCCTATTTCTTTCTCGCACATGCTCCCCAAATACAAGGTGGACGAAGTGGATTACGAAACATTTGTGCAGGGGATTGAAAGAAGCACTATTCCAGCCTCTAAAGTGCTAATCGATTGGAAAGGGCTAAACCAGCCGCAGCGCAGCAAGATAATCGGGTACTGCGAAAAAGCCGGGATTAAGTGGACAAAGGCTTGAAACTACATTGCCCTTAATCTCTTCACCCTTTCCTCAATAGGCGGGTGGGTTGAGAAAAAGCTCATCAGTTTTCCTGGAAGCGGGTTTGCAATATAGAGCGAAGCGGTCGTATCTGTAGCGCGCGCAACTTTTGACCCGCTCTTGCCTATTTTCTCAAGCGCGGATGCAAGCCCTGGCGGGTACCTTGTGAGCTGCGCGCCTGTTGCATCAGCAAGAAACTCCCTCTGCCTTGAGAGCGCAAGCCTTACAAGCTGCGCAATTATTGGAGAAAGGATGATTAGAGCAAGCCCGATCAGCATGAGCGCAGGGTGGCCTCCCCTTCCTTCCCTATTCCTACCGCCGCCCCAGAACAAATACCTCATCGCAAAATCGCCCATTATCGAAATCATGCCTACCATGACGATTGTAAGGGTCGCAAACCTGATATCGAAATTCTTTATGTGCGACATCTCGTGCGCAATCACGCCCTCAAGCTCCTGCCTGTTCATGATTTGCAGCAAGCCTGTGGTAACCGCAATCGCGGAGTGCGCAGGGTCCCTGCCTGTTGCAAACGCGTTTGGAGCTGCATCCTCAATCACATAGAGCCTAGGCATCGGAATCCCTGCCGCAATGGCAAGCCCCTCGGTGGTATTGTAGAGGTAAGGGTAATCTTTTTTCTCCGCAGGCTTCGCGCCGCTAATCGAAAGCACTATTTTGTCAGAATAATAGTATCCCCCAATGGAATACGCAACAGCAATGAAAATCGCAATCACTGGCCCTATAGGCCCCAAATCTGTAAGGTACGCGAAAAAATACGCGACAAGAAGCACAAGCGCGAACACCACTGCGATCAGCACTATCGAGTTGCGCTTGTTCTCCCCCATCGCGTCATAAAACGAAGCCATGCGAAAACCACCTGCTAGCTGTCAGGGGCGGGCAAGCCGACTGGGCAATGCCCGTTTGCCCCAGCCTGCACTCGCTAGAACTTAACTTTCACCGGCCCTTTCTCGCCCTCTTCCACCTTGAAGTAATCGCGGGGCTTGAAACCAAGCATCCCTGCTATGAAATTTGTCGGGATTGTCATTATCTTGTTGTTGAACGAAAGCACCGAATCATTGTAGAACTGCCTTGCATACGCAATCTTGCTCTCTATCCCTGAGAGCTCCTCCTGCAGCATCTTGAAGTTCTCGCTTGCCTCAAGCTTCGGGTAGTTCTCCGCAACCGCGAATATGGATTTCAGCGCGGATGAGAGCATGTTATCGGCTTTTGCTTTTGCCGCAACAGTATCCGCTTTCATCATCGCGGCGCGCGCCTTTGTGACGTTCTCGAAAACGGATTTCTCATGCTTTGCATACCCCTTCACGGTCTCAACCAGGTTCGGGATCAAATCGTACCGCTTCTTGAGCTGCACGTCGATTTGCGCCCATGCGTTCTCGATTTGGTTCTTGGTGGAAATCAAGTCGTTGTACATAAGCGCAATTGCTATTACGGCAAGCACTGCTGCCACCGCAACTACGATGAATATTATCTCAAGCACCATGAACCTCACCCGAATGGAAAATTGGCAGCCCCGCTTTAAAATGGTATTCCGGAATTCACTTTTTCCTCTGCTTTGCAGCAACCGGCTCTTTCGGGCCGAAAACGGAAAAGAGGGCATACAAAACCAGAAAACCGACAAACGTTTCTATAATAGATGACAGCGCTCTTGAAATTACATTTTCCAAATATCCTGCTCTTATGGACTGCGGGGCAACTAAATAACTCATAAGGTATGCCAGCCCTTCAACCAAAACATTCCAAACTAAAAACCACGCAATCATCAGCCCAGCCGCATCTGCTCTCGTCATTCTGAAAAAATATTTTCCGATAACGAATGCCCCAATCGCCATCAAAAGCAGGGCAAAGTATCCAAAATAAGGTATTCTTAAAACAAATGCGAAGTCATTTAGCAGGGCGGATATCGCAGCTAGGAACGCCGCGCTTAATATTATTGATGCTATGCTTGTCCAAAAATGGTCTGCCTTCAGTTCAATCCCAAGAATTTTCATGCTAACCACCTACTTCTGCAATTTCAAAATAGCTTCCGCAATGTCGCCGTTCGCATCCTTTAGCGCCTTTTCCGCATCTTCCCTCGTGCAAGAAGTCTGCTCCATAACCATTTTCAAATCGTCCTCGGAAATTTTAGCTTTGGTTTCCACAATTCCTGAGATTTGGAAAGATTTCTGCCCCTGCATCTCTATCTGCACAACCTGGGGCGATGTAATCTCGATCAGTTCAGAACCAGTCTCTATCACTACTTTCTTCGCATCAACTTCCTTCGTATCTATGCCCATCTGCTTCATCATGCGGCTCATTTGCTTCGGGTCCATGTTCGGGAGCATGTCCGCACCCTTAAGTGAACTTCTCCTTCACTTCGCTCTTGCGTATCTCAATCCGCCTCACTGGCGCGATTTTCTTCACCCTGCCAAACACCTTTGCGGCAACCTTGCCGAAAATCATCTCTTGGGCAAAAGTCGCAAACTCGGTCTCCTTTGCAAGCGCGATGACCTCCTGCGAAATGGCGTGGCGCAGCGCAGAGCGCGCGCCTGTGGATACTTTGCCCCCGCACAGCGCAATGGATTTCACGCGCACCCCTGTCCCATCTTTCGTAATTGCATCATCAATGGAGTGCACAATCGACCTTCTCCTGCGCGCAAGTGTGCGGATGTAGCCTGGCACAAGCTCATGACCGATCAGTTTGGTGTAGGCTGTTTTCCCCTTCACTTCGCTTACCCGAAACTTGAGGTTAGTGTAGGCGTTGCTCTGCGAGAAAGAGCCTGTAAGCTCACCCAATCCAATGACAATGACTCGGTTGGGGACCGTGCTCTCCTCTGTCGCCACAATCTGCCCGATTTCACGCGAGTCAAATGAGGTCGGCGCAAGCACTGCGTACCAGCTCTTCATCTTCCACTTGTCGACTACTTTTGTCTTCTTTGTTTCGACTGCCATGTTACCATCTCACCAGTTTTACTTCACAAGGAGCGCCGCCTTCTGGGGGTCATATTCCCATCCGGGCGGGATGCGCTCAGTTTTCGTATAGTATTTAACGAGCCTCTTGATTTTCGATTCGGTGTGAAGCAGCTTCACTTTATTGTGCCTGTCCGAGCGGTTCGACCCAAGATGCGCCCTCATGCGCACGGTGGTTTTGATAAGGTTTATCAAATCCTCGGGAAAATCAGACCGCGCCTTGTTCTCAAGCAGTATCTCGGAAACGGATTTCCCGCACAGGTTCTTCACCGAGGGGATCCCGTAGCTGTCGCGAAGCTTCATCCCGATTTGCGAGGGCGGCGTCCCAGCCTTTGCGAACTTCACCACCATGTCCTCTACCTCGTGCGCCGGGTACTCCACCCACGAGGGGGAGACCTTAGACGCCGGCTTCTTCGAAGAGGATTTCCCATGCTTTTTTGAGTGCAGCCTTGCCATCTATCTCACCATCTTCTTTTTCAAATATGACGCGAGTTTTGCAAGCGCGCGTGCGCGGTGCGAATCGCTTTTCAATCCCGGCTTCTTTGCATACGTTTCATTTTTCCCTTTCGGCACGAATATCGGGTCAAACCCAAACCCAGCATGCCCCAATTCCGCTTGCGCAATCTTCCCGTGCGCAATTCCAGCGAATGTGCGGACCTTTCCCGCCTTATCCGCATATGCAATTGCAGATACGAACTTTGCGCTCCGGTCCCCAATTCCGCGCATAAGGCGCAGCACCCCATCATTCCCGACTTTTTGGTGCACAAATGCGGAGTAGGCGCCGGGAAATCCCCCTAAGGCGGGGATGAATAGCCCTGCATCCTCCACAAATAGCGGCCTTTTGAACCTCTTTGCGCACAAGCCGGCATAGAGCCTTGCGACAGTTTCGCAATCGTCCGCGCGCGCCTCCGCAAACTCGGCGTCTGCGCGCCTAATTATTATGCCCCGGGCTTTTAAAAGCCTTCGTGCCTCGGCAAACTTGTGCGGGTTCCCTGTGATGAAAAGAAGGGGCTTCATGCAAACACTCGCTGCTTTTTTTTCTTGTGCGCCTTCCTCCTATTTCCCCTTCAGGCTCGCTGCCCAGTCCTCTGCAAATTTCTCTATCCCGATGTCGGTCAGCGGGTGCGATGCAAGCTTCCCGAAAACCTCCGGGGGCACGGTGCACACATGCGCGCCAGTGAGCGCTGCAATCACAACATGCATTGGGTGGCGCACCGACGCAACAAGCACCTCGGTCGCAAAATTGTAGTTCTTGTAAATATGCACAATCTGCCCGATAAGCGCCATCCCGTCCTCAGAAACGTCATCCAGCCTCCCCACAAACGGGCTCACATACGTTGCGCCCGCCTTTGCTGCAAGCAACGCCTGAACCGGGGAGAACACCAAAGTCACATTGGTTTTGATCCCTTTTGCAGAGAGCATTTTTACAGCGCGCATCCCCTCCAAAGTCATCGGGACTTTCACCACCACGTTCTTTGCCCACGAGGCGTACTCAATTCCGTCTTTCACGATTTCCTCAGCGGAATTCCCAATCCCCTCAACTGAAACCGGCCCCTTCACGATTTTGCAAATCTCCTCAACTACTTCTCTTTGCTTGCGCCCGCTCTTCCTAATCAAAGTCGGGTTCGTTGTCACCCCATCAACAAATCCCATGCTGGCATAGAGCTTGATTTGCGCGACATCCGCAGTGTCAAGGAAGAACTTCATGAGAATCACCTGCATCAATTTCGCTCCAAACCTTTATCTAACTTGTTCCGGCACTCCGAATAGGCGCGCCTAGTAAAGTATATAAAGAATGTGTTCCTTCTTTACCTCGGTGATGGAATGGAAGGGTTCGACATGCTTGCAAAGTCCTCCTGGCAGATGGTGCTTGCCATCGCAGTCGTATACGGCGGAATGATGCTAATATCCGCGGTGCGCGGCAATCCGATTGATTTCGTGCAGCTCATGCTCGTGCTGGTCCTGCTTCTTGCAGGTGACCACATGCGCCTGCTTGCCCGCGTGTCCGAGCTTGAGGACAAAGGGGGGAAGAAGCCTGCGAAAAAGCGCTAAAGCAAAAGGAATATAAAGCACATGTGGTGAAATATTGTCAAAACATGGGGAAGGTGTGGCAATGAAAACTGACATGAAAGTAGTGCTTGCGGGCGGGGTGGCAATGCTCCTCATTGCGATATTCGTGATGGGAATCGGTCTTGCAAATACTGGGGCGCTTGGCAAAATGTACGAGCGCACAAGCGGCATCCAGTCCGCGCTTGTCAAGGACCAGCCGAACCTCAAGACATCGTTTGAGGTCCGGGGCTCGTTCTCCGATGACATGAAAGCATATTCTGCCGACCCAAGCGAGTACATCTCGTTTGGCCCTGACGGCACCATGCGGGTAGGGCCGCGCGGCGCCGATGGAGTGGTGCAGTACATAAAGGAATACCGGTGCGGTGGGTACTGCGCAAAGGAAACAGGCCAGATAGCAAAATGCGCAATAACTCAGGCAGGCGACATTATCACTTGCGGCTGCGAGGCTGGTTACAAGCACTCGGGCTGCAAATGGATTGCGGTTGCGGGCCAGTAGGCAAATACTACTTTTACTTTTTTCCTTCTCCCCTAATTCAAGTCCTTTCTTAAATTTTTCACGCACAAGAGCTCTTGGTGGTTTTCATGCTTACTCTAGACGATGTGCAGGTTGATGGGAAAACGGTTTTCGTGCGCGTGGATTTGAACTGCCCTGTGGATGAGCGCACCAGGGCGCT
>JAGVHI010000024.1 GCA_020056635.1 archaeon | reverse complement strand
TAAAGCTCACTTACTGGCCAGGCGAGGGCGAACTCACCCTTCTCCCAGAATTTTGGAAAGTGATGGACTACCAAGCACAAACCGGCCTTCCTTCCGTGGTTTTCACAAACTGCTCTATTTTCCACGATAATAGGGTTGCGCAGGGCGTTCTCGGAATTAATACAAGCGAGCTTCTCGCCAAGTTGAATTCTACCTATCCGCTCATGCATTTTTACGGGAAATTCTGGCACTCTGACCAAAAAAAGGCAGCGGAAATGGTCGGCGTAAACTCATCCGCTTATCCATACGAAACAGTGCGCGGAATGAAAATTCCTCTCGGGCTTGCGAACCTGCTCAATGCAATTGGGAAGGAACGTGTTGGCGCGGAAGTGATGGTTTCACAGGAGAATTATGAAAACGTGATGCAAGAGGTCATCCCAACAATTATTGAGCTTGGAATCTATGCGTACATCGAGCCAATTATTTTTTCGGGCGCAGCGCAGGGAAAATTCCATCTCCAGCTCACCCCGGAGCAATATGCATCCCTTGCTCCTATTTTTGCAAGCGGAGGGGAATTCTGTGAAAAGCGCCAGTCAACCGAGCTGATCCTTTTCGGAGACAAGCTCACTCCCGGAATCGCAATCCCGCCCCGCGCAGAAGATAAGGTGCTTGATGGTTCAGAAAACCTTAATGACCTGTTTGATATTTTCCACAACGAACATTTCAGGAGAATTCGCACACTAAGCGAGAACAGCCGTTGCATCTGCAGGGATTTTTGGGAAGGAAAGCTCCCTTTGGAAGGCGGGCAGCTCCCTGTAATCAGGGCGGGGCAATGAACCCCAAGCAAATAACGCGCCTGTTCGGAAGATTCTCGCAGGATTATGATTCGCACATGCGAAAGACAAACCACCTGCGCGTTCAGCACGAAATTCTCGATTCATTTTTGCCATTTATCAGAGGGAAAACGCTCGATATCGCAACCGGCACAGGAACGGTTGCAAAATACCTGAAAGAAAAGACAAATTGCGAAATTTTTGCAATTGATCTCTCTCCCGGGATGATTCAAAAAGCAAGGGAAAATTCGGGCGGAATAGATTTTCAGGTCGCAGATGCGCAAAATATCCCATTCCCGGATAATTCATTCAATATTGTTACCTGCTCATATGGCTTCTATTGGTTTTATGACCGTTCAAAAATCATTTCCGAACTCAAGCGCGTTCTAAAGCCAAATGGAATTCTAATCCTGCTTGAAGAAGAATCCAAGCCAGGCTTTGAACCCAAACCGCGCTTCGCTTCAAAAGCCAATTACCTCTCCGAGCTTGCGAAGTTGGAAAATTACGTCGGAACGGAAAGGTTGAAAGCAGAGCTTGAACGCTCGGGTTTCCGCTTGCTTGCAACCAAGAAAATTCCAATTGATGGCATTCATGGTACAACCGGAATGGTTTTTTCAAAAGCCGCCTTATACATCCACCACTAATGGTGGTTTGGCTGAAAAACCCCCCACACTGCTAGCGCTTTTTCCCTCCCGACGTGAATCCTGCGTGCATACGCGCAGTTTTCCCTCGGAAACAAAACGGAAAAATATTCTCAGGCGTGAAATATTTCCAAAATGCAAATCTATTTAAACATATTTTCTTTATGTTAGGAGCAAGGCGATGCGGTATGGAAAGTCTAGTAAGATCAGTGATAGGTGAGCAGGAGCCCGCTCAAACAGACAGCTCCATGGGTTCAGACCAGATTAAGATAGTGACTGTAGGTGTAGGCGGCGCAGGGAACAACACCATAAACAGGCTGATTCGCTCGGGAGTGAAGGGATGCGAGCTTGTGGCAGTAAATACGGACAAGCAGCACCTGAACATGATACACGAGCGCGCCAAGAAAGTGCTCATTGGGAAAAGCATCACCAAGGGGCTTGGCGCGGGCGGCTACCCGGAAACGGGAGCCAAATCGGCGGAAGTTGACCGAGGCCTAATCGAGAAAGAGCTCGAAGGCGCGCACCTAGTCTTCCTATGCACGGGCATGGGAGGAGGCACCGGAACAGGCGCAACCCCAGTCATCGCGGAAATCGCGAAGGACCAGGGTGCGATTGTGGTGTCCATGGTCACTTATCCGTTCAATCTGGAACGAGCCAGGCGACTTAAGGCAGACGAGGGGATTGCGAAACTCCGCAAGCACGCGGATTCCGTGATCATCCTTGACAACAACCGGCTGGTAAAGCTGGTACCCAACCTGCCAATGAACGAGGCATTCGCAGTAGCAGACGAGATTCTTGCTAAGGCGATTTCGGGCCTTGTATGGACCATAACGCAGCCGTCCCTGATAAACATCGACTTTGCGGATGTGAGGGCGATAGTTTCAGGCGGAGGCGTCGGTTTCATCGCAGTCGGCGAGGGCAAGGGCACCGACAAGGTGCGCGGCGCTGCCGAAGGGGTGCTCAAGAACAAGCTGCTGGACGTGGACTACGAAGGCGCAGGCGGCGCACTCATCCACATCTCGGGCGGCGCGGACTTGACGCTCGGCGATGCAATCAAGGCCGGTGAAATAATAACAGAGAAGATGGATCCAGAGGCGAACGTGAAATGGGGCGCAAGGCTCATCCCAGGCTACGACGGCAAACTAGAGATAGTTGCGGTTGTGTGCGGGGTGAGGGGCGCGTCAGTTCTCGGGGCACCTCTAGAGGAGAGCAAGCCAGCGCCATCGTACTCTGACATAGAGATTATAGGATAATCCCTATGTGAATAAAAGAACAGTAGCGGATTCGGGGGCGACCATCCGATTCGCTACTTTTTCCTTTATTTTTACCATAAAAGGAGGTTGGGAAATATGTTCGAGGACATCGTAAAACAAGCCGTAACAGGCTCAGGAAACAGCGCAGCTTCTGCGAACGCGGAAGACCTAATGACAAACGACAAGGTGCGAATTGCCGTGCTAGGCGTCGGCGGAGGGGGCTGCAACACAGTCGACCGCATGATGAAGAGCGGCATAAAGAGCGCCACCACAATTGCGATCAATACTGACCAGAAGCACCTAAAGATGGTGGATGCGCACAAGCGCGTTTTAATCGGCGCAACCATAACCAAGGGGCTTGGCGCAGGGGGCTTCCCCGAAGTGGCGCAGAAGTGCGCAGAGCTCTCGCGCGACAAGCTCACAGAGGTAATCGGTGAGAACGAGCTTGTTTTCGTGTGCGCGGGCATGGGAGGCGGGACCGGCACGGGCGCAGCGCCAATAATTGCGGACATCGCAAAGCAGCAGGGCGCAATAGTGGTCTCTGTTGTGACCTACCCCTTCTCGCTTGAGAGGGCGCGCATCAAAAAGGCGCAATGGGGCTTGCAGGAGCTCACGAAGAAGAGCGACACAGTGATTGTGATCGACAACAACCGCCTTGTTAGCTACGTCCCCAACCTGCCGATAAATGAGGCGTTCAACCTTGCGGATGCAATCACCACGCGCGCGGTGAAGGGGATTGCAGACACCATAATGTTCCCGTCCCTGATGAACATCGACTACGCAGACGTGAAATCTGTAATGGAGAACGGCGGCGTGTCCCTGATTTCGATAGGCGAGGGCAAGGGGCCTGACAAGGTGGATATGGTAGTGAAGAACACACTTGAGCACCCGCTGCTTGATGTGAGCTATGAGGGCGCGAAGGGCGCACTGCTCCACATTGGAGGAGGCGTGCAGCTCACCCTTGGGGAATCGGTGGAGATTGCAGAGAAGATTTCCGAATCCTTTGACAAGGGCGCAAACGTGAAGATGGGCGCAAGGCTCGACCCGAGCTACGGAGACATCATTTCCGTAACTTCGATTGTTACCGGGCTGAAGTCCGCTAACATTTTCGGCGGGCAAAAAGAGGAGACGCGCCAGACCGCAGTCGAAATGGGCTTGAACTACATCTAAAGCCCACTTTCCTTCTTTTTCTGTTTTTTACTTCCCCTTAGCGCAGCCGATGCTGTAAATGTCCCATCTCAGCCCTTTTGTCCTCTCAAGCTCGTTCCCTATCTGCTCCAACACTTTCTTTTTTATCTCAAGGTATCTCTCCCGCCCAACTTCAACATTTCCAATTGCATACCTCTTATTCTTCACATTGAAACAAAAAATTCCGTTCTGCACGTTCTCGCAGTTATGGCAGAAGTAGCAGTCGGCACATGAGTTCGAGTTGCTCACCTCAAAGCACCGCGTGAGCTTTTCCGAATCGTAGCAATGGATGCAGAAGCTGCAATCGAATGCCCGTGAGCACCCATACAGGTGCTGCGATTGCTTGGGCCATAGGCAATAAGCACAGTACCGGCTGTATGTGCAATTTGTTCCCCGAAAGCAGTATTCTGCATCTGTTGAGGAATTGCACATCACTATCCCTATGTTATTGCCAATCGCAGCCTCCCCGCTCACGCATTTTATCGAATCCAGCGTTCTTGAAGCATTCTTTAGCGATAACGAAGCAGCCTCCTTCTCTGAAAGGGATTTCTTCCCAAGCGCAAGCGATTCCTCAAGCGTGCAGGTATTATCCTTTATCCTCTTGAGAAACCCCCACCCCCCGACAAACACTTCTTCACCGCTTATTGTTGAAAATGCAACAGGTATGCTGCTCACATGCCTCTCAAGCCATGCTCCATATTCTTGCATTCCTGAAAGTTCTTTTTCAAACAGCACTTGCGAAGTTCGTCCAAATCCAGTCTCAAGCTTATCTAATGCATTTTTCTCCTGCGAAGAAAATACGTGCTTTTTCTTCACTGCACCCTTTACCGCGCCTTTCGGAACATCTACAATGATGTCAATTATGCCAGCCAGCCTTCTTTTCTCCCTAAGCTCCTCCTTCATTTGCGAAATCAGTTCGCTCTTTCTTTTCTGGTATTCCTCCTTTGTCAGCTGCAGGTTCCCAATCACATTTACCTTGTTCCTAAGGTTGAAGGAGAACATGCAGTCAGTGCAGCCCTCCAAATTTCCGGTGAAGTAGCACCCGGAGCTATAATGCGTCCTGAATACCTCAAAGCATCTTGTTGTTTTTAGCGCGCGCAGGCATTTTATCAGGAAGCTTCCCTGTATCACCTGCGAGCCGAAAATATGCTCGCTCAGGCTCGTGTCAGAGCAATAAGCCGCATATTTCATGTCATGCAGGTCGCGGCTGGCATAAATATACTGCACATTCACGCAGCTGTCCGAGTTTTCCACAAAATTCGAATTGCCGAGTATGCCGTTCCCGCAGTAGTAGAACTGCTCCCTGAGCGCGGAAACGATGCTGTCAATGTCCTTAATTGAATTGATGTCAATGGCAGCGGCCTTCTGGCCTTGCCCGACCTCCTCCATTGAGACGAACTTGCATCCCTTTGCATATTCTGTGCTCGAAAGAAAAAGTGGCTTGCCTGAAACCGCAGATTTCCCGACCAGCATCTGGTCGACATTTTCCTTCAGGTAACTCTCGTAATCTTTAAGCTCGCCAACTTCCTCTCCCAGAAGAACCCTGCAAGTGTTTTTCCAGGCTTTATTCACCAACTCATACGCTTCGCTCATTTTTTCGCGCTCCAGATGTTGTAAATGTCCCACTTCAGCCCTTTTTTCTTCTGCAACTCCTGATGAATCTGCCCTAGAAGCGATGCCTTCAGCTCCTTGTATTTCCCCTGTTCCACTTCGGCATTCCCTATATGGTATCTCCTGTTCTTCACATTGAAGCAGAACATGCTCTCGTGCACGTTCTCGCAATTGTGCCCGAAATACAGGTCCGAGCAGTAGCCGCAGCAGTCTGCCTCAAAGCATCTCGTAAGCTGGGTACAGGAATACGCATGCATTGAGAATGCAGAATCGAATGGGGAATCGCACCCAAACAAGTATTGGCTGTTCCTGGGCCAGAAGCAATAGCCGCAATATTTGGAATACAGCGAGTTAGAATTTTTGTAGCAATCCGCTGAATCGACAGCATATGTGCAGTCTATCATATTCGAATTTTTTCCTTCAAACAAATCCACATTGAAATATGCTAGCTTTCCGATCGTCTCGTGGGCGTTTTTCATGCTCAATTCCCCAACTTCAGATTCTGTTAAAGAAGTTCTCCCTCCAAGCTCCCACGCCTCTTCAGTCATTATCCTATCTGCTGGAAGTTTGGAGAAGTTTGCGAATGGTGCTATCAGTATCCTTTTGCCGCTTGCCGCAGAAATGCCTTCTCCAATGGGCCTCGTATGCCCACTCAGCCAATCAGAATAAGCATCTATCCCTCCGGTAAGTCTGTTGCCGAACAGTATAGATGCGGTTTGCGAGAAAGCATCTTCAATCCTGTCCTTGTCTTGTTTCTCCAAGATTTTCGAACTGGTCCGTATTGCAGGTATTTCTTCCTTTCTACTCATCTTTACCAAGTCAAGAAGCGAGGGCAGTTTTTTCCCCTTCCTAAGGCCTTCTGCCATCTCTGAAAGGAGTTTTTTCTTGATTTTTTCGTATTCTGCCGCTTCAAGCGCCAGATTCCCGATGGCATGCCTCTTATTTTTCACATTGAAGCAAAACATGCATTCGCTGCATCCATCCAGACCAGATGAGTAATAGCAATCAGAGCTATTCTGCACCATCCAGAGCTCGAAGCAGCGCTTGAGCCTAAGACCCCTGTTACAGCGGATGCAGAACGCCGATTCCCCTATAACATTGCTTCCAAAACAATCTTCATTATACCTGAATATCGAGCCGTAAGCAATGTATTTGGAATTCCCGCACCTTGCAACTTCATAAAGGTAAAAGCTGTCATTTATGTTCGAGCTTTTCTCAACGTGCCCGGAATTCCCGAAAACTATATTGCCTGAATAAACCGCCCTTTCGCCCAACGCTTCGACTATCGAATCAATATCCTTAATTTCATTTATGTTCAATGACTCGAACTTCCTGTTGAAATCAACCTCATTGAAACTAATAAATTTTGAACCTTCTGCATATGCGGTTGGTGCGCACGAAACATCTTTTCCAGAAATGTTCGATTGATGGTGCGTTACTTTTTCAGGAAGTTCAGAGAGGTAAGAAGAGAATTCCGCAAGCCCGCCAACCTCCTCCTTAAACAGCACCCTGCAAGCGCCCCTCCATCTCTTATCGAGCACAGAAAGGGTTTCCTCCACTCCTCCTCCCATGGTATAACAACTCCACACCGATTTAAAAGTCTTCGGAGGCAGAATTACCTCTATTGGGCTGGTAGATCAGCGGTAGATCGCTTCGTTCGCAACGAAGAGGCCATGGGTTCAGGCCTTTCTTTTCGCTCCGCGAAAAGAAAGCCCTGGGAAAGAAAAGAACCGGGAGCATGAAAAATATCCGAGCGCCACGCGCTCAGGTTTTTTCACCCAGAAATATTTCTTATCTCAGAGTTTTAGCCACCCAGAAATCCCATCCAGTCCATTTTATTTTAATATGCTGATGTAACCATGGTTACAAAGGAATGATAGCATGCGCGTCATTGTACTTTTTTCAGGCGGGAAGGATTCGGTTTTTGCCACATTTTTCTCCCTGTTCCAGGGCTGGGATGTATCGCTGCTCACTCTTGTCCCTCAGGACGATTCGATGATGTTCCACCGCCCGAACGTGGAACTCACCTCTTTACAGGCGCAGGCGCTCGGATTGATGCACAGGCAGGTGAACGTCACAAATGAAACAGAGCTCAAAGTGCTTGAGCGCGAGCTTGCAACTCTCAAGCCCGATGCAATCATCACCGGCGCAATCGCAAGCGAGTACCAAAAGCAGCGCATAGACCAAATAGGCTACAACCTCAAAATTCCAACCATCTCGCCTCTATGGCACAAGGGCGATGCCCTTTTGCAGGAGCTGACCGAATTTTTTGAAATCCATATCACTACGGTTGCAGCGCAAGGATTGGGCGAGGAGCATTTAGGGAAAAAATTCGATTCGGAATTTGTCCAGAAGCTGCAATCCCTTGGGCTAAACCCATTTTTCGAAGGGGGCGAGGGCGAAACTTTCGTATCAAACGCCCCATTCTTCAAATCTAAAATAGAAATAACCGGAATGGAAAAGAAATTCGATGGGAGCAGGGGGATTGCAAAGCTCTCAGGCGCTATTTCGAGGCGTTCCTAATCCTGTCAATTATGTCCTGGAACTCCTTTCCATACAGCTCGCGCACAGTGAATCTCGCGCTCGCATACACATTTACCGGAATCTCCTTATTTATGCGGATATTTTTTGTAGCAAACAGGCTGCTTTTGACAGGTATATTAAGCCTCATCGGGACGCTTTCATTCAGCGTAACCCTAATTGTCCCAGTTGGCGTTATTCCATTATACGTTCCCTGAATCGGCACCACAATATCCACCGGCACAGTAAAATCCGGTATCACTTCCGATAGCGGAATTTCCTTATCTATGAATACCGTAGATGCGACTGGCGCACCCACTTCCATCTGCTTGCCCTGCATCTTTTCCAAATCCGTTGCAATGGCTGACAATTGGGCTTTTCCAATTCCCCCCGTCCCCTGCATTGAAACCATCAATGCCATCACCGCAACAAGGAGCGCTAGTACTGAAATGAGCAGGGGCAGCTTGCTCTCGCTCTTCTGCGCTTCAATCAGCTCCCCACCAATCGGGAAAAACGGCCTCGCGTTCTTTTCAACATACTCGCGCGCAGGGGTGCCCTTAACCCCCCCTTTCCCATACAGGCTGGACGGGACGTTTGCAGGCCTCTTCTGCTCTTCTGCCATGCGCCTATCTCCCAATCCAACCTTTAAATAGATTCCACTAAAGAAATCCTCTCATGCGCGTGCTAGTTTTCGGCAACCCGTTGCATGCAGGCGACTCGCTTGCGCTCAAAGTTGCAAAAAAACTCGCAAAGAAGCTTCCGGAATTCCAATTCGTCCCTTTTGACACTGCGGAGGATTTGGAGGAGCAGGGGGAAGAGCTTGTGATTCTTGATGCAGCAAAGGGAATCAAGGCACCCGCAATGCTGCACCTCTCGGACCTTGAGCTCCAAAAATCATACTCTTTGCACGATTTCGACCTTGCCTGGAACCTCACGCTCTTAGCGAAGCTTGGCAAAATACGCGATGCGAAAATAATCGCGCTTCCCTATGGCTCTACCGCTTCCTCTTGCGAGAAGGGCGCGCTGGCGCTTCTCCTTTCCATTTTACCTTCAAAAAGTGCGTCGCGCAGCTCATGCAAGGGTCGTAAGCGCGGATGAGCTTCTCAATTTCCATCGAAATCTCATCCTTGTCCATCTGCTCAAGCTCTCTTTCCACCAGCACTGCAATATCCCGCTCAATGTTCACATGGTTCTGCGCTGTCGGAATCACCAAATTGATGTATTTTATCAGACCTTTTTCATCAGTCTCCAAATCATAATACAATGTTCCCCTGGGCGCCTCAATCACCCCAATCCCCTTCCCAGCTTTTACTGGCGGCACGGTGTATTTCTCAGGCTTGAACTCCGCGCCCTCCAGCCTGTCCATCGCCCTGTCCATGCAGTGCACGATCTCAATTGCCTGCGCCAGGTTGTTCATCATCACATTGTGCGAGGGGAACAGCCCAATGCACCCGGCGCAATCCCTCTTGGTGTTCGGGTGCAGCGCTTCTTTATTCAAATTCATCCTTGCAAGCGCCCCCACCATATACTCCTTTCCAGCAAACTCAAACCCAGTGGACTGCGAATAGGGCATAACCACGCTTGTCAGGTGGTTGCGGAAATTCCCTCTCGTGATGCAGTACCCCTCCGAAGAGCAAATTTCGCCACCAAGGAAATCATATTTCTCATTCTTGAGCGCGATGAAATGCGTTTCCCGCTCAAATTCCTGCATATTGTCATGGAACAAGTCCACAAATCCTATGGCATGCTCCCGCGCGTGCTCAAGCTCGTGCAAAAGCTCCTTTGCTCCTTCATTGCTCGGGACTTTGGTAAACCCCCCTACCGCGGGGAAAGGTGCGTGCACCGACCTTCCAGCAACCAATTTCCCCAGCTCATTCCCGGCTTTCTTCACAAGCAATGCATCCTCAAGCAGCCCCCTCTCCTTCTTCGCAAGCTCAAGCACGCTGTCCACGCCGAAAATATCGGGCAGGCAGAAAATATACAAGTGCATCGCATGGTCGCGAATCATCAGGGCATCCATTGTAAGGTGCCGCAGCTCAACGGTTTGCTCGCTTGGCTTAATGCCCATTGCATCCTCAACCGCCTCTATGCAGCAGGTTAAATGCGCGATGCTGCACGTTCCGCAAATTCTTGATACGAGCTGCGGCACGCTTAATGCCGGCTTCCCGCGGACACTCTGGGTAAAAAACCTCTTTGCCTCCGAAATTTTGAGCTTGACCGCATCGACCTTTCCCCTCCTCACGTTCACCTCGAGGTTTGCATGCCCCTCAATTTTGCTCAAATTGTTTATGTTGATATCAATGTCCGGAACGTCATGCATCGCTACACCCCAAACTCCGAAAAGCACTTCTGCAGCACTTCAAGGAAAACCTTTTCATCCATCGGGCAGCCCGGCACCTCATAATCCACCTTCACCAGGCTCTTTAACGGGACCACCTTTTCCATGTGCCCGAACCTGTTAATGACCATCTCGATTTCGCCCTTTGTTTTCTCGTCAAAATAATTCCTCTGGGCAGACGGCATCCCGGTGCAGGCGCACGAGCCTACCGCAACCACTTTTTTTGACACTTCCCGCAGGTGCCTAAGCTTCTCCTCATCCTCCTTCAGCGCGATAGCCCCCTCAATGAACGCCACATCAATATCCTCAAACAGTGCCGCTTTTTTCAGCATCCGGCAGACCCGAAACTCGATTTTCTCGTTCCACTCAAAAAAATGGTCATTTAGCAATTCCACAAAAAGTATCGAGCTGTCCTCGCAGCACGCAAAAGTCACCCATGCAACTTTCAGTTTCTTCCCCATTGAATTAGCATGCGATTGAAATGTTTATATTCATAGCCCATGAATCTTGGCTCATGGAATCCCACAAAGGAATCGCTCTTGCCTACCTCACTGCACTTGTAAGCGGCATATCTGTATTCGCAAACAGCTTCGGCGTCCTCGCAATGGACCCAACCGCCTATACATTCCTAAAAAATGTTCTTGTAGCCGCAATTCTCGTATCAATTGGTTTTGCGCTCAAAAGCCACAAAGAGTTCCTTTCGCTGAACCGCAAGCAGGCAATCCTGCTCCTGCTTTCCGGAATAATCGGCGGAGGCATAGCGTTCGTGCTCTATTTCCAGGGCCTCTTGCTCCTATCGGGCGCCGTTTCCTCATTCCTCTACCGATTTGTATTCATTTTCTCAATAGGCACAGCAATGCTGCTGCTCAAGGAGCGCCTCAATTGGAAAATCGCAGCAGGCGCACTAGCAGTGCTCGCAGGCAATTTCCTATTGCTCGGGAACTTTCAGCTTTCCCTTTCCGAAGGTGTTCTGCTTGTGCTTGCAGCTTCCGCGCTCTGGGCCCTTGAATACGCAATCTCCAAGCTCGCACTTGCCTCCCTTTCCCCAACCACGGTCGCTTCCGCGCGCATGGGCATTGGCGCCATAACAATACTTTGCATACTCGCATTGCAGGGGAACGCCGGAGCTCTCCTCTCGCTCACTCCCGCTTCCCTTGGCTGGGTTGCAGTAACAGTCGGGCTGCTCACCCTATTCGTGACGCTTTGGTACTCCTCTCTCAAGAACGCGCCCCTAATTTCATGCGCTGCAATTCTCACACTAGGGGGCCCGATAAGCGCGCTCCTCTCATTTGCGCTTGCAGGAAAGCCCCTCGCACTGCAAACGGCCGCAGGCTTTTTCCTGGTTGCAGCAGGGGTGATTTTCACAGTAGGCTTCACCCAATCCCTACTTGCATTCCGCTGGCTTAGGCTCCGGTTCCAGAGTGGCTAAAAGATGGACCCGCTTGAGCTTTCTGCACGGTTTGCGCTTCCCCCCAATTCAAGGCGATACTGCGGCAAGCGCACTTTCGCAAAAGCCCTCTCCGCATTCCTCTGGGCCCGCTCCCCTTCTTCCCGCAAATTGCTTGAATCAGAATTGAAAAAATTCAAAGCTCACTACTCCTACCTTTCGCTCATCGCACGCGCAAATAATCTCTCCCCCTTCTCGCCTGGGGTTTCCGAGGCACTCTGGCTCGGGAACAAATTGCTGGATAAGGTGCGCAATAGGGATTTGCAAAAACTAATCGCGCAGGATTTCAACGGCCCTTCCCTCCTCGCTCCAAAAAAAGCGCGTGCAATCGCCTCCCTCATTCCAGCGCGTGCACTCCCGCACCACTCATTCCACCCTCTTTTCATAGGCTCGATCACCGGGGTGGTCCGCCGCTCGCTTCCGGTTGCAGACTCCTGCCGCCCTTCCTGGGGCAAAGTAGTTAGCGCGAACGGGCAATCTGCTCTCCTCAAAAGCCAAACGCTAGTTCGCAAGGCAGGAACGCTCATTCTCATCCCCTCGCTCCGCAAAGTAAAGCTCTCCTGCGCAGGCATACAACTCATTTCCAGCCCCAAAAAAGGCGATTTGCTTGCAACCCACTGGGGCATAGCAACCATGAAGCTAACACGCATGCAAGCCAAATCCCTGGAAAAGTACACCAAGCTCAATCTTTTAGCCGCAAACACACTGGGCAAACGCTTAAAATAGCCAACAGGCTGCTACTTGCAGGTGATCAGAATGGTATGCTATGTCATTCCAACCAGCGCAGCTGCAATGATCCTCGCGCACCGCTTCTTCGGGAAGAAAAAGGACATTCCCGGGCACCAGCTTTCCCTCCTGCTTGGCGGCGGTGCCATATTCGGCATCGTTGACCACTGGTGGAACGGGCAGCTCACCCTAATCGGCCCAAACATTGCGCACGATATATTGCTCGGGCTTGTTATCACTGTGGTGATTTATGCAGTCTGGTTCGGGATGCTTGCGCTCTCGCCAACAATCCAAGCTCAGGAATCGGTTTCTCCTGCTCCGGAAAAAAAATAGTGCTCAAGCTGCAAGCGGAAGCTCATTCTCTGGTGCAAACTCCACTATCTGCACCTTGCTCTCAACCGGCTTCTGCCCGAACTTTCTCGCATATTTCAAAATAGTCGCATCTGAAATCCTCATTCCAAACTTCGCAAGCACTTCCTCGCGGACCATTTCATAAACGACTTTCTTGTCCCCTCTTTTCGCCTCGGTTCGAAGCTCTGATGCAGCTCCAATCAGGTCCTTGAACTCCTGCATCCTGGCTTTGGGTATTCCTCCTATGCTGAACCTGTCAAGCAAAAGCCCGCTCGCTCCGCTCCCATCGCCAACAACTGCCTCTGTCAAAATGCCCGTTCTATTCTCCACTCCAAGCTCAACTGCACTTGTACTGCGGCCGCCGCTCCCATCAGGATCAGGCCCGTTCCGCTCAATATTCCTAAGCCTCTCCTCAATCAGCCCCTTTAGCACTTCCCTCTCAGCAGCAAGCACTGCTTCCTCTATCTTCTCAACTTTCCCATTCATGCTCACTAGCTTCTCTTCAACAAGTTTGTCAATCTTCTTTCCCATTTCGCTTGTGCCTGCAAGCCCTTTTGCCTTTTCCTGAAGTGCATAAGCTAAATCATAATACGTGACCTTCCCGCCCTCAAACATGTTCCTGGCCAGCTTTGACATGAGGAAATACAGTTCCTTATCACCCACATTGCTCACATGCTCAAGTATCACGCTGTTGCTGTCCTTTCCATTTCCACCAAGCGTGAATTCAGGCCAGTTCCTCTCCACAAAATTGCTCCTTATAAAATTAATGCCCATTTGCCTAAGCCTTCCCTCATCTGTCTGATGGTTTCGCTCGAATTCAGATTCAGCCGACCTTCTGTCAGAGCTTAGGATGTAAGGCCCGATGCTCATGGCATCTCCCAGCTCCCCATAATGCTTTGCCCTAAGCTCAAGCCAGCCCCAAAGCGCTCCCAGCCCAATAATCCCAAGAAGCATTTTCATATTCCCATCAAGCCTAAAGCCCCATCCGCGGACAGAATTGCCTGAAGGCTGCACAATTTCCGGCTGGCTTGCTTGTGCAGGCTGTGTATCACGCTTTGCCACCTCTGGCTTGGCATGTGCAGCATTAGAAGTGTCTGGAGCTTGTTTAGGAGTAATCGGTACAACCAACTGCCCTCCATCAAGGCACGAATCAGCTCCTGCGGGCATTGTGAATGTAACGCTCGTTCCAGCCCCGCTTCCCTGCGTTCCAAGCGCAGCCCTAATTTGTGAAACAGCAGTATCTACCCTTTCCCCAGAAACAGTTATTTCAGCCCCGACCCGAAGCTTTTTTGCATTCTTTACTCCATTATCCCCCATCACTCCCGCAACCATCCGCTCCATCGCTTTCCTTGTCTGCGGGCTCCCATAAAGCGCCCCTAGCGCCTCCTGTGCGCCCATCCCAAGCCTTTGCGCAACTGCCTGTATGCAGATGCCAGATACTGTTGAATTGTCAACCACGCCCTTCGTGCGCCATTCAGAGACAGTCGCTTTCTTATCCTGCGCCTTGTGCACTTCCCCGGAATTAGCTTTCCCATCGCCCTGCTGGCTCGCCATATTTGGCTCGTTCGCAAGCGCCCTTCCCCCAAACGCAAGCACCGCTACAGTTGCAATCACAATTGCAGTATTCCTCGCCCACCTCGCAATTTTTGGAGGCCGTGCATTAGGGCTGGCATGTTTCAATTCCAATAAGACACCTGAATATATTTTCTCCCACTTTATATTTAAATATTCCCCTTTTTCTATCTTCTCTCAACTGATGCTTATGATAGAACTAACCCCCGATTGCGATTCCTACTCCCCAGGGAGCACAATAATCGCAAAAATCTCCCTCTCGCTTCCCAAACCAACCAAGGCTCGGGGAATATTCGCAACCCTAGTTTGCAGCGAGCGCTCGCGCGAAAAGGTCACAAAAGTAATAGACCAGTACGATTTTGCTCGAGAGCACGAGCTTGGGGTGCCGCGCACAACCGAACTCCGAACCGAGGTTCAGGAGCGCTCTCGCGAGCGCTACAGGCAGGAAAAGCAGGTCGCAGGCGAAGGCACGTTCCAATCAGGGGAGTATCAAGTTCAGTTCCAGCTTCCGGAAGACGCGCCTCCTACAAGCCGCGAATTCGGGCACGACAACAAGATACACATCTGGACCCTTTCAGTGAAGCTTGACATCCCGCTCGCGCTAGATGCAAACAACTCAAAAGAAATATTCGTTTCCGGCCTTGGGGAATAGGCGCTAGGGCACGACCAGCCTGCAATAATCAATTTTCCTGTTTGTTTGCGCCTGCCCCACCATCTCTTTAATCCTGCCTGCCTCCCCTTCCAGCACAAATATTTCCAAGCACTTCCCTTCTTTCAAATCAGTGTGCACTTGTGTTGAGACAATATCGTCGTACGAATGCTTGAACGAAGTTGCCCTCTCCTCTGCTTCCTTTCCATGCACCAAAAGCAGCACAGCCTTCATTTTCCCAGAAAGCCTTGAGAGCTCGCGGTTCTCCGAAACAAGCTTCTTCACACCTGCCCTAAGCGCTTCGGACCGCCCCGCAAAGCCCAGCTGCCCAGACAGCCCGTCCAGCTCCCGCAGTGTCTTCTCATCAAGCGACATGCTCACTATGGGCATCCAATCCCTCGCTTATTATCAGCCTTATAAGCCGCACCGGATATGTTATTAACAATATATTTAAAAGTTAATAACCCAAAAGAACAGTTATGGTGCTGGAGCTGATAATCGCAGCAACGCTCATAGTGAGCGCAGCCTCGCTTGCAGGCATCCTCTTCCTATCAATGAACCAAAAGAGGCTAAACGAGCTTCTCCCGCTGCTTGTAAGCCTCTCTGGCGGCACATTACTTGGAGCTGCATTCCTTGACCTCATACCTGAATCGCTCGAAGGGATTGAAATTCAGTCTGCAATGCTTGCAGCACTTGTTGGCTTCATAGCTTTCTTCATACTTGAGAAGATGATAATGTGGCACCACCACCACTCCTCAAAGCACTCAAGCAAGGTAAAGCCATTGGGCTACCTGAACCTGATTGGAGACGGGCTGCACAACTTCTTTGACGGCATCGCAATCTCGGCTGCGTTCATCTCAAGCCCTGCACTGGGCATGACTACTACCATCGCAGTCATTTTGCACGAAATCCCCCAGGAGATAGGGGATTTCAGCCTGCTGCTTTACAGCGGGATGGAAAAAACCCGGGCGCTTGCATTCAACTTCCTCTCCGCGCTCACTGCTGTCGTAGGGGCTGTTTCTTTCTACTACATAGCCCCGTTTGTTGCGCACCTCTCGTTCTACGGCCTTGCGTTCACTGCAGGCATGTTCATCTACATTGCAAGTGCAGACGTCGTCCCTGAGCTGCACAAGGACGTGCGGCCCAAGGAATCCGTAAAACAGCTTGCGCTCATGTTGCTTGGGATTGCGATAATTGCAGCCGCAGTCACTTTTCTGGAACGAGCAGCATAGCAGAAATAGGAAAAGCTTTTCGCCTTCCAGCACTCTTTTACGAATCTCATGATACGGTTTCTATCCCTTTGAGGGCAGTATTCCTATCCGCTTTTTCCCGGTAACCCCCATACCAGACGAAATACAATATCCCCGCAGCAAACCACACAAACGCAAAATTCCTGCCTTCAGTGTGCAGCGTGGCTACCAGGAAAAACACTGCTATGCAGCTTACAAGCCCGACGATTGAAATCAGCGAAATCTCCCCTTTCCCTACTCTGATATTCAATGGCATTTTGAACGGCCTGTGCAAATCCGGCTCCTTGAACCGCAGCGCAATGAGCGAGGCATTGGTCACAGTATACGCGGTCAGCGCACCGAACGCATACAGCTCCCCCAAGAACACCATATCCCCTGTGAACGCAAGGCCCATGGCAATCAATGAGAAAATAATTATCGTAAGCCACGGGGTGCGGTAATTCGGGTGCACCCACTGCACTTTCCTTGTGATAAACCCAGCCCCGCTCATCGAAAACGCCACTCTTGACACCCCTATTATGCCGGTATTCGCAGACACGAAGCAGATCAAAAACCCGCATGCAGCAATCACTGGCACTATAATATCAGTGAAAGGCAATGCTTTTGCAATCGGCACAAGCGGGCTGTTCATATTATCTGCCAATGTTTTGTAAGATACAATCCCCAGTGCCATGGTGGAGAGCACAACTGCAAACAGCACAACACAAACAACCGCAAGCAGCGTTGCCCTGGGAATCACTTTTCCAGGGTTCTTTGTTTCCTCAGCCCCCTGCGATATGCTCTCAATCCCTACAAATGCAACCATCGCAAGCGTAATCGAATACAGGAAACTGTCCATTCCCGGGTCAATCTCTATGGATTTTATTGCCCCAAGTAACGTGTCCAATTTGAATGCATACTGGAACCCGAAAAAAATGAGCGCAGCAAGAATCCCGATCACCACAAGGGTAAGGAACGAATTTATTGCTGACGATTCCCTAATCCCAAGCAAATTCACAAGCAAAAGCACGAATATGAGGAACGCCGCAACCAGCGGCAGGAGAACTCCTATTTGCGGGATGAAAAACGAAAGATAGCCTGCTGATGCAACTGCAAACAGCGCGACATCAATGGTGTAATCCAATATCAGGCCCCAGCCTGCGAGAAAGCCTGCCCATTTCCCAAACGCCCTTTTCCCGAATGCGGAAGAGCCGCCGCTCACAGGAATGGCGGCAGCAAGCTCAGCATACGCAAACCCAGAGCAAACATACACCACCGATGCAACCAATATCGCAAATGGCATAAGCCCGTGCGCATATGCCGCAATAAGGCCCAGCGCAAGGAAAATGTCAGCCCCCACATCGGCAAATCCCATAGAGAAGCTTCCGAGCAATCCCAATTCCTTCTTTAATATCGGGGCTTCTAGGAGATTGTCCATCGTTTCCCTGGTCGCTGGTTATAATATAGGCTCGTTCCCTGTTTCAGATGCATTTCTCGGCTATTGCTTTTTAATCATGAGGAGAACGCCGTTGTGCGGCTATCCTCCATACTTATAAACGAAGCATCCCTTCAAATATTATGGATGGCCGTAGGCTGAAACTTGCCTTGCTGATTGCAGCCAATGTTTTCCTTCTTTTCCTTGTTGTTTTGGCCCTTTTTCTCAATGGCATGCTTGAAATCCCTTTCACTCAGCATTCTCCCCCCTCCCCATCAATCACGCCAAATGGCGGCTCCTCCTGCCTTCTTGCAAACGGCACTGACTTTTGCACTTCTCCGGCTCCAAACAGGCTCAAAACCGGCCCAAATGCAAGCGAGAGGGTGGAAATACGGCTGAATGAACCTGTAGAGTTTGACTGGCTCACAAAGCGCGAAGTGCTCTCCATGCGCAACATGTACGTTTCCCAATACGATTTGGTGGAAGGGAACTATTCCCCATATTCCCCGGTGTTCGGGCAAATAGACGACAAGAAGCCATGGTGGGGCGTGACGGGCCAGTTCTGCAATAGCGAGGAATATCCTAACATAGAGGGGCCTTCTGAAGAATCCCGCAGCGTCATAAACCCCTATCTTCTCTTAGTCCTTGACCAGGATTTTGTCACCTATGATTATGGCAATTGCACCCCTGCCTACCCTCGCCCGATAAGCCTTGTGTATTACCCAAACGAATCCAGTGCAGTTGCGGTTTACAACCTCACCAGACTGGCGGAGGAGCAGAAATCAAATCATTGGTCAAGATTCTCAACCAATTTCACGCTCTTCCTGTATAGCTTCAACGCAAGGGATTTCGGTTACGAATTCGCATATGCGGACTTGAACAAATCAGCCGGAATAGCACCTGACCGCGTTGATGGCGGGAGGATAGCTGACGGCCCGGTGCAATTGCTCACGTTCATCCACCTTGGCGGAAGCTGCAGGTATGAAGGCGGATGCAACAACGGAAGCCCATTTGAGCCTGACACCGGATTTGTTGTAAGCGAGTATCCATCGCATATCAATTTCAAGCTCTGGAAATCCAATCCGCAAAGCACGGGCAGCAAAGCCGATTTCAGTTTTGAAATAGATTTCGTATAAGCGAACGCCGAGGAGGAGATTTGAACTCCTAAGCCCCGAAGGGCACTAGATCTCAAGTCTAGCGCGATACCAGATTCTGCCACCTCGGCAATGTGCAAGTAAATTATTTCTCCGAGAGTTTAAATATATCCCATTTCAGGTCCTTCTTCTTCTCAAGCTCGCCTGCAACCTGCTCAAGCAGTTTAGCCTTTACCTGCTTGTACTTGTCTGGTGCAAGCGCCGCATTCCCTATAGCATAGTTCAGGTTCTTCACATTGAAGCAGAACATCGAATCCCTCACATTCTCGCAGTTGTGCGAAAAGTAAATGTCAGAGCAGCTGTCGCATGCATCGCACTCGAAAGCGCGCGTAAGCCTCTTCGAATAATAGCATTTCATGCAAAATGCAGACATCCAGGTTACAGAAGAGCCGAAGATATGCTCAGACTCGCGGGGCCAGTAGCAATAGGCGCATTTTTTGGCATTTACGAATGCAGACCCATTATAGCAATCCTGGCAGTTTATTGCAACAGCCGCATCTGCAATGTTTGATATGTTCCCATATCCCACATCAAATGCGATGTAAGCAACCGGAGACAATGCTTTTGCCAAATATCCCTCATCCATTTTCAGGGATAATGCTTCTTTTTCCCCGACATGCGTCTTTCCGATTTCCCAAAGCTCTTCCATATCCACTGTCCGCCCCTCAACCCCAAACATGTCCAACACATATGAGCGGAAGCCTGCCACCAAAACCCTCTTCCCGCTCAGAGGGGATTTCAGTATCACGTTCTTTGGCACGTGCTTTTGCAGGAAACCGGCATAACTGTCAATCCCACTCAGGCTTTTCCCAAGCAAAATGCCGCTTGTGCGGGAAAAAGCCCCCTCCACTACTTCTTTTTTGAACTGTTTTTGGGGCGGAAGGGGCAGGTGCAGGCTGCTCTCCTCGTGCTCCTTTGCCTGCTCAACGATATCCAATAGGGAGAATATGCTCTTCTCCTTCTTCAATTTTTCTACAAGTTCCGACAGCAGCTTCTGTTTTATGCCCTTGTATCTCTCCGCTGGCAGCGCCAGATTCCCTATTGCATAAGAGCCATTCTGCAGCCCGAAGCAGAACATGCAGTCGCGGCAGTTTTGTATCCCCAAGCAATAGTAGGAATCAGAATTGCTCTCAGAATGGTAGCACTCAAAGCACCTTTTCATTTTGCCCCCCCAGCACTTCACGGTGTAGCTGCACTCCCCCCCAACAAAGAACCCAAAGCAGTATTCACAAAGCCTTGCTTCCCTTGAATATGCGATATACTTCGAATCCGAAACAACGTTCGAACAGTAAACGAAATGGCTGTCCACTATGTTGCTGCTCCGCTCCACATATTTCGATTCTCCCAGCACTATGTTGCCGGTATAATAAACGCGCTCTGAAATTGCCTCGAGAACAGAATCAATATCCTTCACTTCGTTTATTCCAAGCGGCTCGAATTTCTTGCCGAAATCCATCTCATCAAAGCTCAAAAAGCGGGCATTAGGGGTATATTCAGGCATTGCAAGGCTTACCTCCTTGCCCGATAAAGCAGATTTCTCAAACCGGAGCTTGCGCATTCCGGAAAGCAGCCAGTCCTCATAATCTTCCAGTTCCCCAAGCTCGTCCCCAAATAAAACTCGCGCAGTCGATTTCCATGCCTTGTTCAAAATGTCGTAGATAGGCGAGCCCATAGACTAAGCTAGGCAGCCAATTCTTAAAAACAGCCTTTCAAAAGAAGCTCTTCACTCAAGCGAAATCTTCACTTGCACCGTATCAGGCACTTTCACGCGCATGATTTGGCGCAGGGTTCGGGCATCTCCCGCAACATCAATCAATCTCTTATGTATTCTCATTTCCCAGTGCTCATAGGTGTCCGACCCGTCCCCGCACGGGGTCCTCCGGGTTGCAATTTTCAACCTCCTTGTTGGAAGGGGAATCGGGCCTTTCACTTCCACTCCGGTGCTCTTGGCGATCTCCACAATCTGCTTGCAGATGCCATCGAGCTCCGCAGCGTCTTTCCCGATTAGTCTTATTCTCGCTTTTCCCATCCAACCAACCACTCGGTTTGCATCCGCGATGCAAATCCTTCAGTTTTCAAATCCATAAACAAATCCAAGCAATTTACGCCGTCTTGGGCACGACCTCGAGCACTACGCCCGCTGCGACGGTCTGCCCCATGTCCCGGATTGCGAACCTGCCCAATGGCGGGAACTCCGAGAACTTCTCAATCACCACAGCTTTCAATGGCTTCACTTTCACAATCGCAACATCGCCCGTCTTGATGAAGTCCGGGTTCTTCTGCTGCGTTGCGCCAGTCTTCGGGTCCTTCTTTTCTACTATTTCTGTGATTGTGCACGCAACCTGTGCAGTGTGTATATGGAACACTGGGGTGTAGCCCTTTCCGATTGCAGTCGGGTGCTCGAGCACCACAATCTGCGCAGTGAACTCTGCAGCCACTGTTGGCGGCTTGTCCACAGGCCCGACCACTTCTCCCCTCTTCACATCCTTCTTATCCACGTTCTTCACGTTGAACCCTACATTGTCTCCCGGAACAGCCTGCTGCAGCTCCTGGTGGTGCATCTCAATCCTCTTTACCTCTCCCTTCGCACCCGAGGGCATGAAAACCACGCTCTGGTTGATTTTCATAATCCCAGTCTCAACCCTGCCCACTGGCACTGTGCCGTGCCCAGTAATGGTGAACACATCCTGGATAGGCAGCCGGAGTGCCTTGTCTGTCGGTTTCGCCGGCACTGTCAGCTTGTCAAACGCCTCAAGCAGCGTCGGACCCGAATACCAGCTCATCTCAGTCGGTTTCTTTGCAAGGTTCGTGCCAGCCCAACCTGAAATCGGGATGAACGGGATGTTCTCCACCTTGTACCCAATGTTCTTGAGCAGCGTGGTCAATTGCATCTTTGTCTCATCAAACTTCAAATGGTCATAGTTCACTGCATCCATCTTGTTCACTGCAACAATTAGCTGGGAAATTCCAAGCACCTTTGCAAGGAACGCATGCTCCTTTGTCTGCGGCTGCACCCCTTCCTTTGCAGAGCACACGAGCACCGCCGCGTCTGCCTGCGATGCGCCTGTAATCATGTTCTTCACGAAGTCCCTGTGCCCAGGCGCATCAATGATGGTAAAGTAGTACTTCTGGGTTTGGAACTCCTTGTGCGACAGGTCAATGGTAACTCCGCGCTCCCTCTCCTCTTTGAGGGTATCCATTGTGAAAGCGAACTCAAAAGTTGCCTTCCCGACCTTCTCAGCTTCCTCTTTCAGTTTCCGAAGCTGCTGCTCAGTGAGCGCCCCAGTCTCGTAAAGGATGCGCCCTACGGTAGTTGATTTGCCATGGTCTACGTGACCGATGAAGATAAGGTTCAAATGCTCTTTTTCTGCCATTGCAACACACCCCCCAATATACAAGCTAAGCAACACTTAACTAAAGCGTTAAGCAGCACCATACTTTGGCTGATTTATTTTATAAAGCTTTCTTTCTCGGTGCAACGGGGCGGCAGCCTTCCTCTCACAGTTTCTCAATTGTTTCGTAGCTTATCATCGTCCTCGTCTCACCCACGTTCTTCTGCTTCCTCAACCCTTGCACCACTATTTTATTCAACTCTTCCATGGACTCGACCCTTGCCTTGAATATCAAGTCAAACTCCCCCGTGACCATCGCCGCCTCCTGCACGTGCGGTATTTTAGCAATCTGGAGCAGCAGGTCCCTCTGGTCAGCCCCCTGTACGCACTTGAGCTGCACATATGCAACCACTGGCCTTCCGATTTTCGCGTAATTGAGCCTTATGGTATATGCCTCGATTATTCCAGCTTCCCGCAGCTTCCTCACCCTGTTATGCACAGTTGTCATGGGGATTCCGGTTTTTTTAGCAAGCTTCTGCTCAGAGAGGTGTGAGTTCTTCTTCAGCTCCTCAATTACCGCAAAATCCTTCTCATCGGGCAGTTCATCCATAGGAATCACCAATAATGGAATATATATTCCAAAATCTATATAAATCTAATCTATTTTTGAGCATCTATTCGCTTTTTTCGGATTAAATTTTAAATAAAACTCTTGCGGAAGGTTTGCCTGCATGGTTTAGGTTGAATGGTGAGCGAAAATGGAACACAAGGCAATACGGATTGTTGAGACTAACGCGCAGCGCGCTGCAGCCACTGGGCTTCGGCAGGCGCCAACCCTTGCAGGGTATTTCTTCACGCGCGAAGTGTGCGTGGAGAACCTGCGCCAAAATGCCAAGAAAACTGCGAATGGCACGCCTCCGCAATTCAAAATGCTATTCCTTGAAACAAAGGACGCGTGCAACTTGCGCTGCCCTCCCTGCTATCCGGATGCAACATTTGTTGAGAAAAAAGATTGCGCATGCGCAATGAACAGGATTGCAGAGTGGAAGGGCGCGATTCTGGCAGGAAAGGAAGCTGGAATTGAAACCGTTGCAGTGGCGGGACGGGGCGAGCCATTGCTGGATGCGAACCTCTGGGAGCTTGCCCAATTCGTGAGGGGCGAAGGGCTGCAGTTCGTGCTTTTCACGAACGGAACTCTGGTGAATAAGGAAATAGCAAAATGGCTTGCAGGCGTGTGCACAACTGTAATCACAAAACTCTACGCGCTTGAGCCGCAGGCGCACGATACGCTCGTGGGGGTGAGGGGCGCATGGAAAAACGCGCGCGAGGGGCTGATGAATTTGCTCGATGCCGGGATGCGCGGGCCGAACCTTGGGATTGATGTGATAATTGCAAAGCCGAACGAAACAGAGCTTCCAACCCTGCTCCGGTTCGCAAGGATGCTTGGCATTGTCCCGTATTTCGAGAGGCTTGCGCCCATAGGCAGGGGGGCGAAGCTCAACGGGAATTTTGTAATTCAAGAAGGGCGCGTAGACGAGATATTTGCAACCCTCCGCGGAATTGACGAGCAGGAATTCGGGCTCACTTGGGGATTTGCGCAGGGAATGCCCGCGCTTGCTTACGCAGAAACGGACAAGCGCATGGCCGCATTCCATCTTGATGTTTTCGGGAACGTGCAGCCCGGGCTGGAGAGCGGCCGCATAATGGGCAATGTCAGGCTTGCTCCGGGCGGGATTGTGGAAATACTGGAGAACGGCAGGAAATGGGGGCAGTATTACGTGCCGCTGGCCAGGGAAGCTGGAATAGACGAGATTAAGATTGCAGTTGGGGGGTGAGGGCATGCAGCAAAACATCAATGGCAACGGGGAAACGCAGAAAACCGCGCGCAATACCCCATGGAGGGACGTGCAATGGCTTGGCGTGGAGCCCAAAACTGCCGAAATTATGCGGCGCAACCACTCACTTGCGATGGTGGATGCTGCAGAGCGGGCGCGCATCCTTTGCACGGAGCACGAGCGCATGTGCGGGGTCATTACCGGAGAGCGAAAAGTGCCTGCCGGGATTCGGGAATTCGTTGAACGGCTTACGCGCAAGCTCGGGGGCACCCAATATGAGGGGGCGCTCAATGCAATCAAAGAAATGGCGCTTGAGGAAAATCCTTACCTCCGCTTCGCAGGCGAGCGCCTCCTGGTCGAACTGGTATCCGGGCGGAGGCATTTGGAGCACTGCAACATCGCGGACCTGCGGAATCTTGGATGGGAGCCGGACCATGTTACTATGCATCTTGAGAAGGACCCGGTTTACCCGGCACTCTGGCCAGAGGCTTTCCGGGCGATTGACATGGACGCAATCATAGCGTGCTCCACTTTCCATGCGAAAATCATGCGCATTTTCGTTGGCAACGATCTGGAGTTTGCCGCAACCGGCACTATCACGTTTCCGCTTGAATGGGAAATCGGGCGCGAAGGGAACCTTGAGTGCGCACGAGAGTTCGCGGAAGAGCTGGGGCGCGATGGCGGGCGGGGGATTCCAATATTCTGGAATTTCCTCTACGAATTTACGGCAGGGGAAAAAAACCTTCCAAGGAACGATGCCTATTTCGATGCCGCAAGGAAGCAAGCGGCAATAGAATTAGGGCGGATGCGCGAGGGGCTTGAGGCCGCCCCAAACCCGCTATCATGGCTTGCGGAAAACACCTCCTGCATTTTTACAGGCGCGAATGACTTGGCTGCGCTTGCAGCTTACCTCTACCACGATGCAGTCCGGGAGGGGGATGAGGCAGTGCAGGAGAATGCGCTTGGTGTTCTGCGCGAGCTTTGCAAGGAGCCGGATTTGCTATTAAAGCTCATGCGCAAGCGGGGAATTCCGAAGGTGGAATTGGGATTGTACTAAACGAGGTGAAAAATATGAAAAAAATGAACGGGAATGCAAGGCCGCTGGCCAATCTAAGAACTGCGATCGATACCGTGCCGGATGGACGGGCTAGGGCTATTATGCTCTGGATGGCAAGGAAAATAGGTCCGGAAGGGTTGCGTGATTTGGATAATGGAATTGCTAAAGGCACAATTCTGGTGCCTCAGTTCGCCAAACCACATGCCATTGGGGCAGACACTTCGCTGGAGGAAAAGCTCAGGGCTCCAATTGAGGCGCTCGAGTGGACTGTGCGGACAGCCAACTGCCTCAAGGAAGCCCGAATTAGGACGATTGGCGATCTCGTGCGGAAAACAGAGCCTGATATGCTGCGTTTCAGGAACTTCGGCAGAAAGGCGCTAATCGAAACAACTGAGAATCTCAAGGATATAGGGCTTCATTTCGGGATGCAGCTCCCGCCAGAAACTGTTTGAAGCCCGTCTTTTTTCTTTTTACAATTCTCTATACGTTTTCTGCAAAAGCAGTGCGTCCTCCTCTATATTCGGGCTCTCGCAAATCACAATCCCTGCGCACTCAAACTCCTTTAGCGCACGCAGCAAATCCTTGTAATTCATGTCCGATTCCTTCAGGATAAGGTGGTTTTTCTCCCCCTTCTCCCCATAATTTATTCCTGAAAGGTGAATGTGCATGTTCTTCAGCCCTTCCTTCCCTTTCATCTTCTCCACAAGCTCAAGCTGCGAGCGGAATTCAGGGTATGTATTATACTTGCCTTTGTAGCGTGCGTGAAGATGGGAGAAATCTATGCAAGGCAATACCCTCGCCACTTCCTGCGATAATTTCAAATTCTCTTCAAGCGTTCCAAACTGGCTCTCCCGCCCCATGGTTTCAGGCCGAACCCAAATTTTCCTAGCGCCCTTTTTCTCAAGCTCTTCAATTGCAAGCTCAACCCCTTTCTTCACATTCTTATATGCCTCTTCCTTACTCGCTTTCAGGTAGAACGCAGGGTGGAACACCAATGAATACCCGCCGCACGAGTCCAGCCTCTCCCCTGCTTGCACAATTCTAGTTACGCTCGCATGCCATTTTTCTTTTTCAGGTGAATTCAGGTTGATATAATATGAGCCATGCGCAGTGAGAATGACGCTGTTTGATTCGGCTGCCTTCCTTACTGATGGCGCTTTCTCCGCACTCACATTCACGTTCTGCACAAACTCCAGTTCCATCGCATCCAATCCTAATTTCCTTACCTGCGCAATTCCATTAAGCGTGTCCCTAGGCTCGGTGGAAAGGGGAATTCCCGCAGTCCCGAAAAGCAGCTTTTCCATGCAACACTAACTCCATGCTTCCAATTTAATCCTATCCTTGCCCACCCCAAGCCCCGCAAGCATTGCTTTCGTTCCAATGACCATTGCAGGCGGGCCGCACAGGAAATAGGTGCACTCAAGATAATTTGGGACGTGTTCCTTGAGCCTTCCCTCATCCAGCCTTCCGCTCTCATACCCTCCCTCTGGCTCCTGCGTAAGGAAGTGGATTGCGCAGAAGTTTTGGAACTCGGAAGCAAGCGCCCTAAACTCCTCCCTGTAAATAATTTCCTTCTTTGACTTGTTCATGTGCAGCAGCGTAATTTTCCCTGCATACCCGCTTCGCATTGCATGCCTTATCATGGACCGAAAAGGGGTGCACCCCACCCCGCCGGCTATCAGCACCACGTCTCCCAGCCCCTCCTGCAGCACAAAATTCCCAAGAGGTGGCGAAACCGCAAGCTGTGCGCCTATACCAAGCTTCGCAAGTTCGCTTGAGAACCTGCCATTGATCCTTACTGTAAAGCATAGTTCCTCCTCGCCCGGAGCAGAAGATATGGAATATACACGGAACCCTGCAGAGCTCCCATCCTCCCTTAGCTGGTGCAATTGTGCAAACTGGCCCGGCCTAAACTCAATTTTCCTCCCGCCCTGCGGCTTTAGCCGATAAGTGCGCACTGTCGGGCTTTCCTCGAGCACCTGCTCTAGAGTGCAATTGATAAGCTCCATGCAATCCGTTCGAAAAACTCCCTTAATTAATACTTTCCCAATCTTTTCCCAAATTGCGCCAAAATTCAGAATCAATTATAAACTTCAATTGCGTAAAGTGTTTGGAAGCGAAATACTATGACATTCCCGTTTCTAAGAAAACCCGTGACTCCCCCAACAAACAGGCCAGACCAACCTGGCACTCTTCCAAATCCCAAAACTCCTTTTTCCCCAAACCAATCCCTTTCAGAAGGGAATAGGCAAGGCAATTCTCCAACTAAGCAGTTTGAACTGCCGCCTCTATCTGAGGATGCGCCTGGCGGGAATGGCAACTGGGCGGGGAGCAAAATTTTTGAAAAACCAAATTCGCCCCCAATTGAATTTACAATACCCCTCGCTGGGGGCCGCCTGTCCGGGGCAACGGAACCTTCTTGGACACGTGATGGGGGATCCCAAATCAAATCTGACAATCCGCAATCAAGGGCTCTTGACGCCCTTGTGAAAAAAATGCTGGAAACCGGTGAAACCAAGGTCAGGCTGACCATAATCCCGCTTGCAATAGGCTCACGCGGAATGAATGCAGAAAACCTGATAACCCCTGACAAACTGGATTACTACCCAATCCGCGACCATTACACTCCAGACCGCATGGAACGTGAATACATGAGCCTAACGCCTGACCATTCATATATCAAGCTCACCCTTATGCTCAGGGATTCCGAGCCTGTGATCGAGATAACAATCCGCATCAGGATACAGGCAGACGGGGACGAAAATATGACGGGCTCTGCCCCGGAGAGATATGCCAATTTCAGGAAACGCGTGACTCCAGGGCTCGCTGTAGAAAATGTCCTAAAATACGCATCGCTCCACAACCTGCATGTGGAAGTCCAGCTGGTTTCCCACATGGAAGCTGCGCTGCAAAGACTAAGCAACAGCAATTAGCAAGTGATTCCAGTATTCTTGTTCACATACTCGTAAGCAGAATAAGCCGCATTCACCCCTTCCGCAACCCCCGTAATCGCTTGCTTGAAAGCCGAATCCGCAACATCCCCCGCAGCATACACTCCAGGCATATTTGTTCTCGAAAGCCTGTCAATCTTGATTTCTCCATGCTCGTCGCATGCCACCCCGAGCTCTTTTGCAAGCTCGGAGAGCGGTATGTGCCCAATCTCAATGAAAAGCGCATCAAGCGCCAATTCCTTGCTCCCGTTTAACTCCCGGTCAAACACAACATGCGTGACTTTCTTTTCCCCCCTTATCTCTTTTACATTGATTTTGGTCACCACTTCGATTTTTGGGTTTGCTTTCGCCCGCTCAAGGTTCACTGGCTCGGGCTTGAGCCGCTCGCCCCTTGCGAAAATATACACCTTTGCCCCAAACGTGGATAGGAGCAATGCTTCCTTCACTGCTGAATCCCCGCTTCCCACTACCCCGATCACTTTCCCCTTGTAAAACGCGCCATCGCACAATGCGCAGTAATGCACTCCCTTGTTCGCGAACTCCTCTTCCCCAGGCACTCCCAATTTTTTCCATTTTGTCCCGGTTGCAAATATCACTGTCTTGGTTTTGTAGTCCTTTCCAGCTGCAGTAACCGAATAGCAATTCCCTGATTTTTCAACCTTGCTTGCGCGCTCGTCTATCACTTCAATACCATATTCCTTTGCATGCTCCTCGATTTTCTCCGCAAGCTCCAATCCAGTCAGTTTCTTAAATCCCGGGTAATTCTCCACTATGTCTGTCAGTATGATGGTGCCCCCGCGTATTTCTGAAATCACGAGGCTTTTGAGCCCTAGCCTTGCAGCATACATCGCAGCCCCAAAGCCCGCTACCCCTCCGCCGATGATCACAGTGTCATACAGTTTTTCCATGGCGCACATATTGTTCGCAGCCCCCTTATTGCCCTTGCAATTGCAGCTACCCAAGCATCATCGCTTCCTCAATCAGCCTGCAGGTGTAGCCCCACTCATTATCATACCACGCAATCACTTTCACCAAATCCCCATCCACAACTTTTGTCAGGGGCAAATCCACGACAGTTGAAAACTCACTTCCCTTGAAATCCGAGCTCACAAGAGGCTCTTTGGTCACCCCTAGTATTCCCTTGAATTGGGGCGACGCCGCCGCTTCCTCAAACGCCTTGTTGATTTCCTCGACTGTCACTTTCCTGTCCATAAGCGCAGTAATATCCGAGAGCGATACCACGCTCACCGGCACGCGCAGCGCAAGCCCGTCAAACTTCCCCTTCAAATCAGGTATCACTTCAGTGGTTGAAATTGCAGCCCCGGTGCTGGTCGGCACGATGTTCTCCGCAGCCGCCCTCGCCCTTCTCAAGTCTTTGTGTGTCCCGTCAAGCAGCCTCTGGTCCCCGGTATACGCATGCACGGTGGTCATCATTGCCTTTTTCACCCCAAACTTATTGTGCAGCACCTGCATCACAGGGGCTATGCAGTTCGTGGTGCACGAAGCGCACGAAACCACGCCTTTCTTGTCCCCCTTGAGCTTATCCCCGTTCACTGAGAGCACATACGTTCCGACATCGCTCCCTTTCGGAGGAGCTGAAATTAGCACCCTCTTCGCTCCCCCTTTCAAATGCAACCCAGCTCCCGCTGCATCTGTGTATTTGCCCGTGCACTCAAGCACCACATCCGCGCCAACCTCTTTCCAAGGGATGTTCGCCGGCTCTTTCTCGGCAAATTTCCTGATTTTCTTCCCGTCCACAATCAAATTGTTTTCATCATAGGTGACTTTTTTTCCATACGCCCCGTAATTGGTATCATGCGACAGCAGGTGCGCGAGAGTCTTATTATCCCCCAAATCGTTTATCGCAACTACCTGCGCACCCTTCGCAAGCGCAATCTTGAGCGCGCACCTTCCAATCCTGCCAAACCCATTTATTCCAATTCTAACTGGCATGCTATCCACCTCATGCTAAACTAGATGCACTGCTATCGGGAACAAATCTTATAATAATGAGCAATGCTCCTATTCCTGCCTTCTTGAAAGGAACACGAAAATCAGCACTGCAGTTGCGCAGACCCCTATGAATGCAAGCAGCCCCTGGGGCGTGGTAGTGATCGCCATGAGAAGATTGTTGCTTATGCTCTGGCTCCTCCTGTCATAGTTGATCGAGCTTTCCTTCCCCTCGCTAGTCCCCTCATTCACGGTTATTGGGATGCTTTTCTCATTGTTCCCCTTGTTCGACTCTGATAGTTTCCTTGTGCAGTCCAAAACCACTTGAACGCTCCTTTTCCCCAAATTGTGCTGCTGCGGCCACCAGAACGCCGAAACCTCTGTCTTTGCGCCCGCCGCAAGCTTCTCGACAGGGAGCGCGGCATACTGCCTCCCATCAATATTCAAGCACACCATGAATTGGCCTGCCGCATCCGCTCCGGTATTCTGAATGACTGTTTTGATCACGCTTCTCATCCCTGTGAGCGGGGGAGGGTCGACCGAAAGCGACGCTGGGGTGACATCAATTGCAGCAAAAAGAATCCCAATCGCAAGAAGACACAGTGCAACAGCCTTCGCGTATGCCATTCGCATCATCAAAATTTACACTAGCTGGCTATAAAAAGCTTTCATAAAAGTGCCGCAAGGCACGCGCTCCCAACTGACGCGAAAAGCAGCATGAGCACGACCATCCCGGCAAGCATTGCAGCCGAGAGCAGCCCGAACGTAGAGCGGATTTCCCCCCTCGCCCTCTCCAAATTGTCAATCATCGCCCCAATATCCGAGCGGGCGTTCGATACTCCGTCGAATGTTGCACCTATCTTGCCACCTGCGCTTTCCGCGGAATTTGCCGCATCAGACATGCTTTGTGCCGAGTCCTTTAGCGTCTGCGCCTTTTCCTGAATATCGCTTACCTGTGAATCAAGCGCCGCCCCTGCAAGCGGAATTCCGGAAAGCGAGTCTGCAACCCCGGAAAGCGAGTCTGCTATGCCCGAAGTTGCAGTGGAATAGCCTCGGAAAGAGGCCGCAATCGAGCCGGTCATGTTGGTCGCATCGCCTTTCACGCCCTCTAGGTTCGCAAGGGATATCTCCAAATCAGAGAGCGACGCAACCGCCCCGTCCAACTGCCCAAGCACTATCTTTTCAGTGCTCGAGGCAGCAGATGAAAGAAAAAGGTATGCAACCACTGTGCCTACAAAGCCGAGCAATGAGAGCACAATCCCTACGCTAGAGAAAAAAATCCTGGCCCATTTCCTGGCCTCGGGTGAAAGGTAATCCGCAAAGTTGGGGATTGCAAAAGGCTGCTCCTGCCCCTCAGTGCTACCGACCCCTGCAATGGAAGTAGGCAGCCCTTCCCTCTTGCTCCCGCTTGCGCCTGCCATACAAACGCTTCCTGCTCACTTCTTTGCGCGGATTTCCCTTCTCTTGGGCCGCAGCGCCTTGTAGCCGCACCTTCTGCAGTGCGCCACGCCTGCCTTGTTCCGCCCCTTGCACTTCTTGCAAATGAAGATTTTTGCGATTTCCGCGTCAGCTTCCGCAAATTTTCCCATCCAAAACCAACTCTAGACGTTATCTTAATCCCCTTTATCCATCAACCTTTTTAATAAATAGCAAGCCCCCGGCGAGGATTGCACTCGCGACCTCCTGTTTTCCTGAATTGGGCGTTATGCTCTTACAAGACAGGCGCTCTGCTGCTGAGCTACAGGGGCATAACTCTGATTTCGAGACGAGAGATAAAAAAGCTAATGACATGGCGATTTTCTTGGGCGAAAAAACCTGCTCGAAAAGCGGATATTTTTCGCGGTCATGGTTCTTTTCTTTCTCGGGGGTTTCTTTTCCGGAGGAAAAGAAAGGCCCTGCTACAGGGGCAGGCAGTTTAGTTTGCGGGCGCGGGGATAAAAAGGATGTCGATATCGCTCCGGGGCTTAGGGCTTATTTTCGTGACAACTCTTTATTAGCACCAATTCCCAGAACAACGAAGTGATTTTATGGGAGGCCCAAGTCCTACTGATGTGATGGTTACAACTGCAAAAGCCCTTACTGGGGCCGGAACAAGGATAACGAAACCTGACCTTGGGCCGCTTCGCAGGAGCCTAATCATACGCCCAACTAGCGCCGCAATAGGCGCCAGCGGGGACGGAAAGCCTGCAGTAATCAGGCGAGTGCAAGTCGGTGAAGTTACTGCGGCCGGGGGCTGGCCTGGATTGAGCGTTGTTGAAGAGCAGATGTACGAAACGCACGAAATCCTGATGCGCACCCAGGAAGGGAAATGGGAATTTGCGCTTGAGGAAGACGGCAAGAAAAATGGGTGGAAGCCTGTGCCTGTTGAGGATGCAAGGGCAAGCCCATATAATGTCCTCTGGGCGTTGAATGAGGCGCTTGCTAGGGAAGATTTCGGCTGGGCCGCGAATGCTAAGGTTCTGGCGGACGGGCCCAGCGGCTCAAAGTAAAATTCCCTGGCAATGCGCTGGGCTTCCTTCAGCTTGGTTTCCACTCCACAATGCGATTCTCTTTTTTGCGGAACCAGAGGAGATACATACAAGCCCCCCAAACGAGAATTGCCAAAGGCGCTCTGATAAACGGGTCGCCTGCAACCAGCCTGATCCCATCCCCAAACAGGCCGTTGTAAAAATCCCTGTCTCCAGGCTCTGGCACGATGTTGCTCATAACGCTGAATAGAATAATCCCCAGGTATAGAGTTGATAGGATGCTAAATGTCTCTTTGGAATGCCTTTTCAGCCACCAACCATCCTCAAATGCCATGTACTCTTTCCTGCTTGCCAACCTTTTTTAATTTCCCCCTCGAACGAACCTACTGCTGGTCCTATGCCAAACTACTTCGGAACCAACGGCGTGCGCGGGAAGTTCGACGAGCTCACAGTCGAGCTTGCAGCAAAGCTCTGCAAGGCTTTTGCCTTCTGGACCGCGCTAAAGGTGCAGAAAACAAACCCCTCCCTACTTATTGCCCGTGACATGCGGCTAACAGGAACCGCGCTCACCCAGGCATCAATCGCAGGCGTTCTCTCAGGCGGCGCAAATGCGATAGAAATCGGCATCTGCCCCTCCCCAACTGCGGAGTGGATGCTCAAGCACACGCAGGCGGACGGGCTAATCATCGTAACCGCATCGCACAACCCCCCTGAGTGGAACGCACTCAAGTTCGTGGCTGGAAACGGCGTATCCGTTTCGCGCGAAACCGGGCACGAGATAGAAAAATACCTTGAGCATCCGCCAGTGAACTGGAATGAAATAGGGAAGCATACTGTGCGCACTGATACAATCGATTCCTACATTGCGGCAATACTCTCCAGGCTCAATGTCCCAAAATTCAAAAAACGCAAGCTTAGGCTTGCGCTTGACCCGGGCAACGGGACGTCCACTCTCGTCGCCCCAAAGCTTTTCGCCGCGCTCGGGTGCCAGCTCACGGTGCTCAATTCCCAGCTCGATGGCACTTTCCCGGGCAGGAACTCAGAGCCAATCCGCGACAACGTATCGGACCTTATTGCGCTCATGCGCGAGGGCGGGTTTGACATGGGCGTAGCATGGGACGGGGATGCGGACCGCGTGGTGTACGTGGATGAAAAGGGCGAGTGGGTTGTTGGCGACCGGGTATTTGCGCTCTCCGCAATGCTCATGCTCCAAAAACGGAAAGGAAAAATAGTGAACACAGTTTCCACGAGCCGCGCGGTGGAGGATGTGGCAAAAGAATCCGGCGTTCAAACAATTTACGTGGGCGTGGGCGCCCCATACATTTCCGAGGCAGTGCTGCGCGAGAATGCCGTGATGGGCGGCGAGGAAGTGGGCGGAGTCATCTGGTCGGACTTCTCGCTTGCAAAGGATGGGATTTACTCGGCTGCAATGGCTGCGCAGGCTGTTTGCGACAAGCCCCTCTCCCATCTCCTATCGCAAATCCCACTCTACTACAATTCAAAATGCAAGCTCCCTGCCAAGCCCGAGCAGAAAGGGAAAATAATCTCCAATCTACCAAAAATGGTAAAAGCCGGGAAGCTTGACCTGACTGACGGGGTGCGCATCAATTTCGAAGATTCATGGGCGATAATCCGCGCCTCTGGCACAGAAAACTATATCCGTGTTTTTGCAGAGGCAAAAACCCCGCGCGAGGCTGAAAAGCTCATGCTCTTTTACAAGAAAAAAGTAGAATCAATGCTTCGCTCTTCTTAAGGGAGCCATACCTAGGAGTATTAAATAAAAAATACTCCCAACCAAACACATAGCGTGGTGAGAAAATGACAATTGCATTCGTGCTGTGCGGCGGGAAGGGTACGCGCCTTAGGCCTTACACCTATTCGATACCCAAACCCATGCTTCCGCTTGGGAAAAGGCCGATTCTTGAATTCGTAATCGGGAACCTCGCAAACAGCGGAGTCACTGACCTAGTGCTCGCGGTGGGCTACCTCTCAGAACAGATAATTTCGCACTTTGGCGACGGCTCGAAATTCGGGGTGAAAATAACATACTCGAAGGAAAATGAGGAGCAGAACACCGCAGGTGCGATACTTGCAAAAAAGGGCATGGCAACGGGCACCTTCGTGGTGGTTATGGGCGACCACCTGACAAACGTGAGCATAAGTGAGCTTTTATCCTGCCACAAGAAATCCGGGTGCATTGCGACAATAGGGCTCAAGAAAACCGGCGTCCCGCTTGATTACGGGATAGCGCACCTGCGCCCTGACGGGAAAATAAGCGACTTTTCAGAAAAGCCGATAGTTGAGAACCTTGTGAATGCCGGGGTTTACGCATTCGAGCCGGAAATATTAGACTACATAAAGCCAAAGGATGATTTTGCAAAAAACGTCTTCCCCTCCCTCCTCTCAGCCAAGAAGGACATAAACTCCTACGTGTTTGACAGCTACTGGGTGGACATAGGGCGCATGGAGGATTACGAGAGCATCCACAAGACAATCAGCATCCTGGATATTGCGCTGCACCACCACTCAAAGAAATAGCCGCGCGCTATTGCAGGAGCTGCGAAACACCCTTCTCAAATGCCATTTTAGGCTCGAACCCGAGGCAGTTTTTCGCAAGCGAAACATCCGCTACGCTCTTTTCAATGTCCCCGCTCCTTTTCGGCTCATAATTTATTCCAATTTTCTTCCCTGACGCCCCAATCATCATTCTTGCCATCCCGCCGATTGAAACCTCCTTTCCCGAGCCAATATTCACCGCTTTCCCCACGCACCCCTTTGCGGATGCCGCAAGCATGGTTGCCTGCACCACATCGGCCACATGCACAAAATCCCTAGTCTGCAGCCCATCCCCAAAAACAGTGATCCCCTCCCCCTTCCTTATCGCATCTGCAAACTTGGTCATCACTCCTGAATAAGGGCTCTGTGGGTCCTGCCCCGGGCCGTACACGTTAAAATACCTCAGCGCAACTGGCTCCGGACCCGCAGCAGGATGCATGAGCACGAATTTTTCCGCAGCCAGTTTTGAGAGCCCGTAGGGCGAAATCGGGTTGGCCGGGTGGCTCTCTGATATTGGAAGCGAATGAGGCGGGCCGTAAACCGCTGCCGAAGACGCATACACAAACCTTTTCACTCCAGCATTTTTTGCAGCCTCAACCATCCTCACAGTCCCAACCGCATTGGTTTGGAAATTCCCGGCCGGGTCTGCAATCGATGCCGCCACATCCGCAATCGCCGCAAGGTGCATCACAGTTCCGCACCCCTCGCAAGCCAGCTCACAATCTTTCCCTTTTCTCACATCCCCTTTGAAATACTCCCCATTCTGCTCTTTTGGCTTCCTGATATCCATGTTCCGCACCGCTTCCCCCTTCCTGCAAAGCTCGCGCACAAGGTGCGTGCCAATGAACCCGGACCCGCCAGTCACAAGAATCATTCAAACCACTCTCGGAAGGTACAATGCAAGCGCAACCGCTGCAAACACCATCTCAACCGCTATTAGGAGCAGCACAAGGTTCCTCTCGCTTATGCCATTCATTTTTTTCATTATAAGCTGGCACAGCCCCCTCGCCCGCCCCTCAGGGGCAAAGAGCTTCCCGCCCTTAGGCTCCCCCCACCAATTGGCGCTCGGGAACCGATTGATTGCTTTTATCGCGAAATCCACCACATACGGGGCGAACATTATCACCCCTGCAACCTTGTAATTCCCGATAATCACCGCCGTGGCAGCCACAGTGCCAATTGACAGCGTCCCAATGTCCCCCATGAACACTTTTGCAGGGAACCAGTTGAAGAGCAGGAATGCAAGCAGCGCCCCCAGCATTGCGGCGGAAAGCACTCCCATCGCAACCGAGCCTGAGGCAATGGCCAACGCCAGGATTGCAACAAACATCACGCTTCCCATCCCTGCCTCCAGCCCGTTGAATCCCGCAAGCATGTTCGTGAGGTTCGAGCACACTGTAATCGCAAGCGGAATGAGAATGACGAAATACACTATCCCAAAATCAACCATCCCTACGAACGGGAAGCTGATTGCGCTTGAGCTTGTGAACTGCACCGCAATAAGCGGAATCGCAGCCACAATCGGCAGCAGCGCCTTTGTCCTTTGCGCCATATTGAACAAATCATCAAATACCCCAACGAGCGCGACAATGAGCACCGTGACCATCGCAGCAAGCACCGAAACCAAATCAAACCGGAGCGCCACTGCCTTGACCCCAATCTCGTTTGCAACAACCGCGCCAATCCCAAGCGTCTCATGCATCGCAATCGCAAGCAGCACTGCCCCAACAAACCCCATCACTATCGCAACCCCTCCCATTTCCGCAACATGCGGCCTCTCCGGCTTGTTGACATCGCGCCCGACAATCCCCGCAGCGACCATTTTAGGGATTATTTTTTTCACCGATACTAGCGTGATCAGGAAGCCTGTTGCCAATACGACTGCCATCTCAAGAATCATTTTTCTCCCCTTATTTCCAAAAGCGCTTTTTTTGCGCCCTCAAGCGTTGCCTCTCCACTCCCTTCCATTCTATTTGCAACCTTCCCAATCTCCCCTTCATTCGCGCCTGCCATCACTGCAAGGTTCTTTGCATGCAGCCTCATATGCCCCTTCTGTATCCCCTCGCCTGAAAGCGCGCGCAATGCAGCAAAGTTCTGCGCAAGCCCGACTGCAGCCATCACTCTTGCAAGCTCGCTGGCAGTTTTCACCCCAAGCACCTTCACACAAGCCCTCGCTGCAGGATGCGTTTTAGTTGCGCCTCCAACCAACCCTACTGCAATGGGCAATTCAATGCTCCCAAGCAAATCCCCATTTTTCATTTTCTCATATTTCGTAAGCGGCATATACTTCCCAGAAAGGGACGCATAAGCATGCGCCCCGGCTTCCACAGCCCTCCAATCGTTCCCGGTAGCCACCGCAACAGCGTCAATCCCGTTCATTATCCCTTTATTGTGCGTGCAAGCCCTATACACATCCGCAGCCGCAAACGCATATGCATCCAAAATCCCCTCAATCTCTTCTTCCCCTACCGCTTCCTTTTTCCATGCGCATTTTGCGCGCACAGTTCTCTCGGTTGCAAGGTTTGAAATTATCCGCAGCCGCGCCTTTCCTCCCGCAACCTGTTCCATCTCCGCCCCGACCGCTTCGCAAATGGTATTCACCGTGTTTGCTCCCATCGCATCCCTGCAATCGACAAATATGATTGCAGTTGCAACTGTTCCCCTGCTTGTTTTGAGCTTCCCGAACTCTATTCCCCTCACTCCCCCGCCAAACTGCTCAATCCCTTTAGCATTCTCTTTTGCAACCTTTTCAATCTCCTTCCTTTTTTTCTCCAGCTCCCGCACCGCCCCGCTTGCATCATTGCACACGAGCTGCACCTGCCCCCTCATCACAGGCTCGCTCGCACTGGTGGCAAACCCCCCGGGCCTTGCCAACCTCGCGCCATTCGAAGCCGCAGCAACTACGGAAGGCTCCTCAATAGCCATAGGCACAAAATATTCCTTCCCATCAATCAGGAAATTGCTTGCAAACGCAAGCGGGAGCCCGAACACCCCAACCACATTCTCGCTCATCCTGTCCGCGGCAGCCAAGCTCAAGCCAGCAGCCCCCTCAACCGCTTTCCTCTCCACCTCATTCAGGTTTGCAAACTCCGCAACTATCCCCAGCCGTTCCGCTGCCGATAGCTTATAAAATCCTGAAACAGCGGATGTTTTTCCCATTTGAACACGCACTCTACTTTGAATTTTTCTTCGCAAGCGCAAGCAATTCCCCTTCCGATTTTGCAAGCGCCCTTTCCAGAGAATCCACTTCGCTCTCGTACTCCCCGGCCTCGGCTGCAGAAATCGCTTTCACCATCCTCTTGCCCTTATCCGGGTTCACCGCTTGCGCAAGCTCGTGCTGCAAAATTCCCTTTGCCGGAAGCTCAAACACTTTAAGCGATGAGAGGAACCTCTTTTCCTTAATCAATTTTGCAACCGTTTGCCCAGAAATCGAATGCGCATCCCTGAACGGAACCCCCTTCCTTGCAAGCAAATCCGCAAGCTCGGTCGCGCAAGCATATCCCTCCTCAATTTCCAGCACTGCCTTCTCCCTATCAACTGAAATCCCTGCAAGCACTCCCGCAAGCAATTTCATGCTTGGCAGGCTCACATCAATCGCCCCCATCAGTGCAAACTTGCTCTCCTGCGAATCCGAATTATAGCCAGAAGGAAGCCCCTTAGATAGCGCAAGCAGGTGCACAAGATGCCCCTGCACCCTTGCAGCCCTCCCTCTCACCAATTCCAGGCAATCCGCATTCTTCTTCTGCGGCATGATTGAGCTTCCGCTGCAGTACCTGTCCGGAATCTCAACAATCCCTTTTTCCGAAAGCCAAATGAGCTCTTCTGCAATCCTGCTAGCTTTCACCATGGCAATCGCAAGCACGGATACTAGCTCCGCCTCGTGTTCCCCTCTCGAGCTCACCACATCCAGCGCATTCTCCTGCACTGAATCGAAACCCAGCAGTTTCGTGGTGTATTTCCTGTCGATATTCCAGGTGGTTCCCGCAACTGCCCCTGCCCCAAGCGGGTTTTCCCACAGCCTCTTTTTCATCGCAAGCAACCTCTCCAAATCCCTGCCGAAAGATTCAAACCACGCATTGGCCCAGAATGAAACGGTCGCAGGCTGCGCTACCCTTGTGTGCGTATAGGTCGGGAACGGGGTTTTATCCGAAGAGAGCGTTGCCAATGCTTTCCTAACCCCTATAATCCCCCTTGCGCACTCAATCATCGCATCCCTCATGTACATTCTTGTATCCAGCGTCACCTGGTCATTCCTAGACCTTGCGGTATGCATTTTTTTTGCTGCAGGGTATTTTCTGCTCAACTCCGCCTCGACATTCATGTGCACGTCTTCCAGCTCGGGCTTCAGTTTGAATTTCCCCTGCTCCACCTGCGCGAATATTTCAAGCAACCCAACAAGCACAGCTCCCGCTTCCTCCCCCTTTAGAATCCCCTGCTTTTGCAGCATTAAGGTATGCGCCATGCTGCCCAGCACATCGTAGCGCGCCAATCTCCCATCCAGTTTGACGCTCTCTTCGCTATTGAAAGCAAGCACTGCGACATCCGGTTCCTGGGAGAACCTGCCCCCCCAAAGCATCTTGTTTGCCATGAGTAAATTAGGCTCTGGGTTGGCTTAAAAAGATAACTAAATAGCCGCCCGCTGCCTCGGCGTTTGACGATTCACAAACTGTCATCATCCTTCTTCATCCTTCACAAGTGGCACGAAAATCACGGGCAATATACTCTTTTCCTGCCCCTTCTCATAAACAACCAATTCCTGCCCCCACCCGGTTCCCACTGGTATAACCATTCTTCCGTTTTTTGAAAGCTGCTTCTTTAGAGCAAAAGGGATTTCAGTCGCGGCAGCGGTCACTATTATCCTGTCAAAAGGCGCAAACGCAGGCAGCCCCAAATGCCCATCCGATACGAAAAATTCTATTTTTGCAAGCCTCTCGTGCACCGAATGCGGCAATTTTGCAACATTCCCCTTCGCAAGACCGCTTAATTCGGCCATTCGCTCGACAGTAAAAACCACTCCCTCCTTTCCCGCAAGGTATGCAAGGACTGCAGTCTGGTATCCGCTCCCAGCCCCAATCTCAAGTATTCCCATTCCCTCATCCACTTGCAATTCCCTGCTCATGATTGCAACGACGCTCGGTGCGGATATTGTCTGCCCAAAGCCAATCGGAAGCGGCCTGTCCTCATAAGCAAATTCCCGCTCATCTTCCGGAACGAACGGCGCCCTGTCAATCTCTTTCATCGCCCTAGCCACCCTCCCATCCGAAAAGCCGGCAGAAACAAGGTACGAAACCATCTTGGAATTCCCATTCATGCGCATATTTTCGTTACACAGCATAAAAAGCATTCAATACACAAAGCGCTACGGTGATAGTGTGACACGAAAGGAAATAACAGCTGGTGGCCCACTTTACCCCCGGGCCAGGTAATCAGCGAACGCCATTTTTCAGGCCAGGGCTGCAAGCACCTGCTTCTGTGCGCTCATACGCTGAAACCCTTCCAGCGCATGCCAAAATCCGGCTTGACATGGTAACAAACCCCTTGGGGCTCCCTCCCTCAGTTTCAGCGGGGTTGCGCTCGCTTGATTTCAGCCAGATGCACCATTACTCGCACCCAGCCGAGCTTCCAGGGCTGATGGATATGCTTGCATTGCACAGCGGAGTTCCAAAAGAGAGCATAATGCTCACTGCAGGCGCGGACCAAGCGATAGAACTAGCCTTGACACATATACTTGCAAAAGGCCATTCCCTAGGGATACTCACCCCAACTTTCTCGCGCTTTGAAATAGTCGGCAGGGAGCTTTGCTGCGCAAACATACAGCTGTTTGAAAGCCTTGCTGATGCACCATCTGATTGCAAGGCAATAGTGCTTTGTACGCCAAACAACCCAACTGGAAATGAAATCCCAATTGCAAGCATAGAGCACCTAATCCGCTCCCAGCCAAAAACTTTCTTCCTCATTGATTCAGTGCTCTCATCATTTGGCACACAGGACACTTCAACCATGGTGAACAAATTCCCTAACGTTGCAGTGCTAAAAAGCCTCTCAAAATCGTTCGGGCTTGCGGATTTCCGCGTCGGATGGATTGAATCGCAAGAGCATAATATTGCCGCATTCTCAAAAGGCATCTCCCCTTTCCGCGTTGCCGGAATCTCCCAAATGGCCGCCCTATTCGCTTTGCGCGACAAGGGGCATCTGCCGGACACTCTCTCTTTTTTGGAACATGAGTTTGACAGGATACAGAGCGCGCTTGGAGAAGGCTTGGTGCGAGGTTCCAATGTGCCTTTTTTCCTGTTCAAAACCGAAAATCCCCAAGAAACAAGGGAATGGCTTCTTGAAGAACACGAGATAAGTGTTGTGGATTCGACAAATTTCACAGGCTCAAAAGAAGGCTTCCTAAGAATCGCAATCGGAATGGAAGGGCAGAACGATGCGGCAATCGCTGCATTGTCAGAGCTTAAAACTAGCAATACTTCGGCGCGACCATCATCTGCAAAGTGAGCATTTTCTTCTCAAACTCAGACAGCTTAGTTTCCCCTTCGAAAACAGTGTACCCCTGCCTCTCAATCTTATCAAGTATCCTTGCGTACACCGCTCCCATCATAACTGCAGCGAACCTCGAATCCGCGCTCATCAATTTTGTCACTTCATACGCTTTCCTGTAATATTCCCTTGCGCGGCCCACCTGGAACTTCATAAGCCTGTAGTATTGGGTGTTCATCACCCCTCTCATAAGCTCGGATTCCGAATACCCGAACCGCTCAAGCTCATCAACCGGGATGTAAATTCTCCCTTTCCTCGCATCCTCCCCGACATCCCGAAGTATATTTGTAAGCTGCAATGCGATGCTCAAATACCTCGCATATTTCTTGGCATTCGGGTTCTTGTACCCAAAAATATGCAGCGAAATTTTCCCAATGGTGGTCGCAACCAAATCGCAATACTGCAGCAATTCCTGGAAGTTTCGGTACCTCTTAATGGTCAAATCCATTTTGCACCCTGCAATCAGCCCCTTGTACGGCTCTTTTGGTATCCGGTACCTCTTCACCGCATCCGCCATCGCAACCATTATCGGGTGTGTTGCCTTTCCCACGTAAGCATTATCCAAATCCCGCTCCCAGCGCAAAATAAGCGCCTCTACCCCTTTCCCCTTCATCTCATCCACAATATCGTCTGCATACCTGCAGAACGCATAAGATGCATATACTGCATTCCGCTTATCCTTAGGCAGGAAAGTGAACCCTAAGTAAAAATTGGTATCTGCCTTCCTCGTAACCTGGTGGCAGTATTCATATGCTTTTGAAAGGTCCATGGGCTACACCTGGTCAATGTGCTTGTGCCTGCCAAAAATATCGGTGACTATTCTTTTAAACATGCGGGGCTTGTGCCACTCAAGCAGAAATTCCCTGATCCCAATTTGCGATGCAAGCGCAAGCAGCGCCTTCCTGCCCATTGAGCCTGCCCTCTCATAAAATATCCTGTTTGCAATATTCTGCCTCATCTTCTCCCCAAAACGCGCCTTCCACATTGAATCGTAGTCCCTCTCATGTATTATGCTCTCCGCAGCAAGCGCGCCTGAAACAATCGCATACCGTATCCCCAGTCCGAAAAAGTAATCCTGGAACCCTGCCGCCTCCCCGCAATAGATTTTCCCGTCCTTGACTGCTGTTTTCGGAACAAAGAAATTCACTCCCGCAACCCTTGTGCCAACCTGGTAATTCGCCCCAATGTTCTCCCTGAAGAACCTGCACGTATCCTCAAAATGCCGGTTCAGGTTCCCGAAGCTCTTGGTTATTGCAACACCGCACGTTCCCTTCCCGCCATAGGAGTGCAGGTAAGCATACCCCCCGGGCGCTATTTTCTCGTCTATGAGCACGAACACCCCTTCCTCATGGCAGTGCGCGTCACACTCCATCGCAATCCCGTCTCCCCTCCTAGGCCCGGTCGCAATGATGTCCGCATCCTTAATCCCGATCGCTTTCCCGTAATGCACCCTCGCTCCGTGCTCGCGCGCCTGCCTTGCAAGCGACGCGTCAAGCGCAGTGTGCTCGGTCCCCCTTCTCACAAGGTACCAGTAGGGCACATTGCTCCTTACCTCGTGCCTGCTTCCCCTGTGGTCGAACAGCACCATCTCTGTGCAGGGTTTTGCAAAGAAGTTTATCTGTATCCCGAACTCCGAAATCTCCCCAAGGCAGTCCCACTGTTCGGTATAATTCTCAATTGCCTGGTAGCTGCTCCCGAACCTTGAGCCAAGCACGGGCGCCTTCTCGTACACCTCAACTTCCTTGCCTGCTTTCGCAAGCACTATCGCAGCCGCAAGCCCTGCAGGCCCTGCCCCAGCAATCACTACCTTTTTCTCCATAATCCAACCACTCTGGGCTCATAGGATGCAGCGCAAAGAACAAAAAGAGCACTCCCAAACGCGAGGTTCTCAACTGGGATGAACGGCACAAGCGGGCTTCGCATGCAACCCCCCTTCCATCTAGTTACCATCCGTAATGCTTTGCGCGCGAATAGCCGAGCGCCAGAAGCGCGGATACCGCGCCCTTCGCAACCAGCGCCCCATTTGACATCAATAGCTTGAACCCGACTCCCGCCTTGTCCAGCACGTCAAGCTTGCTTAGGTCCTCTGGCAGCGCGCCAGCAATGGCGTTTATCTCCTCATCATTGAACGAGTAAAGCTTATGCTTCCCGTCCACCAGCTTCAAATAATCCGGGAACTCAGCCTTCCATAGCTTTTCGTATTTTGAGAGCGACCCTGCTCCGGTATTGCCAGCCCGCACTGCTTCTGCAGCAACCCCCCCTGCAAACTCGCCGGATTTCATCGCCAAGCCTGTCCCTCCCTCAAAAAGCGGGCTTGTCATCCCTGCCGCATCGCCAACCAGCATCAGCCCGTCCGAATATGTTTTTGGAAGAGGCCCGGATGATGGGATTATCCCGCCGAAAGTCTTGTTCACCTTCTTTTCCTGCCAGCCCATTTCCTTTACGAACTGGTCAAGACACGGCCTTGCTTTTGCAGTTTCGCTTGTCACAAGCCCGACATTCGCCCTCCCGCCGGATTTAGGGATCATCCAAAGGTAACCGTGCGGCGCAAGCCTCGGCCAGATATAAAAATCAATCCACCCCTCGTTAGGTATTTCCTGCATCTCAACCTGCAGCCCTATCACCACTTCCGGCTTCCTGTTCAGGCCGGTTTTCTCTGATGCGAATGCAAACGGCCCGCTTGCATCAATCACTATTCTAGCGCTCTCCTGCTTTCCCTTGGCTGACAGGCGCCATGTCTCCCCTTCCCGTTTGATCTCCTGCACCCTTGTTTCCATCACATACTCTGCCCCCTCCTTTTGCGCAAGTGATGCAAGATACTGTTCGAACCTATGCTTTTCAAGCACGTACCCCTTCTCCTTCGCATAGCAGCTTTTCCCATCCGGGAAAATGACCCGTATCCCCTTTGCCTCGAACGAAAGCGCATCTTTCGGAGGCGACAGCCCCATCCTGTCCAGCGCAATCTGCGACAGGCACTCCCCGCAGTGCACAGGCTCCCCAATCTCCTTGTGCTCCTCAAACACGACAGTGCGCGCCTTGTTCCTTGCAGCGGCTATCGCGGCGAAATTGCCAGCAGGCCCAGCCCCAATCACTGCAACATCATACGCTCCATCCATCCCACTCACTCCCTTCCCCCCACTTCTTTCTCATCAGCCCCTATAGGCTCAATCCTGCTTTTCCCCCTCGTGCATCCTCAATATGGATTCGAACTGGTAGACTGCGGAATACTGGCCCTGCGTGAACAGCCCGTACCCCCTCCTACTCTCCAAAATATCAAGTGCTTTTTCCGCTTTTAAACCATTCCCCACCAGGTAGCACGCAAGCATCGTCCCTGTCCTTCCAATTCCCGCATTGCAGTGAACAAGCAGGGGCTTTCCCTCCAGCTCCATTTTCCCGGCAAACTCAACGAACTTCATTATCTCCTCAAAGCTCGGGGTTCCCATCTCCTTTACCGGAATGTGCAAATACTCAAATCCCCTGACGCTTTTAGCAGGGAGCGGCTTTTCCGTAAGCGTCACAATCGCCCTGACTCCCTGCTTTGCAAACCACTCCAAATCCTTCTCAACCGGGTTGAACCTGCCAGGCATATCCGAGCCTGCGATTTTCCCCTGCACAAGCCATGAGAAATTGCCGTGGTACTGCCCGGCAAGCTTCGGGGCACTTTTTTTTCCTGCCATGCCCAAGCTTTCCCCACGCACGAATAAAAACCGTGCCGCAGCCAATCCTGCCATGCCCCGCACAAGCAGGCCCAAGTTCCTAAAAATGCTCTCAATGCTCAAGCGCGCCTATCCTGGTGCGAAATGCTCGCTTGATTACGATTCCCCACTACATCTGCTCGTAGCAGTAATGCTCTCAGCCCAATGCACGGACGCACGCGTGAATCTTACCACCCCAGCGCTTTTTGCAAAATACAAAACCGCAAGGGATTTCGTGCGCGCAAACCCCTGCGAACTTCAATCCCTCATCCGCTCCTGCGGCTTTTTCCGCACAAAGGCAAAAAACATAATCGGCGCATGCAAACTAATCGATGGGCAATATGCTGGCAAGCTCCCCTCCACAATGGATGAAATGCTCGCCCTCCCGGGAGTTGCACGCAAAACCGCAAACATAGTGCTCGGAAACGCTTACGGCATTCTCGAAGGGATCCCTGTTGACACGCACGCAATAAGGTTGAGCAGGCTTCTTGGGCTCACCCAGCATTCGGACCCAAAGAAAATAGAAAAAGACCTAATGGCGCTCGTACCGCGCAAGGATTGGCTGCAGGTTTCCAACCTGTTCGTTTACCACGGGCGCGCAATCTGCATTGCAAACCGCCCCAAATGCCAGCTCTGCCCGCTAAATGGGCTCTGCCCCTCGGCAGCGTGGGACCATGCAACTTCGTTGCAAGTTCGAAAAGCCTTGCGGCTTTCCGGCGGAAAAAATCATGCACCTCTCAGTGCAAGCTCGAAAGGTCGAAGACCTTCCGATGCCCCGCGAAGCCTCGGCCCCTCCGCATTCAAAACGCTGCCCTAAGCTTACTCAGCTGGCCTGTCCTTTGCCCTAAAAATTTTCATTGCCTTGAACCCCAATTTAATCAGCGCTGCAAGGTATCCCATGAACAGCACAATAATTACTCTCCCATCCTTTGCAACATACATGTAAAACACGCCCGCAAGCGCAAGCGGGAGCACAAACCCGGTCATGACCATCTGGAGCAGCCCAGAAATCGCCCCCTGCCCTGCATCCTCGCCGCTCATCAGTTTCCTTTTCCATGTATCGTACGAAAGGTACTCATTGAAGAACAATAGCACAATGCCGATTGCATACGCGACAAACGAATACATTGGGGTTTTTTCCCAGAAGAAAAGGATAATCCCTGCGGTCACCAGCAGCCAAGAGACTGCTGCAAGCCCTATCGTTACTATTTTTTCAGCAGCATCCCTCATCTAATCCACCAGCAGATACCCCTTATCCAGGAACATGTACCTTTTCACTTCAACCCCTGAGCCGGATTTCGCAAGCATCTCCTCCCCCGCGGCCCCCATCTCAACGAACAGCACGAGCCGCACCCCCAAGTCCCAGCTCACCTTCTTTCCCGCCTTATCCCGCGCCAATTTCTCAAGCTTCTCCTCATGCTCGGGTATTTTCTCGGAATAGAAATTCAGTCTGAAAAGCGCGTTTGCCACGTCCTTCCCCTCATATTCAATGAGGAGCACCCTCCCCTCGGAATCGACTGCAACAGTATCAACCGCCCCCCCGCCAGTGAACTCAAGCCCGGATGCAATCTGCTTTGCATCAAGCAGGAGCTGCAGGTTCGCCTCCGCGACTTTCTTTATGTTCCCCCCGCCAGAAACGCACGGGGTGAGCGCAGTCCCATCCAGCTTATATAGCATTTATTCTCACCACGGCTTCCTAAACCGCTTCCCAGCATATAACCCTTTCCCGCCAAGCGTCCGCTCAATCCACATAAGCCTGTTGTACTTCGCAGTCCTCTCGCCCCTTGCAAGCGAGCCGGTTTTTATCTGCCCGCACCCGCATCCGACTGCAATATCCGCAATGCTCGTATCCTCGGTTTCCCCTGACCTGTGGCTCACGACCGCCCCAAGATTCGCTTCCTTGCACATCCCGACCGCCCGCATCGCCTCAGAGAGCGTCCCAATCTGGTTCACTTTCACAAGCAGCGCACCAATCGCCTTTTTCTCGATTGCAAGCGCCAGCCTCTCCTCATTGGTCACAATCAAATCGTCCCCCACCACCTGCACCCTTTTCCCGATTTTCTTCTGAAGCATTGCAAACTCGGAAAACGATTCCTCGAAAAACGGATCTTCCAGGCTCTGTATGTCATATGCCTTGCAGAGCGACGAGTAATAATCCGACAAGCCACCTGCATTCATTTTCTGCCCGTCTATGGAATATTTCTTCCCGTCATAGAACTCGCTTGCAGCGGCATCAAGCGCCATCCCGACAGAATTTTTGTACCCGGTTTCCTCAATCGCCTTTTCCAGCGCGTTTAGCGCCTCTGTGCTGTTTGAAATAGGCGGGGCAAACCCCCCTTCATCCCCCACATTCCTGGCAGTTTTCCCGTATTTCTTCACAAGTATTTCAGAAAGCGCGTGATAAATTTCGCTTCCCGCCCTCACCGCTTCTGCAAACGATTTCACTCCATACGGCATTACCATGAACTCCTGTATCGCAAGCCCGTTGCCCGCATGCCTCCCGCCATTTAGCACATTCATCATCGGGACTGGAAGCACCTCCCCTCCCATGCTTTCATAGAATTCCACCCCCTTTGCAGCTGCGGCGCATTTTGCAGCAGCAAGCGAAACCGCAGTTGTAGCATTCCCCCCAAGCCTTGTTTTGTTCGCAGTTCCATCCAGCTCGCACATTGCCCTGTCCACTGCCTCATTATCCTCCGCATCCATCCCAGCCAATTTTTGCGCAATAATCCCATTCACATTCGCAATAGCCTTTTGCACCCCTTTCCCGCCAAACCGCTTCCCCCCATCCCTCACTTCAAGCGCCTCATGGCTCCCTTTGGACGCCCCAGATGGCGCGCACGCAACGCCAGAATACTCCTGCGCCTCAACTGTTGCTTCCACAGTTGGGTTCCCCCTCGAATCAAGTACTTCCCTTGCAAACACTTTGGTTATTTTCACCATAACACATCACGCCCGCTTTTCTGATTCCTTGCTCACCATCTTTCCCAGCTTCACTTCGCTTTTTCATACTCGCCCCTAATCTTCTCAGCATATTCCTTATCTTTCCCCGCAGGGTATTTTCCCCTGTTATGATTGAATGCTTTTTGAAGCGGGTCCCCTGAGAACCTAGGGATGATATGGAAATGCGCATGCGGAATCAATTGCCCAGCCGCTTTGCCCGAATTCACCAGGACATTCAACCCATCCGCCCCAGTCCCCTTCCCAACCGCTCTCACGCACCTCTGCAGAAAGCTCATGAACCCCACAATCCTCTCCTCGGGAATTTCCTCGAACTTCTCAAAATGCTCCTTGGTCATCACAAGCGTGTGCCCCGGGGAAAGCGGATTGATATCCAGGAAAGCAAGGTGCACCTCGTCCTCGGCTATTTTGAGCGAAGCTATCTCGTTTGTGGCTATTTTGCAGAATATGCAGCCTTCCATGCTGGATAACAGGGGTACAATGTTTAAAATCGCTTCCCAAACAAGCTTGCAGGAAACAGGGGCTGCGTTAATTAATTTTGGGCGGGCAAAGGATGCCAAAGGGGATGGCATGGAGATTAGTAAACTCAAGAAAATAGTGAAGGAAAGCTACGGGAAAATAGCGCAATCAGGGTGCGGCTGCTCGTGCTCTTGCAGGAACAAGGCCGCAGGGCAAATTGCCAAAAGCATCGGATATTCCGATGCGGAAATAAGCGCAGCGCCCGACGCAAACCTCGGGCTTGGCTGCGGCAACCCGACAGCGCTTGGCGAGATAAGGGAAGGGGAAACCGTGCTTGACCTAGGCTCCGGCGCGGGCTTTGACTGCTTCCTTGCCGCTAAAAAAACCGGCAAAACAGGCAAGGTAATCGGGGTTGACATGACTGATGCGATGGTGGAGAAGGCGCGGGCCAACGCAGCCAAATACGGCTACCCCAACGTGGAATTCAGGCTCGGGGAAATAGAGGAGCTTCCGGTTGAGCACAATTCAGTAGATGTAATCATAAGCAACTGTGTCATCAACCTCTCCCCCAACAAGGGGAAGGTATTCTCCGAGGCGTACAGGGTGCTCAAAAAGGGCGGGCGGCTCTTCGTTTCCGACATCGTCCTCCTAAAGGAGCTCTCTGTTTCTGATAGGAAAAACGAAGAGCTCATTGCAGGCTGTGTCGGCGGGGCGGTATTGAAGGACGAATATCTCAAGCTCATAACCGGTGCGGGTTTCACAATCAAAACCCTGTCCGAAGACGCTGGAATCAGCAAGCGCCAATACGAGGGCTTCCCGCTTGAGAGTTTGAAAGTGGCTGCTTACAAGTGAAACGAAAAAGGAGCGCCTCGGCCGGGATTCGAACCCGGGTTGCCGACTTTCTGCAAGGTTGCTGGATCCGTTTCTTTCTTTTGAACCCAGGGGCATTTTCTTTCTTTTTAAGAAAGAAAAGGGGCCTTGCGACAGGCCGGAATGCTAGACCACTACATTACCGAGGCAAGTGGCTCTTCCATATGCTGTTGTAGGTTTAAAAAATCCCGCCAGTGTGATTGGTTCAGCCGAAAAGAGACTTTTATCAGCGCGAAAAAACCGCGCGAAGCGGATATTTTTCGCCAAATGGTTTCTCTTTTCCACGAGGGCTTTTCTCTCGGAGAGAGAAAAGGGCTATTGAACACACAACTTCCTGATGACCACATGCGCAATCGCATAAGGCCGATTTGGCAGACTACAGCCAGGCGCTCTAGCCAGGTTGAGCTATGGCGGGATAAGAAAAGTTAGGGGTGCTCAAACTATTTAAAGATTCTATAGACGGTCTTCGATATCGCTTTTATTCCCTTCATTCCTAATCTAGGCCAATGGACCTCCTCTCCGCGTTCCTCACAATCATCGGCCTAGCGCTATTCGAGTCAATCTCTAGTATAGACAATGCTGTAATAAACGCATCAATCCTCACGAAGATGAGCGAGCGCGCAAAGCGCTGGTTCCTCACCTGGGGCATGCTGGTTGCAGTATTCGCGCTCCGGCTCGGCCTCCCTCTTCTCATAGTGTTTGCATCCGCGCCCCAAATAGGCATAATGGGCGCATTCACCGCAACCTTCTCCGACGACCCGCATGTGATAGAGGCGTTAGAGGCAAGCGCCCCAATCCTGCTCTCCGCAGGGGGCATTTTCCTGATATTCCTTTTCCTTCACTGGCTTTTCCTTGAGCCCAAAACGTTTGGATTGCACGGGGAGCAGTTCCTCATGGAGCAGGGAGTATGGTTCTTCGCAGTAGTCTCCATCCTGCTCACGATAATAGTCTGGTTCGCATTGCAGCAAAGTCCATTGATGGCATTTGGTGCAGTTGTGGGCTCAACCGCATTTTTCATAACGCACGGGTTCAAGCAGAATGCGGAAGCAGCCGAGCAAAAGCTCCTCTCAGGCGCAGGCTCAAGCGGCATGAGCGACTGGAGCAAAATCCTCTACCTTGAAGTGATAGACGGCACATTTTCAATTGACGGGGTGGTGGGGGCATTCGCATTCACAATGTCTGTCCCTCTCATAATGCTTGGGAGCGGGCTTGGCGCTTTCATTGTGCGGGAATTCACAATACACAACATAGAAAACGTGAAAAAATATGTTTACCTGAAAAACGGGGCAATGTACTCAGTATTCTTCCTCGGGCTTGTGATGCTTGCGGACGCATTCGGAATCAGCATCCCAAGCTTTGTATCCCCAGTAATCACATTCCTGCTCATAGGCTTCTTTTTCTGGAAATCGCACGAGCACCTAAAATCCCAGAAAGGCGCAATCCCCTCATAAGCACGCGATTTCAGGTAATCCCGGTTTTAAACAATTCCGGGTAATTAACCATCCATGGGTAATCTAGTGGACGCAGTCTCCTCATTGAAAGCAGGCAAGCCAATCGTTCTTTTCGATTCAGCTGAACGTGAGGGCGAGTGCGACTTAGTGCTGCACGCATCATTTGCAACCTCGGAAAAAATCACCCTAATGCGCAAAGACGCAGGCGGTCTCCTCTGCCTTGCAACAGATTCCCTTTCCGCACAAAAAATCGGGCTTGAGCACCTCGAAGATATTCTGATACGCTCAGGCAGCCCGACACTTGCAAAAACCTCTTCCAAGCGCGCGGGCTACGGGGACAAGTCCGCATTCTCAGTTTCAATAAACCATGTGAAAACCTATACCGGAATACCTGATGAGGAGCGCGCGCTCACTTCGCGTGAATTTGCAAATTGCACCATTGCTCCAAATCCGCGCTCTTTTTTCGAAGCCAACTTCCGCACCCCGGGTCACCTCCAGCTTCTCATAGGCAGGGGAATAAAGGAGCGAAATGGGCACACAGAGCTTGCGCTTGAGCTCTGCAGGCTTGCAACCCTCCCTCCCGCGGTTCTAGTATGCGAGATGCTGGGGAGCGGGAAAGCGCTCTCGCTTGCGGATGCGAAAAAATACGCGCAGAAGAACGGGCTTGTTTTTATAGGCGGAAGCGAAATAGTGGATTAGGTGCTTCCCTTGGGATTCGCAGAGCTTCACTTGCACACTAAATACTCCCCAGATTCGCTTTCCGAGCTGCGCTCAATTTTGCGCGTGGCTGAACGCAAAGGCATCAATATGATCGCAATCACGGACCATAACAATTTCGAAGGGGCGCTTGAGGCAAAAAAGCTTGCAAAGGAGCTCAAATCTCAGGTCCGCATAATTCTGGGCGAAGAAATCAGAACCAAGGAAGGCGAAGTGATAGGGCTTTTCATGAACGAACTGATTCCAAAGAAACTTTCGCTGGATGAAACTCTGGACCTGCTCCGCTCGCAGGATGCAATAATCTCCGCCCCTCACCCCTTCGATTCGCTGCGCCACCACCTCCCAATGGATTCGCTTGCAAAATCGCAGCTCTCCAAAATCCATGCAATAGAAGTGCTGAACGCAAGGGTTACTTTCATAGATGATAATCTCAAGGCAATGGAATTTGCCAGCAATCACAAGAAAGCCAAGGTCGGGGGAAGCGATGCGCACATGGCTTTCGAAATAGGGACAGCGCTCACCGAATTTGAAGGAGAAACAGCGGAAGATTTGCGGAAAGCAATCACAAAGGGAAAAACAAAAGCAATCGGGAAGCTAAGCTCGCCTTTGGTGCATTTAGGGAGCACATTTGCAAAAGTGGCGCACAAATTCCGCTAGCTCACTTTCTCTTCTTGCCATCTTTTTTCTTCCCGAAAAGCGCGCAGCCTGAAACAAGCGTTATTGCTGTATACATCGCAAACCCGTAAATGCAGACTGGCAGCCCGAATAGTTCAGTAAGCCCTACATTCGCGCCGCACGAGGGCGCAGCTGCATCGGGCAGGCACTTTAGCTGGGGTGCAAATACTTCGCCCCAAGTGAGATAGCCCGAGAAAAGCATCCCGGCAATCCCGAGAGCCAGTATTATTGTAAGAGCATCCTTCTCATGCATCAATACCACCTTTCACCAGATTCCAAGTCCTGCTTTTTAAAATCGCATCCCGCATAATATTAAGTTCTCTTTCGGGGGATTGAGCTAACCTGGTATGCTGCCAGCTTTGGGAGCTGGTTGTCAGAGTTCAAATCTCTGATCCCCCATCCCATATCCCTTTTCTTTTGGGAAAAGAAAAGGGCTGAGGGTTTCACCCCAAAAGAAAAGAATTTGACGGAAAACTTCTCGCTCTTCCGTAACTCCCTCTCCAAAGGGGCTGAGGGCTCACCCCCAAAAAGAAACATGCCGACGGAAAAGTTCTATTCCCCACTCTGCATCTCCCTTGCGAATTCTTTTGTCACCTCGATTTCAAAGAGGGTTTCCTTCACGTGCTTGCGCTTTATGTGCGTGCGCAGGAGCAATGCAACCGCCGCTATGGGCGGGAGGCTAAGGTACGAGGCTATGGCCCGAACTACGGGCGGCAATGCAACTTCGAAGTAGCTTAGCGCGAGATTCGCCAACCCAATCGCGCAAGTGATTGCAACAGTCCAAACGCTTGCCTTGTAGTGCTTATTCATTTTCGCGTACTCGCTCCTCAATTGCGATTCGTTTGCGCATATTTCCTCTAATTTGGAATCAAGCGCTGCCCTAAGCTTGGGATCGCCACCCATAATTGATGCAGCTTCAATGTTTGCTATCACTAGATTGGTGAAAACCCCCTTTTCAGTATCGCTAATCCTCTCAACATGCCTAAACTGCCTGTCTAGCAATACAAGGTCCTTGAGCGTCTGCCACGGATGCCTTAATGCATGGCGGCACGTATCCCTAACTGAATGAGAAGGGCGCCTGAGCATTCTAAACTGGGCGTTTTCTAGTTTTGGCACCATCTAACCATCATCTTTTCTGAAAACCATGAGTTATCTGATTATTCTTGCCAAAGTTATTTGCTTTCAGCCTTTATAATATTATTTATATATCTGGTTAAACATGTAAAATATAAACATCCTGTTTTTCCAATTCCTCTCTAGGCATACGTATTAAAATCCAAAAAACCACAAAATTAGCGTTAGAGGGGGGCAACATGCGAGTCTTTAACGGCAAGAGTGATAGTGCTGCAAACGGGGTCCCAAAAGAAGTTTTTCTATTAGGGGGCAGGCTGCCTCGCTCTGGCTTTGCCGGTTTTCTATGGGACCACAGTGGAATAGGGCGCATTCTCTCCCCGCGCAAGCCGGAGCTGCTGGATTGGAAGCAATTCCGCAACCTCCCGGCCGAGCGGGATGCGATTGTTGCTGAGATTCACAGGGTATTGCGCCGCTCAAAGGACTACGACCCCAAAGCGATAGAGCGGATGGCTGCCCTTCTTGATGAAAAATTCGGCAATTCCATGAGAGCCAACGGAAAAATGGAGGCCAAATGCCATTCGCTCCGTGTAGCGCTGCGCATTGCAATCATCACTCGAAAAACCCTTTACGCAATACAGGCTGGGGTGCATGATTTGAAAGAGGATGGCGGCATGACTGCACAGCAGGTGAGTGCGGCAATCTGCCCGGGCGCAGGAGACCTATTGGACCACATGTCCAACCCAGTTACGCACGAGTCCGGAGATGCTGATTATTTCAAAAGTTTCATGAACGAGCTTCTTTCCTCGACAAAGGTGCGGGCTATAGTGATGAAAATCGCAGCGGACGTGCTTGAAAACCTGTGCGACCTTGATGGTTGCCCTCAGGACAAGGTATTGCGCACCACACAAAAGGGAATCCTGGCTGCTGAAATAGCAAGCGCAATCCACCCGGACCTGTATGCAGAATACATCTGGGCCTTGCGAACGTACGGCCACCCTGATTTGCAGCAGAACGTCGTTGATCTTGTTGCAAAGGTGGGCGCCAGGCGTGCAGATGAGGAAAAATTGGGTTTGAAGGACAAGGTCCCCTCAAGAAAAGCTGGAATTACCCGCGAGCTTATAGATAAAATGCCGATAGCAGGCAGCAACACTATCGCAGTCACGGATGACGGGGCAATACTGGTTCCATACTCGTCCGGCCTGTCAGAAAAGCAGGCAATCGCTGCTATCAACTCCCTCTTTTCCCTCTTGAACCTTGGGGTGCAATGGGCAAGGGCCCCAAGCCATTTTCCAGTTTCGCTTCAATGCTATCATGTAATAGTGCCTATAACAAACGAGTACATAATGACGGACTCGCACTTCCGCGAATTTAGGGATGCCGCGGTAAAATGGCTCCCTTCCATTATTTTCCCTGGCAAGTTCAACCAGCCTATCTAAACAGGCTATTCCCTGTCCTCTGAAAGGAATATGTAGTTTGCGTGCATGAGCTTCTCATTGAGCCTTTTCTGCTCGCCGAACCTGTCGGGATCCTCAAGCAATTTCTCAATCCCGGTGAACATGCCGAACCAGCCGGCAGGCACGAGTATTATCGCAAGGAGCTCGCTGGACAGCACATCGGCTATAAACGCAGTGTAATATGCCTGAAGGAGCAAGAAAAGGGCGCCGAACGCGATGTACATTTTGCCCCTCCACCTGCGCGAGTGCAGCTCCTCTTCGAGCTCCTTTAGCCTTCGCTCGAAGTGCTCGCGCAGCCTCTTTTTTATGGTTGCCTCAAGCTTCGGGTCCCGCATGTCCGCGGTGAGTATGAACCTGACTTCGAACTTCCCGCTCCTGGCTTCGATGTGCCTCCTTCTCAGTTCCTTTAGCAAATCGTCCGACACTTCGCGCTTGGAGAATTCGCGCGGGTCGAAATCCGAAAAAATGTCATCATACGAGTCTATCGCAATCGATATGTCCCTTATCTCGACAAAGCTTATCTGCGGAATCTGCCCCTGCTCTTCTGCCATGGTTCGCACCAGCCTACTCTATCACGCAATCCCCGTTCACCACTACCTGGCACGCAAGCCTCTGGTTCGGCTTTGCCCCGAACCCCTCAAGCGTGATTTTCTCCTGTTCGGTCATGGGCGAGAGGTTCTCAAGCCCGGAGAGCACAGTCACAAGGCACGAGGTGCAAGCACCGACCCGACACGAGAACGCAACGGACGCCCCGTGCTCGTCGCATATGTTCATGAGCGCTGTGCCTGCAGGAACGTCGACCGATATGCCGTCCTTCTTGAACTCTACCTTTGCCAACGCAACCACCTTTGCAAAAGCTTGGTTGGATGGGATTAAATAACTTCTTGGCGCCCCTTACACTTTCCCCCGATTGCGCCCCTAGTTAAGCTTTTAAATATAGTTTCGGTAAGCGACTCATGGCAATAAAAACCGCGCCGAAACACCATGCTTCGCACCCGGCCGCGCACCACGTTCCGCGCGAGCCGACCGCATCCCAATGGATGCAATGCTATGAGGAGGACTGCAGGAACCAGCTCGCATACGGGATGCTGATTGCGGTGCTGGGCGTGACATGGTTCATAAAGGAGGTCGGCTGGCTCGACACCAACATGCCAATTGGCCCGCTTATCATAATCATCATGGGCCTGCTGGTGGTGTACGCGAAAATAAAGCGCGACGAGACCGGCAAGACGATGCGCTGAAGGCAAACCTTCTTTATTCTCCCTTTCCATAACCTATTTCATCAACACTACGTAAGGTGATAGATGTGAAAATGGTATTCCAACTCCCTGCTGAAAAGAAAGCGGAACTCACAAAACTGCTTGAGGCCGAGCCCTACGAGAAAGTGTCCTTTTCCCGCAACGGGTACAAGCTAAAAGACGGCGCTTCAGTTTCCGAGGATGCAAAGAAAGCCTACCTCTACCTCTCCTGCACAGAGGAATTCGCAAAATTCGCGCACTCCAAGCTTGATTCAATGTGCGAGAAAACCGAGCCTGCAGTGCAAGAGCGCGTGATAAAGAAAATCGAGGATGAGGAGAACAGCGCGGAAGCCGGGTTTGGTGCGATATTCGGCTAATCCCTCAGCTTGAAATACACCCTCCTATTCTCTTTTCCCTTATTCTCCGCCTTCAAAAACTCAATCTCGCCCACTTCGCTCGTATTGCGCACATGGCAACCCCCATCGGCCTGCACATCCACCCCAACAATTTCCACAATCCTAAGCACATCAATCGCAGGCGGAAGCGCACCTGCCAGTTTCACGACCTCGGGGATTTTGAACGCCTCCTCCCTTTTCATCGAGTATATTTTCACCTCATGCCCTTCCTTCAAAAGTTCATTCGCTTTCCCAATTTGCGCTTTCAGCTTCTCAGCATCAAACTGCGCCATGTTGAAATCAAACCTCACCTTATCCAGTTCAATCTGGTTTCCAGTAATGAGCACCCCTTCCTGCCTGTACAGCACTGATGCAAGCGTATGCGCGGCAGTATGCGAGCGCATGAGCCTATTTCTCCTTTCCCAATCAAGCACGCATTTTGCCTGCATCCCGGCTGCAAGCCCTGCCGCATCCGCCACGCAGTGCACAATCTCCCCATTCTCCTTCACCACATTCGCCACAGGGTACTCGTTCCCATTTGCGACCAGTTTCCCCATATCGCACGGGACGCCGCCGCCACGCGGAAAGAACACCGTCCTATCCAGCACAATTTTGTTCCCTTCCAGCACCGAAACCACTTTCGAATCGCATTCTTTCATGTAGGAATCTGTTAGGTATAGCATCTCAGCCACGAAACCACCGCTCAAATATAGCGGTAAAAGAGTTTAATGTTTTTGTAAGCCGCAAAAATAGCCGCAAAGTATGCAAGGTATGCAATAGCTTCAAGTGCGGTCGGGCTGTCCGCATATCCGAACAGAGAGCGGGCAACCGCCCCAATCCCGCTCTTCTGGTCCAATGCCAGCTTGGTGCTCCAGAGGGGCGCCTGCTCAGGCAGCACTCCCGCCTCTTGGAACTCATGCACCGAATGCGCAACCAGCCCTGCTGCAAACAGTATCAAGAGCACGCTTGTCCCCTGGAAAAACAGCCTGAGGTTCACCCTCATTGCAGTCTCAAACAGCACGAACGCAAGCGCAAGCGCGCCTGCAACCCCAAGAAGCGCCCCAAGCAGCGCAAGCCTTCCATTCGAAAAAGCCGCAGCCCCCAAAAATATCACTGTTTCAGTCCCTTCCCTAAACACCGCAACCGCAGTAAAAAGCACCAGCCCCAATAGCTCCCCCTTGTTTGTTTTCACCTTCACGATTCCCTCTATTTCCTGCCTCACATGCTCCTGCTTGAGCATCCATAATATCATCCATGAAATCAAAAACGACGCAAAAAGCATCACGCTGCCCTCAAAAAGCTGCTCGTTCCTCCCCTCGAACTCCCCGACAAGCGCTGAAAAAAGCACCGCAACAATAACCGATGCAAAAACCCCTATGCCAACCCCGAGGTAAATATGCCTGTTCAATTTCGCATTCCCACTCCTCTCAAGGTACGCAAGCATCACCCCAACCACAAGCGCGGCCTCAAGCGTCTCGCGGAAAGTGATTAGCGCCTCAGGAAACATATATGAAATTGGTTTCATATAATCTTATAAAGCCCAAGCAATGCGTAATCATCCCCCAGCAAGCTCACCCTCTCCTGCTTTTTGCCCTGGCGCTCTTCAATCCGATTTTCTCGCAAGCCCTGCAGTTCTCGCACACATGCGAGTCAATAAGCCTCAAAATAGGCAGTATGGTGTGCTTGTTCAGGGAATACACCCTTTTCCTGCCGCTCTCCTTGACCTGCACCACCCTGCATGCGCGCAGCGCCTCAAGCGAGTGCGACACCTTGCTCTGCTCCTCGCCTAATTTCCCAGAAAGCTCCCCCACGGTCATGGGGGACTTCTCAAGCGCGAGTATTATCTGTATCCTAAGCCTGTTGGACAGGGTTTCGAAAAAAAGCTCGTAATTTTGCTCGCGCATCATCAGGATTACCAAAGAAAAGAATGAAGTGGAATAAATAAAAGCATATGGCGCTTTTCACGAGCACCCGCTCGTTTCCCCGCATTCAGTGCAAACTGTGCACGAACCGTTCCTTTTCACTTTCATGGACCCGCAGTTCGAGCACTGCTCTCCTGTGTACCCCTGCATTTTCGCATCTTCCGAACTTTTGGACTCAAGCTCCCCCACAAGCGCGCTTGCGGCAGCCGCAAGCGCAGTGTGCGATACTGCCTGCCGCACGGGCTCAAGCGTGGTCTGCGCCCCTTTTTCCGCATGCGCATGCACTTCATGCGCTGATGCTTCCTGCAGCCCGTGCCCGTTCCCATTCTTCCCGTTCTCGCCAGGCACGTGCACCAAATCAGTCCTCCCCAAGTACTCGTACCCAAGCACCCTAAACACGTAATCCACAATCGAGGTTGCGTTCTTCACGTTCTCATGCCCGGTCACAATTCCGGAAGGCTCAAACCGCGTGAAAGTGAATGTGTCCACATACTCCTCAAGCGGCACCCCGTACTGCAGCCCCTTGCTCACAGCAATCGCAAAGCAGTTGAGCAATGAACGGTAGCCAGCCCCTTCCTTGTACATGTCCACGAAAATTTCCCCGAGCCCGCCATCTGGGTATTCGCCGGTCCTAAGGTACACCTTGTGCCCTCCAACGCGCGCCTCCTGCACAAAGCCCCTCCTTTTTTTCGGGAGCGGCTTTTTGTTGTACGCATAGGCTGCAACCGGCGCGGCAGGCACGGAAGCAGGCTGCCCTGTGAGCGTAAGCGTAACCCCTGCTTTCGGCTTCTCCTCCTCTTCCTCCTCATCCACAGAAGTGTTCAGGGGCTGCGAGAGCTTGCTCCCGTCCCGGTAGAGCGCAAGCGCCTTTAGCATCATATTCCAGCTCTCCATGTATGCTTTCTTCACATCCTCAATCCCGGCCTCATTTGGCATGTTTATGGTTTTGGAAATCGCGCCGGAAATGAACGGCTGCACCGCGGCCATCATGCGCACGTGCGCCATGTAATTTATGCACCTCACCCCAATCTTGCCGCACCGGTTCGCGCAATCGAAGATCGGATAGTGCTCAACACGCAGGTGCGGCGCCCCCTCAATTGTCATGGTCCCGCACACGTATTCATTCGCTTCCTTTATCTGCTCCTTTGTGAACCCGAGCGCGCGAAGCACATTGAACTTCTGGTCCGCAAGCTGCTGGGGGGTGAACCCGAGCTTTGAGCACAGCGCCTCGCCAAGCGTGTACCTGTTGAACGAGAACCTCAAGTCAAACGAGTTCGGCAGCTGGGATTCAATCGCGGCAATGGCCTCTTTCGTGAACCCTTTTGAGGAAAGCGATTCAGGGTTCACATACGGGCATCCTACCAATGTCCCATGCCCCCTGCAATAATTCTCCATCTCATCAATTTGCTGCGAAGCGTACCCAAGCCTGACCATTGCTTTTCTCACGCTCTGGTTCACGATTTTGAAATACCCGCCCCCTGCCAATTTCTTGAATTTCACAATCGCGAAATCAGGCTCAACCCCTGTAGTATCGCAATCCATCACCAAGCCTATTGTTCCAGTGGGCGCAATCACGGTCACCTGCGCATTCCTATACCCGTTTTTCTCCCCGTTTGCAAGCGCCCTGTCCCAGCACTCCCTTGCCACAGAAAGCAATTCAGGCGGGCACGATTGCGGATTTATCCCGACCGGAGTGACTGTGAGCTTCTCATATGCGCTGCTCTCTGCATTATACGATGCAAGCCTATGGTTCTTCATCACCTTAAGCATGTGCTCCTTGTTCCTCTCATAGCCAGGGAACGCGCCAAGCACGCCTGCCATCTCCGCGCTCGTTGCATATGACTCCCCGCACATGATTGAGGTAAGCGCGCCTGCAATCGCCCTCCCCTTATCAGAATCATAAGGGATTCCCAATACCATAAGCACTGTCCCAAGGTTTGCATACCCCAGCCCCAGTGTTCTGTACTCATAAGACCTAAGCGCAATCTCCTTGCTTGGAAACTGCGCCATAAGCACTGAAATCTCAAGTGTAATCGTCCAGAGCCGGCACGCGTGCTTGAACCCCTCGATATCGAACTGCCCGCTCCTCTCATCCAAAAACTTCCCGAGGTTCACGCTTGCAAGGTTGCACGCCGTATCATCCAGGAATACATACTCAGAGCACGGATTGGTGGCATTTATCCTACCGTCATTCGGGCACGTATTCCACTCGTTTATCGTATCATCGAACTGTATTCCAGGGTCAGCGCACGCCCATGCGCAATACGCAATCCTGTCCCAAAGCTCCCTTGCACGCACGGTTTTTGAAACCTCTCCAGTAGTCCTGAAATGGAACGACCAGGGCCCGTCCTCCTTTAGCGCTTTCACAAAGCTGTTTGGCACCCTAAGCGAATTGTTGCTATTCTGCCCTGACACTGTCTGATACGCTTCCCCCTCGTAATGCGTAGTGTACTCGGGCAATTCCATGCTCGAATGCCCCTGCTCCACCAGCGCAAGCGCGCGCAAAATGTAGCTCATGGGCACGCTTTTCTCAGCCGCGGAATTCACCGCATTCATGAGCGCGACGTTCCGCTTGTAATCCGAGCTCTTCTGCTCAAGCGCGACTTTCATCACATTGTTCAATTCCCTATTGAGTATCCTGCTTCCGCACACCATCGCAGCGACTTTCTGCTCCTCCTGCACTTTCCACTCTATGAACTGTTCCACATCCGGGTGGTCCAAATCCACAATCACCATTTTTGCAGCCCGCCGTGTAGTCCCGCCTGATTTCACGGCCCCTGCCGCCCTGTCATTGATTTTCAAAAACGACATCATGCCCGAGGATTTGCCCCCTCCGGAGAGCCTTTCCCCGCCCCCCCGAAGCACGCTGAAATTGGTCCCGGTGCCGCTCCCGTACTTGAATATCCTGGCCTCCCGCGTCACCAAATCAAATATCCCCCCCTCATTCACCAAATCGTCCCGAATCGACTGTATGAAGCACGCATGTGGGGTGGGCCTGGTATATGCATCCTCAGATGCTCTCAGCTCCTCGGTTTCCGGGTCAACATAATAATGCCCTTGCGGGTGCCCCCTAATCCCATACGCCCAAGCCAATCCTGTATTGAACCATTGCGGGCTGTTTGGGGCAGCCATCTGCGCAGCAAGCATGTACTTCATTTCATCCTCATACGCTTGCGCATCCTCCTTGGACTTGAAATAGCCGTTCTTCTCCCCCCATTCCCTCCAGCATCCAGATAGCCTGTCCACTACCTGCCGAAGCGTCCTCTCAGCCCCCAGCACGGGCTTCTCATCCGAGCCCAATACGGGCTTTCCAGAAGAATCAGCCTGCGGCACCCCTGCTTTCCTGAAATACTTCTGCGCAAGTATGTCCGTTGCAACCTGGCTCCAAAAACTGGGCACCTCGATGTCATTCATCTCAAAAACAGTGGACCCATCCGGGTTCCGAATCACCGAGCTTCTCTGCTCCCACTTGAACTGCGAATACGGGTCCTCTCCCGCTTTGGTAAATCTCCTTGGAATGGAAAGCCCCTGCCCCTTTTTCGGCCTTATCTGCACGGATTTTAGTCCTGATTGCTTCGCAATAGTCCCGTAAAGCCCCTGGCTTTCCGGCCTCCCCCCCCTGCCCTGCCCTTCTTTCATGCCACCACCCAATCTGCACTATGATTATGTCGTTCCCGCAATATAAGCCTGCCATTTTTCCACAATATATTGTGGTTGCGGGAGCCTGTGATAACAACATGTGCACCTTTTTAAACCCCTACTTTTCTCACTCGTATGGCCAAAAAACCGCAAAATTCAACCCAAAAATAAAGGGCATTGCAGCTAAAATAAGCCCTCGCGCACTTTTTTTCCTCAAATAAAGCATTCTGCGCTTTCTTTTGCTGAAAATACGCCTAATAACCCCTTATTTTTTGTCGCATCAAAGAGATGAAAATGTAATGAAAAAATAGGCCGGGGGCTGGCAATTTAATACCCCAATGCAAAGAATTTCCCATGGGCTGGAGCAACAATGATACCAAATTCATGCGCCGAGCTCTTTCTCTCGCTCAGAACGGCGAAGGGCATGTTTCCCCAAACCCCCTAGTAGGTGCAGTGCTTGTAAAAAACGGGCGAATTATTGGAGAAGGGTATCACGAGGGGTTTGGCTCCCCGCACGCTGAAGTGAATACAATCCGCAAAGCAGGCAAGGCTGCCGCAGGCTCAACACTCTACGTCACTCTCGAACCATGCTCCCACTTTGGAAAAGGGAAGAAAACGCCCCCCTGCGTTCCCCTCATAATAAAATCCGGAATAAAACGCGTCATCATTGCAGCGAAGGATGCAAACCCTAAGGTGGATGGCATTTCGCAACTGAAAAAAGCAGGTTTGGCAGTGGAATGCGGGTTGCTTTCAAAGGAGGCTGAACTTCAAAACGAATTTTTCTTCCATTTCATGCGCACAGGAAAGCCATTTGTTGCGATAAAACTAGCGCAGAGCAGGAATGGTAAAATCGGCATTAAGGGAAAGCGCAACGTGCGGATTAGCGGAAAGCAATTCGATTCCTATGTTCAGCGCCTGCGCAACCGCTACGACTCAATACTGGTCGGCATAAATACAGTTATTTCGGATAATCCACGCCTTACCTGCCGCATGAGCGGGGGCAGGAATCCTGTCCGTATCATACTCGATGAGACTTTCAAACTCCCGCTGAATGCAAAAGTTCTCGCACGCGCAAAAAAAGAAACAGTGATAATCGCCACAAGCGGAAAGCGGAATAGAAAAAAAGAACAAATGCTCAAATCCCTCGGGGTTCATATTCTCGTTTGCGGAAGGGAAACGGTTTCATTCAAATCCCTACTCCAACAACTCCCTACATTCGGAATAACCTCCGTTCTGATTGAAGGGGGCGCAAAAACCGTCTCCTCCGCGCTAAGAGAAAAAGCAGCTGACAAAATAATCCTCGCAATCTCACCTAATAAGCTGCCAGAAAATGGTGCAATTGATTCTCCTTTCGCCGCTCCTAGCGCAAGAAAGTTTTTCAAGCGCACAACGCTGAGGAAATTAGGTCCAGATGCTGTGATTGAAGCATGCGCACGGTGCTAAGCCACGTGCAGCATGTGCTTCCCTTTCCTCTGCTTCGCACTTAAATATTTCGAATTGTACTTGTTGGGCTTAGTCTCTATCTCAACCCTGCCTGCAATTTTCACTCCGTGCCTTTTCAAACCCTCAATCTTGTGCGGATTGTTGGTGAGTATCCTGATTGATTTAACCCCTAGCAGCCCCAGAATTTTTGCTGCGACAGTATAATCTCTCGCATCATACGGGAACCCGAGCAATTCGTTCGCCTCATACGTGTCCACTCCCTGCTCCTGCAACTTGTACGCCCTCACCTTATTGATAAGCCCGATTCCCCTTCCCTCCTGGCGCAGATAAACGAGCACTCCGCATTTCTGTTTTGCCAGATAGTGCAGGCTTTTCTCAAGCTGCTCCCTGCAATCGCACCGTTTTGATGCCATGATATCCCCGGTAAAGCATTCTGAGTGCACCCGCACAGGCACTCCTGATTTCCCTCTTACATCCCCTTTCACAAGCGCCACGTGCTCCTTATGGTCATACGTGCTGCAGAATGCATATATCCTGAAATTTCCGAACCTGGTTGGCAGGCTTGCATCTGCCGCAAGCTCCACATGCTTTTTTCCGGTATGCTTGCAGCGGAACACATTTGTTCCCGGAATATGCCCTGCGCTTTTTTTCATGAGATTCGCTTGCAAAACAACTAATTTAAACCTGCACGCGACATTTCCAGGTATGCAAAAGCCGATCCTGGGCGCAGCGTTCCTCCTTCTCATGCTTGCACTTTTGCTCCAGCTTTCCGGTTGTACACAGCAGAACCCCGCTCCAGCTCCCCCTGTGCAGGAAACGCCCCCCACATACCAGGAACTCCAAGCCAAGGCGAACGAATCGCACGCCTGGAAAGTGATTTATGGGGCAACCTCATCCGCCCGCCCAAATGAAACTTCCTATTACACGGTTTATGAGCAATTATACGGGGGCTCGCGCTTCATGCGAATTGACGTTTCCGACGATTCGATGCTCGCGCAGGGTGTCGAATTCCGTGCATATGACCTTGGGAACGGGATTTATTTCTGCATGAAGCAGCTTGGCAACTGGACGTGCGCAGGGACTCAGACTGGCTTTACCGAAATAATTTCAGAGCTTCTTGCAAAAATCGGGCCAATCTCAGAGCGCTACACTCCGGTTCCTGATGGCGCTCTCCAGGTTGCAGGCGCAAATGCCACCTGCTTCAAGCAAGAAAACCTCGAAGAGCTCTATTACCTTCTTTATTCAAACCCCAATTCCCGCATCACAGATATGCAATCGCGCACGTGCTACTCGCGCGATGCAATACCCCTCTATTACAAAATCAGCATGGCAGAAGACGATGAGCCTGTTTACCGCGAACTCCTCGCCACAAGCTACAGCTACCAGGTCACGGATTCGGATTTCGAGCTCCCCGCAAGCCCGATTGAAATAAAAAAGAAGTAACTCCCTTTGCTTAATCGCTGTCAATCCTGGGCGCAAGATAGTAGCTTAGCTTGCTGCTCCCGACCTCGTACTCTATTTTCACCGGGGCATTGGATTTCAGGTGGATTGAGAGCACGGACGAATCCGGGCACGCCTTCACAATGTCCTCAAGGTACTGCAACGGGAAGGTTGCTTTCGAGCTTCCGCTTGCCTTAATCTCCACAATCTCCTCGCTCTCCTTCTCGCTCTCGACCTTCAAATCCCCCGAATCCCCGTGCACCTCTACAATGAACCCTTCAGTCCCAGCCTCAAGCGACACATGCGAGCTCACAAGCGCCGCATCCCGCAGCGTTTCCTTGAACTGGCCTCCGTTGATTTTCACGGTCGCATCATGCTGTATGCTGGGCTCCTTTTGCGCTCCCGCGGGCAAATCAAGAAGCGGGACCTTGAAGCTCCTCTTCCTTTTCCCTGATGCGAACCTGAGCACGAGTTTGTTCTCCTCGCCAGACACCTCGAGCGTCTCGCTCCCCCTCGTCCTTCCAAGAATTTTGCTCAAACTGTCAAAATTCAGCCCCAGCCTTGCTGTCGCAGCGACAGAATACTCGATGAATGCGCCCTTTGGCATTGAAAACGAAATCATCGCAATCTGCGAAGGGTCCATGGCGCGCAGCGTAATCCCGTCCTTTCCCACCTCGAGGTTCCCCTCATCGATAAGATTGACAATCGCATCAATTGAACTCTTCCAGGACTTCGCATCATCTACCGCGAATTTGAACGTCATACCAACAACCCCCCACTCATCCCGCAACTACGTTGCGGTCTGTTCAAGCCTCCCAGCTTGGACAGCCTTCTCGGATGAAGCTTTTAATATTTGAGGTAGGAATTGCAGCTTTCACCCTCTTCGACAAACCCGGAGAGGAACAATTTGAAGTAGCCAAGCATTGGTATCCTAAACAGCACCCTCCCTTTGAGCTGTTTCCCCTCGGCAATTGAGTTCCCGCCAAACCTTGAATCGTAAACCTGCAAATCCGCAACAGGGTTGTTGTCCCCCTTAATCACATAATACTTCGTTTTCGGGGTCTCGATTTCCAAAAACACCCTGTGTATGATATCCCCGCTCCTTGCAAACAAATCCCCGCTCTTGGGTGCATACACCACAGTATCGCCCACCTTCCCGCTTGTCACTTTCTCCCCATTGTAATAAATGGAAGTCACGCAAGGCCCGTAATTGCTTGCGCCGCTTCCTGGAAAATACCTCTCGCATTTCGAATACCTGAACTCAAGCGGCCCGTTTTTCTCAACAAACCCTTCCGGGGTTGCAATGAACTCAGCGCACGTCCTGTCATTCCTGTTCAATACGCAATGCGCATACATCGAGCCCTTTACCTCAATGCTCCGGTTCCCGAACTGCACTGTTGCGTTCTTGCCAATCATCATAGCCTCGGCATCCGACATCAGCACAGCAGGCGCGTTCACCTCCCCTCCATGCAGCAGCACCAAATCCCCCCTTTCCATGGCTGGAAGCATTGAGCATGAAACAATCGCGTTTATCGGGGAAGTTGTCTGCAGCAAAAAGCCGGCTCCGAACCAAAGCCCGAGCGCAAAATAAATCGCAATTCTCGTTTCGCGCAATTCGGATTTCAGCCCTCCTTCCGCAACCCCCCTCACAATCTCTTCTGCCACTAGGAGCAGGATTGCAAGCGCAACCAGGTACCCAAACACCACGCTCTTGCTCAGAAGATAGCCTGCAAACGCCAGAACCAAAATCGCATAGAGCAGCTTGCTGCTTGAGAGCACCTCCAGAATTCTCTTAAGCTGCGGGCCCGGTTCGGCTTTCCCCTCCTTCACAAAATGCTCCACGCCCCGAAGCAATAAAATAAGCGCCAAGATAAGCTTGCCCGGGACCATCACAAGCAGGAACAGCTCAAAGTCCCAAAGCTGCCATGCGATGAAAAGCAAAAACAGGATTTCGGCAGCGAGCCACACCTGGGGCGGAACAGCAAACCCGGCAATCTTTTTCAAAGAAGCCTCTTTCACGCGTTTGCCTCCGGCCGTGCTGACCTCCCTCAAAAAACTGGCCATCACGCCGCCCCTCAACCCTTTTTCTTCGCCTTGTGCTCCTTAAGCTCGGACTTGAATTCAGCCACTTCTTTCTTGAGTTTTTTTACCGCGTCCTTTACCATCCCGAGCGCGGGCTTTCCCTTGGTCCTCACTACGAGCTTTGGCGCGCCGATTTGCGGGTGGTCCTGCGTGCACGATACGAACTCTATTCCCGGCTCGTTTAGCAGGATTTCCCTAATCGCATTAGGCAGGCTGATATCCTCGCCCCTCATGGTAATCTCGACATAATTGCTCCCTTCGGACTTGATTTCGACTTTCATTGCTCTCCCCCCTTATAACTCCAATTTCCGATAATCGCGCGACACTTTCCTGTTCTCGCTGTTCCCGCATGCATTGCATTTAAGCGTTCCGCCAGCAAGCTCGAGCACGCTGCGGCACTTTGCGCAGAACCCCTTCACAACCCCGAGCTCCGGCCCCTCTGTTGAAAGGCTGATCTCACCGCTCTTGATGCCAATCACTTTCGCCTTTATGATGTCCCCAATCCTAAACTCGCCGCGTATGTTCTTCACGAACCCTTCCTTCACCCTTGATGCGTGCAGCACGCAATAATCCGGCATCTCCGTATATCTTACTTTATCGGTCGGGAGCGCCATTATGCTCACAAGCGCAATCGGCTCGACTATATTTTCAACCCTGCCAAGCACTGTCACGCCCGCATGTATGGGCTGGAGCAGCACGCGCTGGTTCACCGAAAGCGTCCTCTGGTCCTCGTGCAGCATTCCCGAAACAGTGGAGTATATGTTCGCATCCTCCACGTACGTTCCGCTTCCGGACACGTACTCCTCCTCGGTGCCGACTGCGGAGCCTGGAATAACGTCTTTCTTGCTCATAAATATCCCTAGTAATTAGAGAGTAACTAGGCTCCGCCAATCTTTATAATTGCTACCCTCTGGGCTCGAAAAGGACGGCCCTGGGCTTGTACTTCCCATCCCCATGCCTCTGTGCAGCATAGTGCGCAATCACCACAAGCTCATGCCCGTGCGCCTGCCCGGTGCTGAAATGGTGGCTGTTTGGCTCTTTTATGAGCGCAAGCCCGATGAACGGCTTATTCGGGTCATGGTCAACCTCGACAAACACGGACTCGCCAGTCAGCTTGCGCGCCTGTTCCCGCGGCAGCCCGGAAACCTCGTGGAAATGCCTTCCCCAGCCCCAAACCGCATGCTGTATCTGCACAGCCCTCTCATCAGCAGGCTCGAAAATCACAGTCTTATCATCCATAAGCACACTGCACTGCCTTTTTGGATTGCCGCCTGCATCAAACAGCACCTGCCCCTCCTCATTTTGCGCGAACAGGTTAATCGTCACAATCTCATCATCCCTGATTCCATGCGGCAAGTTCACCACAGCCCAGCTGTCCCCTTCCGGGCCCCTTGCCTCAAACTCCCCTGCAGGCACCTTCCTCCCGCCGGTTGCAATCACTACTGTTGCGGTTATTATGCCCTCTCTGAGCGGGTTCCTAAGCCCGGATTGTCTCTCCCCCTGGTTCACTTCGAACAGCTCCTTTCTCATCCCCAGGAACCTGCGCAGCGAAGGAAGCGCAACCCCTGGCTCCTGCATCATCTGGAGCGCCTGCAGCCTAGTGAGCTGCATAGGGTGCACTAAGAATGGATGAACTAATTTCATTTAGAACCACCTGATGTGGTTTATTGTATAGTTCAGTTTAAAACACGTTTTATCATCCTTCCCTCTTTTCTTTTCGAAAAATGCAATCACGCCTCATTCCCTGCCAAACAGGCAACCTTTAATAACCGCAAATTTCCCAATCCTCCCCATGACGATAAAGAAGACCAAGCTCGTGCTCTGCATCGACCGGGACAACGACCTGTTCGAGAAGGTCAAAATCACAGGCCCGATAATAGGCAGGGAAGCAAACCTGCAGGCCGCGATGAAGCTCGGGCTTGCGGACCCTGAGGAGACGGACACGAACAGCATGCTCCAGGCAATCAAAATTTACGACGAGCTCTCCAAGGACTACAAGGTCGAGATTGCAACGCTTACAGGCTCTGTGCAGCTCGGTTTCGCGGCCGACAAGGAGATATCCGAGCAGCTTGAGCGCGTGCTTGCGCAGTTCCCTGCCGAATCCTGCATATTTGTTTCCGACGGCGCATCTGATGAGGAGATAATCCCGATAATCCGCTCGCGCCTCAAGATAGATTCCGTGAAAATCACCGTGATGAAGCAGGCAAAGGAGCTTGAGAAGACCTATTTCGTGGTGCTCGAGAAGCTCAAGGACCCGTACTACGCCCGCATCATTTTCGGCGTCCCTGCCATACTCATACTTATGTTTGCAATCTCAAGCTACCTTAACCTTGGCTGGCAGCCTGTAGCATTCACTGTTGGGCTCTACCTGATTGCAAAGGGATTCGGGATTGAGGATGCGGTTTCCCGCTTCCTTTCCAATTTCGAGTTCTCGGTCGAGAAGTTCAGCCTGATATTCTACCTGATGGCGTTTGCCCTGCTGATGATTTCGATTTGGATGGGGTACGAGGCATACATCAAGGCCGCAGCAGACCAGCTCTCCGGGGCTAAGCTTGTGGCAAAAACGCTGCAAAGCTTCCTGCTCCTTCCGACCCTCTCAATCCTCATAATAGTTGTCGGAAGGGTGATGGACCTGATGAATGAGAAGAAGAAGTACGAAATCCCGAAGTTCGGCCTGTACGCAATCAGCATTATCCTGCTCTGGCTCGTGTTCACAGTTGCTACAGATTGGGTGCTCAACCTCGCGCCCCCCTACGTTTCGTTTGGCGATTTCCTGCTCGTAATATGCGTAAGCGTGCTAATCGCGTTCGTTTCAATCTCTCTCATGCGCGGTGTGAAAATCGACGTGGTTTCCCGCATGAAGATCGAGAACAAGGAAGTGCTCTCCGAGGCCGGGGCATACGTTGGCAAAATCGTAGGCGTTGACCGCAAGAACGTGCTCATGTTCATCCAGTCCCCTCTGGGGCAGAAGTTCCCGGTAGGGCTCGACACGATTGTGAGCATCGGGGACAAGATAGTAGTAAGGTATTAGAATTTGTCTTGCACATAACCAATTGCTGTTTTTGCGGCTGTAGTCTAGCCTGGTAGGATCTGAGCTTCCCACGGCCCCTTTCTTTCTTGGAAGAAAGAAAGGCCCCGGGGTTCAAAGAAAGAACCCCGGTCGTCGGAAAAAGCTCGAGGCCCGGGTTCAAATCCCGGCAGCCGCATTTTCAGTTCTTTTTTGTTTCGTTTGCAATCATCTGCTCTATTTCTATATAGTCGGGATACATAGGCTCCAGTTCGTGCGCTTTGG
>JAGVHI010000004.1 GCA_020056635.1 archaeon | reverse complement strand
TCGATTGTGTTGTCAGAAAAATCGTTAAATGTCCATGAATGATTTGAACTAGATTCCTTATAGTGTTTATACTCGTATTCGTTTCCGTTTGAATCTCGTGCATCTCTGTGTCCTGAAAACCCTCCAATCATATCGTGGTTTAAGGCGGTTGCAATTATTACTTCAAAAAATTTGCTACTTGAAAGGATATCGGGGCATCCATATTTTTCACGAAATTCTTCCTGTATCTTTTTCAGCTCCTCTAGATGTTTTGGAAGTTCATCCATGAAGCTTTTTCCAGTATATAAGTTATAAATCTATCAAAAAATTGTTATCTATATATTCTTTATCACAACCTTAAATCCTTCCCGCTGAATTGATATTTTTTCCTGCGCCTGTATATACTCGATAAATTTGAGGTATTCCCGTACCGTTCGCGGGTGGACTTTCGACGCCCTGCACAATTTATTGAACGTTATTGGCCCCTTTGAGATAGCGAAAAACAGACGTTCCAAAATTGCCATCGAAGCCATCCTTCCACCAGCTCTGTTAGCGGTTGAGGCGCTATATAACTCTGGGTTGACACCTCATTTCCCCGGAAATTCATCAGTTTTTCCTAGGAAATGAGCACTAATTCCTAAGCCTGTTTCTCCATAACTTTCTTCATCAGTATCCCTTTCAGATCGTCATCTTTCAGTATTGAATCAAGGAGCTTTATGGCGTCTTTCTTCTCCGTATCTTTATCGATAGCATCCTTTATGTAAAACGCAATCCCGCACTGGCTACAAAACCGGGCAGTTGCCGAATTCTCGCAATTGCAATTCTTGCAAATTATCGGCTTAAGCTCCTCTTTCTGTTTTTTGCCAAGCTCGCTGATTATCCCGCGTTTTTGGAGCATTTTCCTATCAAGGTCAGCTCCCGAAAGGTGGACATAAGTGGCAGGCATCTTTGATCCGCCGCTCCAGCCAAAGATAATCTTGAGTTCCTGTTCTGTGAAGTCCTGCGCTAGGTGGGTGGCTCTCGAATGCCTGAAAAGATGCGGATAGATTCTCTTTGTTAGGCCGCTTCTTCGCTTGGCGGCCTTCAGTATATTGGCAAGCGTCGCATGGTTGCCCAGATTATTGAATTTCCCCCGCAATTCTATGAATAGGGGCGCTTTCTGATCCTTCGCCCTAGGGTGATTATTTAGCCAAACTTTTATGTCCGGGACGCAATCGATAACCCGAACGCGCCTCATCCCTGTCTTGCCATTTAGCATAATGACGGCTCCATATTCGTCAAATTTGACGTCCCTTAGGTTAATGCCTATGATCTCCCCGGCACGTGCCCCACTCTCGTATAATAGCAAAATGAGAGCCCGATCCCGCGGGTTTAGGCACGAATCGGCCAGCTTTTTGATTTCCTCCTGGCTTAGGATGTCTTCGGGCAGCTTCCTTCTCTCAAAACCATGCGATTTTACCCACGAAACCGACTCTGGATAGGTTCCACCGTTAATCCATTTGTAGAAGGCCTTGATCGAGACCTTCAGGCTCGGGCTTTTGTAATCCTTCCACTTTCCCAAGAACTCGACTATTTCCCGCTTCCCAAGGGCCTTAAACGCCCTTCCATTGAAGTGTTTTGCCACCTTAACTAGGCAGAATAGGTACATGTAACGGGTGCCTTCTGACGCGCCCTGGGCGGCTTTTTCGCTATCAAACTCTTTCAATAACTCCCTATTGGCCTTTCCTGCACCTATCCAATTCCGCTTGTTTTCAAAGAACCGCTGAGGCGTTCTCCCGTCCAAAATCCTCATTTTCTCACCTTGCTCGCGCTCAGGTTGATTCCGTTTGAGCGAGGTCTGGCTGTCTGCTTGAAGGTCTATTTATAGCTTGCTGCTCTGATTGACGAATTCTAGTGTGACTGGTAGTCTGTCATCACTCCACGCCTGTCAAAAAAATTTCCGCGGAAACCACGGACGATTTTCGCGGAAATGAACCGTTGTTTTACCTCGGAAAATAGCACCTAGTCAATTGACTAATCAAAATACGACAGGTTAGGTGATTGCCTGACCCCCCAAAGGTGGTCAGGCTAATGAATATCCATCAGACCGTCCGTCGCTCGTCACAGCAATCCTTTCGGAAAGCTCAGTGATCACCTTTATCATCACTGCTAGGAGTATGAAGAAGCTTTCTATTAACCCTTTCTAGTCCAGGAAATAGGGTGCCGCAGCGCCTGCAATCATGAAAAGCGCGAGCCCATCAATCAGGGACCAAATTGCAAGCAATCCTGGCGGCAGGTTTACTAGCATAAACATGCCCGCCATTTGGATTCCGTTAATGAGGAAGAGCAGCATCCCGAAAAACAGGCCCTTTGAAACGCCCTTTCCAGGAAGCGAGCGCTGCATCACCACGTACGCCAGCCCGTAAATCAGCCCGGTCACGATTGAAAATGCGACCGAGTAAATATAGAACTCCATGGGCGGCGCGCCCTCCCCCGGCATCATTATTTTGCTCCAGACCGCAAAGTAGCTCGGGTCCTTGTAATAGTCCATGGTCAGGAAAGCGGAGAACATATGGATTATTTGGGACGCAATCACGAACACGACTGTATAAATGAGCACTTTTCTTATGTCCATGGGGTGGAATTCGAGCGCAAGTCTAATATACATTACTATTTTTCACCGCCCATTAAGGCAGCCCTTTTTAACCCCCATTTCCGATATTTATGCATGGCAATTTCAGAGGCAGTCGTGCTTGCTGCAGGTGAGGGCAAACGCCTCCGCCCGCTTACCTACACCCGGCCCAAATGCATGATTGAGCTTGCGGGAAAGCCGATACTTGCGCATGTGCTTGAGAACCTTGCATCAGCAGGAGTGAAAACAGCGCACGTTGTAGTAAAGTACAAAAAGGAAACAATAACCGAATATTTCGGGAAAAACCCGATTTCCGGGCTTAAGCTAAATTTCATTGAACAGGGGGCGAAATACGGGACCGCAGCCGCATTCGGGGAAGCGGAAAAGCACGTTTCAGGCGCATTTTTCGGGGTTGCCGGGGATATCATAACCGAGGCATCCGCCCTTAAAAAACTCGCATACTCCCACTCTGGTGAGGTGTCCGCCTGCCTAAAATCGGTTGACGACCCAAGCGAATACGGGACTGCAATTGTGCAAAACGGGAAAATCGCCTCTTTTGAGGAGAAAGCAAAGCACCCAAAAAGCGCGCTTGCAAACTGCTCCCTATACACATTCGAGCAATCAATTTTTGAAAAGATTAAGAAAATCAAGCCGTCTTCGCGGGGCGAGTACGAAATAATCGATTTGCTCAAAGGCGCAACCGCAGTTGAGATTTCCGAATACTGGCTTGACATGGGCATGCCATGGCAGCTTTTTTCCGCAAACGAGTTCTTACTTTCGAAAATGCCAGAAAAGCGCGAAGGGACTATTGAGAATTCCACAATAAAGGGGAAATTGATTCTTGAGAAAGGGGCGATAATCCATGACAGCTATATAGAGGGGACTGTGTATGTTGGGAAAAACACGTACATAGGCCCGCATGCATACATACGCGGCACTACCTCAATTGGCGATGATTGCGGAATCGGGGATTCCACTACGCTAAAAAACAGCATAATTTTCGATTCAGTGAACGCAAAGCACCTCACGTACATAGGCGATTCGATTATAGGCGAGAACTGCAATTTCGGGGCAGCAACCCAAATCGCCAACTTCCGGTTCGATTCAGGCAGCATAAAGGCAAAAGTGAATGATGTTGTGATAGATACAAAGCGCAACAAGCTTGGCGCAATCATTGGCGCTAACACCAAAATGGGCGTGCTCTCCTCTGTAATGCCGGGCAGGATTATAGGTGACGGGTGCTGGGTGTCCGCGGGCGTTGTGGTGGAAGAGAATGTGGAGCGCAAAACACACGTGCAGCTAAAGCAGAATCTAGTTCATAGGAAGCTGGAGGGTTAATTTGCCCTATCTCATTTTTGGCATCGACCCTGGCAATACCATAGGGATAGCTGCAGTGGATTTTACTGGCAGAAAAGTAAGCACAGCAAGCATACAGAACGGCGGCATTTCAGAAGCAATTTCCGCAATCGAGCAAATGGGCACTCCCTCGCTTATTGCCTGCGATGTGAGCCCGATTCCGGATTCTGTGCAAAAAATCGCAGCCTCTTTCAACGCAAGGGTCTATTCCCCCCAGCGCTCGATACGGGAAGAGGAAAAAAGGCAGGTTGCGCAAATCTATTCCCTCTCTTCCTCCTCCGCGCACGAGCGGGATGCGCTCACCGCGGCAGTATACGCATACCGCGAGCACCAGAACCGCTTGCGGCAGATTGAGCTTCTCTCCGATTTCTCAAAAGAGGAGCGCGAAGCGCTCTCGCACATGGTGCTAAACGGCTTCACCTTGCGCAGGGCGATAATATCGCTTTCGCAGAAAACAGCAACCGGGCTGGAAGAAAAGCCAATGCAAAAAATATTCCAGCAAAAGCTTTCATTCTCTCAGCTCGAATCCCAATTGCAAAAATCCCTCCTTGACATCTCGCGGCTGTCGCACGAGAATTCCAACCTGAAAAAAGCCTTGGATTTTGCAACCAACCAGCTCTCCTCTTTGCGCAACCAGCTGCGTTTGCTTGAGAACGGCGTGAGCGAGCGGCTGAGGCGGGATTCGGAAGTTCGCAAGCTCCGGTTCGAAAACGAGCGGCTGCGGGATTTGATTGCAAAAATCACTGGCTCAAGAGGGCATAAGCAAAAGGGAAAAGGGCATGGGCAAGGCGCGGAAAGGGGAAGCGGCGGGCAGGAAAAGGGTGCGCAAAAAGCCAATCCAAATGCAGATTCCAAGGCTGGTTTAAATAGCTTGTCCGAGAATAAACTTGACTTGGGGACGCTGGTGGAGGAATACCGCAGCAACCGGCATTAGCCAATCATGGAAGGGAGGTGTTTTGCATGGAGGAGCACCAGGCTGTTTCGGAAATCCACGAAGAGGAGGCGCACGAGCGCCATCACCACCCTGACGACAATTCTATTTACATAGGCAAGAAGGATGTGATGGGCTATGTGCTTGCGGCAGTAACCCAGTTCAACCGCGGCTCTGCCGAAGTTTCAATCAAAGCAAGGGGAAAGGCAATTTCGCGCGCTGTTGATGTTGCGGAGATAGTGCGCAACCGCTTTGTCCCCGGCGCAAAAGTCAAGGGCATAGCAATCAAGACTGAAGACCTCCAGTCCGAGGACGGGAAAATGGTCAAGGTCTCAGCGATTGAAATCATCCTTGCAAGGTAGCGGCAAGCGGCAGGTGCGATTCTATATGGAAACCCCGATATGCGGCATCTGCGCGAAATCCGAGGAGCTCTGCTCAGGCTGCCGTGCAAAACTGCGCACGGGCGAAATAACCGAGCTTGACGTCCAGGTGTCCGAGCTTCTCTACAAAATAAACGAGGAGCACAACCTGTCGCTTGCAAGCTTCACGCGCGCAATCGATTTGGGCAAGGTGGTGCTCATACTTACAAAGGGCGAAGTGGGCATACTCATCGGAAGGCAGGGCAAAGTTGTTTCCCAGCTCTCCTCCGCACTTGGGAAGCGCGTGCGGATAGCGCAGCACTCAGGCGACGTGAAAAAAACCATCGGGGACATCATCACCCCAGCAAAATTGCTCGGGGTAAACACCATCTATTCGGCAAGCGGGCAGCACTACCGCATCCGCGTGCTAAAGTCCGACCAGCGCGTCCTTCCAATTGATATACCTTCGCTGGAAAAGGTATTAAACTCAATAATGGGGGCGCAGGTGCAGATTTCATTCGAATAACCTTGATGTGATGCCATGATGAGAACACACTATGTGGCGGATGCAAAGCACGCGGTAGGGCAGGAAGTGACGCTTGCTGGCTGGGTTCATGAAATACGCGACATAGGCAAGCTCAAATTCCTCCTGCTTCGCGACCGCACCGGCATTTTGCAGGTGACCGGGAAGACGGGAACCACCCTGGATGCTGTTCTTGATGCGATGGTGCAGGTAAAGGAAACGGTGGTGCAGGTCCAAGGCACTGTAAAGGAGAATAAAATTGCGCCGGGAGGGCTTGAGCTTTCCCCCTCAGAAATAAAGGTGCTTGGGGAAGTTACAGTAAAAGTCCCATTCGAAGTTACTGGAAAAGTCCCTGCGGACCTTGATGTGCGGCTTGACCACCGCTACGTTGACCTGCGCAGGAAGGAGACGCAGGCGATTTTCAGGATCAAGCACACGGTGGCTGCGGCATTCCGCGAAAAAGTGATCGCTCTTGGGTTCCAGGAGATGGTCCCGACCTGCATAGTGGCAGCGGCTACCGAGGGGGGGACGAACCTTTTCCCAGTTCAGTATTTCGAGCGCTCTGCGTTCCTTGCGCAGTCCCCGCAGCTCTACAAGCAGCTTGCGGTAATAGGGGGAATGGACAAGGTATTCATGACCACCCCCGCTTTCCGCGCTGAGAAGCACAACACCAAATCGCACCTGAACGAAGTGCTCCAGATGGATATTGAGATGGGGTTTGCGGACCATGAGGATGCGATGGAAGTGCTCTCGCAAGTTGCGCTCCACACACTTATGCGCGTTAGGGAATCGCACCCAGAGGACCTTGCAACGCTTGAAACCGAGCTTAGGGTCCCAAGCAATATTCCGCGCCACACATACGGGAGCATAGTTGACCTTCTGAACAAGAATGGGGTGAAATTCGAGTGGGGCGAGGATTTCTCGCGCGAAACAGAGGAGGAGATAAACAAGCTGCTAAACGAGGAGCTATATATAATACATGAATGGCCCACAAAGGTGCGCGCATTCTACTCCATGCCAAACGAGAAAAACCCGGAAATCTGCAACGCTTACGACCTCATGTACCGCGGCACGGAAATTTCCTCGGGAGCGCAGCGTATCCACCTTCCAGACCTCCTTGTTGCGCAGCTAAAATCCCGCGGCCTTGATCCGGACTCATTCTCGTTCTATGTGAACGCATTTCGGGTTGGCGCCCCCCCGCACGCAGGCTGGTCCATCGGGCTTGAGCGCTTCACGATGAAAATATGCAACCTGCAGAACATACGCGAGGTCGCCATGTTCCCGCGCGACCGGACAAGGGTGACGCCATAATGATACTTGTGACCAACGATGATGGAGTTTCCCCGGGGCTTGAAATACTCCTTTCCGCAGCAAGCTCGCTTTCGCAAGTGTGCTCAATAATCCCCGCCCGCCAGCAGAGCGCGGTCGGCAAATCAATGACTTTCCACAAGGCGCTTCGCGTGCAGAAATCCAGCCTTGGCAAATTCCCAATATACGAAATTTCCGGGACCCCTGCGGATGCAATTTCATTCGCGCTCCACTACAGGCCGCTTTTCCCAAAGTGCCCCTCACTCACTGTCGCAGGGATAAACTCGGGATACAACCTCTCGCTGCACTCGCTCTATTCTTCTGGCACAATAGGCGCCTGCATCGAGTCCGCGCTAAACGGCGTCCCTGCAATCGCATTCTCCTCGCAGCGGTGCTGCTTCGATTGCAACTGGGACGACCCAAAGAACTGGCAGCCACGCTCAAAGCTGCTACCGCTGTGCAAATACTTCATCTCCAACGCGCAAAAACACGGGCTCCCCCCTGGCTGTGACATTCTCTCGATAAACTTCCCACGCGACCTATCGCGGGCTAAAATAGCGGTCTGCGAGCCGCAATCGCACGTTTTTGATGTGCGGGTGGAAAAGCGCATCGACCCGGACGGCAGCCCCTACTACTGGATGGCTGGCTCGCAGCTCAAACCGGAGCGCCATGACCGCGATGTTTCGCAGCTTCTCTCAAAGCAGAACATAACCATCACCCCGATTTCGCTTGGCGCATGCGAGGCGGAGCTTTGCCTGGCAGCAAAAAAATATTTCTCAAATAAGAGGTGGGCAAAATGAACGCGGAAAACAGAATCGCAATACTGATGCTGCTTCTTGCAACTGCCGCAAGCGCTACGGTAACCCTCTCCTCTCCGGCCGATGCCTCTTGGAACAACCAGACCTACTCGCAGATACAGTTCACCTATTCCTATTCGGATTCCGGGCTTGGGAACATCACCTCATGCACACTTGAAATAGATGGAAGCGCAAACGGGCAGAACGCAACCGAAGGCTCAATAACCCCAAGCGGCGAAATAGCCGAGGGATTCCGGGTTTGGAACGTGAACTGCACAAACGGAACTAGCTATGAGACTGCCGCAGCAAGCCGCACCCTGCTCGTGGACCGCACCCCGCCCGCAATTTCGAATTTGCAGGCAAACGAAACAAATTCGCTGATTGATGTTTCATTCTCCGCAACCGATGCCCTTTCCCAAGTTCTCTCTTGCTCGCTTTACATAAACGGCGCATCATCCGCGTCCCAATCAAACTCATCTGTTCAAAATTCAACCCAGGCAATATTCGGGGGCATAAACTCCTCAGCGCTTCCAGCTGGGCAGAACAATTTCACGGTCACATGCCATGACGGGAACGGGACTGGCAACCTGAATTCCGCTTCGCAAACTGTGCAGCACACAATATCCGGCCCCCCTCCGGCGCAGCAGAATGCGACAATCGCAGTGGCCCTTTCCTCGCCCCAGAACAACAGCTGGCACAATTCTCTGCATGCAAACTTCTCCTTCACCTTTGTTTCGAACTCAACCTCGCCTGTTTCCTGCTCCCTTTTCCTTAACGGGAGCCAAAACGCAACCAATTCCTCTGTGCAGCCGAACGCCACCACCTCATTCCAGAACATAAGCCTATCCTGGCTTCCTTCTGAAACAAGCTTGCGCTGGAACGTCACATGCACTGAAGGCTCGCAGGGCTACTCGAACTCCAGCATTCTTCGAATTGACCGCATAGCCCCCTCGCTCACATACACTGAGAACTCCCCAACAAACCGGACCTACATATGGGTGAATGCGACCGCGAACGATTCCAACCTTTACCAAATCAGGATATGGCTCTACGATGAGGACGGCTACGAAATCGACCACGAGACTGGCTCAGGCCCCTCGCGGACGTTCAATTTCACTGGCCTTGCTGAAGGGGACTACACCCTGAACATTTCCGCCTACGATTCCGCAGGAAACTCAAATTCCGTTTCCCAATCAATAACAATAGACATAACCGAAGGCACTACCGGGCCCCAGACCTCGAGTGCTAACACCTCGCGCACTGTGGATGTGAGCGCAGGCGGAACGCAGTGCTCGGTGCTTGTGCGCCGCGTCCTCTCGGGCTCATCCACTCTCTCGGTTGTCACCACCACGCTCACAAACAACGGAGGCGTGCAGTGCAACCTGACGAATTTCATATTCACCGATACGATACCTGCAGCGTTCGGTGATGCAGGAAGCGTTTCATTCGAACCATCTCCCACTTCGCGCAGCGGGCAGCAGGCCTCATTCAACCTAACCTCCCTATTGCCTGGCCAGGCAAAGCAGGTTGCCTATTCCATAAACTCGTTCGTGCCAGCAAGCGCGCTTTCCGCATTCACGACCTATACTCTCCAGGCCAGGCTTGCGATTGCCCAGCAGCCTCAGCAGAACCAGTCCTCAAACCAAACGCAAAACCAAACTGCAAACCAAACCATTGAGGAAAACCAAACCCTTGCAAACGAGTCCGAAAATGGTCTTGTGAACGGATCGCTTGAGATACTGCAGGTCGGGGAGGGCAATGAATTCCCCTCAAACGAATCATCCAGCCTGCTAGGCTCGCTTCCAATTACCCCGGAGGTGCTTGTGCTGGGCGGGGCATCCGCAGTTGCAGGTGTGCTAGGTCTCTTGCTTCTCATAGTTGCAATCTACCTGTTCTTCAGGAAGAAAAAGAGCGGCGGGCTTGGCGGCGTATGACTAGAGATAGGTTTTAAAATGTTATTTCCGTTTGTTCCGCATGCTCTTCATGCTAGTGGGGTGGTCGAAATGAATTCAGCTAAAATATTAACGGTTAGTTTGCTCCTTGCAGTTGTATTCCTGGCAGGAGCCGCCTCTGCTGCCGACGTGACCGTGAATCTCGTTTCGCCCTCAAACGACACCTCCACTTATACGAGGGCGCAGACATTCACGTTCAACTATACCAGCCCGACTGCCGCCACGACCAACTGCACCCTGTACCTAAATGGCTCGGCCATAGGCTATAATGAAACCACCCTGAACAAGACCAATACTGCGCTGCAATATACTGTAAGCCAGAACGGCACCCTCCCCTGGTACGTTTCATGCATAAACGAAACCAACGCGACTTTGAACGGTACCAGCGGCATCTATAATTTCCTCCTGAACGATTCGCCGACTATAACTTACAACCAGCCCTCCGTATCGCTCTATAACACCAGCGCCACAAGCATGACAATCAACCTGACTGCAAACGGCACTGGCAGCCGAATAGTTTTCGTATCAATAAACGTGACTCTTTGGGGCACAACAGTCAATTACACAAACTTTGACAATTCCACTGGCACTGTGACTTCCAACACTGCAAACTGTGTTGAACTGGATGTCGAGCGCGCCAACTGCCAAGTCACGGTGGCCGGCCTCGCAAACGGCGTTTACACCATAACCGCCACCGCAACCGATTCCAGCAGCAATTCCCTTTCTTCGGTGCGCTCATTCACGCTTGATACTGCCGGGCCTGCAATAACCCTCAACCTGCCCCTAAACGGCGGCTACATCAACAACACGAACTACACTTTCAGGTGGACTCCGATTGACCAATTGCGCCACAACATGACCTGCAACCTCACCCTCAACGACGCAATCAACCAATCCAACATCCCAGCTACAAACAATTCACTCATGAACATGACTCTTACCTCAAACATGTCTGCAGGCGCGTTCAACTGGTCAGTGACCTGCGCAGACGACGTGAACAACTCGAACACCTCCGCAACCCAGACTTTCACCCTTGACGTGGTTGCGCCCTCCTACAGCGCCCCGAGCATAAGCCCAACAAACGGCTCGAACTACTCTTACGGTCAGGTGTTCTCGATAAACATCACTTGGGCTGACACTGGCGGCGCCTCAGTAAATGCTGCATGGCTCGAGTTCAACAGTACAAATTATACTTCAAACTCCTCGAGCGCAGGAGGCGTATACTACTTCAACTTCACAGACCCTGTGGCCGGCTGGCACAGGTACATATTCTATGCGAACGACACTGCAGGCAACCGGAACAGCACAACTGCCGCATGGTTCAACTATGCGCGTGCGGCCCCGAGCCTGAACATCACCAGCACTGCCACATTCAACATAACCTACCTGCAGAGCGCAACCATCACAGGCTCATGCCCAACCTCTGCCAACGGCGGGAACGATACGAACTGCAAGCTCTGGATAGACACAATGGCTGTCAACTTGCCAAACCCGCTTTCCCGCACATATGTGAATTTTTCAGTAGGCTCCTACACGCTGACTGTCAACACGACCACTGCGCAGAACTATTCGAGCGGGGTATATACCCAGGCGCTCACAATCAACAAGGACACGATGCCGCTGCACCTGTACATCGATGGCAACGAGGCCAACAAGACGGTGGTTAACGGCACTACTGTGACCGTAAATGCGACCAAAGGCTATGCGGACCGTGATGCAAACATAACCCTGTTCATGAACGGCACTGCAATAGGCAACACTAGCGGAACTTCGCTATTTGTGCAGAACACCACCACCTTCTCAGCTGCAGGGACGTACACGTTCATACTCAGGTTCGCGGGCGGGGCTGCAACGCAGAACTTCAGCGCAGCAAGCAACCTGACCCTGGTCCTCAATGTCACCACTAACGGCTCATTGAGCGACACACAGGTCTATGCCAACAACGCAACAGAGAACGTGACTGGCAGCGTCACTCAGGTGGTTGTTCCAGTTGGCTCGCCAATCCAGAACGTGACAATCGACCCATCTGTTACGTCGACCACAAACATATCGCTCAACTTCTCCATGATGATGGGGACAGACACTGTCACGATACCCAATGCGATGCTTCTCGCAAGGGGGGCGAGCTACACGCTGCAGCTGTACCCCGGGACTGTCATAACTGCAGGCAGCAGCTGGAACGGCTTGCTCAATCTGCCTACCCTGATGGGCAACGGAAGCGTCACAATACCGACCGCATCAGGATTCAACGCTCCAGTGGTCAATGCGGTAATCGAGACGGGCGCTGGCGGCAATTCCCTCACGCTTGACCATGCGGCACAGATCAAGTTCACAGGCCAGACTGGCAAGCGCGTGGGCTATTATCAAGGCGGCACGTTCACCGCAATAACCACTGCCTGCCTAAACACACAGTCAGCGGGCGACGCGCTTGCAGCAGGCGGAAGCTGCCAGTCCGATGACGGAGTTGACCTGTACGTATGGACAAAGCACCTGACGAGCTTTGCAACATATTCTCAGACACCAACTGGTTCCACTACCCCAAGCGGCAGCAATTCGGGCGGCGGATCACCTGGCTCTAGCAGCTCTACACCCTCCTCCTCCAGCACTTCTGGGGTGCTTAACCTAAGCTTCGCAGGAGGAAAGGTCTGCCCTGTTCAGATTGACCGCTCAATGTCGAGCTCATCAAACCTGACGGTTGTGACTGTTACAATCACCAACATAGGCGGAAGCGGCTGCGACCTTGCTGACATATCGCTCTCGGATTGGATACCGCCCACATTTGCCTCGGTTGATGAAACGGCATTCGACCCTGCATATACAATGCGCGACGGCGCAACCGTGTCCTTCTCATTCCCGACCTTCTCAGGCGGCGAATCAAGGACCCTCACATATACGGTGCACCGCTACATGCAAAGCTCTAAGTTTGCGGCATTCGGGCTGCCCTCTGCAACTGCAAGGCTTGCTCCAGTAGCGCCCACGCCGCAGCCAATTACCCCGCCTGCAGAAGAGCCGGAGGTGCAGCCTCCCTCAGCAGAGCCTGAGCAGCCCGGCGCAGAAGAGCCAACAGCTGCCCCGCCTGCTGCTCCTACGCCCCAGCCAGAAGTGCAGAAACAGTGGGGCATTGGCGAGCTCGTTGCAGGGAGCGCATCAATATTCGGCATTGTAATTGTCATCCTGGTGGTAGCAGGCATCTGGTACTTCTACTCCAAGAAGGGCAAAAAGAAGTAAGGGGCAACCCCCCTCTTTTTCTTTTTTTCTTTTCCTAATGCACTTAGCTGGTGGAATATGAAAAAAGCATCAATCTTCTTTTTCATCCTCCTGTGCGCAGCAGCGCCATTAGCCTCAAACTCCTCGATTGATTACATGGCGCCCTTCTTCATCCCTGACGTGCTCGTTCCAATCTATGGCAACGCCAGCTTGCCCACGCTCCAAAACTGCACTCCGGTGCAACCCGCGCCAATTAACGTTTCCTCGAGCAACGGTACAATTCCTGATTCAACAAACGCCACGGCCAACGCCACCAACCCTGTTCCGCCCGCCCAAAATGTGTCCAACTACACAGGCAACGCCACTGCCCCACTCCAGCCCCTAAATGCATCCTCCAACGCCACAAATGCAACCATTCCTTCTCCCCAGGCAAACTGCACCCCAGCTCAAGCTGGAAACTACTCGGATTTTTTGAACCACACTTCGATAAAGGCAAACTTCACGATACTCAATTTCACATTCAAAAACAGCTCTGCTCACGCAATTGTTTCCTTGGGGGAGGTGCGCGCAATCATTGCCCCCTCCCAATCGCACATGCTTGAGCCAATCACTAACCAGGCCGAGCTTGAAAGCGCCATATACGCGCTCTACCTCTCGCTTGGCCTCTCGCCAAACTCGACTGATGAGTTCTCCTCAGTGCATGAAAACCTCACAAGCCTGTCCCAAAAGCGGTCTTCCGGGGAATCGGAATGCCGAAGATTGCTTGGCACAGACCATTTTGAATGCGCATCTTACGATTCCTGCCAAAAAGCCTGCTACTCCGTCACCTCGTTCTGCATCCGGTTCGCGCTTGGGATAGGCAGGGATTTCGTGAACGAGGTGTGGGCGTTTGAGAACAACACATTCTACCTTGATCAGGCATATGAGCGCGAGCAGGCGGCGTATGCGCAGTTTCGCGCAAACTCTACAAGGGAAAGCGCGCTCTCCTACCTCTCCTCGCTAAAAGACATCAACCGCGCCGCAACCCGCTCAGCATCAAGCATGCTATACTCGGACTACTCCTTCTGCTTCTCGCCAGAATACGGGCTTAGGAACATAACCGCGCTGCAAACCCGCGCAGAGCTTGCCTGGAGGAACGCCTCCTACTTCTACTCGCTTGGCGATACTGCGGGCCGGGCGCTTGAGCACACTGCAGGCGGGCTGGTACGGATGAGGGCATACGAGGCTTCCAGGCCGGCGCTTGCAAACAAACCCGACGCACCGAAGCCAAACGCAAGTGCACTTAACAACTCCTCTCAAATCCCTGCCCGGCAGAACCAGTCTCCTCCCTCTCAGTTGCCCCCTGAACAAAAGCCAAAAGACTACCTGGATGCTGCTGTAGCATCGTTCGCCGCGGTTTTCACCCTGCTTGCGCTATTTGCAGGCCTTGCATTCTATCGCTTTGCAAGGAAGAAAAAGCCCGAGAAAAAGCCAGCCTTGCAGCAGAAACCAGTTGAAAAGAAAAAATAGCGCTCCCAACGGGATTTGAACCCGTGTTAAAGCCTCACTCTAGCAATAATCCGGGGCGAAAAAACCTGAAGGGATATTTTTCGCCAAATGGTTTTTCTTTTTCCCCGGGGTTTTTCTTTCGGAGAAAGAAAAAGGCCGTGAGAGGGCTCCGTCCTTGACCGGGCTAGACTATGGGAGCAGCTAGCTGCTCTAGCGGCTTACTTTCGTCTTTCAATTTAATAAACCTATTTTCCCCAGGCTGGGGCGCAGCCCGTGCACTAGGGGCTGGAAAAAATGAAAAAGAAGAAAAAACAAACCTGGCAGCTACTTCTTCTCTTCCTTTTTCTTCCTCCTCTTTCCGAACAGGAAGAACAGGGCGATCAGAAGCAATGCAAGCAGCCCGAGCAGGCCAATCATCCCAATCCCTGCAACCATTAGGCTCTTGTCAAAGTCGCCAACCATCGCTGCAAGCGTGTCCCCAAACCCTCTCTGCGGGGTCCCTGCAGGTACTTCTGCCTCGGTCAGGGATGTAGGTGCAGCAGGCTTCGGTCCCTCATTTGCAAGCGCTGGAGCGCTCTCTTCCTCAACGGGCGCAGCCCCTTGGCTTGGCTCAGGGTTCACTGGAAGCGTGTTTGGCGGAAGCTCCTCCTGTACCTCTACAGGCGGGTTCTGCGGGTTTGGGATTCCCCCTGCTCCGCCGCCCCCTCTGCCTCCACCACCGCCCCCGCCACCACTGGGCCCAGACGGTCCTGGGCATGTGCCGCAATCAGCAGCGCAGCTTGAGCAGGTCTCTCCCCTGTTGCAAGCTGCATCTCCGCAGATTGCAAGCAGGCATTCGCTTGGCACTGTCAGGTTAAGCTCGACAACTGTGCTTGATGCGAACGTGGCGTTCGCGAGGCTGCACGAGCCAACCGAGAACTCGACGTTCGTAGAGGTCGTGTCACCTGGCACCCTGCCAATTGTTATCTGGTAGTTGCTGCTCGCATCTACAGTGGCAGATTCGCTCGATGCCCCAAGGGTTGCAGTCAAAGTCTGTCCAACTGCACTTCCGCTAGTGGCAGTCACAACTCCGTAAAATGCCATCGGCAATTCCGGCCCGACCTGCGCAAAAAGGGCAGCCGCAAGGAACAGAAGCGCCAGTCCGAATATTTTTTTATCCATCTATATCACGCTCCTGGTTCTCCTCAAGTCCTCGGGCTGTATTGCGCAGCTTCGGGGCTGTACATGAAAAAGCCGCTTCCAAGCTGAATCATCGTGGAACCGATTGCCGGGTTATAGCCCCCATTGAATGTGTACAAGGCGTCGTAGTCCTTGTTGCCGAAGATGTCATTTATGCTCATGGTTGAGGTATTTGCATACATCCCAAGCATGTTCCATTCAGGATTTATTTGTATCCTGAACGGTGGGTTCGAAGTGGGCGGAGTTGTGTTCAGCGTAGTCGATACCTCCTGTGTCCCGTAAATGGTCAGCGCTCCTGGCTCGCTCATGTTCACCAAATACGCCTTGCCGCGCGTGGTTTCCTGCAGCGTGCTGGCGTTCACTCCAGGCTGGTACCAGTACCAGTTCTGGCCTTCAAGATACCACACTAGGTTCACATCCGGGCTGAAACTAAACACCCATTCTGTTGAGTTGTCGCTTGGCGTCAATGGCCAGGAAACCAGGTTCCAGCCAGTCGCAAGCTCCGGTGCGGTGTATGAGCCCGGGCAGATGAAAGACTCGCTTGCCATGTTGTTCAGCTCATTGCTCTCATCAAGCGCATTCTCAGCATCCACAATTGCATTCAGCTCTACATCAAAGCCCGGGGTGCAGTTCAATACGGTATACTCGAAGCCCGTGCTGCTCAGTGGCCCAAGCGGGCTTACATTCTGCTCATAGAGGATGGTTTCGCCGTCCAAGAGCCTTGTTATCGAGTTATTCCACGCATCCTCATCCATGTTGGTGGTGACCACTCTCAATGTAAGTTGCCTGGACGTTTCATTGTCCACGACCTCAAAAGTCGGGACGTAGTCCGGCTTTCCCGGGCAAAGCAGCCCGAGCATGGAATCATCGTTGTTGGTCTCATTGAGCTCGGTTATTTGCATGAGCCCATCCGCATACGCGCCAATGTCGTAATACAGGCCTGGCACGCAGTCCAATTGAACCGGGGCAGTGAACGGTTCTCCGACTCCCAGCCCGTCATTTATCACAATCTCCGTGGCGTAGGTGCCGTTCAGTGTCACGTTGGTGACCGAACCACCCGTTGCAGCAGCGTTTCCGATGTTGGTGGTCGTAATGTCGAGAAGCAGCTTGCGGTCCTCCTGCAAGCATTCTGGTCCATCTCCGTTCTTTTCGGACTGCTCAGTGCATGCTATCGAAACCACGTAATCCGGTCCCGGGCATCCGACAATCACTTCTGCCGCGCCGTTGTTGTATTCGTCTATTTCCGGACTAATATCATTGTAGTAGTCCGCGTTCCCGCCAAGTATCACATCGGTTCCCGGCTCGCAGCTTATTGCAACGTACTGCAAGTCTTCACCGTGTTTCGCAAGCGCCGGGACATTAAGCTCGATTGCCCCAGCGTTTATCAGCACCTGCGTCTTGGAGCTGCTGTCCGAGTGCGCGGTTCCTACATTCGAGGTGTTCACATAGAAGCTGATTTGCCCCTCGGAAGTGTAGTTGTTTACGTTTACTATCGAAAGTACGTAGTCCGGCGTTCCCGGGCACCACATTGTAAGGCTGTTGTCATTGTTGCCCTCATCGTGCTCATCCAGCACGTTGAGCGCGTCTGCGTGCGAGTAATATGTGGTCATTTCATCCGGTTCGCATGTGTGCCATGTGTAGAATGTGCCACCCTGGCCCGGGGCAAGCGGCATAATGGACTCGGTGTCAAGCTCGTTCGCACCTTCATCAGTTACAGTAGTGGTTGAAATGCCGCCGCTCCCATCCCCCTGATTGTGGGTGGTCACGCTGAAATACAGGCGGCCGTCTATCTGGAACATTACCTTGTCCGGAGCCGATGTCTGGGTTATAGATGAAATGTAATCTGGCTTGCACATTGAAATTGTCACGTCGTCGTAATTGTTACACTCCTCATATTCATCGACATAGTCTCCGACATCCACGTGCGCCATGAATTGCTCAGGGTGCTCCATGCAGTAAACATCATCGAAGGTGTAGGTTCTTGTTTCCCCGTCCTCGAGCTCGTGGATGTATCTCCACCTAAACCTGCTTTCCTCAGGCCATCCCTCGTACACGAATACTGTCCAGAAATTGTGAGCGTCCCTATCGCCAATGTTGCTCACAGTTGCAGTCACCGTATACGGGCTGAAACCAGGGCTCCTCTCCACGTTCACAACCAGGTCGGCCTTGCACCTTGGGACGGGAATAGTTTTGTGGTTGTTGCTTCCGTCAGACTCCCAAACATCATTATATATATCCGCCCATGCTTCCAAAGTTCTGCCGTCTGAATGGCATGAAGCATCAGTCAATGTTATTGTGTAATTCTCGCCAGGGGCAAGAGCAGGAGTGGGAAAATAGCGGTCGTCGGGATTCCAGGGAGTGTACCTAATTTTGGTGGTGGAAGCTCCTGCTGCAGCGTCACCAATATTCCTCACAACTGCAGTAACAGTATACGGGCTGTGTGTTCCGCTTATGGTTAAGTTCACAGTCAAATCAGGCATAGGTGGGCACGCTCCGCAGTCAGCTGGGCAGTTTGCGCAGTTCTCGCCACCGCCGCAATAACCATTGCCACAGTACCCTGTTAACAGGGGTTCAGACCGGTCTGCTCCGCCCCCCTCATCACTTACATCCGTGCCTTCCTCTTCGGTTGGAAGCTCTACTGGCGCTTCTGCACACGTGGCGCAGCTCGCAAGAATGCCATATACCTCTTCCGGGTTAAGTGCCGGCGGATCCGGGTCCGCTTGCGCATACACGACGCTCCCAAGCATTACAGCAAACAAAACTAGACTACTTATTCTACGCATATACGACCACCTTCCCAGCTACTTTTCGGTGGGAATATATATAAACCTGCCTAATTTCTCCTTCGCCAATTGCCGTCTATTTAAATAGCGTTTCAAGGCTATTCCTTAGGCTTCCTAATTAGATATACATACGCGCCAATCAATGCAAGCAGCCCAGCAAACAATGCAAGTGCAGCTGCAATCCCTATCACTATGGGATTCCTGCCCAAATCCCCAATCATTGCGGAAAGGAAATCGCCAATCCCACTTGCAATCTGCGAAGGGATGTCCGCTGCGGCATTGGCAGAGCCTGGCGGATTGCCGCCTGGCTCGTTTGGCGGGCTTGGGGGGCTTTCCTCCTGCCCATTACTGCTATTATTAGGCTGCGCTCCAGGCGGCTGCGCGCTCCCATTGCTAGAATTGGGATATTCCCAGCCGCTCCAGTTCCAATCCCTCCCGTACCTGTTTTGAGGGTCGCTTCCGCGTCCTCCCCCTCCGCTTCCCCCCTCTCCCCCTTGCGCAACGCACGCATCATCCACGCAAACGTACCCTGCGTTGCAATCCGAATCTACAAAACACGAGCTGGGCGCAGGCGGCGGTTCCTCCTCAGTGCTATTATTGGCCTGCGCAAACGCAGCTCCAGTTAGTGCAAGCGAGAACAGCACTGCAAGCAAAATCAAGTTCAATCTCACAATTTCACCTATATTCTACTCAGGCGGCGGAGGGGGCGGCGCATCATCCAAATTCCCCAAATCGCCAATATCATTCCCAATGCCCCCGACCGGGGTATTGTTTCCAGGTTCCTGCACAGTCCCATTCCCCTGGGGAACTGGCGCAGGGCCTGTTTGCGCGCAAAGCACGCAGCCCTTGAGCAATACCGCCGCAATCAATACTGCAATTCCAATTTTCCAATCCATGCAATCGTTTCTCCTACTATTAGTATAAAAGCCGCAGGGAGAGGGTGGTGGCCCAAGCAGAAGCCGTTGCCGTTTTTCAAGCCCCTTTTCGGAGCAGCAACGGAATTTGCTTCCTCCCTGCAAGCTTTTTTTTCATAAACTGCCCACAAGAGCAGTTATGAGCGTTTGTTCAACTCACTACCAAATCACCTAGCCGGGCAGCTCAAAATCGGACTCGTCTACCGAAAGCGAATAGCCGGTAGCCTTCATCTCCACAGTCTGGGTAGTGCTGTCTACCAAGTCCATCTTCAGATACATCGGGGCGGACTCGGACGAATAGCAGAACTTCCCCAATATATCATCGTGGATATTCTCGTATGAATATTCCGCGCCATTCCAATAAAGTGTTTCAAAATCCGATGTCTTGAAACAAGACGCAGTCGTGCCAGCAAGGGCCATTGTGCCATCATAATTTGTCTTTCCCGAGTTTCTGTCCTGCCAAAGCGAACCAAGGACATTGTACGGAAGCTGCACCGACAACGGGGCGCCCGAAGGGTTGCAATCCCATTCCCCGCCATTTTTCGTGCACCTGTAAATGGTCCCGACTCCAAGGTCGTATTCCCTAATCTCCTCGCCTGTTGCATATCTCATGTCAAGGCGCGTCTTTTTTTCTCCCCCGGTTTTCTCTTCATAGTATGTAACCCTCGCAGGCAAGTCAGCAGGGTAGCTGCTGCCTGAATAGTAATGGTTCTGGACAGGCAGGTGCTGCGGGTAGCCGGCGCTCGTGCTTAGCGCATAATCCACTTTCCATTGGTGCTGTTCTTTATTCAGCTCGTAGAGCGTCTCTAGCCTTGAGGCAGTGGAAGGGCTAGTTGAAAAACCCCCTCCAAGTGCGCTCTCGACAGCCTTCTTTATCCCATCTGCGTCCGCCCCCACTACCATCTGCGCGTTTATGAAAAACGTCGGGGTTCCCTGCACTCCCAATTTCTCCCCATCTTTCTGGTCGAACGAAATGACTTTCGCCATCCTGCCAGAATCAAGGCACGAGTCGAACTTTTGTGCATCCATCCCTATCTCACGTGCGTATTCCTTCAAATTAGCTACCCCGAGCGCATCCTGGTTCGCAAATAGCATGTCATGCATCTGCCAAAATTTCCCCTGCTCGCCGGCGCACTCGCTTGCTTCCGCAGCCTTCTGTGCGTTCGGGTGGAACGACGCAGAGAGCGGGAACTGCCTATAAACCAGCCTAAGGTCGCTTGGGTACATCTCAAGCAGCGGGTTTAGAATGTCGTTTGCCCTTGCGCAATAGGGGCACTGGAAATCAGAGAACTCAACAATGGTCACCTTGTTTGTGCATTCCCCCTTGTAGTTCGGGTTGCACGTTCCCCTCCAGTTCCTGTTCGCATCATAATTCGGAACAGGAGTTGGCGCCGGGCTCGGGGTAATCACCGTCTCTTCAGGCGGTGCAGGCGGCATCCCGCTTTCCCCGAACACCAGCTTGCAGTCCTCGCTCACCTTGAGCCAATAGCCATACCCGGTGCTCAGCCCGTACTCGGTAAGCGCGCTCTTTTTGTACTGCTTGTCGAACTGCGCATCATACCACCACGGCCCGCTCTTCACTGTGCAGGTTGAATCAAACTCGCTGTACGGGTAATTCTCGTTCGGTGTGCCAATCTGGTTCCACCCAGTGTGCAGCTTCACTTCGCCCACTTGGAAATTTTTCCCGCTTGTCTCAACAAAGCAGTTTTCAGCTACCCTAATCCAGTAGCCCTGGCCCGCAACAAGCGGGGTGCTAGCCGGGTTTGTCTTTACCTGCGGCGCCTGCTGGTACTGCTGCCCATCGTAATACCACAGCCTGCTCCTCACATTGCAGGTTTTCTGTATCAATTCCAGTGTCAGAGCGTCATCCGGTGCGGAAATCATGTTCCAGCCCCGGTAAAGCCCGATTGTGTGCGTGGAAGGCGGCTGGGGTATCGGGTCCTCCCCTGTCCCGTAAACTGTTATGTACTTAGTAAGCTTAGCTTGCTTCGCGCCAGTTGCAGGTGTTGCAATCACGGTTGCTTCGGCCTTTGTGGTCTGCTCAAACATCCCGCCCGCATAATACCTCCAGTACCCGCTTGACTGGTCGTAGTGCATCGGGAGCCTTGTCCCGACAAACCCATTCCAGCTTTTCAGTCCATCCACTTTCAAATAAAGGTCCACGTTCCCATCCGCCTCTGTGAGCGGCACCCCATCCCTCTTTGTGACTTTCGCGCGGATGAAATTCGTGCTCGCGGTCTGCTCGTCCGCCCACACATCCACTACGCGAAGCTCGTAAGCAGGCTCAGTCTGAGTCGAGCCTCCGAACGCAATGCCTGAGAACTCCCCTGCCTGCCCGTTGTAATCCCTGAACACAACCTTCCCGGAAACATACGGCGAGGAATCGGTGGTCTCAATCTCAAGCTTCTCATTCACGTACACGCGAAGCTTGTTCTCGTTGCTAAGGGATATCTCAAGCTTGTTGGAATCGTACGGGTTGTACTTGTTCTTCCCCTTGAGCAGGAACTCGTCGCCCTGCCAGGTGTACCCCTTTGCCTTCGAGAGGTATGCGTACCCATCCAGCCCTATGAATGCCTTGTAATTCTGGTTTATGCTCTTGTAGCTTATCTCAATCCACGGAACGCGCCAGTTCGCAGTCCTGTCTGTCCCCACGGCCTTCACATTTGCCTGCGCGAACCCGTAATAAAACGAATTGTCGCTTACCAGCTCGCCGTACTGCACCTTTGCGTTATCGCCGGACTGGTAAACATGCGATGCAGGGTAATATCCGAATTCATCACAGCTCTCCAAATCATCAAACGTCCTTGAGCCCTCCGGGCACCACTGGTACGTGCCCTGGTCATACACATTCCCCTCCTGGTTCGGCTGCTCGCTCCCGTATATGGTGAGCACCCTTGACATGGAGTTCACGTACTGCCCGTTCTTGTACAGGCTTGCATCCACGCCCATCTGCGTGTCCTCCTTCACAAGCCCGTTTGTGGTGTACACCCAGTATCCGCTCTCTGGCTCATAAGTCATGTAAGCCTCAACCCTCACGTTCGTGTTCACAACTATTTCAGTCGGCCGGCCACTTGGAGGCTGGCTTTCCGCAGTAATTGTGCTGCGCGCAGCCTGCACGTTCGAGGTCACTACATTGCCCACAAACGTTTTGAGCTTCTGCAGAACATCTGAGTTGCTTGTTGCAGATGCTGCCCCTCCGCTTGCTGCAGATGCTGAACTCGCTATCTCTTGCGCTGCAGTACTCCCTGTCCCAAATGCAATCGCGGGCGGGCTGATCAATAACTTTATCGCATACCCGTCCTGCGGTGTCGCGGGGTTCCCGTTGCTTTTCACAGCCTTTGCATGCACTCCGTTCTCATCAGACCAGAGCGCGGAGATGTAGGCTTTTGGCTCCTCAACCACTCCTGAGCCGTAAATAAGCACTGTTTTTTCAAAGCTCGCCTGCTCTTCCCCAAGCACCGCAGTGGCATGTACTGTTGCCTTCGTGTCAGCATCCACCAGGCCGCTTGTCGGAAGCTCGTAATAGCCTGAATACAAATTGTAATTTATGTACCCGGAATACAGCGTCCTTGAGCCGTCATCAAGGGAGAGCTTCACTTTTGCCCTGCCCTCATAATTGTTCGCATCTCCCTTCACTACCTTAACATACAGCTTTTCCTTGTCTGTAAAAGCATCAACAATCCACAGCTTGCCAGGCACAGGGTCAGGCTCGGTTTTCCCATACAGCATCACTTCCCCGCTGTAGCTTCCGGAAGAATAGCCTGATTTGGATGCGCTCACCGTAATTTTCGCAAGCGTGTCTTCCTTTAGGAGCGGAAGCGTCCCTCTGAAGTAAGACCCATCCTGCTCCATCTTGATTTTTGTCCCAAGGCCTCCGTAATAAACAACTGCAGTCACATCCGCGCCGGATGCCGCATTCCCATTCTGGTCGACCACTTTTGCATAAATATAATTGTTCGCATCGGTTTTCGTGCTCCACACATAGCTCACAATAAGAGAGGGCTTTACCGGCTCTACTGGAAGCGGGCTCGGAGTTGGTTTTGGGTAAACTGGCGTCGGAACCGGTGTTGCATATTCCACTCCGGTGCTCCCGAAAATTTTCACGGTCGATTTGAGCGCGCTTGATTCGCCGCCCCTTGTCGCAACTGCAGCTGCAGTGGCGCTCACATCAGTCCCCTTGTAGCCTGCCGGGATTGTAATCTCAAAAGAATAGGCCCCATTGCTATTTCCAATATACGCGCCGCTTAGCGCTTCCCCTTTAGGCATGTAAATTTGCAGCGTTACGCTTGCATCATTCACTGCGTTCCAACTGCCATCAACCACATACACTTTCGCAATGGTGGTCGTCAGCCCGGGGGATTTGTACGACTGCTCTGTAGAAATATACTTAATTACAGGGGTTTTCTGCAGCTCTATTGCAACCCCTACAGGAAGCTGGACCCCTGTGGACTCCGCTGCGATATTGGCTATATCTGCGATATTATACTGCGCTGCAGCTAGGGCAGGCGCAAGCACTGAGAGCATCATAATTGCCGCAAGCATCAAACTCAACCCGATTTTCCTTTCCATTCCAATCACCTTCTCCTCCTATTCCTAATTTACTGCCTGCACACTGTGAACAGCTGCTCAGACCACTTTGCATCGAACGTGAATCCAGGCGCAGTCCGCAGTGTTGAAATGTAATAGTTCTTCCCTTGGTATGACCCGCTGTACACATGCCCTGGCAGCACCTGCACCTGGCTTAGCACGGTCCCGCGCCGGTTCAATACATCATATATTGCTGGGTGGTCATTGTCCGGACCCTGCGCAACCCCTACATCCGCCAGCCTAATTGAAATGCCATGCATCGGGCCTGACTGGTCGCCCGGGTGCAATATAGCCCACTCTGTCCTGCATCCAAAATCATCAAGCGCATCTCCCGGCCCCATGCTTTGCGCAATATTCGCATTCCCTATTTTCGCAATCCCGATTCCGGCAAGAGCAAAAAGCGCAAGCACCGCGGCAATCCCAAACAGCTTATTCATCCAATCCACCTCTATTACTACCTGCTTAAGCCATCCCGTGCATCATAAACACGATAAGCACAAACAGCATTGCAATCTTGATTATTTCCATTTCCAATCCATCTCATCTTTCTTTTTTCCGTTTAAAATCCCGCCATTTTTTGTTCGGGATTTTCCCCACTCATTTTTTTTACAATCCATTTTTTTCTGCATCTTGCAGCCGCATTTTTTCTTGCATTATAATTTTTCCTTCCATGCAAGCGCTGCATTTTTTCCGCAGCACATGAGCTCCCGAACCGGTATTTAAATACTTTCCGCGGTCCAAACGCAAATTGCGGGTGCAAAAGAAGCCCTATTAGCCCTTTGTTTGCGAAAATAACGTACCAAACGGCATATTTGCGGAACGGAAAATTCAGCCTAAAATGCCTCAAAATATTCTATTTCACAAACCAGTCGGTGAGCGTTACGGAATTGCTTTTCCCGAACGGCTCAAGCTTCACTATGTTTTTCCTCTCAAGCGAGCGCAGTGCGCGAACCAAGCTGGTTTTCGGAATCAGAAGCGTATTGTAAATTTTGGACTGCTTCATCGCCCCCCCGTTTTTCACAAGCAATTTCACGATTTTCTTTTCCCTTTCCCCCAATGTCCGAAGCACGCCCCTCATCTTTTCGTTTACGGCAATTTTCCCAAGCTCGAAGTCCTCGTCAGCTTCAGTTTTTTTCTCTTCCGTTTTTTCAGGAGCAGCATCTTGCACCACTTCGCCATTCTTCTCCTCTTTTCCATCCGCACTCTTTTTCCCTATCACAAAATATGCAATGGCCACAAGCACCAATAATGCCGCAACAAATGCAATCCACTCAAGCCCAATCCCATTCTTTTTCACAGTGCCCCCAAGCTCTACAGTAATGCTCTCAAACTGCCCCTCCCCAATTTCCGCATTCACGCTCCCAATCTCATCATCCTGCCTTGCGGAAATGACGCACGAGCCTGCTGGAAAATAGTTTATCAGAATCTGCCCGCCATCCCCTGCCTGCAGCCCTCCAGCCGAATTCAGCCCAAGGACCACTCCGCCTTCCACCCCGACGCAGCTTAGGGTCACATCTGCTCCCGCGACATTTGCCCCTTCCCTGCTTTTCACAAGCACGCTTGCAGAGCCCACATGAAGCAGGCTCATGGTGAAATTCCCGTCGCCCTTCACTTCAATCTCCTTATACCCTGCCAAATCCTTCCCAGGCGTTGCAGGCACATTCACATCCGCGCGGATTTTCCATCTCCCCTTATCAATCATTGTGCGAAGCGCCCCATTCCTCATGTGCAATGTGGAGATATCTCGCTGCCCTCCCTCGCCCTCCACGAGCAATTCGACAGTCCCATTCCTGATTTGCGAGCCGGTTGCGCTGTCAATTAGGAAGAAATTGATTTCATAATCCCCTGAAGGCACTGGAGGGGGCAAATCGTCCTCTGGCTGCGCATAAACCAATAGCGGAGCTAGGAAAAGAAGAAGCGTTATTCCTGCCCAAAGCCTCCCCATGCGCTACTCTTTCCTCGCGCACATTATAAAATTATTGGAAAGGTTCGGGCTAGTCCTCGTGCCCCACATGGTGCGGGTTCTCGTGCATCTCTGTCAGCTTTGCAAGCCTCCTTAACATGACTTTCTGCTCTGCGCTTGCAACGACCCTTCTTGTGGCCTCGACCGCATCAGGGTTCACCGACATGCTCGTAATCCCGTATTCCACAAGCTTTTCCGCAAAGTCCGGGTAAACGCTCGGAGCCTGCCCGCACAGCGAGCATGTCACATTGTTCTTCACGCAAGTCCGGACAACCTGCTCAACCGCCTTTAGCACCGCGGCGTTCCGCTCATCAAACCCTTCAGCCAGGGTTGAATTGTCTCTGTCTATTCCCAGGATGAGCTGCGTCAAATCATTGGTTCCTATGCTCACCCCATCAATCCCTTCCTTGCAGAAATCCTCAATCAGGAACACTGTGGAGGGCACTTCCACCATTATCCAGAGCTTGAAATCCCGTGTCCTGTGTATGCCCACCTCTTTTAGTATGTCCCGCACTCCTCGCAGCTCTCCAATCCTGCGCACGAACGGAATCATGAGCCACAGGTTCTTCATCCCAAACTCGTCCCGCACTTTTTTTATCGCCTCAAGCTCGAGCTTGAACACCTCTGGCTCCATTATGTAGCGCGCACACCCCCTATACCCCATCATCGGGTTTGCCTCTACAGGCTCGTACTGCTCCCCTCCCTTCAAATTCCGGTACTCGTTGGTTTTGAAATCAGTGGCACGGTACACCACCGGCCTCGGGTAGAATGCCGATGCAAAAATCCTCAGCTTGTCTGCAAGCTTGTCAATGTACTCCTGCTGCCTTCCCTCCTCGATTATTTTTTTCGGATGCTCCCCAATCGCCGCAAGCATGAATTCAGCGCGGAGCAACCCCACCCCGTCGCAGGGCAGCTTGGACACCTTGTCCGCAAGCTCCGCTTCAGCCAAATTCACGTAAATTTTCGTTCCGCACACAGGCGGGCTCACTTGCGCAACTGCCGCAACCGCCTCGCCACCAGACGCGCTTTTCTTCTCAGCTTCCCCGAGCGCCACTTCCCCCTCATAAACCATGCCGTGCACCGCGTCAACCGTAACCACCATCCCCTCTTTGAGCGCATCGGTCGCCCCTTTCGCGCCCACTATGCACGGGATTCCCATTTCGCGCGAAACGATCGCAGCATGGCATGTTCTCCCTCCTGTATTCGTCACAATGGCGGAGGCTTTTTTCATCGCAGGCACGAAATCCGGCGTGGTCATATCGGTTACCAACACCTCCCCCTTCTTCATCCTGTCAATGTCCTTTGGGGTTGGGATGAGCCTTACTATGCCCCTTCCCACTCCGGGCGATGCGCCAAGCCCGCGAATCAGCATGTTAGCCTTTGAAACGTCTATCATTTCACCACCCGGTTCCTCATTTTCGCCAGCGCTCTCAAACACCTTATTCTCAGGGTTCGCAACCCTTCCCTCGCTTGCAGCCATCGCAATCTCTTCCGAACCAACGGGCGCCGCCCTTCCCTTCCCCTTCAATGTTGTAATCGGCCTGCTCTGCACAATGTACAGTTTCCCTTCCGAGTATGCCCATTCCAAATCCTGCGGCCTGCCGTAATGCTTCTCAATGTTCGCAGCTATTTTCGCAAGCGCAATTATCTGCTCATCCCCGATTTTCTGCTGCTCTTGCATCCCCTCCTCCACATTCGCATGCACATTCTCCTCATTCACCTTGGTAATCATCCAGGTCTGCTTGAAAATTTCCTTGCTCACAATTTCAAAATTCTTCTTGCTCACAAGATACCTATCCGGGGTTACTGAGCCGGACACCACAATCTCGCCCAATCCATAAGCCGCCTCAATTGAAATCAGGTTGTGGTCCTCCTCAACAGGCTCCACTGTGAATATCACGCCTGATTTCTCGGACTGCACCATCTCCTGCACAACTGCAGCCAGCCCCACTTTCATATGCTCAAACTTGTTTTCCACCCGATAAAAAATCGCCCTTGGCTCGAACAGCGATGCCCAGCACTCTTTCACCGCCTGCACCACATTGTTCGGGCCCTTGATATTGAGGTAGGTGGACTGCTGGCCTGCAAATGACGCATCAGGCAAATCCTCTGCAGTTGCGCTCGAGCGCACTGCAACATACGGCTCCCTGCCCTTTTCCATCCCCATGTAAGAACTCACTATATCTTTCCTGATTTGGGACGGGATTTCGCCAGAAAGTATCCTGTTCTTAACCGCCTCTGCAACAAGATTCAGCTGGTCCATTTTCGAAGTGTCCAAATCAGTAGTTTGGTCAATTATGAACGCATCTATCCTATTGTGCTTGATGAATGCAAAATACGCGTCAGATGTCACTACAAAGCCTGGCGGAATGGGAAAACCCGCCTGTGTCATCTCCCCAAGGTTCGCGCCCTTCCCGCCAGCCTGCGGGATGTTGTCTTTTGTGATTTGGTTGAACCATAAAATGTTGGGCACGGGCACCACCTAAGTTTGCTTGCAAGACGAGATTATAAAATGTATCTCCAGTTTCCTGCCAGCAATCCCATCCCACCATATCGCAATCTATATATACCATTGGTTGAATAAATCAAATCGTGGGAACTGGCGAAGGGAACGGTCAAGATTCCATTCCGCCAGCGGGTTTTAGGGGCGCGTTATTGAAAAAGGACGCCCCTTCAGGCTCAAAAAACGGCATATTCAGCGCGGATGAAGCAAAGGGCATGGAAGCAATCTTCTCAAGCTTCATTAAATCCGCCCCGGGCCAAGAACTTGTTGCAAAATTCGGCGAGGAACACGTGCTAGGGGTGCTGCGCGACCAATATTTCCTAATCGGCCATGTGGGCAGCCTTCCAGCCAAAGAATATTTGGCAAACCGGTACCTGGAAATCGGGTTGGATGGGGTTGGCAGCATATTGCTCCAGGCTGGGCTTGAGGCTGAAAAAACAGAAGAAGGAAGGCTGCTTATTGCAATATTCGGGTTCGCGCGCCAGACACACGATTATGAAATGTTTTCCGCGCGCAAGGAATTGGCATACATTATCCAAGAGGTTGCCTGGATGCACCCCTCAATCAGGGCTGCAGAACTGCTGAAGGAATGCTTCTCAGGAATTTTATCAGGTGGTTGCGAGGCTGACATCCCTGCATTCTCCAGTCTTACCAGAAAATATTCAATCGCTGAAATCAAGCTGCTAGAAATACTTGCAGACGCATTTGACCGCATCTATAAAAATGGCAGCACATTAGACAGGCTTCACAACTCCGGCATTTTCCATTTCAAGATGCTTGGCGACACCACCCGTGATTCAGACCTGCACCGATATGCGGATTTCAAGAATGACAGGGATATGGGAAGGCTGCTTGCCGCGCGAGCGGCAAGGCCAACGCATAGTGCTAATTTCACGCACCGCCACGGGGGCCGCCGCCCAAACGCGCATTAATCATCTTTCTTCTTTTTCTCCGCAATTTCCAGGATGTCCCCAAGCGTCACTCCCCCTCCCTCCCCGCTTTTGGAGGCAGGGCCGCTCCCGCTGCCGACAGGCTCCATCAATTTTATCCCAAGCTCCTTCTGCAACCTGTGGCACAGGCTCTCTGACGGAAGCGTCTTCTCGTGCTCCACCCTCTCCAAGTAGTTCGCTTTCTCATTTATCTTTTTCGCAAGCTCCTCAATCGAAAGCCCTCTCTTTTCCCTTGTGCTCTTCACTTTCTGCCCGTACCCCTCAATCACTTCAAATTCCATTGGCGCGCGCGAACGGGCGGGCTCCTCTCTTCTCTCAGGCTGCGGCACCCACACAGTCCTGCCCAGGTGCTCGCACTGGGGGCACACCTGCATTTTCGCCCCTTCCACTATTGCGATTCTCCCGTCGCTGGGCTTGCCGCAGATTTCGCACTCAGGCATTTTTCATTCCCCCCGCTAAATTGAACCCAAACATTTTGGTCTAGGCTTATTAATATAGCACGCAGCAAGAGGGTTTGATGGCGCACAAGAAACTGCTTTCCCTATTAGTAATAATCGCATCCCTGAAGAAACTGCTTTCCCTATTAGTAATAATCGCATCAGTGTTCTCGTTTCTCGGGATACTGGGCTCAGATTTGGGAGGGGTTGCAAAATTCATCCTGTGCATCGCGCTTTTCATAGCCACCGGCATGGCCCTAAAATCCCTGCTCAAATTGCACGGGGAATGGGGCATCATCATGCTCAAGGACAGGCGGGGATTGGAATTGCTTGATAGGATTGCGCGCTCGCACCCGAAATTCTGGGCGCTGTTTGCAGATTTCGGGCTTGCATTCGGCTTCGGCCTCCTCTCGGTCCCGCTCCTCAAGGGAAAGCCTCTGCAATACAAGGCAAAATTGCTTGCAGCTTCCACCTTGGCGCTAATACTCTTCTCAGTTTTCGTTTCCCCCGCAATATTCTCAGTGCTCGCCTCCCAGCTGACCTCAATCGATATCACTTCCGCAACGCAGCAGGCGCGCGGCGTGTTCGGCCCTAACCAGCTTGTTGCAATGGCTGCAAGCCTTCTCATACTCGTGCTTGGGGGAATCGCGCTCACTACCGCAACAGGCGTAATCTCCTACGCTGCAATCATACTCTCAAACATAGCACACTTCATGCTCGGCAACTCAGCGCCGCTTGCAGGCACGCAGCCCGGGGCGGCGCTCATAATACCTGGGATAAACCTCCCCCTATTTGAGGGAGTTCTCGCGCTTGCAATATTGCTTGTAGTGCACGAGTCATCCCACGGGATACTTGCGCGCATTGCAAAAATCCGGCTTGATTCCGCAGGCGTAGTGCTTTTCGGAATACTCCCGGCAGGCGCATTCATTGACCCTGATGAGAAGCAGCTTGCGCGCGCAAAGCACATAGACCAGCACCGCGTGCTTGTTGCAGGCTCGACTGCCAATTTCGCGACCTCGCTTCTTGCATTCTTCCTGCTAATCTCATTTGCATTCCTCACATACAATGTTCGCGATTCGGGGATGCTCGTTACAAGCGGCACAAGCATAATCCCGCAAGGCACGCTCATTAAAACGATAAACGGGAAGGACGCGCTCACGTTCACAGGTGAGAAATTCAAGCCTGGGAGCACTGTGAAAATAGAATCCAACAAGGGCACGTACGATGCAATTGCGAACAAGGATGGCAAGATTGGGGCATACTTAGACCCGGTTTCCAAGAATTCTGCATTCGGCAGGATGCGCTTTCTCTCAGGATTCGAGTGGCTAGCATTCATTTACACGACACTCGCGCTCACATTCGCTCTCAATTTCATCGTGGGCGCGGTGAACCTGCTTCCTGTCCCGATGTTCGACGGCTACCGCGTGATGGACATCTCAGTGCAGAGCCCCTTGCTCAAAAAAGCGATTACAGGGATAATCCTGCTCTCTTTCGTTACGAATTTCCTGCCCTGGTTTGTGCGGTAAGCGAAATCAATTCCGGGCTGAAAGCTTCTCTATCGCATTCTCCATCTCCTCTTTCCTTGCATACACTTTCAGTTTCAGCTTTCCAAGAAGAACATAACCCCCCTGGGAATCCCTCCCGGTTCCGGCAATTTCGGGCGCCCCGCCAAAAAATGGATGCACCCAAAGCGCGCTTTTCCCAAGCTGCACCCGACACGCGTTCCCATATCGCATGTCGCGGTATAACCTTACTTTTCCTTCCCTAATTCCGTAGCCCCGCGCCAAAAACAGGCTAACCACGAAATACGCAGGTGCAATAAGGAATGACGAAATGAAAATAACCAGGAAAGGGATGGATCTCGTAAGCATGCCATTCCTAGTCCCATAGTAACCCAACGCCATCATGGGCAGGGTGGAGGCCATTAGCACTACCATGGGCGGGAACCGGAACAGGAAATGGTTCTGTGAATTCGAGCGTATGGGCACTTCAATGGGCGGCAAGGGGTGCATGGGCCTCTTTTGCCTTGAATGTTTATATCGTTTGCACAGCCGCATGTTGCAGTTTCTGTCTTTTCCGCCGGAAAGGTGGCGCCTCGGGCGCTTTAAATACCAAAATTCACTCACTTATTGCTTGGTGAGAAAAATGAAAATTGACATAAACGGCCTGTCCACTAATGAAGTGCGCGAAATAGTTGAGCGCTTGCGCACGCTCAAGCTCGAATCGTACATCTCGCGCTTGGAGCAGAACACAGTGCTGCAGACCTATGATGCAAGCGTGAGCGAAACCAAGCCGCTGTTCTCGGACATTTACTCGCTCTTTTAGTTTTTTCCAAAACGCATCGCCCACTAGCCAAGGTTACGGGATGGTGTTCCCGTAATTTTTGGCAAAAACTCCCCTAAACTGCCGCCCGCTTTTTCAATCTCTCAAGGATTTCTACGCCGCAGGTTTGCCAGAAATAGATTATTTCATTGGCGGTAGCAACCGAAACCCTGATGCCCCTATAATGCGAGGAATTTCTTATCTGCCGAAACCTATCCAGTTGCTTTAGCTTAAGCCTGTCCTTCACATCTTCATCCATCAGCGCCCTCATGCACGGCTCATGGGTCTTGGTTTCAAGGCCGCTTAACCATAATTTTGCCTCACCAAGCTGCCGTATGCATTCGTAGAGCTCCCGGAAGATGGGGTTGGCCGAATGTTCATCGAGCACTATTTTTAGCATGACTCTGGAAACTTCATCGGAAGATTCCAGCAGGGTCCTTGCCCTCGCAGCATCCCTGTTCCGCTTGACAAGAACTCCATCCTCCACCATGTCATCTATTTCATCCTGTCTCATGACCTGACCTCCAAAAAGCCAGCAAGCACAATACCATTCGCAATATTATTGAACACGTTCAAGTCGCATTTGTCCCTATTAAAAATCAAAATCCTAATCTCCCTCCCTATCTGCCCCTCGAGTTGCCTAAGCTCATCCACGCGGACAATTTCAGGCTCGCTAGGTTCCCCTGATTCGATGGCTATGTCTACATCGGAACCGGCGATATCGTCCCCCCACCGGAAACTCCCGAACAGCACGATTGCTTTCGGATTGTTGAATCTCTCCACCAGCGCCTCCACAAGCCCGCTCCTGTAAATGACGGACAAATTGAATGCAATCTTTTCCTTCAAATATGGGGCGCTTCCTCTGTTCGCCTTTATCCTAAGGAGAATCGGCCTCTCTATAATCTTGACCACGCCCTCCTGTTCAAGCTCCCAGGCCACTCTGCTTGCCGAGCTCTTTGAAACACCCGCAGTTTTTGCCAAATCCGTGAGGCTGAATTCCTCATTCGGGGAAAGAAAAATAACAGTCAGAACTCTTTGTCTCGCTGCCTCAATCTCGAAAAGACTTCTGGACAAGCGGTTCTTTTTTCGAACAAGCGGTTTTTTCATAGAACGAGTGTTCTATGACAGAACCAGCTTATAAATGTTCTCATATTTATCCCGCCAACAAACCTCCGAGTGAAACACACGGAAATCGAGCCGATTTTGCCAAATAACGCTATAACTGCCCCGTTTTGCATTAAAACAGCTATTGAGGCTCTCAATTAAGTTAAAACAGTTATTAGCGTTCCCGATTGCATTAGAACGGTTATTAGCGTTCCTTTTTTGCCAAAATGGCGATACATTTAAAAATAAAGCCCGATTCAAAGTTCCAGTGAATTCCCGAGGGGAATTACGGAGGAAAAGAAAGAAATGTTCGGTCCGCACCTAACGCTTGACCTGTATGGATGCAACAAGAAAAAATTGAAAGACGTTGCTTTTGTCTCAACGTTCCTGGATTCGCTCCCTGAGCAAATTGGGATGCACAAGATAATGCCGCCCTATGTGTTCTCATATTCGGGCCTGAAACCCGAGGACTGGGGCGTGTCTGGCATAGTGCTCATAGCAGAGTCGCACATCTCAATCCACACTTTCGTGGACAAGGGGTATGCGTCAGTAGACATATTCTCATGCAAGGATTTCGACACTGAGAAAGCCGAGGACTTCATCATCTCCATGTTCGAGGCAAAGGCCACAGAGAAGAACTTCTTCATGAGGGGAAGGCACTTCCCCAAGGACGTGGAGCGCAACAAGCAGATGCTCGAGATGATGCGCTCAAGGTTAGAGGCGTAAGCAGAACGCCTCTTTTACTTTTTATTTTCTTCTTCCCTACTTTTAGTCATGCCAGCTTCAGTTATTGAAAAAATCCTGAAAATGCGCGCAGTTGCAGTAGTGGGCATCTCAGCAGACCCCTCCCGCCCCTCCTCAATTGTTGCATCATACCTCTCTTCTCACGGCTATGAAATAATCCCAATCAATCCCGCTCTCATTTCCACCGGCTGGAACGGAAAGAAATCATACGCAACGCTAACGGACGCTGCGGAAGAGAATCGAATAGAAATTGTGGATGTTTTCCGCAAAAGCGAATCGGTTTTGCCAATAGTGCAGGAAGCGATTTCAATAGGCGCAAAAGCGGTCTGGATGCAGGAAGGGGTAATCAACGAGGAAGCAGCGGCGCTTGCAAGAAAACATGGGCTCCTCATAATAATGAATAAATGCATGAAAAAGGAGCACGAGAAGCTCTAGCTTCCCTTCCAGGTGATGTACAGCAGGGCGCCAATTGCAGCAAGCTTGAGCACCGCAGTCACCATCTCATACGTCACCAATTCGCTTTGGTACGCGGCGGCCATGCAGCTGTGCGTATACAGCGTCCCGACGCTGTTGAGGAAGAGCAGCGCGGCAAACACCACTAGCCCTATGGTGAAGTGGCACTTGATTTTCTTGATGTTCCGAAGATAGATGTAAAGCAGCACAAGAAGCGCGAGCGCTGTGACGGCTTCGAATACAAACGACAGTTGCAGGAACTCATGCATACTACCACCTCTGATTACCACTGTTTATTTACCTTCCCCCAAATCCCGAATAAGCCTGTTTATCAGCCCCATGTTCGATTTCCCGAATTCCGTCATCGAGAATATCCCGCCATATGTCTTGTTGCCCGCCCGCTCCACAAGCCCGTTCTCCTCAAGTATTTCCAAATGGTGCACAATGGTCTTGTAATCGAGCCCCAGCTCCTTCACAAGCTGGTTTGGGTTGAACTGCCTCCTCTCCAGCTTCTTGATTATCCGAAGCCTATTGTCCCCTCCCCTTGTTCCCACGAACATGTGCGTGAGTATCGAATCGAAAGAGGCAAACGGCATAGCCCAAAATTACCTGGCAAATCTTTTTAACCTGCAAGAAAGCAGGAGAACAGACCTGTGGTCCAATGGCAGATGTGAACATTGCAATAGCTTTCCTTGCCGGGATGGTCTCTTTTTTCTCCCCGTGCATACTTCCTGTGCTGCCAGGCTTCCTCTCCTACCTCTCCGGTGTCGGGCTGAAGGACAAATCCGCGCAGGCGCGCACAAAAACTTTCCTAAACGCGCTTTTTTTCGTACTTGGCTTCTCCCTCATATTCAGCTTCCTTGGCCTATTGCTAAACGAGGCATTCACCGGCATCTCGTACGATTTGCGCAGCCTGGTTTCGCGCATAGGCGGGCTTTTGATAATCGCATTCGGCCTCTTCGTGCTCGGGGTTCTCAAGCTCCAATTCCTCGAGAAGGAATACAAGCTCCCTGTGAAAAAAACCCGCTACTCCTACCTCACCTCATTTTTGTTCGGCGCAAGCTTTGCAGCCGGCTGGTCCCCATGCGTTGGCGCGATACTGGGCAGCATACTCACGCTTGCGGTCGCAAGCCCGGGGATGGCGTTTGCGCTCCTCTTCTCCTATTCGCTCGGCCTGGGAATCCCGTTTTTGATGGCAGGGTTTTTCGCATCCGAATTTGCAGGGCTGGTTGCAAGGCACGGAAAATTCATGGGCTACTTCAACAAGCTCATAGGAATACTTCTCATAGCGCTTGGCATCCTGGTTTTCACGGGCCAGCTCTCGCGCTTCTCGGATTTTACTTTCGTGCTAAAATCCCTCAGGCTCCAATAAGCAATCGCTTTATAAGCAAAGCGCGCTTCTTATCTCCCGCACTTCCGAGGTGGTTTTGATGGCTATGAAAAAGAAAGGGATGGATTCTGAATGTTGCGGCGAGTGCTGCAACTCCGGATGCGACTGGATGTCGTGCATGAGCTGCGCAGGTGGGAAGGTCTGCGGCTGGTATTTCCTGGTCTGGGGTGCAATCCTGCTTGCGTACGGGCTTGGCTACTTCCAGCTAGTCGACATGCTAAAAGGCGTTTCTGTCTGGAGCGTGGTCGGCCTTGGGATAGCCCTCACCGGGCTCATGGCAATCATCCACCCGATGGTCTGCAAGTAAGCTACCAACGGTTTTTTTACTTTTCCTCCCCCTAGCTGGGCATGGGTCTCTCTTTCCGCGGCCAAACCTCCACCGAATACGTTATTCTCCTTGCTGTTGTGCTGATGGTGGCGCTTGCCTCAACCACGCTTCTTACCTGGAACGCGGGCTTGAGCAAGGATGCAAAGATTAGGCAGAGCGAAGCATACTGGCGCTCCACACAGCCATTTGCGATAGTGGGCGCAAGCGCAGGCAGCAACGGGACCCTTTCGCTTAAGATACAGAACAATGCAGCCGAATCGCTTGTGCTCAAAACAATTTCGCTTGGCAATGCATCCTACTCGCTCGGCTCCATATACGTGAGTCCGGGAGGGAGCGCCACAGTATCGCTAAGCGCAAACATAAGCTCGGGCTCGGGCTATTATGAGGGGAATGTTTCATTCACATATAACTCCGCCTCATTTTCAAACCTCGTGCAGGGCGGGAACAGGAATTTTGCGGTCAACGCCCCAACGAGCATAACTCAGGTATGCATCGCGCTGGGCTCGAGCGGCTGCTCAGTTGTTGGAGACTGCTGCACTGCAACCAATGTTTCCTGCTCTTCTAGCAAATGCTGCATACCAAATAGAGTCGGGGGTTGCACGGCTGCAACCGATTGCTGCTGCTATGGTGACATATGTTGTTCATGCCAAGCCGGAGTCTGCGAAGACAGATGTGCTGGGCCTTGAGAGGGACAAAATAAGCAACCTTCTTTAACCTGTATCATGCAATATATTCGGTAATAATGATGAGGGTACGGACCGCACTCATATCTGTTTCGGATAAGCGCAACATAACCCAATTCTGCCTTGCGCTATCCAGCATGGGCATCAAAATACTCTCCAGCGGGGGCACTGCCTCTGCACTCCGGAAAGCCGGAATGCAAATAACCGATGTTTCGGAATTCACGGGCTCTCCTGAGATGTTCGGGGGAAGGGTGAAAACCCTGCACCCTAAAGTGCACGGGGGCATTCTTTTCAGGCGCGGCAACAAGGCAGACGAGGACGAGGCGCAGAAGAACGGGATTGAGCCAATCGACATGGTGGTGGTGAACCTCTACCCGTTCGAGAAGGTCGCGGCCGACCACAAGTCCTCCCAATCGGACATAGTTGAGAACATAGACATAGGCGGCCCCTCGCTCTTGCGCGCAGCCGCAAAGAACTTCGAGCACGTTGCGGTGGTCACCGACCCAGAGGACTATGATTCGATTGTTTCCGAGCTTAGGGAGGGCAACGGCGCTCTCTCAGACAAGACCCGCTACTCACTCATGCTAAAGGCGTTTGCGCGAACCTCGGATTACGATTGGGCGATTTCGCGGCATTTTGCAAAGCAGGTGCAAGAGGAATTCCCGGAATACCTCGAGCTTAGGTTGCAGAAAGCCTATGACCTCCGGTATGGCGAGAACCCTCACCAGCGCGCTCTGGCGTACCGCCAGCTCGGCAAGATTTCGATATTCGATTCGAAAATCCATTCTGCAAAGCAGATGTCATACAACAATTTCGTGGATGCGAATGCGGCGCTTGACCTGATAAAGGAATTCTTCGGCAACACTGCAACTGTAATCATTAAGCACACGAACCCCTGCGGCGGCGCAACCGCGGACACGCTGGCAGAATCCTGCGAAAAGGCGTACCGGACCGACCCTTTGGCGGCATTCGGCGGCATAATCGCATTCTCCAAGCGCGTGGACCTGGAGACCGCGGAAGTGATAGGGGACAAGTTCCTGGATGTGATTGTCGCGCCGGGCTACGATGACGATGCGCTTGAATACCTTAAGCGGAAAGAAGCAAGGAGGATTCTGGACGTCACGTCTCTTCTTGGTGTAGTGCTTGAGCGGAAAAAACGCTACTCATGGGTGGCAGGCGGCATGCTCTACCAGGAGGAGGACGGCAGGGTCTACTCAAGCAGGGACGCAAAAGTGGTGAGCAAGCGCGCCCCCACCAAGCAGGAGCTGGATTCCATGTTCTTCGCGACCATTTTCGCAAAGCACGCCAAATCAAATGCAGTGATAATCTCAAACTCGGACCAGCTAATCGGGGTCGGGGCAGGGCAGATGAGCAGGATTGACTCCTGCCGGATTGCAATTGCAAAAGCAAAGGCGAACAAGTTTGATTTGCGCGGAACGGTCGCCTCCTCCGATGCGTTCCTGCCTTTCCGCGACACACTGGATGAGCTTGCGGATGCCGGGGTCACAGCGCTTTGCCAGCCAGGAGGCTCGCTGCGCGACTCTGATATAATAGACGCGGCAAACGAGCGTGGCATGGCAATGATTTTCACCGGGCTGCGCCACTTCAAGCACTAGTTTAATTAACAGCGCATCTCCCTTCTTCCTTATGCAAAAATTCCCCACAGGCCTGCTTCCGGGCCGCTTCCAGCCGCTTCACAAGGGGCACATAGGGGCAATCCGCTGGTCGCTTGCGCGGTGCAAACAGCTAATCATCATGGTTGGGACTGCAAACGAATCCAGAACCAGAAAAAATCCATTTTCTGCCAGCGAAAGAATCCAAATGCTCAAGCGCTCCATTCCTCCCTCTCTTCTCTCCCGCTGCAAAATTATTCCCTTACGCGACATTCCTGACGATTCCAAATGGGTCGCACATTTGCAAAAGAACCTCCCGCGCTTCGATGCGGTTTTTTCCGCAAACCCCCTTGTGAAAAAACTGGCGGAGGGGAAAGGGCTCCAAGTTCTCATCCCCCCTTATTTGCGCCGCGCTGAGCTTGAAGGGACCAAAATAAGGAAGCTCATGCTTGCAGGGAAAAAATGGAGGAACCGTGTGCCAACCGCAGTCTCAAGGATGCTTGAAGGGAAAAAACTGCAAGCACTGCTCGCAAAACTTGGCTAGCCTGTTCCAATCGTTTCTATTTTCACAATCCTGCTTCCGGAAACCCACGCTGTTATTGTCACAGAAATCTTATCCCCAATATTAGGTTTCGAATCCACAATGGCATTCACCTTTTGCGGAAAGCCAGTAATCCTCTTCCCATCCAGCTCCATATAATCCGGAAGCGATAGCTCTGCGCGGTATGCAATCTGCAAGGACGATTCGTTTGCAACAAGCTTCCCAAGCCCTGCAATTTTCGCGCTCTCATTTTCCAAATCCTCGTTTGCATTCCCCGCCACTCTGATAAACGAATACGGGGGCGTGGCATTCACTCCGGCAAGCTCAAAGTCCGACCTGAGCTTCGCGCCGTCAGTAAATGTTGGGCTGATCGAGACGCTTGCAGGCTGGGAATACGTGACATACGGGAAATTCAATTTCGAGAGCTGCTCCTGCGATAGCGGCGGGTCGAACGCTATGTAAGATATCTCCTTTATCTCAATGGAATAATTTTCAGCGCTGAAAATCGCCTTTGCCTTTTCCTTATCAATCCTCCTCTGCTCAAATGGTATGAGAACCGCATAGCTAGCCCCAACCCCCCCTGACACGGTCCCCTCAAGCAAAAGCGCCTTTTTCTCCTGCATGAAAACCGGATTCTGGAGCTGCACTATTTTCCCGTTCTGCACGTAGAGGTAGACGCTCATCTGCAGCGTTTCATTCTCCCCCAATATTTCTGGTGTCCCAAGGTCGAAGGTGGTCCCTTCTATCTCCCGCTGCCCTTCCGGGGTGGTGATGTTGAACCTGGATGGCAGGCTGATTACTGCAGTGGTATAAACGGTCACATTCCCGCCTTCCAGGCTCTTTGCAACCGCCCTCACATCCGCATCCCCTGCTAGGTTCACAAGGGTCATGTTCTCCTCGTCCGGCTCTCCTGTGTAAATGACGGCACCGGACGCAACAAGCGGCTTTACCGCCTCTGCAACCTGCCCCCTGGTTCCCTGCAAAATAATCACCGGCTTGTACGAGGTCACTGTTGCAGGCACTACCACGGTCCCCTGGAATGCCACATTGCTTATCGCGTTCCCGCCCCCTCCTATCCCGGAATTCGGGTTGTTGAGCATGCCGAATGCAAAAGTCTGAATCACGAACGCGAGAATTATTCCGACTACTGCCAATTTGATTAATAATGATTTGTCCATAAAAGTAGCTTGCTCGGGCAAGATTAATAATATTGCAGAAATGGTTTGCCCGCGCAAGGGCGGTTTTGATGAAGAACGGCGATTTTGTAAAAATCACATACACAGGCAAGCTTGCCTCGACAGGGGAGGTATTCGAGACCACGGACGAGCCCCTTGCAAAGCAGGCAGGCATATACGCACTGAAGGGCAGGTACGGGCAGAAAGTGGTGGCGCTGGGCTTAGGGCAGATGATACGCGGGATTGAGGAGGCAGTCCGCACGCTTTCCCCTGGAAAGCAGGAGAGCTTCCTTTTTCACCCCAACAAGGCGTTCGGGGAGCGCAACCCGGAGCTCGTGCGCGTAATCCCGCTTTCAAAGTTCCACTCCCAGGGGGTGAACCCCTCCCCTGGGATGATGGTGGCGCTTGACAACCGGCTGGCTGCAAAGGTAAAATCTGTTGCAGGCGGGCGCGTGACCGTTGATTTGAACCACCCTCTTGCAGGCGAGAACGTGGTGTACTCGATTAAGCTTGAGGAAGTAATTTCGGATACTGGGAAGAAGGTGCAGGCGCTGCTCGATTCCGCGTTCCTTGAGGCGGAATACAAAATTTCCGGAAGCTCGCTTGAAATCCGGTTTTTGAACCGCGACAAAACCCCTGACCAGGCGATCATGGAGCAGTCGCTTCTTGCATCAGTGAAGGCGTACATTCCCGAAATAAAAGAAATAAAGCCCATGGCGGATGGGAAAAAAGCGGATGCAAAAAACCAAGCTCTCACACTCAAACCCGAAGCAAAGGAAAGCGCAAAACCTGCAGCAAAAGCGGCTGCAATGCCACCCGAAGCGAGAAAGCCGGCTGTTTTCAAGAAAAAGTAAAGCTATTTATTCATAACTCTCGCTGATAAGGTGTGCATAACGGGAATTGGGTCAAAAACTCCTCTTTATTGATTTTTGCAGCTGTCTTATTCAATGTATTTCTGTTTTTTGGCTGCATCGGCAATGTTGGCGGATGGACGCCGCAGCCTATGGAGACGGTAGCAGATTGTGAAAAATTGCCAAATAACGAATATCTATTGGATGACCAGTGTTATGCCAAAGTCGGACCAAAAATGAAAGATAGCTCCCTATGCGAAAAAATCGAGGCAATCGATTTCAAGGCATTTTGCTATTTTGGTGTTGCCATCGCCACAGATAACCAGCCACTATGCAGCAAAATACCTGATGAATATTGGTCAACTTGGTGCTACGGAGAATATGCTGCTGCAAAGAAAGACTTATCTCTCTGTCCAGCGAACTCCAAACTAAACTGTTATGGAACGGTGGCAGGGCATTTGAATGATAGTTCAATATGTGATGGGATGCCTGATCAGAACTGGGCCGATGATTGCTATAGCAAGATGGCAACTGTGCAAAACAACACATTCTATTGCGGCAAGATTAGCAACTACTATCCTGGATCTCGCGATGAATGCTATTACGGACTTGCCCGCAAGCTAAATGATCCATCAATTTGCTACAAGCTATCAGATTCGAGCTTTAAGGATCAATGCACCCGCTATATTCTGCATCCTTTCAGGGGTTGATGCTCCATGAAAAAATATATTCCAATAGCGATCGTTGTTCTAGCAGTATTATTTTTTGGCTGCACCGGGGTTGGCCCAATAGAGCCTAGCCCAGGAAATCCCCTATCTGCTTCGGATTGCACAACATCCCAAGATCAGGGAAAGCGGAACCTCTGCTATATGGAATTGGCTATAAAAAATCAGGACATCGGGATCTGCTCAAATCTTGACAAGCAAGATCTTCTGGATGACTGTTACTTTTGGGTTGCCACCGCAAAAAAGGACTCCAATCTCTGCGATAAAATTACGCTCCAAACCCGCAAGGACGATTGTTACCTCAAGCTTGGAACTTCAAAAGTTGAAACAGGCCTATGCGAGAAGTTAAGCAATGCGAACGATTTATCAAAATGCTATAAAGATTTGGCATTCAAGACCAACAATCTTTCCCTATGTGATAAACTTGCCGGTCAATTGCGGGAGCAGTGCTACTATTCCATTGCTACAGCCAAGCAAGATGCCGATCTCTGCCTTAAGACTGGCGATACGCTAAGGCAGGAGGAATGTTATTCTGAAATTGGTCCGGTCAGGCAAGACCTTAGCATATGCCAAAAAATCAAATCTCCTTACCAATATGGGTTTCAGTGCAGGGCTTCGCTCCTCTCATTAAAGGATGTGTCATTCTGCGAAAATACGTCCTTTGGGTTTGGAGACGAGTGCTATGCTCTCGTAGCAATACTGAAGTCCGATCCTACGATATGCAATAACATAGACGATTACCCAACAGATTCAGACCTAAACCGCCAGGCAAGGGAAAAATGCGAGGAATACTTCAGCCGTGCCCAAGAGTCAAGCTTTAATCGGCTGGACGGATGTGATAGTTCAAGCTGTCGCTATGGATTTGCTGTAGCGGATGGGGATCTAACAATATGCGACGGTTATCCATTTTCCGTTGAGGAAGATGGCAAATCCAAATGTTATTCTGCTGTGGCAATATCCAAGGCAGATAATTCCATATGCAAAAAACTCAACCAATCCTACCACAAAAACTATTGCTTGAACGCACTGGCAATGGCTAGGAAGGATGCATCTGTTTGCGAAGAAATCAGTCTCGATTACTGGAAAGCCTCATGCAGATCGGATGTAATGCGGGAAAAAGCTGGAGGCTGCGCAAATACTCCAGAAGGATGCTATTCTGCATCTCCTCCCAAGTCCGATTTGACTGTTTGCGAGAAAATTCGATTTGCAAATGAAAGGGATGCGTGCTACTATGATGCAGCAAAGAGTTCAAACGACCGTTCCATATGCCTCAAAATCACCGATGACAGCAAGCAAAACCAATGCTACTGGGAATTTGGGGCGGTTAACATGGTCGATTCGTCCACCTGTGACGGTATGCCCACATGGTCAAAGGACGACTGCTATTCAAGAATGGCGCAACAGAAAAAAGATGCTTCAATATGCTCCAAAATATCAAATGCGACAGTGCAGGAAACATGCAGAGGGATAATAGGCTCCTCAATAAGCGGTTCCAGTTCATGCGACAGCCTCTCTGCAGGCGAGGCAAGGGACCAGTGCTATTACAAGTCAGCCGAAAAAAGCACAGTTATCCTTGCATGCGAAAAAATCCAATCCAGCGGATGGAAGGATGATTGCCTCTTAAAAGTCGCTGAGAACAGGCGCGATGCGGATACATGCCTGTTAATCAAGAAAAACGAAACAATGGACAATTGTTATCTTATGGTGGGTCAGGCAACGAAAGACCCTAATGTCTGCCTCAAGGCCCCCACATCTCGTTCTAAAGATAGCTGTTACGCAGGGGTCGCGCCACAGCTGCTTGACTCTTCGCTTTGTGATAGGATAAGCGACCAGTACTCGGGCGACAACTGTTATGCCAATGTTGCGCCAGGAACAGGTAATCTTTCTCTTTGCGATAAAATTGGCCAAAGGGATTTGAAAGACATATGCTACTCGACCACTCTGCTTGTTGGAAGAGCGCAAATACCAAATATCCAATTCTGTGACGGCCAGCAGTCCAACCGGGCAAAGGAATCGTGCTATGCGCGCTTCGGCGGGCAGACGGGCGATTTGTCGATATGCAATAAAATACCCACTCTAAGCACTCGGGAGTTCTGCTTTTCACTAGCGGCTAAAACAAACAAGGATGGAAGCCTGTGCGACAAAATTTCAGATTCCTCTGGCAAAGGCCTATGCCTTACCGATGTGGCCAACCTCACTAAAAATTCTTCCTTGTGCGAAGGCATAAGTTGGCCTGCCCAGAAAAGCTATTGCCAGTGGTTAGCAAGCGGAGGAACTCCTAGCGGTCCTAAAACAATCTCAGATTGTGGCGCCATGCAAACTGGTATCACCAAGGACTCATGCTATGCTGAAATAGCAACATCAGCCCAGAATTTCTCCATATGCGCGCTTATAGGCCCGTCACTGCAGGAGTCCCCCCAGGTGCCGTACTTCAGGCGCTACAGCTGCTATCTTGATATCGCGAGGGTGCAGGACAGCCTTGAAGCTTGTGACAAAATACCCGATGAGGCATACCGTGGCGAGTGCTACATAACCTACGGGCAGAAAAGGGATGACGATTCGGGCTGCAGCAGGCTCAGCGATTCAACCGCAAAAACCAGATGCTTTGAAATTATCCAGAACCTCAAGCTCAATATATCGGATTGCGGCAAAATTAACGATTCAAGCAAACGGGATTATTGCTATTACAATACTGCAATGCAATACACGCACAATCCTGCAGACTGCGAAAATGCTGGTGCTTTCAAAACAGCATGTTACTCTCAATTACACTAATCTGGCAATCTCACGCCGCGATTCCTCTTATTGCGCTAAAATACCCTCCTCGAACGAGAAAGACCAATGCTACCTCGGCCTCGCAAGGAACTGGAACGACAAATCGCTCTGTGAAATGATCTCAAACCAAACCATACGCGGCTACTGCTAGCTCCCCAATCAGCTTTTTAAATAAAACGACCATTCTTATTCCGACATATACGGCGATTCGATGCCAGACAAGCCCAACCCAACGGATGCGCGCGCCTACTACCACGCCGGCAACGACTATTACGAGAAGGGCAGCTACGACAAGGCAATAGACTCCTACAACAAGGCAATCATACTCAACCAGAACTTCTCAGAGGCGTATTTCAACCGGGGGCTGTGCTACTACAACCTAAAGAACTTCGACAAGTCGATTTCCGATTACGCGAAGAGCGCTGACCTTGACCCGAAGAACCCTGTGATTTACAACAACAGGGGCGACGCATACTACCGCAAGCAGGATTTCCAGGCTGCGATAAAGGACTATGACAAGGCTCTTGCTCTCAACCCCCGCTACCTCAAAGCCTATTACAACCGCGGGCTTGCGTACGCTTGCTTGCAGGATTACGAAAAGGCAATAGTTGATTTCGATGAGGTAATCAAGCTAAACCCGAGCTTCTCGGAAGCATACCACATACGCGGCCTTGCCTACGATTACATGAACAATTTTGACAAGGCGATTGCGGACTATGACAAGGCAATCGAGCTCAACCCGAATTTCGAGGAGGCAAAATCCCACCGCGAGCTTGCAAAGTCAAAGAAGGATTCTGGCTACACCGGCCCTCCCGGGGGGAACATAGACAGCTCTGGCATGGCAGCCGGGCAGCAGAACCAGGGGATAAACGCAGTGAAGCTGCTGCAGAAGCCCTCAGTCACATTCAAGGATGTTGCGGGGATGGAGAAGCTGAAAGAAGAGATACGCGAGGCAATAGTTTACCCGATGCTCAAGCCCGACCTTGCGCGCAAATACGGCAAGCTTGGCGGCGGCGGCATCATGCTCTACGGCCCTCCTGGGTGCGGAAAAACATTCATAATGAAATCAGCCGCAGGCGAGTGCCAGTCCAACTTCATAAACGCGAAAATTTCCGACGTGGTGGACATGTACGTTGGGAACACGGAAAAGAACCTGCACAACATATTCGAAACTGGGAGGAAGAATTCCCCGTGCATAGTATTCTTCGATGAAATGGAGGGGATAGGCGGAAGAAGGGATGAGATGACGCAGAGCACGCAGTACATGAAGATGGCAGTGAACCAGATGCTCTTTGAGATGGACGGGATTGAGGCAAACAACGCAAACGTGCTTGTGGTGGGCGCGACCAACGCCCCCTGGGACGTGGACCCGGCTGCAAGGCGCTCCGGGCGGTTCGGGAAGGCGATTTTCATAGGCGAGCCGGATTACGTAAGCAGGCTGGACATACTCAAGCTCCATGCGAAGAACCGCCCCGTGGGCAAGGGCATAAACTACGCGCGGCTTGCGCGCGCAACGATAGGTTACGCAAGCTCGGACCTAAAGGCAATAGTGGATGAGGCATGCTCAATCCCGTGGCGTGCGGCATTCAAAACAGGGAAGCAGCGCGAGGTCACTACCCGCGATTTCATAAACGCAATCCGGAAAAAGAAAAGCTCGCTTCCCCCCTGGTACGAGCAGGCGAAAAAGCAGATCGGGCAGCAGGAGGAAAAAACGGTAGTGGACGGGAAGGAGCACATAAAAATCACGGAGAGCAAGCTTGCGGCAGGGGAAAAAGAGCAGTTCAAGGAGCTCTTAGACGTGATAAAGAGGCGCAACGAGCTCTGGTACAAGGCATGGGCCTGGCTCAACAAGAATATCAACCTGTATGTGTGGCTGCCGTTCTAGCGCCGCGCATGCATTAATCGGGTGCAACATGGGAACGAACTGGAAACTGCTCCTCGCGCTTCTCTCATTCACCTTCCTTCTCCTTGCGGAGCAGCCTTTCGATTACCCCCTAAACGGGATAATCTCGGTTGAGGAAAAAACGCTCACGCAAAAGCGCGACAATGTGACCATATACGCCTACTTGGAGAACACCGACCCGATAAACTACTCAATCCAGCTCTACTATGAAAACGACGGCCAGTGGTCGTTGCTTCGTGAAATAGGCGAGCTTGAGCCTTACGGCGCGCTCAACGCGACAATAGTGCTCCACCTCACCTACGAGGGATACATGAAAAAAATTTCGCACTATGCCCTTATTGCCGCATCCCCGCTTTCGGTCAAGGGGAAGGAGTTTGAGGTTGTGGAGGACTGGACCGGCTACCGCGACCAGGTTTCAGAATACCTCTCAGGCGTTTCGCTCTCAGTCATTCCAATAATTGTGATTTTCATACTCATTCTTCTTGCGGTGGTGGTCGCTTACGCCCAAAAGCGCCATGAAACCGGGTTTGCTGAAGGCGAATTCACGAACACCTCGCTTTTCTTCCCGAGGATGGCAGGCAGGCCGTTTGAGGAAAAGATTGCGGACCTTTTCATCACCCCGTTCTTCTGGTCGGTTGAGCTTATCTCCCTCATTGTCCTGATATGGATTCTCCTATTAAGCTATACTGAGAAAATGGGCGACACTGGCATCATCCCGGTATTCCTGATTGCCGGGGCAGGCGCATTCATGATGCCGCTCTTTTATCTCATAGTTGTCTACTATGCCGAATCCTACACCCAAAAGCCGCTCCGCTTTTTCATCGGCCTTTTCGTGTGGGGCATGTACTCGGCATTTTTCGCTCTCCTGCTCAACTCCTCAATCGAGCTCCAGTCCCTCCTATTCTACATTCCTGTAGGCTACACTCTCACTATTACCGCAATCCTGATTGCGCCTCTGATTGAGGAGACGCTAAAGGGGCTGGGGGTTTATTTCGTTTCCGGCCACCACGAGTACGACAGCATGTTCACAGGCCTCCTCTTCGGCTTCACCGCGGGGGTGGGGTTCTCTTTTGTCGAGAACTGGTTCTACTTCACCTCCAAATCAAGCCCGTTCGATTACGGGGTGGCCCCCTGGGTAGGGCTCATGCTCTACCGCTCGTTCTTCAATTCCCTGGGCCACGGGTGCTTCACTGCAGCAACAGGCGCGCTCATAGGCTATTTCAAATCCCACAAGAACTACTCACAATTTGCGAAATTCGGAATCATCCCTGGCATTTTCATAGCAGTGATGCTCCACTCGATTTTCAACATGAGCGCGATTGCGGACCAGACTGTGATAAACAACAATTTCCCGATTTTCATTTTCAACCCGGCCTCGCTCCTGGTGCTTGCGGTGCTTTTCATCGCCGCTTTCGCATACTCAAAAAGCGAGGCTGACAAGATGCGCGCACAGGTGGCGCACCCTTTGCAAAACCACAGGAAAGCCTGAAATGGCAGCGGTTTTAAACAATCCGGGAGAATAGGTCAAACTATGGCAAGCGTGCTTGAAACAAGCCTGTGCGGCATAACCCTCCACAACCCCTTCATACTGGCCTCTGGCATAAGGGACCTCAATTCTGCCTTGCTAGTGCGCGCAGCAAAAGAAGGGGCTGGCGCAGTCACTTCCAAATCGGTTTCGCTTGCCCCCAGGCTTGGGCACCCGAACCCCACTGTGGTTTTCCACGGCGGCATCATGCTGAACGCAGTAGGGCTCTCAGGCCCTGGCATCGATGCGGAGATTAAGGAGCTGAAAGCCGCAAAGCGCGCAGCAGGCGTCCCGATAATTGCAAGCGTATTCGCGCAGTCGGTTGAGGATTTCTACGAGCTTGCCTACCGCATTTCTGAAGCAGAGCCAGAAATGATAGAGGTGAACATCTCCTGCCCGAATGTTGCGAACGAAGGGAGGATGTTCTCCGCATGTGCGCCTGATGCGGCAGATGTCACCCACGCAGTGAAAAAAGCAACCTCAATCCCGATTTCAATCAAGCTCTCTCCCAATGTCACCGACATCGCAGAAATTGCGCATGCGGTTGAGGCTGCAGGCGCAGACTGCATCACGGCAATAAACACGGTTGGCGGGATGTTCATAGACCCGATCGCGCGCCGCCCGCTGCTCTCAAACAAGGTGGGCGGGCTCTCAGGCTCGCTCATTAAGCCTGTTGCGCTAAAGGCTGTTTGGGAAATCCGGAGGAGGGGGGTTAAAATCCCGGTAATAGGCACAGGCGGAATCTCGGTTGGGAAGGATGCTGCTGAAATGTTCTGCGCAGGCGCGAACGCAATCGGCGTTGGCACTGCTGCGATGGGCAGGGAAAACCTATTCTCTTCCCTGTGCTTGGAGCTTGAGAAATTCATGTCAGAGAACAATTACCGTTCGCTTAAGGATTTGAAACTGATAGAGGATGGTTCGGATGCTTCCCACCCCTACTAAGATAACACGGGTCGAGCAGGAGACCAAAACCGTGAAGACATACTACTTCGATGACCAGTCATACGCCATCCCTGGGCAGTTCTACATGGTCTGGGTCCCCGGGCTTGAGGAAAAGCCGATGTCGGTTTCAGGTACGCGCCCTCTTTCGCTCACCATCTGCGGGATAGGGCCTGCAAGCATCCGCATGAATGAATACAAGGAGGGCGAGTGCATGTTCCTTCGCGGCCCTCTTGGGAAAGGCTTTCGGCTCGAGGGAAAATCCGTGCTCGGGATAGGCGGAGGGTACGGGTTTGGCCCGGTGCGCTACGCTCTTTTGGAGATGCAGAAAAAAGGCGCAAAGACAAAAGCCATCCTTGGCGCAAAGAACAAGGACTGGCTGCTTAGGCCTGCGGCAGGGTGCGAAACCATAATCACCACAAACGACGGCAGCTCTGGGAAAAAGGGGCTTGTGACAGATGCGCTTTTGGGGCTGTTTGATTCAGGGGAAAAATTCGACACCATATTCACCTGCGGCCCAGAGCGCATGATGAAGGCAATCGCTGAGATTTGCAAGGATAGGAAAATAGGGTGCCAGATGCTCCTTGAGCGGTACATGAAATGCGGAATCGGGGTCTGCGGGCAGTGCGTGATTGGCGACCGCCTGGTTTGCCGCGATGGGCCGATGTTCGGCATTGAAGCGCTTTCGTTTGCGGATTTCGGGGCCACAAAGCTCGACCGGACAAGCGAGCGCATCCCGATTTGACGGCTGGTCTCATGCTGATAAAGAACGGCACCTTAATCCTCCCGGATAAAATCGCGGAGGCCGACATATTGGTTGAAGGCGGCAAATTCAAAAAAATCGGGAGAATTGCCGCCCGCGAATCATCCGGGCACGAAATAATCGATGCTGAGGGGCTGCTTGTTTTCCCGGGCTTAATCGATTCCCACGTCCACTTGCGCGACCCTGAAGCAGCCGAAAAAGAGGATTTTTATACAGGCACATGCGCTGCGCTTGCAGGCGGCTTCACCACAGTGCTGGACATGCCAAACTACCGCAACCCCCCGACCACTACTGCGGGCGCATACCTTGAGAAGCTCGCGCTTGCATCCAAAAAAGCAGTTTGCGATTTCGGGCTTCACATGGGCGCAACCGCGGGCAATTTCGAAGAGGTTTCGCGCGCAAAGCCGCTTTCGATAAAGGCGTTCCTTGCCCAGACCGGAAGCGAGCTTACAATCCCCCCCAAATCGCTTTTGGCGCACATGAAAAAATTCCCCAAAGCGCGCCCAGTGCTTGTGCACTGCGAGCTCCAGGAGGAAATAGACCTCGCAAAATCAAAGGGCGCCAGCTCGCATTACGAGCTCCGAGGGCTAAAGGCGGCAATTGCAGGGGTGAAAGCGGCAATCGCATGCGCCAAATCAGCCTCCCGCCCTGTCCACATCTGCCACGTTACCTCTTCTCAGGAAGTTTCGCTTGTGCGCGCCTATCCCAAAGCCACTTGCGAAGTGACTCCCCACCACCTGTTCCTCTCTGAAAAGGAAATCGCGGTTCTCGGGCCGCTTGCGCAGACCAACCCGCCAATCAGGGGCGATTCAGGCCGCAAATCGCTCCTCTCCTCGCTTGGCAAAATCGACATTATTGCAACGGACCACGCGCCCCACACCCTCCTACAGAAGCAGTCCGGCGCATCCGGTCGTGATTCGGCTTCTCCGAATACGCCCGTAAGGCTTGCGCCTTCCGGAGTGCCCGGGCTTGAAACAGCGCTCCCGCTTCTGCTTGACTACTCTTTCAAATCAGGCTCTCTTCCGCTTTCCCAAATCGCAAAAATGACATCGCTCATTCCCGCAAAAATATTCGGCCTTAAGCTCAAGGGCTCGATTTTCCCGGGCTTTGATGCTGACCTCTGCCTGGTGGACCCGAAGCAGGAATGGATTGTGAAGAACGAAGAGCTTTTCACAAAGTGCAAGTGGTCCCCATTTTCAGGAAGGAAACTTAGGGGCAAAGTGTCAAAGGCAATTGTGCGCGGCGAGCTTGCGTTCGATTCAGGCAATGTTCTTGCGGGCAGGGGCTCTGGCAAGATGGTCTCCTACTAGAGCCTGCAACCGGGCAGCCCCTACTCCCTTACATCGAGCGACACAATCCCATCCTCATTCATCACTTCAACAAAATAAGTCCCGGTCGCATTGAGCCTATCAAGGTCTGGAGCGCTCATCGCAAACCGGGTTGTTTTCACAATGTCGTTCCTCTGCCCCGAGTTCTCAAATGAGAAAAGGATCTCCTTTCCTTGCGCCCTGGCGCTCACGCCCTTTGGCATCTGCACCTCAAGCACGATTTTCGCCCTGCCCCCGAGGAACCCTACCGAATCCACTGCCTGCGCAATCCTTCCCGCGGCAATGTTAACCTGCGATACCCCTATCCTATCCTTGTATTCCCCGCCCCGAACATATATTGAGAAAAGGACCGGGACCATCACAAGCGCGATGAACCCGACAATTATTAGGAGCTCCGCGCTCACCTGGGCTTTTTTCATCTTCTATGCCCTCTTTCATGCATCTTGTTAGGTTTCCTTTTTTCCACCTGTGTTTTTAATTCCTCCAGCACCTGCGCGACGCATGCGTGCAAATCAAACCCGTTTGCGCTTGCGGTTGTGAGCTGCCTTGCATTCAGCCTCGCATGTATGGCATACTGGTTCCCGTATTTCTTGATATGCAGCGCAAGCGAGCCAATCCTCTCGATTTTCGAGAGCTTGGAAAGCGTTTTCTCGCACTCCTCGTGCACCTCGTGGTAATATTCCTTCTCCAAGTCGTGCAAGCCGGAAATGAAAACCCTGTCCGCCTCCTTTAGCACCAGCGCAGTTTCGAACAGGTCCTTTGCAGTGATTATCCCGACTGCCTTCCCCCCGCCTACGACGACCACGGACGCAACTTTCGTGTCCAGCATTTTCCTTGCCGCGTCGCCTAGGGGCGCGTCTGGCGTGATGGTTTCAATCGAATCTCGCATGAACCGCTCCACCCATTCCTTCTCTGCGCTGTACTTTTCGCTCATTCCCGACGGCCTCACATCGCGCTCATGCGCCGCTATAGATGCCAAATCGAAAGTCGATATTATCCCTGCAAGCCTCTCGTTCTTGGTCACCACGAGCCGCCGCACGTTCTTCTCCCTCATAAGCTTTCGCGCAGTGCCCATCCCCGCATTGTGCGCAATCGTGAGCACAGGGGAGCTCATTGCCTCGGACACCTTTTTCCCATCAAGCAGCTTTTCTGCAAGCAGCAGCTTTATCACATCAGCCCGGGTTATCACGCCCTCTATGGTATTCCCGCTCACGACGGGAAGCGCGCTGAACCTCCCGGCAAAAAATGCCTTGCATATTTCAACTAGCGTGTCATTTATCTTCACGAACGGCGCGCGCTCGCAGAGCGCCTCGCACTTGGTTTTCGAGGTGTCGTTCCTCGAATTGCGAAGCGCCCTGTCATCAATAATCCCGTGGTACCTCTTCCCCTTTGTCACAATCACGAGGGTCCCGTTCTTCGTAATCTCGGACGCGGCTTTGGAAACAGGCTCTGACGCATCAAGCACGGTTGCTGGAACGACTTCCATCCTACCACCTGTTCCTAGAACTCACTCCCAAACTATAAATATCAATACCTAATTTCAGCCAACTTCGGCTGGTTTTTTAAATTCCACTTTGTATAACATGATAGGAGAATGCTTATGATTATCTCTAGGACCCGCACCGACACAAAACAGCCCAATTCCGATGTCCGCGGGCCGCACACTGCCCTTATCGCCATATTCAACAAGAAATTGTGGGAATCTGATTCCAGAATAGCGCGGTACTTCAGCCCTGCAGGCGGGCCGCCGTTTGCCATCATTTTTGGCTCAAGGAACCGTGTGGAAGACGCTTATGATGCCCTCGCTCTCAGAGACGCCATCGTCCTTGATGAAATAGTTCCGAATCTCACCGGGCGGCGAAACGACCGCGAACGGGTCCCAGTTATCGTAGGCACCTACTCTTTCAACGGCTATCAAGTGCCGATCCTCCTAGCCTCGACTGAAATGGGGTTTCCGCCCACCCAAATATACGTCCGGGAAATCGCAGGTTATTCCTGCACGGCCGGATACACATTCAATGGGAAAAAACTGGGGCATAATGGCACAATCATCGTGCGGGTGGGCACGTCAGGCGGCCTGCTTGGAAAAAACAGCGCAGATCCTACGGCCCCCTGGCTTGAGTCTGGGGACTTGGTAGTTGCCGAAAATCATATTGCCCGTGCCGATGCTATCGCAAGCGCGGTGAACAAGCCGCTTGGCACGATGCTGTATTCAAAAATCGCCCGGGTTGCAGATGCACTCAAGGGCCTTGCCGGCAAGTCACACTTCGAGGAATTCGTGCGCGAGTTCCTCTCCTATGATGACGGTTTCAAAATCATTAATGTAGGGGGATTTGCGTGGGCAAAAACAAGGAGTACTCCGAGTTTGGTCGATACCCTTTTCCGGACAGGCCAAGCTATTATGGGTGGCAGCTCAAGCCCTAAGATCGAAATCGGAAATGCAGTTTCAAAGGATTATCTCTATACCGAGCACATGTCCACGCATCTGATACATCACCTCCATGATGACCACGGCTGCAAATCAACAGAAATGGAAGGCATCATGCTGAACCTGGAAGGTGCAAAAATCAATATGGAAAATAGTTCCGCCCTAATGCAGACTGGGGCAATTTACATAAAAATCGGGCCAGTTCCAGGAGAGGGCTATCCCACATGCGAACAAGAAGAGCGGATGGTCGCCGCAGGCGAGCGCGCAGCGCTCGTAGTTGCAGCCGCATCATTTGTTGCAACGGAGCACGGATATGGAGCGGTCTTCGGCAAACCTGCCTAGGCGCTAAACCCTTTTTAACCTAGTTTCCCCTAATTTTTATCAGTTATTCTATTCGCCAGGTTGGCAGAGAGGCTATGCAGCCGCCTGCAGCATTTATCTGCAAGTGCGGAAAGCGGCTTAGGGGGGTTCGATTCCCTCACCTGGCTTAAAGTTATTTTTACGTCGGAGAATAGAAAACGCCAGGTTCAGTTTATCCGATTTACCGACGTAAAAGCCATAAAACCAATATTTTAGTCTTTGTTTTGAAATAGTCTTTCAGTAAATAAGGCAGCCTAGCACGTCTTAGAGAAAGGCGTATAAAGCCCTGTTTGTTTAACCCTTATGGGGTGGAGTAATGAAGGAGCGTTCAGACCAAATTCCACACGCATCATCAGTCAAATTCTCAGTCTTGGATGGTAAGTATGGTTTCAAGGACATAATACATTATTCTGATGGGAGTTGCAGTTTTACGCGGGAGTATGTTTTTAGGCGCGTCAAAGCTAAAATAGATAACAATCTCCAATTTTTAGAATTTAAATCAGATACTAAATGGCTAAAAACAATCATATCTTTTTTCTTTCTTCCATTTGTGGTCGTTATAGCGGTTCTGATAGGTGGAATAAATACGCGTGCAGACCTTCTATATGAAGTTAAATGCCTAACAGAAGGCAAACGCAAAGCTGGCTTGCCCAGTTGGATTTGGGATGGTATGTATTGGGTATGCGCATCTATATTCATATTATTAATAATTTTAGGAATAGGTGAATTTCTCTTTCTTCTCTTTTTCCAAGGAGAAAGTTTATCTAAACAACTTGCAAAACCTGCAAATGAAACAGTACCATTCTCAAAATTTATGAATAATACGGTATCCACTAAAAAAGTTAGTATTATCATGGATATTAGAGGGGCAAATCGCAGTACTGCACTAATTATCTTTCGTTGTGGAACAGGCTTGGCAGGAAGTCAAATATTTATTGGCAAGGAACTTTCTATCTATGCATGTGATGAAGAAGGATGTTTAACTGCTAAAATCGAGAGCAATAAGCAAAGAACCTTATCATATGAAGATACACTTAATGAAGCAAAACAAGGAATATATTTCCACATTCAGAAAGGCGTACCGAGCAACGAATTTTATATGGATCGTTCTGAAATATTTTTAGATGAAAGTATTCTTGGTAATTGTAGTATTACTGTAAATCGAGGTGGTTGGTATGGTTATGAAAATAAATAGTCCGTTCAAACGGAATCCGTTTAAACCCAAAGAGAAGAAAAAGCGCAAGGCAATATCTCCCGCATTAAAGCTGAAACTCTGGATGTTATACTCCCACATGTGTCATATTTGCTTTCGTCGCATAACTTCATTTGATGCCGCGGAGTTAGACCATGTGCGGGCATTTGCGAAAGGTGGGAAGACGGTTAAGTGGGCGCATCGAAGCTGCAACAGACTAAAGAATAAATTAGGACTTGCGGCTGCACAAAAAAAATTCGGTGTCTATAAACCCAAGAAACGCAAGGCAAAGCGGAAAACCAAACAACAAAGCTGGATATAGATGAATTTCAGGGAGTAAATAAGCCATTCTTCGGGGTAGTTTCACCCTAATTGGCAGCCTAGCAGGGCGAAAGAGGGCAAAAGAATAGGGCTTTTATGAGGTAGAGAGAGAAAAACCTAACCTCCTAGCACTCGATTCCCTCACCTGGTTTTCGAGGCATCGATAGTTTTTTTTCGACTGAACGATAGTTTTTTTTCGACTGAACGATAGTTTTTTTGTCGTTCAGGAGATTGTCGATCCCGAGACATTTTTCTCTCGGTTCCATCGAGAATAGCATTAAAAACAATCTATCCATTATCTTCCCCCAATGGGGAGGTCTGAATCGAGGGGTCAGTCTTCTTCCGAGTTCCTAGCTGTCTTCTCCGCAGTTTTGGTGATTGCCCTCATCTCAGCCACACTCATAAACCAGGCGGCTTCCTCGGCCTCCCCGATAAAGCAGGCGCAATCAAAACTTTATTGGATAACGCAAAAGCCGCTTGCTGTGACCGACGCAAAGCTTGTGCAGGGGGGCGTAATTCTGCTCATTAAGAATAGCGGCACGCAGGCGATTTCGCTTGAGCAGGTTTCAATCACTGCGCAAGGGGGCACAGCACAGGAAATCAAGCTCGATTCCCCTGCATTTCTTTCGCCAGGCTCCGCAGCCAAGGTTTCAATCCCTGCAGATATTCCGGATTATGGCCCATCTCTAATTCCAATCGACCTTCGGTTCTCCTACTCGCTTGAGCAGGCCGGCGCCCCAACCTCAAAAACCCCGCCAAGCGAGGAAATCCTCCTCTCCCCGCCAAGCTCGTGCAACTCGCAGGGTGAGATATGCAAATCGAATTTGGAATGCTGCGATTCGCAAAAATGCAGGTACGGGCTCTGCGGCGGGTGCGGGGGCGAAGGCAAATCCTGCAAAACCAGCCAGGAATGCTGCGGGGAGCTGCTCTGCACAGGCAGCGGGAATAAGCTCTCCTGCTCCCAGCCCCCCGAAGTGATAATCACGCTTTCCCCAAGCCAGGGCGAGCAGCCAAATTCGCAGGTCATCCTCCAAGCAACCAATATCGGGCTTGGCCCATCCCCCCCTTCCTCCGCAACGCTGACTTGGAGCCCTTCGGATTGCCAGCAAGCCGATTGCACAGAAGAGCTCCTTGTGGCAGTCCCAATGCTCAAAAGCGGAGAATCAAGGGACATTCTCCTCCCATTCAAGTGCAGCGAGCTTTCGTACCTTGCAGCAGCATCCAATCAGATTGCAAGGCAGCCCGCTTTGCTTTCCACTATTTCATCCGAAATTTTGCTCCCTTGCAAGTGCGCCAAGGGCGGCGGCCTCTGCTCGAGATCCGAGCCATGCTGCGAAGGGCTTTCGTGCGCAAGCGGAGTGAAGCCGATGCGGGCGTGCTGCGCAATCGAAGGAAGCGCTTGCTCCTCCAATGACGGCTGCTGCTCCTCCCTGCTCTGTGTTGAAGGCAAATGCTCAAAATGCATTGAAGACGGAATCGCATGCTCCACAAGTGCGGACTGCTGCTCGGGCGTTTGCGACCCTGCCACAAGCACGTGCAACTCATGTCTCTCAGCAGGGAACGCATGCTCCTCCCCAGCCGAATGCTGCAGCAAAGTGTGCAACATACTCTTGGTCCCCCCATCATGCACAGGCTCGCCGGACCTGAGCCTGCTGGTTGATGACTCTTCGCTTCTCGAGCCGCAGCCATATGGCGAACTCTTCAGCCTTCCTCTCACAATTACGAACCTTGGGACCGCGCAGAGCGCCCAGTCGTCCCTCCTGATTGAAATAGGCGAGGATTCCCCAACCGAGCTTTCAATCCCGCCTCTTGCCCCGGATTCAGTACTCAGCCACGAACTCCTGCTTTCTTGCAGGCAGGAGGGAAGGCTTGATTTGCAACTGTCGGTTGATGCGGCAAACGAGCAAAACGAGACCAACGAATCGAACAACCATTGGGATGGCTATGCGGACTGCCTCCCCCCGATGCCAGATTTGGTTGCGACTGCAAGCGAAGAGGAATTCTATATCCCCCACGAGCTGAACTCGACTTTCACCTTCAATCTCACCACAACGAACAGGGGCAGCGCAAATGCCTCGGAATCCTCGACTTACGCGACTTTTGACGGCCAGGAGGTTGCGCATGCGGATGCCCCAATGCTTGCTTCGGGCGAATCGGATATTGATGAATTGAATTTGCGCTGCATGCATGATGGGGTGCTTGAGCTTGTGCTTGAGGCGGATGCAAGGCTCGAGGTGAACGAGTCGGACGAGACTAACAACCTCAACACATACTACATCCAATGCGGCAATGTGAGCTCAAAATTCCTTATCATGAACTTCCAGTCCCCCGGGCACAATATATCGATTCGTGAGGACCACCCACGCCTTTACGTGACGCAGGAAATGATTCCAGTCATCAGGCAGAAGCTCGATTTGGGTACGCCGCTCCTAACCGACGATTTCAACGTGCTCAAATCAGAATACGAGAACCAGACAAACGGCCGTGCCACTTGGGCTTGCAACATGTCCTCGCCAAACCAGGCAAACTGGGTCGCAGTGCTGCTAAACACATCCAACCTCTCGCAGGCAAATGTCTGTGGAGAGGGCTACCCGACTTCATACGGCGGCTCATGGGGCTCGCTTATCCGGATAGGCACGTTCCTATACTGGATGACGGACAACGAAACATACCTTAACCGCTCGAAATTCATGCTCCGCGAGCTAAACACGCTGCTTGCAACGTACAATGCGACATGGAACTATTGGGACGACGATCCGAGCACAGCGCTTTCTGGAAAGGACGATGCGGAATATTTCTACACTGCATGGAGCTCGGAATCCGGGCTTGCGTACGACTGGCTCTACAACAACCTTTCCTCTGAGGAGCGCGCCAACTTCAGTACGGCACTCGCGCGCTTTTCAACCTACTACCATTGGCGTGATTTTGCGGACGAGAGCGACGCAAACGTGTTCAGCCACTCTTTCGAGGTGAACTCCGGCTGGGCGACCGCGCTGCTTGCGCTCGCGTACGACCCTGACCTTGAGGCACAGAACGCAACGCTTGCTGAATTGGTGCTCAACCAGACTGATATCGCATACGCCCGCTTCCTTGAGTTCTACCGAATCTATAATTACACCGGCTCTGACAATGGGGGATGGAACTGGGGCACAGGCTACAGCTTCTCCGGAATGCCGACTCACACTTCCATGGCCGCAAAGCTCACAACTGCAACAGGCACTGACTGGTTTGCGCAGAACCCCTGGCTGCAGCTGCGAGTAATCAACCACAACGCCTACCTGCTCAAGCCAAACGATTACAAGGCAAGCTGGGGCGACTACGACGTTTACGGCCCCCCTCCCTCGCTTGGGCAGACTGCCCCCTCCATAATATCCTACTACGGAAATTCGCCCTACAACGAATATGCGAACTGGTTCATCTCAACGCACCAGAACAATTTTGAGCAGACATACCGCTGGTACAACCGGCTCTGGGAACTGCTCTGGTTTGACGAGACTGCAAACAGGAGGAATTACACGGAACTTCCACTGGACTGGTTCTCCCGCAATTCCGGCACGCTTGTTTCGCGCACAAGCTGGGGCAATGACTCGGTCTGGCTCACCTTCTCAAACAACCCCAAGCAGCGCTCAGGCCACCTGCACCGCGACGCAAACAGCTTCTCGCTTTATTACTTGGGCGACCAGGTTGTGGATTCCGGCGCATACGGCCCTGCAGGAGGTTACGGCTCACCTCACTGGAGCAACTACTACCAGCGCACAATAGCGCACAACACAATAACAGTTTATGACCCGAACGAGTCATTCAGCGACGGGGAGGGCAACATCCTGCTTTGGAACGATTCAGGAATAATACGCAACGTTTCGAATGATGGCGGGCAGATGATGTTCCCCCGCATATTCACGTACGACCAGCTCACAAACACCCCCGCATACGACGCAGGCTCAATACCGCACTATGAAGCAAACGAAAATTACTTATATATTTCCGGGGATGCGACGCTTTCCTACAACCGCTCCAAGCTCTCAAATTTCACGCGCGAAATAGTGTTTTTCAAGGATGGAAAGCCAGCAAACCTGTACTCCCCATACCATGCCCCGCCGTCAAACTGGAGCAACCTAAACGTATGGAACATTGTGATATTTGACCGCGTCAACTCAACCGACCCGTCTTTCAGGAAAAGCTTCGTGATGCACTTCCAGGACCAGCCCACCATAGTCGGGTCCCTAATCTCCTCAGACGTGCCCGGCCACATAGAAGTTTTCAACGGCACGGCTTTCAACGGCAATTACAGCAACACCACTTTCATAAAATCAAACTACATCGGGCTTGCGGTGCAGACCGTCCTTCCGGGCCCAAACGGCTGGAACCTAACCCGCATAGGCGGCAGCGGCTACGAGTTCTGGGTTGACGGCAGGAACTACCCGAACACGTCTGCTCTGGGGCCGGACGAGCATGCTGGAAAGTGGAGGATAGAGATATCCCCGACAGTGCCAAGCACGTTTGACAATTTCCTAAACGTGCTCTATGTGTTCAACAGCAGCCAGGTCAGCTCGCCTGCAATGTTCTTTGAACGCCTCTCATCAGCCGACGGGACTGCCAAGGGCGTTGCAACCCGCGACTATGCGGCAGTTTTCTCCACGTACGGGAACGAGCTTGAGAACGTCACCCTGCTGCCTTTCACGCACGTCGGCGCAACCAGCATCCTGCTCGCCGACCTCAGACCATCAACAGCATACTATGTACGGGCAGAAAGCTGCGGCCTGCCCCAGGACATGCTGCTCGACTCCTCATCCCAGGGGACAATCTATTTCCCCACCCGCCTCTGCGGCACAACCCTGATATCCGCAAGCACTCGCCCCCCTTCGGAGCAGGCCCATGAAACGCACTCTTACGAAATGCTGTGGGGCGGCAAGATTGCCGGCCAGTATGGGATGCGCGCGCTTTACATAGGCACCGTCCCGCAGTACGGGCAGGTCCTCAACCACTCCATGAACATCACTTTCGATTCCGATTCCTCTGCATCAGTTTCAATATCCGCCGCAGGCGGCGCCTCATTATGCCCGCCTGAACCTCGGCGGCTTGCAGTGGACCTGGACGGGGCGCAGCAGGCAGTCTTTGACGTGAACGGCAGCAGTTATTCCTACCTCAACCTCACCATCCCAATAACTGCAGGGAGCCACACTCTCCGGCTGCGCAAGGCAAGCGCCTGCACTCACGGGGGCCACCTAATCAGCATAAACAGCGTTCTGCTCTCCGGAAACTTCAGCATAACCCCTATTGCAAGCGTGGATTTCTCAAGGGGCACAAAGCAGGTCGGGCTGCACTACGGCTACAACGGCAAGGACGAAAACTACTGGACCTCACCCGAGATACTCCAGCACTACCGCGATGTGGGCACTTCCTACATTCGCGTGAGGATACACCCGTTTGGCGCGGCCTTCTGGCCCGGTCCTGACCCGTACATAAACTCATACGGCGCAAGACCCGAGAGCATCCTTTACAACACGGTGCCGTACAACTGGAGCGGAAGCGGCCAGTACAACTACACCAACCTGGAGCGCGACATCAGGCACGTCCTTCTCAACTTGAGCGCAACCCCCTACGTGAATTTTGAGGATTCCAACGGGGTCGGGTGCCCTGGCGAAATGATGGTTACCAGAGTGAACCACTGCGGCGAAAACTACAGCGTCCCGACCGACTTCGCCCAGTGTGCGGGCTACTTTGCCGATGTAACCGAGCATTTCTACAGCCTATGCACGAACGGGACCTGGAATTTCTGCGGCAACTTCAGCGATTGGTACTGGGCAATAGGGAACGAGGTTGACGGCAAGGAAGGATGCTCGGGCCATAATCACCCGAACGACTGGGCAGACTTCAACCAGTCTGATTCGCGCCCGGAAAATTTCATAAATTTCTTCAACACCGCATATTCCGCAATAAAATCGCGCGTCCCAACCGCCAAAGTCGGCGGATGGGATTCGGCAGGCATAATGGCGGACGATTCCTACCCGCAGCTTGCGCAATTCCTGAACCGCACGAATGCGGATTTCGTGTCGCTGCACGACTACGACAACAACACCTACTATTACGGCTACGTGGTCCCGAACTGGGCTTACTCAAAAATCAGGCAATTCAGACCAGGAAACGACACACCCCTGATGGCATACTCGGAATACAATTTTGCGCTCTGCGACACCTGCATCCCGCCAATAATGTACGTACCGGAGTTCAACCCGCTCAAAGGGGACTACGGCGCAATGTGGGGGGCTTCAATGCTAAACTGGCTTGCAAGGAGCAACGCAACCCACGAGATGCACTTTGAGGGGAATTCGCGCGGCTACAACACCCCTGACCCACGCTACGTTGCCGACACGTCGGGCTATCCGGGCGTTTATCATGACCGGGGCGTCAAGCACATGTACGGATACGGCATGTGGTCAGCCTCGCCGCTTGACAACTTCTCAACGACTCCGATGTTTGGCGTTCGCAAGCTGTTCAGCTCTCTCAACCCCTACGGCGCCCAGATGGCTGCAGCAGGCTCGCAGGACGATTTGCTGGAAATATTCGCAGTGAGCTCACCGCACAGGGCAATGACAGTTATCAACAAGCGCAACGTTTCGGTTTCCCCAACAATCACCTTCAACGAGAATATAGGGGGCATCACCAAGGTCACTGCAACGGGCTACGAAATAATCCCGCATTCGGGCGCTACGTTCTCGCCCACGCTGCTCCCATTCGAAGTTGGCTTCTTCCGCCTTGATGGCATCTGCCCCGAATCCTGGATATGCTCGGGCTGGGAAGAAGATTGTGAAGGGAGCGGGCAGCTCTCACGCACTTGCTACGATGAAAATTCCTGCGGCACTGCAAGCGACCGGCCCACGCTCTATTGGGCATGCGGCTCAAGCTCCTCCTGCACCGATGGAATGCAAAACGGGGACGAGACCGGCAATGATTGCGGAGGCTCATGCATCACATGCCCCACCTGCTCTGATGGCGTGCTGAACGGGCAGGAAACTGGAATCGATTGCGGAGGCTCATGCGCTGCGTGCCCCACATGCTCAGACGGGGTTCAGAATAACGGCGAGGCTGGGGTTGATTGCGGCGGCCCGTGCGCCGCATGCGCGCCATCAGGCCCCGGGGGAGGTTCTGGCGGTTCGGGCAGCTCCGGCGGAGGAGGGGGCGGAAGGGGCGGCTCTGGCTGCACGCCAAACTGGGAATGCACGCTTTGGGGCCCCTGCTTGCAGAACAGGACACAGGAGCGTTTGTGCACAGACTTGAGCTCATGCGGGACAGAGGACGGGATGCCCCCTCTCCTATCCAACTGCTCGCTTGCAAACCAGGGATCGGACCCGTTCGGGCTCATCACTCCGCCGCTTGGGGGCAACGGCTCCAGCGGCACCATCGCCTGGCTCTTCGGCAAAATTTCAGAGCAGGCGCTCCGAATCCTAAATCCGCCAATCTCCTCTCCTAACTTGCCCGCACCGCTGCCCCAGCAGCAGGAAGTGCGGATACCCCAATTTGCGCTCGAGGTTATTGTCTCACTCACTCTCCTCTCGGGCCTTGCCGCAATCACCCTCTCCTCAATGAGGAAGAAGCAGGAGGCGCGGAAAATAAAATCGCAGGAGGAGCATCTTGCGGAGATCAAGGCATATATGCGGCACTCGCAGGAGCTGGGCTTCCCGCGCGAATACACAACTGACAGGCTGAAAGAAGAGGGCTGGGACCAGCATGTCATTGATGAGGCTTTAGAGGAGATTGAAAAACAGCAGCCTCCAACCCAGCCCAACAATGAATGAAAGCCGGCTCGCAACACATGCGCGGGAATTAAAATGTGCAGCCAATTCCAATTCTCCCGCACAAGCTCTGGAGTATAATATTAAAAGCAGCATGCGCGCCCTATTTGTGCGATGTGCAGCGCAGGTTCAAAGGGGCAGTCTTCTTCCGAGTATCTAATCGCGCTTGCAGTCCTCATAATACTCACCCTGTCCTGCGTCTATTTCATCACCCAAGGGTTCACGTCAAGCCCGCAGAGCCTCTACCTAGGGTCAAAAATATACTGGCTCAATGAGAAGCCGCTTGCAATAACCGACGCAAAAGCCATACAAAACGGGCTCATCATTATGGTAAAAAACGCAGGAAGGCAGGGGCTCTTCCTACACTCGATATACATTCGGGACAGGGCATCGAACATAACCAACTCCACAAATTTTTCAACTCCAATCGAGCTTCTCCCGGGCATGAGCGCAAAGGTAACTGTCCCCTCGAGCTACGTGCCGGTCGACCCATATATATCGCTTGACATAAGGCTTGACTATTCAAGGTCCACTGGCGGCGGAAACAGCATGGACGGCAGGGAGCCGCTAATTCTCCCGCCTCCAGATGTGTGCAACGCAGCAGGCGAGTTTTGCATCGACAGCTCGGACTGCTGCGGCGGGGTGGCTTGCAGGTACGGCACATGCGGCGGCTGCGGCTCAGAAACCCAGCAATGCTCCTTAAGCTCTGACTGCTGCGTCTCGCTCACATGCTTCACGGACTCCCTTTCGAATTCAACCTGCCAGCAGCCCCCGGACCTTGTGGCGCTTTCCTCCCCCTCCTCATCAGGCGAGCCTTCGGTGCCCCTCATCTTGCGCATCCTCAACATAGGGCCAGGCCCTTCCGGCCCCTCAACCGCAAATATAAGCTGGCGCCAGCCACCGTGCGCCTCACAATACTGCGAAAACGAAAGCAATGCCTCAATCGGGTTCCTTCCAAGCAGCCAGTACTCGGATTTTTCCACCCCGTTCATATGCGTGCAGGCATCATACGCAGCGCTGCTGGCAGACTCCGGGGGCAATATCAGCGAATCCAGCGAGATTAACAATTTTGCCGAAATCCCAGTCCCATGCATCTCGTGCCGCAATGCCACGCAATACTGCTCTGCATGGTTTTCAAACGAAACATGCTGCACTGGCCTCACATGCGAAGGGGAATCAACGCCTTATGCAAGATGCTGCTATGCGGAAGGCAGCGGCACATGCGCACTCAACCCGGAATGCTGCTTTGGCCTAGTGTGCATCGGGGGCATCTGCTCGCAGTGCCTGCCCGAGGGCCAATCCTGCGCTGCCACTTCCGAATGCTGCTCCGGCCTGCTGTGCGACACGCTCAATAGCGGCAACTGCGTCTCCTGCCTTCCGAAAGGGGGCGAATGCAGCAGCGGCTCTGACTGCTGCAGCGGCACATGCGACACCGGTCTTTTCCCCAACTCCTGCTCGGGAAAGCCGGACCTCACCCCATCCGCAGACCTCGCGGCGCTCTCATCCCAGCATAATGTAAGCATTCCCTTCAACGTTTCCATAAGCATAAAAAATGAGGGCGACGAGCCAGTCCCAATCCAGACGCTTGCGCAGGTGCAATTCAGAGGGGCCAATCTCACAAGCTACAACACCACTGCACCGCTTGCGCCAGGGGCCACCCACTACCGCAACGCCACGCTCAACTGCACTTCATCAGGCGGTTTCGAATTCCGTGTGATTGCGGATGCATCATCTGAAGCTGATGAATGGGACGAGGCTAACAACGAATGGAACTACACGGTCCCGTGCGGCAGCCTGCCGGACCTTAGATCGGGCGTCAATATGCTGCAACTATTGCTGCCCAAGCAAATCAACGTCTCAAGCTCACAAACCATATACACATATAATTACGGGACAAATTCCTCGCCCCCTTCGCACACGCACGTATTCTTCAATGGCGCGCTTATTGCAAACTTCAGCATGCCAACCATGAGCTACGGCACATGGCTCAATTCTACAAGCATCACCTGCCCCGATTACGGCCTGTACGAGTTTCAGACCGTTGCGGATGCCCAAGGCGAGGTGTTCGAGCAGAACGAGTCCAACAACCGCTGGAATGCGACAGTGCACTGTGGAGAGGTCGGGGATTTGGCGGCAAGCGCGTCCCTTGAAAGCCTCTCAATACCGCACCTTGTGGGCGTTCCTTTCATAGTGACCACATACACCAAAAACCTCGGCAATGTGATTGCCTATCCCACTTGGACCTATGCGTATCAAAACGATACCCTGGCTGCGAACTTCTCAACAGGCCTTATCTACCCGCTTATGAACAAGACGCAGAATGTCACGCTCAACTGCACTGCTCCCGGCCCTGCCCTGTTCACGTTGCTCGCTGATGCTGCCAATTCCATAAATGAATCTGACGAAACGAACAACCAGTGGAACTACACAGCACAATGCGCAAACGAATCCACTTATGCGCTTGCAATAAGCGCGAACAACACCGCGCCCGATGTCCTTGACCCAGTGTTTTTCAACTATACGCTTGTCCCTGACGCCCCTGTCGGCTCTACCATTGATTTCACCTGGAATCTCGGGCCTACGAATTGCTACGACGGCGTTTTGCCAGACGGCACGCTCAATAATGGCGCTGGCATGGACAAGAACGCAACGCCCTCAATACGGTTCCTCTGCCCGACGCTCCCAGCATACGGGGGCCCAGCGCCTGTAAGCCTGGTCTTAAACATCATGCTTGCAAACGGCACAATAATACCAGTGGTTTCCAATTCGCTCTCTATCCCTGTGGATTTCTGCAGCCGCGCAGGCTGCCCGTACGAATCCTATGACGATGTCCTGCTCGTGCTGAACAATGCCAGCGCGGAAAGCCAGCAGATAGGCAACTATTTCGCCCAAGCGCGGGGCGTCATGCACATCCTGAACATCACAAACCTCACTGCAATTTACATGGACGTGACCGAGCCCTACGCGGAATCGCACATACGGCAGCCCATACGCGACTACCTAAGCTCGAACAACCTGACCCAGAAAATAAACTACATCGTCCTCACAAGGGGCGTCCCATTCAGGTTCCACGGCTGCCCTGTATACGATGACTACTATTCCATAGATGCCCACCTGGTTTCAATATCCCAGAATTTCTGCGATAACCACCTTGGCCCCCCGACTATGCCATACTACAGCGGAACCTATGACGCCATGCCTGTTTTCTCCTCAGCAAAAATGGGCGGCACCTACCTAGCCACGCGCCTCAATGGCTACACTGTGCAAAATTCGACTTCCATGGTGGACCGGGCTTATGGCAATAAGAACAATGGCATATTCGTATTTGATAAGAGCCTGTGGGGGGGATACATCAATTACCCACACAACGTGCGGATGGACACCGCAATGTCCCGCCTGCAGGCAATGGGGGTCGACCCATCGCGCTTCGTGGTCGATACGGATGGCAGCATATACATCCATAACCAGCCCAACGTGCTCATGTACATCTCATGGGGCTACAATGATGCGCAAAGCAGAAGCTCAATGGCGGAATGGTACACTTACCACGCTGCCCCGAACAACACCTGGGCCCCGGGCGGAATCGGCGAATACCTCTATTCCTACAGCTCTTACTTTATTGATTATTCATACGACAATTATTTCACCCCGAATGTGCGCCTCTCATCTAATGTCACGTTCCCGGCAGGCACGCTCATCTCATGGGGCTCATATAGGCTTCCGAACGGCACATACTATCCAAACGGCACCCTGCTTGCGTATGAAACCACGATGGTGAACCAGACCCAATTCTGGAACTACAGCAACCCATGGGGCGGGTACATAGGCGACATGGTTGCGGAAGGGGCGGCTGGCGCTATGGGCGAGGTGACCGAGCCCAATGTCCATGCACCCTCCTACTCCGACCTCTTATTCCCCCGCTACTACCAGGGCTACAACCTCGCTGACGCATTCTACTCCTCAAGCAATTACGCCCGCCACATGGACATCTACCAGGGCGACCCGAAAGGCAGGCTAAGGGACGAATAAGCTAATCTAAGCGCGGAAGTGCCTTATTCAATTCTTGAAACGGCCATCCTTTCCAATTCCTTCAAATCATCCTTTACCTTAAATTTCGCTTCCTTGCATTCTATTCCGCTTTTTTTCAAATAAGCTACAAACTCCGTTGAACTCCCCTTCCCGATCGCCACAATCCCGAACTCTTTTGCATCCGTCGCCCCAACTTTTGCAATTGCAACGCTTACCTGCCTCTCGCACGCAAGCCAGAGAAGGAACTCGTTTGCAGCAGAATGCGCCATCCTTTCCCGCTTTATCCTCCCGCTAGTTGAAAGATGTTCGGCAAGGAGCAGCCTTCCCTCCCCAGCCCCCTCCAGCGCTTCCCTTGAAACCACTGCCACCTCGATTCCGCTCTCTTTCGCAGCCCTGCCTACAGCCCCCAGCATTTCCTGCACAGAGCCAAAGCCGCTTTTGCAAACCCATGCTTTCATGAGAGTTTTAAAAAGCCTAAGGTATATATACTCTCGTAAATCCTATTTCAAGGAGGTAATTTACTTGGAGCAGTATCACGGGCCATCAGCATCAAAGCGCACAGGCACAGGCGGCAAGCGCAAAAAAGCATCAGACAAGCGCCTGTCCCTCTGGGGCGGGGTATTCACCGCAACCAAGGTGGGGAAGAAAGACATACGCAAGCTCATTTTTGGCATGGGCAATACGCTCAAGGTGAAGCTCAAGCACGCGCAATTTGCGAATGTAAAAATGAAGGACGGGAAGATGAAGAAAGCCTCGATAAAATCCGTGACAGAAACTCCTGACAACCGCCACCACGCAAGGCAGAACATAATCACAAAGGGCGCAATACTGGATACTGAGGTTGGAAAGGTAAAAGTCACAAACCGCGTTGGCCAGGACGGCGTGGTAAACGGGATTGCAGTCTAAATTTTCAATTCCCTTATTATTTCCTTAATCGCCCCGAGCGGAGCATCCGTTTTAATCGCATTCGGGTTGAAATGCGTTTTTGCGCACCTGTACCCATCCGCGCGCAATGATTCCATGACCGGTTCGCTCCCGACCGCCCCCTGCTTCAGCTTTTTCACAATCGAGTGCAAATCATAATACGCAGGCGGCATCCCGCACTCCTCCGAAATCAAGGAGAGCATTTTTTCAACCGCCTTTTCATTCGCATACTTTCTTTCTTTATTCAATTCCCTCATTTTTTCCACAAATTCCCTATTGCTCAATTCCCCAAGCCAAAGCGGGCCCGCAAATTCGAGCAAATTCCCGCACTCAGGGCAGATTTTCGTTTCTGGCAATTTTATCGCATTGCGGAACAGGCACCTTGAGCACCATCCAATGTAACCCAGTTTCCTTACGCTCTCCACAGCCTCTTTCGCGCCTTTTTTCACTCTCACAATAATTTTCATGTAATGCCTGTGCGAGAAAGAAACCAACGGTTCAATTCCCAATTCCGCACCTGCCGCTTCCCTCGCCATTTTCCCCAGCAGGATTCTAATCCCATTCTCATGGCAGAACTCATTGTCTATCGGGTGAGCCTGGTAAACTTTCAAGCAAGCTTCCGAGTGCGCGCCGCACAGCACCGCAACATCCGTTGCAGTTGCAGAAACGTAACCTATTTTCTTAGCCCTGAACGAATTGAACGCATAGGGGAGATACGGCGCAGGGGTCCCGAACGGGTCAAGCTCTAAAAAATCGAATTCATGCTCCAAAAAGAATTTTCTCGCATCGCTCACATGCACTTTCCCCTTCACTCTATTCGCTTTTGCATTCTTCCTCGCAAGCGCGTATGCCTCTTTATTCATATCAACAAAAGCAACTTCCTGCGCATTCCCGTTTTCGCGCTTGTACCGTATCCCCCTAATTCCGCTTGCGCAGAATGAATCGCAAATTGAAATTTTCTCCCCAACCGCTCCAACGGCCAGTGAGGAAATATCCCTGCAGAACTCCATGTGCGGGTTGTAGAAAACCGAACCGGATTTTTGCAGCTTGGCTTTCCCTTCGCAAACAAATTCGGTTTTCATAATTTTCCCTTTGGCTCAGTCTTTCTCGTTCGCTTTCCGAAAGGCATCAATAAGCCCGTGCGCGTAATTAATGCACCCGAACGCAGTGACATAATCGCCCTTTCCCAAAAAATATTTTGTGTCCTCGCAATACTGCGATGCAAGCTCCAGTATATGCGCATTTTCCCCAGTTTTCCTCACTTCCTTCACATTTGCGTAAAACTGCTCGATATCCGATTCAATCCGTGTTCTCTCATCCCTCCCATAAGGGGGACTCCCGCCAGCCGATTGCCCCCTTGAGGGTTTCAACCCCTTGCCCCTCACACCCGCTTCGCTTTTTGCCCTCCCCCCATTTCCCTTTGCCATGGCTTTTTATTCCCGAAACTGCTTTTTATCACTATGCGGGCAATCCTGGGGGGAACGTTCTCCTGCATACACAAAGGGCACCTTGCGCTCCTATCAGAGGCAGTGAAATTCGATGAGGTGCACATAGGGCTCACAAGCGACGCTTTTGCTTCCGGCACCAAGGGCTACTCCCTGCCTTCATATGAGCACAGGCGTGAAGGCCTCACGCGAGCGCTTCGCTCCCTGAACTTTGCAAACTTCCGCATTTTCCCGCTGCGCAACAACTACGGAGAGAGCGTCACGGACCCCCAGCTCGATGCAATAGTTGCAAGCAAGGAAACCGAGCACACAGTTGAAACCATTAATTCAATCCGCAAAAGGAAAGGCTGGAAAGCTCTAAATAAAATCATCATCCCTATTTCGCTTGGTGAGGATTACAAAAAAATCTCATGCGAAGCAATTGCAAAAGGGCTGATCGGTTCCGATGGAAAGCGCCTCCTACCAATCAAGGTTGCAGCCGGGACCGAGAACCCCTCAAAGCTCGATGGCGCAAGGGAAGCCGCCTCGCGCCTTTTCCAGTGCAAATTCGAGCTTCTCCCCTTAAACGTGCCCTCCGGCGTTTCAGACCAGCCGATAGGCTGGAAGGAAACCATGAAGGGGGCGAAGAACCGCGCAAAAAACGCATTCAACACAGTTGCCAACTGCGATTACGGCATTGGTTTTGAGAGCGGCTTGCTGCTTTTTGGCGGGAAGCGCTTTGACATAGTGTTCTGCGCAGTCTATGGCGGTGCAGATTTCTCATTTGGCAACTCGATGGGCTTCCATGTGCCAGATTCAATATTCCACAGGATAAAAAAGGAAAAGAAATCAATGGGCGAAGTGGTTTCCGAACTATCCGGCATAGCTGATATTGGGACAAAAATGGGCGCAATCCATTTCCTCTCAAACGGCCTGCTTGAGCGGAAAGAAATGAACAGGCAGGCTCTCCTTTGCGCATTCATCCCGAGGATGCACCCGCTCTAGCGCTTCTTTTTCCTGCCTGCTTTTCTGCCTTCCGGCTTTTGCTTCGCGGATTTCACAATATTCCTATACATGTATGCGCTGCAGTATATCCCGAAGACCGAAATCGCCGGCATGAATATATTGAGATAAACCTCGGCAGCTGTAGGCTCCACAAAAGATAACGCCGCATAAGGGAGCAGCACCACAAACACCAGCGGGAGCAATATTGCAATGAAAAACACTGCCAGCGCAACGAATATGTGCAAAGCCTTCCCGCTAGTCTCGTTCCACGCCTTCCAAACATTCGCGCGAAGCGGCCCGTACGGGTCCTGGATAAACACATTGGACACGAACATCAGCCGCAGCCAAATCCTTGCAAGCACAACTGAGTAAGCAAGGAATGCAATCCCTGAAATCCCGAGGCACACAAGCCCGATAATAAATTCCTTGTAAATGAATGCTGAAATGCTTATTGCAAAAAACCCCACTGCCGCAACTAGCGCAACCAGGAACTTCTTCTCAAACCACGAGAGCATCATATAAATGAACCAGACCAGCCCGTACAAAACGTACCTCACCGAAACATACGCCCATGAAAATGAAAGCTCCCTTAGCATATCCTTGTGCACAGGCAATCCGATTTTTTTCATCGCCCCCGCGGCAATCCTAAGCGCTATTGGCGCATTAACGAGCGCCATCGCGATCGTCAGACCGAACCACAGGACCATCTGCACAATCCCAACATTTCCGTCATACCTCGCATCCCCAATCAATGCTGCGCTAAGAAGCGTATAAGCCACTGAAGCCAGGATGAACAGCAGCATGTACTTTAGGACCCCTTCCTGCCTGTACCCGGACAGCCCGAACCTAAGCATCTCAATATGGTCCATCCTAATTTCCCCCCTCTAATATTTTCTCCGCTTTAGGGAGCATCTTTTCCCTCTTCCCCTGGTGCTTCACAAGATACGCTTCAATCCTTTCCCAAAGCCAAGACTTATCCGCGCCGCACAAAATTTCCCCCTTGAGGCACCTTCTCTTCATCTCAAGCAATTCCTCATCCTTCTCCAGGAAGTGGAAAACAGCCAAATCGTAAATCACGCACTTGTCAATCATCCCGCCCAGCCTCTTCTGCTCCTCCGCAGTGGTCCTTCCCCCTGTAAACGTTCCCATGATTTTCTTTTTCGCAACCTCAATAGTATCTGAAAGGTTCAGCACCCCCATCGGGTCCCTCTTTGACATCTTCTCCTCGCCATTCAACGCCCTCATGAACTTATGGTAAGTGGCAGCAGGCGGAATCAGCCCCAGCTTCACCGCAATGTCCCGAGTTAGCCTAATATGCGGGTCCTGGTCCGCCCCAATCGGCACAAGCACCTGTTTCTGCCCCCCAAACTCCTCATGCTGCGGAAGCAAAATATCCCCGACCTGGATAAGCGCAGACATGTACAATGCCATCTCCCGCTCCCCGTATATCGCCCTCAATGTTGCAGGAGTGACCCTTTTTGCAAGCACGAACGCCATGTTCGTAACCCTCCTCTCCTGCGACTGCTTGTAAATGTACGCATTCTTCGCATCCAGCCCGAGCGCAAGCAAATCCGCGACATTCGAAACAGCGGTGTTATGGCTCTCTTCTAAGCTTATTCCATTATCCGCATTCGCTTCCAAATCCGCAATGCAGTAGAACACTTTTGCCCCGAATTCTTTTTGGAAGAATATCAGCTCCTCAGCAGTCATTTTCGAGCCCAGGTGGAACTCGCTCGATGGCTTTATCCCGGACATGACTGCTATCTGCTTCTTTTGCCTGTTCGCATCCACAAACTTGTCCAAATCCCGGTGAGCGAAAATCAACCCCCTCCTAAACAGCCTGTGCTTTGGCATTAGGGACTCAAACTTCGGCCCCTCCAGCCTGGACATCCCAAATTCCGAAAAGAGCTTCCCGTATTCCGGAAGCTCGCTCCCCCATGGGTTAAATGATGTCATCTTTCTCCTCTTCCTCAATTAACTCAGTTTCCTCTTTCCCATAATCAAAGCTCTTTGGAAGCACAAATTTTGACAGCTTGGGCCTCTGTTCTGGCATAATCTCCTTTTTCACCTGCTGCTTCTCCTCAACTGCCTGCTTTAGCTTTTCCTTTTTCCTCACTTGCACCTTCCCGGTAATCACCGAGAACCCCTCATCATCTATTTTCGCAGGGAACATCTCGTGCATGTGCGCAGCCCCCCTCATTTTCACCACTTCAAGGTACCTGCTTCTTTTCATCCCGTCCTTGATGAAAGACAAGTGTATGAACCCATCCGCAACATACTCTATCCCCGCCTTGGTCCTCGGGACCGCAATCCCGTGCTCGCCCGTATCCTCTGCAATCACAAGCACGGTGCAGAGCCACTTCCTCATCTTCTCAACAAGCTTTCCCAGCGCTATTCTCCTGTCATCCTCTGAATCGAAAGAGAGCGCAAACGGCGTGACCGAATCAAGCACCACCCTCTCGACCCCCACTGCGTCAATCAAATCCCTAATCCCGCTTTCCTGGTCGATCAGGCTCTCGACCTCGTGAACCGGGTATTCTATGAACACAAACTGCTTCTTTGCCTCCATTGCAGCCAAATTCCATCCGCAGGATTTCATGTTCTCGTAAAATGAGTGCTTCTTCTCGTCAAATGAAATGTACATCCCCACTTCCCCCTGCTCAATCCCTCCCATAAGGAACTGCAGCCCGAAAATAGTCCTTCCAGAGCCAGTGGACCCGCTCACGGAAATTATGCTGTTCTTGCGGAATCCGCCCCCAATCAAATCATCCAAGCCCGGAATCCCGGACTGGGTTTTTTTCGAAAGCTCATCCATTGTTTCCATCTCCAAACCGCTATTTTTTCAGTCTCGCATTCCCCTCTCCCTTACTCTATTGCGCATCTTTCCCCAATTTTCATCCCATGCTTGCGCGCCTACTGCCCAGCTCCCTTCTTCTCCACGAGCATTTTCCCGATTTTGCTCCTTGCTTCCATTTTCCTTTGCAAATCCGCCTTCTGCTGCGGCGTAAGTATCTTCTCCATCACCAGTTTCGTGAAATTCTGGCTTGCTGAGGACACGTTCATGAGCGCAGTCTGCGCACTCCCGCTTCGCAGCTTTATCTCAAGCGGGTCCAGTATCTCGATTCCAACTGGCGCGAAATTGAAGCAAACATTCACAAGCGACGGGAAGTCATCCACCAGTATCCTGACCTCCCCGTAAGTGGAATACAGCTCCCCGTCCGCAATGGGCTTTTCAATCTCGCCAACCACGTATTCGACTCCGGGCTCCTTTGTAAGCCTTCCTATAAAATCGACCATGATTGTTCGAAGCGCCTGCTCGGAATTCCCATGCACATCGAAATAGAGCATCGCATGTATCCCGCCTTCTGCGACTTTCTCCCTAATGATCTCTTCTAGCGATTTCTTCTTCTCTGCCATCTTGTTCACTCCCGAATAGGATTTCAGATTGGGTATATTTTAAGGCTATGGGAACGCCCCCACGGCGATTCGAACGCCGATCACCGGCTCCGGAGGCCAGCATTCTATCCGTTGAACTATGGGGGCAACTGGTTAATTATCCACGCGATGGTTAATTATCCTTGGGGTGACGAATCCTGGCGAAGCCGGATATTCGGCACTGTCCTGAATTTTCTTTGCGCCGAGGGCTTTCTTTTTGAAAAAGAAAGCGCTCTCAGAAGAACCTCTCCTTCCCCTTTGTCGCGATGTAGAAATAACACTGGTCTGCATTGCCTGTAGCGCTTATGCACCCCTCATAATCCCCGTTCGACATCGCGGCATAGCCAAGGCATGAGTTATGGTTTGCGCCACTCGGGCACAGCGAAGTGTCATTTTTGGTGATTGCAAGGCAGGTGCTCTTGGAATCCGCATCGCTCACCTGCTCGCAAACTGACGAATCCATGGCATGCACTGCCACATTATAATAACATCCGGAATTGTTCGAGCTCGCATCCATCTCGCATGTGCTTGCATCATCTGAATACCTTGCAACCATCTCATAGCAGTTCTGCTTTCCTGACAAGTTCGCGCATGGTTCCGAATTCAATGTGAATGCGGCAAAATATTTTATGCATGTCTCCTTGTAACCGTCCTCAAGTATATCGCACCTGCTCACATTCCCCTCTGCAATCGCAAGGCAGCCATTCATATCCTCGGGTTTCGTTACATGCTGGCACACATCCGAGTCCTTATTTCTTATTCCCACGATAAAATAGCAGTTCGATTTCTGCCCCTTGCTCCCGCCCGGGTCTACTATTTTGTCGCAGTAGCCCGAATCCAAATTAACGGCTCCAAGGCACCAGTTCATCATGTCCGCATCCTTGGTTTTCTCGCAGGCAAGCGCAGGAGTGAGCGCGGGCGGCTGGCCTATAGTCTGGCAGCAGCAGCCGAAAAGCAGCAGTGCGGCAATTGCAACAAACCCATTGTTCATGAATCCCACCCCTTACACCAGATTCCTCTCAAGCCTGAATACCGCCATCCACATATAGCACGCATCCTTTGCCGATGAATCCCATTGCATTTTCAAGGCTGTTTCATCGCAATAGCCCCAATCGGATTTCGCCATGGCAACAAATGCCATGCAATTGCTGTCATTTGCAGGGCACAGCGAGTAGTCTTTTTTCGCAACAGCCGTGCACGTTGCTTTCATTCCCGAATCAACTATATTGCCGCATTGCCCTATGTCATCTATCGTCCTTGAAACTTCAAAGTAGCACTTGTCCTTCATACCTACAGTATACTGTGCGCAGGCATCCTCATCCCCTGTCGATTTTGCGACGTTGTAATAGCAATTTTCCCTGTTGGTTGGGCCCTCTGCGCCCCCGCATACGGACAAATCTTTCGTATACGCGGCAAACTGGTTTACGCATCTCTCTTTTCCATACTGGTCCGTCGCGTCGCATTCCTTGATATCGTCTCTTGCAACCGCAAGGCATGTTTGTTTCTTGTTTACATTCGTCATTTTTTCGCATACTGAAACGTCCTTTGCATTCATCCCTGTGACCCCATAGCAGTCGTTCCTGTCATTCTCCGCTGCAATGCTATCGCAATAGGATGATTTCCCAGTCACGAATCCCAGGCACCAATTCTTGTAATCGGCACCCTGGATTTTATTGCAAATTTCCTCGCGCGTAAGCACGGCAGGTGGCTGCGCCTGCTGGTTGGGATTCGCATTTTGCTCCGGGCTTCCGCCTGCAGGGGGTGTTTGCGGCTGATTCCCTGCGCATCCCACGAGCAACAACCCGAATGCAAATATTGCAATCAAAACAATTATTTTCATCCAAACCACCCAGCATCAGAATGACACTGTCTTTTCGCAATCCCTAATAAGCGCGTGCAAGTCCTTCATGCTCGAAATCGGGCAAATCTCGTCTCCCTCGCTGCCCCTTGCTTTCAGGCATGTGCCGCACGCCATTATTCTTCCTCCTGCTGCAAGCAGCTTCCTTGCTTCGCCCACGCTGTCAAACTTCCCGCCGCTTGTTTTTTCGTAGTCCACTCCCCTCCCAAGCAGGAACACCCCGACCTCATCCCCCTCTTTTCGCGAAAAGTTCGCAAGCCGAAGCGCGTTCCAGGCAGTTTCGGGCTCATCAGTTGCAATGATTATTCCAAGCTTCATGCGCAACACCCCTAAACCTTTATCGTTATACCCCTCGGCGTAATTTTGTACGCGTGCACCTGCGCGTCCGAACCAAAAATCCCCTTCACTTTCACATTCTCCCCTTCAAACTCTATTATCCCATCCATCAAATGCTCAACCATGTTCACTTCTACAGGCGAGTGCATCCCCTTTTCCATGGTGTAGAGCGCAGTCGCGCCAGCCATCCTGAATTTTCCAGTGACATAATGCAAAAAGTTGAACACTGTTTTAGAATCGCACTCCTCGAGCAAGGAGGAAATGGAATGGAACGCAAGCCTGTGCTCCTTCCCGCCTGCTTTCAAAATCTCATCCTGCATCGAGGAGATGTGCAGCGCAACCGAACTGATGGCGCTTGGGTGCTCCACATACGCGATATTGGGATTGTCCTCAAGGCCTGGCTGGAACTGCTTCGTATACGCATCAACAAAGTGTATGAGCGACTGGTCCTTAACAGTTTCCAAATTCCATCCGCCCTGCCTCATCATGTTCGCCCATTCCACCACCCCGTAATCCGTGAGCACGAACATGCCCGGCATCCCCTCCTGCAACCCCTGGTAAATGTACTGCATTATCAGGGGTTTCTTCCCGCACAAGGGCTCGCCATACACCAGTATGTTAGATTGCGGAGGGAGCCCGCCTCCCATTATTGCATCAAGGGACGGAATCCCGGTTTTCACGCGCGCGATTGCAACCATAACAAGCACTTCTTCCTCTCGTAAATCCAACCCAAGATAATCCAGCCACGATTTATAAAGATTGACGCGGATAGAAAGCGCGATGGCCGGTGTTGAACGAATGCCCTCGGGAATCGAAGGGCTTGATGAGCTTCTTGGCGGCGGGTTCGAGCGCAACAGCACAGTCCTTGTGATGGGGGGCACCGGAACCGGCAAGACCACGATGCTGCTCCAATTCCTTTACAACGGCGCGGTTAACCGCAAGGAGCCAGGGCTTTTCCTCTCTTTCGAGGAGCCGAAAGATGCAATAAACAAGCATTTCGAGGCATACGGCTGGGATTTTGAGAAGCTCGAGGAAGAGAACATGTTCCTCACTGTCTCCTACAAGCCCCACGAGGTGAAAAAGCTGGTGGATGAGGGAGGCGGGCTGATTTTCGACTCGATAAAGAGCATAGACGCAAAAAGGATTGCAATAGACTCCCTCACCTCCTACTCGATGCTTTTTGAGAGCGCGTACCAGGCAAGGGAGGCGCAGATATCGCTTTTTGAGATGGTGCGCAAGTGGAGCATCACCGCAATGTTCTCAGGGGAGGAAATACGCGCCGCTCCGCTTCGCACGAGCGCCGGGATGGAATACATACCTGATGTGATAATCGCGCTCCACCACCCGCGGCAGGGGGGCGTTCGGATACACGCGCTTGAGGTGCTAAAAATCCGCGGGAGCACGCACTCGCAAAAGCTCTCCCCGTTCGAATTCGTTTCCGGGGTGGGGATGAAAGTATACCCCGGGCAGGGCATATTCACCGAGCTCGGGAAGGATGAGGAGGAAAAAGAAGGCTAACCACACACTATGGCTTCAATAAAATCGCTTGAGCGCGAAATCAAAACGCTCAAGTCGCGAAACGAAAAGGTCGAATCTGACAAGGCTTGGGAAACCAGCCTTACCCGGAGAGGCCTGCTCACCCTTTTCACCTATTTAGCAATCGGCTTCTACCTTGCGGCAGTCAAAATCCCCGAGCCCTGGCTAAATGCAATCGTTCCAGCGCTTGCGTTCATGCTCGGGACTCTCACGCTTCCTTTTTTCAAATCGCTCTGGCTTGCATCGTTCCGTAAAAAGTAATTACGCTGGCGGGGCAGGCGGGTTCGAGGGCGAGCTGCTTGTAGGCGGCTTCTTAATCCCCAATTGCTTGTACAGCATCTCCCTGTCAAGAGGAAGCTCCAGCCCAAGCACTGAATGTATGAACATGAATATTTCCACTGCGCGCTCCGGGTCTATTTTTGAGTGCACAATAATATCTCTCAGGTTCCCCTCCTTCCCAATCATCTCGTACAGCAGCACCCCGTCCCTCCCAAACTTCTTGTAAATAGTATACCCGTCCTCCCCATACTGCTTCTTTATCTCCTCCCTAGTCATGGTGCGGAAGGTCGCCAAATTATGCGTCCCAACAAAGCCCATGATTGCATCAATCTCCACAAGCGCAAGCCTGGATTCAAGCGAGAGCTGCACGAAATCCCTTTTCCCATCCACCATCCCAAGCAATGCAGGCCCCTGCTTTCCGTACTTGAAAGTGAGCAGCGCGTTAATCTCCACCTTCTGCAATATGTTCCCCTTATTCAGCACCGGCACATCGATTGGCACAATTCCCAGCTTCTCATCGCTTGGCTCCTCAGGCACATTCTCTATCCCCTTCTCCTCAACCATGGGCCGAAGCTCAGGCTGTTCGGTCTGGGGCGGCGGTGCAATGCTTTCCTCCTCCGGCCTCTCAAGCTTGATTATCCCCTGGCTGTCCATGAACTCAAGTATCTCGACTAATTTCACTTCCGAAATCCCTGTCTCCATCATTATCTCTTCCGCTGTTTTCTGCCCGTCAATCAAATTATACACCAATATCCCAAGCTCCCCGTATTTCCCGAAGATGAGCTTTTCCAGCGGGGACATTGCCGCAACCCCTGAGGTTTCCACCTCCTGTTTCTGCTCCCCCCTCCCGCTCTGCGGTGCAATCACCGGGTGCCCTTCGTCACTTGGGTTATACGGGGGTGCGATGTTCCCAAGCTCGGGGGGCTGCTTCGGGGGAGTTGGCGCAAACGGCCTCTCCTCACGCTCGCCTGGCTGTATCCTTTCCGCAGGCACCGGCCTTGTGTAGGGTTCCTGTTCTGTCCCTTTTTCCTGCGGCTCTTCCCTCCCATATATAGTAGGCTTGGGCGCCCACGGCCTCTCTGGCTGAATTGCAGGGGTTCCCCGGGATTCGTTTGAAGCATACTGCGCTCCGGGCGCTTTTTGCTCAGGCTGCCCGTACTTCGGTGCGGGAGAAGGCTGTGAATATTGCGATGGCTGCGCCCTTGAAGGATATCGCGCAGCCGATGGCTGCTGCGCGCTTGGATAGGCTGCCGAAGGGGGCGGCTGCGAGTACTGTGAGGGCTGCCTTGGGTATGCGGGTTGCTGCGCACCTGAAGCTGGCGCTTGCGGCTGCTCCCTTGGATACGCTGGCGCCTGGGGGTAGCTCGGCGCGGAAAAAGGCGCAGGCGCCTCTTTGGAATCAGAATACGAAATCATCCCATTCTGCGCCATAAAGGAGGCAATCTGGTCATACTTCCCCCACTCGATTCCAAGCGAGGCGGCGATCTCCCCGGAGCTCTTCCTCCCGTCAATCGCATCATAAACCCGAATCCCGTCTTCCCCGAACTGCTGCAATAGCGCGCTTTGGTTCCTAAACCGGTCAAGCGGCCGCCGCTCGGTCTTTTTCGGGTACGAATTTTGCCCAGCATCCATGAAAAATCCCCAATTTCCTAATCCATGTCTCGCACGGGAAACTTAATAATCTCGCTCCCGCCCCTCATCCGTAAGCATGCCCTACATCTTTATAATATTTCGATATACAGTTTCCCCTGATGGCAATCGACGACCTGCTTATTTCCACGGGAGTTGACAGCCTAATCAAGCTTGTGCGCGAAAAAGGCAAAATCGAGCTCAATTCCGCAGCTAAGGCGCTTTCTCTCACCCCGCAAAACGTGCAGGACTGGGCAGCGGTGCTCGAGCAGGAAGGGATAATCACAATAGAGTACAAGCTCACAAAAGCCTACCTTGTTTGGATTGAGCCTGAGCCAAAGAAGCTTGAGGCGCGCGCAGCGCAAATCACCGAGCGCAAATCGGAAGTGGCCGAGCAGATACACTCGCTCGAGCAGCGGGTCGAGGAGCAGTCCGGCGACTTGGAATCATTGCAAACCGAATACTCAGGCATGCTTGGCGATGTTGAGGACAGGCTTCACGCCCTGCACGAAAAGCTCTCCGCGCTTGAGGACATGGATGCGAAAACGCAGAACCTGTTCAATTCCGAGGCTGCGCGGCTTGCAACGCTTCGAAAGGAGTTCTCCGAGCTTGAAGCGCGGCTCTCAGGCTCGATTGAGCGCTCAAAAGGCGCAAAAGGCCCCTCAACTTCCGGGATTACGATTGAGCGCGAGCAGATTTCGGACCTTGCGCGCTTCCGCGACGACATACAGGACCTGATTGCGCAGTCCGAATCCGTGTACTCGGACATCGAGGCAAAAGTATCAGCCGCAGAGGAGGAGGCGAAATCCGGCTACATGCAGAAAGCGGACGCGCTTCAATCCAAGCTCGATTCGCTTATTGAGAAAGTGGAGAAGATGGAGGCGCAGATTGAGGCGCTTGCGCAGGAGCAGGAGATAATCGCGGAGGACACTGAAAAAATTTCCGAAGAGCTCTCAAGCGCGCAGTCCCCGAAAATAGTTTCCGATGCTATTGAGGAATCGCTCGCGCAGCTGCGCGAGCTCCATGCGGCTGCAAAGGAGGAGAAGAAGAAGCTTGAGCGCGAGCTTGGTGCAAACGCCGCAACCGTTTCAAAATTGCTTGCAAAGTTCGAGTCCGCTTACAAGGCGCAGCAGGTTTCCAAGCCTGCTGTGGGCGCAAAGGGCGTAACAGATTCAGACCTGCAAAGGCTGTCGCAAATCCGCTCCGAAATTTCCGAATCGCTTCGCAAGCTGACTGAATACGCTTCAGAGCTCGAGTCCTACGCAGGCCCGCTGCACGAGGAAATAAGGGCTGAGATAGATTCCGGCAAGCAGGTGCTCTCGCGGCTTTCGCAGGCAAAGGGCAAGCAGGATGAGATTCGGAAAGTGATGGAGGCTACAGAGCAGCTTCGCGCGCGCCAGCAGGAGCTCTCGCTCAAGCTGCGCGCAATAGAGGGCGAGGCCGCGATAGTGAACCTTGAGTCGCAGGGCCCGCAGGTGCAGGCAATCGAGCAGAGGGTGCAGCTCACCACTGATGAGGAAAAGGATTTTGAACAAAAGCGCGAGGAGCTGCGAGGGCTCATCCGCAAGATGTGGGAAGAGGACAAGAAGTGATCGTAAACTATCAGAGGAACAATAACGGGGACAAGAAGTAACTGGACGCCAGTAGATAATCAATAATACCGGATGTGGTTTGGATGGTCGAAGCAAAACGTGACATGCCCGGGCAGATACCTGTGCCGGAAGCGATGAAAGGCAAGGAAATCGAGTCCTACTCGTTTGACAACGAGGGAATCCCGGTTTCGGTGCGCATCCTCTACCGCAAGGGAGAGTTCGTGCCGCACTACGAAATGTCCGTCCGCGGGCTTTCCGAGGGAACCAAGCTCGTGCTGAACACGCTGAAAGGCGAGCTCATCACAAACGTGAAGCTTGAAATCACTGAAATAATGGACCAGAAGCGAAGGGAAGAGGTGCGCGCAAAATTCGACGCAAAGGCGATGTCGCTTCTCACAAAGCACTTCCCCTCTCTCTCGGATGAGACAAAATCCGTGCTCTCCTCCTATCTTATACAGAACACGCTCGGTCTAGGCGAGCTTGAAGCCCCGCTGCACGATGAGCACCTAGAAGAGGTCGCAATCAACTCTTCCACCGACCCCGTGTGGGTGTACCACAAGAAATACGGCTGGTGCCGCACCAACATCGCGCTCAAGAACGAGGAGTCGATTTACGATTACGCAGCTATGATTGGCAGGAAAGTGGGAAAGCAGATAAACATCCTAAACCCGCTCATGGACGCGCACCTTGGGTCAGGCGAGCGTGTGAACGCAACCCTCGCGCCGATTTCCTCTTTCGGGAACACCATAACCATACGCAAATTCTCCAAGAACCCCTGGACCATTCCCTATTTGGTTGAGCTCAACTGCATCTCGCCCAACGTTGCGGCGCTCATCTGGCTCTGCATACAGAACGAGATGTCGCTTCTGGTTTCCGGAGGGACAGGCTCTGGGAAAACCTCTTTCCTAAATGCGATTTCCTGCCTGATTCCAGCAAACCACAGGATAATTTCGATTGAGGACACGCGCGAGCTTACTCTCCCCTCTTTCCTGCAATGGGTCCCGATGGTCACGCGCGAGCCCAACGCAGAGGGGAAAGGGGAAATCACCATGCTCGACCTGCTTGCAAACGCATTGCGCCAGCGCCCTGATCGCATAATAGTGGGGGAGGTGCGAAAGCAGCGCGAGGCGGAAATCCTTTTCGAGGCTATGCACACCGGGCATGCGGTCTACGCAACGCTGCATGCGGACAATGCTGCGCAGACTGTGCAGAGGCTCACAAACGCGCCCATAAACGTTCCCAAGCAGATGATAGATGCGCTCTCAGGGATAGTGGTGCAGTACAGGCACAGGCGCTTCAACATCCGCCGCACCCTGGAATTTGCAGAGGTGCAGAAGGGCGGTGACCCCAATGTGCTCTACCGCTGGGACGTGAAATCAGACAAGGTGATGGAGGCGAACAAGATGGTCACGCTTGCCGCGACCCTCTCGCTCTACGCAGGGCTCACGCAAAAAGAGATAGACCAGGACGTGGAAGACAAGAGCGAAATCATAAAATGGATGGTCAAGCGCAATCACAAGGACGTGAACACTGTGGGCGAGATAGTTTCGCGCTATTACGTGAACCCGGATGAAGTGCTTTCCGCGGCAAAGAAAAATTCCGAATGGAGCACGGTGTATAAGTAATGGCAGAGGAACTCTCTCTCCCTGACCTGGGCGCCCTAATCAACTATGTGCGCACCATCGAGCGCCAGCCCATGCAGGTCCCCTCCCGCCCGGTTGCGGTAAAGCCCGGGGACTTAAAGCCCATAGACTACGAGCCCAAGGACCTAAACGATCTTTCCTACTCCTACCTGCTCATTTCCTCCCAATCGGTTGAGCGCAGGCTCGCTGCCCGCTCATACGACAAGACAATTCAGCAGGCACCCCAGGCGCTTTCGCAAACCGAGCTTGAGATGCTTGGCAAGTACTCAAAGGAAGAGGCAAAAATACGGGAGCGGCGCACCGGGAAAAAGGATCAAAGCTCCATCCCGATTGAGCTTCGCCCGCCTGAAAAGCTTGAGGAGGAAACTGCTATGCCTGTTTCAATTCCCCAGCTTGCGCAAGAGGACAAATCGCTTTTCGCAAAGCTCAAAAACTCATTCGCAAAAAAGCCTTCGCAGCAGAAGGCCGCAGCCGCCCCCCAGGCCGCAAAACTCCAAGTGATTTCAGTCCCGGAGCAAGCAGAACTTCCCCCCAAAGTGCAATCTCCTCAACCAGCTTCGCAAGCGCTGCCCGCAGAAGCCCCCTACTCACAAGAACCCTGGCAGGAAATCACAAAGCCCTCGCAGCGCATATTCGCCCCTCAAATCCCCCCCTCGCCAGCAGCAAAGCCCACTGCCTCATCCATTTCAATTCCAAATGAAACACTCCCCGCTTCAATTGCAACGCTCTCCAGCGAACCCACAACAGCTCCCGCACCAGTGATTGCCAAACCCGCGCCAAAGCAATTCGAGCCTGAACCATATTCCGCTCCAAAAGCGCGCGCACTTGAGGATGAGCTGGAAATTCCCAAGCCCTCGCTTGCAAAATCACGCTTTAAGCCCGAACCTGCAATAGCGCCCTCCGCTCTTGTTTCTTCGCAAGAGCCTGAGGCTGCTCCAGTTGCAAAGCAACCTCTCGCCCAAACCGACTCCCGCACAGTTCCCTCTTCGCTCCCCTGGCTCACCCAATCCCGCACTGCCCCCTCGCAACCCCCCTCAAAATCAGCTTCTGCTTCTCCCTGGCTTCCAAGAACCCCTGCGAAAAAGCCAGCTCAAAAGAAAGCTCAGCCCCCGCCTGTTTCCCAAGAGGAGCAGGAACCCCCTGCCCCAAAAGTGGTCCCAAAGCCGGTGCGAGCCGCTGCAGCAAAAAACCAAGTTGAAACATACTCCCCTGTGCAAAGAATGAAACTCGAAACAGATGAACCCCCTGCCCCAAAGCGCACATTACAAACTCCCGAGCCAGCAGACGCGATCGCTCAAGAGGAAGCGCCAGCCACGCAACCCACAAGCAAGAGCGAGGAATTTTACTGGGGCGATGAGGACAAGCCGGCTCCAAAAGCCGCTCCTGAAAAGAAAAGGCTGTTCGATGTTCCGGAATCGATTGCAAAAACCAAGCCGCAAATAGTGGATGAGATAGAAGAGCTTGTTGCCCCCAAGGAAGCTTTAGCTCCAGAACCCCTCTCCCTAAAGCCTAAGGGTGCGCAGCCTCCTGGAATTGTAAAGCCGCTCAACGCAGCCTCGCTCGGGGGAGAGGACGACACGCAGGTTCTGGGATACGCAAGGCAATATATGCCTTGGCTCATTGAAATATACAACATGAAGGGGGTTTCCCTCGATGACCTGCGAAAGCAGGTAAAGGCGCATATGGGGCGCGGGGGCGTCGAGCAGGAATCCACCTCCCCCCAGATGGATGTCCCTTCGCAAGGCCCATCCTCCGGTTCCGCATTCTCGGAATTGGAAGATAATATTAAGAAGTTCCGCAAGAAGTGATAACGCATGAAGGAAAAGCACAAGGACAAGTCGCCTCACCCGCTTATTTCCTCCCCAATCCGCGAGTCTGTGCAGGAATCCGCCCCCTCGCCGCTGCGAAACCTGCTCCAATACATCTCCTCCTACTTCCCTGAGCTCAAAACAAAGCTGCAGCAGGCGAACCTGCCCTACGACAACACGAAATTCATCTCACTTGCGCTCCAAGGCGCAACCGTCGCCACCATCCTAATCCTATTCGGCCTCTTCATCGCATTCAACTCGCTAAATGTTTCGATAATATTCCTGCTCCCGCTTGCCCCGATATTCCTTGTGCTCTCATTCTTCTATTTCATGTTCTACCCGGATGTGAAGATAATGCAGCGCGAGCGCGCCATAGACCAGGAGCTGGTATTTGCCTGCAGGCACATGCTAATCGAGCTCAAATCCGGAGTCCCGCTGTTTGATGCGATGCTCGGGGTTTCGCGCGATTACGGCGAGGTCTCAGTGGAGTTCAACAAGATAGTTGAGAAGATTGCGCTCGGGGTTCCAGCAACGCTTGCGATGCACGAGGTTGCGATGAACAACCCCTCTTCCGCGTTCCGCAGGGTGATACTCCAGCTTGCAAACGCATTGGTTTCCGGCTCGGACAGCGCAAAGGCGCTCGAGTCCGTGCTTGAGCAGATCACAAAGGAGCAGATAATAAAGCTCAAGGAATACGGGCAGAAGCTAAACCCGATTGTGATGTTCTACATGATATTCGGAATCATCCTCCCTTCCCTCGGTGTCGCGTTCCTGATCATACTCATCTCAATCGTAGGCGGCGGCCGCTTCCAAATAGGCGACACCGCGCTCCTGCTGATATTCGCGCTTGTGACCCTGATACAATACCTGTTCCTCTCGGTCGTGGAATCCTCGCGCCCTAAGTTTGATTTGGTGTGATTATGAAATTCGAAGCATACGAGGCAATCGGGCGGCTCTTCCCGCGCACTAGGATACGCGAGCTTGGCAGCGCGCTTGATTCGGCCGGAATGAACATGGTCCCAGAAGCGTTCGCAGGCTTCTTCCTTGTGATGGGCGCCCTCCTCTCTGTTCTCTTCTCCCTTTCCATCCTCTCAATCCCGGATTTGCAGCGCCTGCTCATTTCCTTTTCGCTTGCCGCATTCCAATCCCTCACCATTACAAGCCCGCTCTTTGTGACCCTGCTTGGAATAGTGGTGGGCACGCTTCTCGCATTCGCGCTCCTCTCGCTCCTGGTCTATGTGTTTGTAATCCTTGTTACCGACGCGCGCAAGCGCTCGGTTGAAAATGCGCTCCCCAATTTCCTCACTCTTGCAGCCTCCAACGTCCGCGCTGGCATGACTTTGGACCAGGCCATGTGGTATGCCGCAAAGCCCGAGTTCGGCCTGCTCTCAAAAGAAGTTGAAACTGTTGCAAAGCAGACATTCGGGGGAGTCCCCTTCAACCAGGCAATCGACCGGTTTGCTGAGCGCTTCTCCTCCAAATCAATAAAGCGCGTTGTTGCGCTCCTAAAGCAGGGCATAGCATCCGGCGGCGAGATGGCGCAGATACTCGAGCATACTGCGGATGACACGCGCAACATGCAGATGATTTCCAAGGAGATCGCAGCCTCGCTCATGATGTACGTGATATTCGTCTCGTTCGCAGCAGCGCTTGGCACCCCGTTCCTGTTCGGCGTCTCCTCAAAGCTCATTGAGGTGCTAAAAGAAGTCCCTCTCCCGCCCGCAGGCGCAGTTCCAGACCTTGGTTTCGCGCGCCCCGCCCCTGTTTCGATTTCCCTTTCCGCATTCCAGCTCTTCACGCTTGGCTCTTCAGTAGTGACTGCAATCTTCTCCTCTTTCATAATAGGGGTGATACAATCAGGCTCCAAAAAAGGAGGGATAAAGTTCATCCCGTTCATGATTGGCATCTCCCTCCTTGTCTATTTCCTGGTGAGCCTGATGCTTAAGCAGTTCTTCCTTACAATATAGAAACAGCTACTGCCCCCTTCCATCTGCGACAAGCTTTACAATAAGCAGCTCAGCCTCGCCCGAATTTTTGAACCTGATATAAGTTTCCTCTCCCCTTGAATGCGCAGCTGTAATCTCCCGCACAAGCACCTGCTCATCAAGCTCTGCATATTCCAAATTGTAGCGATGCTTAGTTTTGTCTTCACGCTCTGAGAGCCTCCCAATGGGCTCCCCCCTTGCGCTTTCCGCAGAGTTCCGGTAAATGATGCCGCCCATCGGGAACAAATCCTTGGATTCCTGCGAAGAAGAAGGATGCTTCACTTTCGGATCCAGCCTCCCAATCCTCTCGCTTAGCTCAATTGCCGACAGTTTCAGCCTTTCAACAAGCGGCGCTTCCTTTGGCTGCGCATGATGGGAATCAGCAACAGGTTTCCTTCCGAACTTGCTAAAAATGTTCATTTCTCTCCCGAACTACTTACCACATGAAACTATTTAATACTACAACCTTTCTTTCCCACATTCTGCAATATTGAAAATATTGAGCTTCAGCCCCTTCCCCTCTTTCAATCTCGAAACAAGCTCCTCGCGCAGCATCCCCTTCACCCTCAAGTACTCGTCCCTTGCGAAAACCGAATTCCCAATCGCATACCTCTTATTTTTCACATTGAAGCAGAACATCGAATCCTGCACATTCTCGCAATTATGGCAGAAGTAACAGTCAAAGCATTCCCTTGATGAATCCACCTCAAAGCATCTGTTGAGCTTGGAAGACAGATAGCACCGCAGCAGGAAGCCGGACTGCCGGATGGAATGGCATCCGAATATAGATTCCGATTCGATTATGACGTAGCTGTAGGCGCATTTTTTCGATGAAATGTTTATCACGCTCCGGAACATGTCAGTTGCATTCACGTTCTCATGGCTTTCTATGATATTCGATAGCTTTCCGAAATCCACTCCAGGATGGAAGTACGCAATCTTTCCAATGAACTTTTTTGCCTTTTCAAGCCCGAACCTCTCCAATTCCTCAGGCGCAATCTTCAAACTATTCCCAAGAAGTATGGATTCCTCTTCGCTTGCCAGCCTGTTCTCAGGGTACCTGATATAATACGGCGTTCCAACCACAATCATTTCCTCCCCTGTGAGCGCGGACTTGCAGCGTTTCGTCGGCTTCATGAATTCTGAAAGCCAATTATGGTACTTTTCAATGCCTGTAAGGCTCTTCCCAAGAATAACCCCTGTCGTTTTGGAAAATGCGCTCTCAATAATTTCCGGATGTATTGGGGCCGCTTGCTTCTTGCCCAGATTCTTTTTGATTTCCCTCATTTCCGCAATATCCGGTTCCGGATTCCCGACCAATTCAAGCAGGGTGGGCAGCTCTTTTTTCGTTCGCAGCTCATTCGCCATCTCGCCCATCAATTTCCTTTTTAGCTCGAGGTATTTTTCCTGCGGCAGCTCCAAGTTCCCAATTGCATGGTGCGCATTGCGGATATTGAAGCAGAAAAGGCAATTCTTACAGTTGAAAATATGGTGTGAGTAATACGAATCTGCTGTTTCCTCGCACCCGTAAACCTCAAAGCACCTGCTCAGGAAATCCGAATCCATCATGCGTATGCAATTCACGCAATTCCCATGGTGCAATGTCCCAAAGCAATTTTCTGAAAATTCCATATGGAATCCATGCGCGATATATTTCGAGCTGGTTATCTGTGAGGATTTGAATACGTAAAAGCTGTCCATTATGTCCGTGCTCTCAGCCACAAACTGCGAATTCCCAAGCCAGATGTTCCCTGTGTAAGCAATCCTTTCCCTCACAGCTTCCGCTATGGAATCCATATCCTTGACCTCATTGATGTTCAGTGGCTCAAATTTCCTGTTGAAATCCACCTCATCCATGGAGAAAATTGGTGCGGACTTTGAATAATGCGGAAGCACGAATGAGACATTCCTTCCTGAAGCTGATGATTTTCTCGAGGGCAGCGGATTATTGTACTTCGCAAGCCATTCCTCAAACTCAGAAAGCTCCCCTACCTCTTCCCCAAAAATAGCCTTGCACGTGGCTTTCCAGTGCCTGTTTAGGGGTTCGTAAATTTCTGAAATTTGCCAGCCCATCGTTTCATATTGCTCATGAAACATTTTTCCAGCTTTCCTTTCCTACAACTTAACCTTCTCCCATTCCGCAAGCTACTTTTTCCGATATCCGAATATTTTATCATAACTCGGATGGTCAACGATATACAGCACAAACGCGACTATCTCGATCTGGTTCCCTTGCAAGGAGTAAACCATCCTCCAATACCCTGTAAGGCCCACGTGGAATAGATTCGGCACATCAAGGTTTTTCGGAATCTGCTCTTTTGGTATTTTGTCACCGTAAACAGGGTTTAACTTTATTATTTCTATTTTCTGCTTTATCGATTTGAGAAGTTGCATCTCTTCCGAACTTTTTTCCCCTTTTGCCTGCTGCTTCGCAGCAATCCTATTCAGCTCCTCAAATTCGGCTTTTGCCTGGTCAAGCAAAACAACTCTAACGGGCCGTGCGCTCATAATTCCAGCCCGCTTGCCCGAAGCGCCTCCATTTGTGCGCTTGGCCGGTATACCCAAACTACTCCCTTGGTTGTAATGATTATTTTCCCGCTCTGCTGCAGGTAATCAAGGATTTGCAGCAATGTGGAATGCATAACCTTCCTAGGCAGGCTCTCTTTGAGCTCAGAAACTTTGACTATTTCCCTTGCTTCCTGCAATTCTTTTTCCACCATAAGGACAGTGTTCAGGGTAGGCGAATGCATTACCTGCATTTGGACTTGTTTGCTTTTCATGGCATTATTTATGCTTAATAAGTATATAAATATATCTTTTCTGGATAAATTTATCTACAACTTAACCTTTTCCCATTCCGCCACAACCATCCCTGCAAGTATCAACCCAGCCCCAACAATCTGCATCTCCCTCAGAATTTCCCCGAAAAGCATAACAGAAATGACTGCAGCAAACACCGGTTCGCCAATGAACACCAGCGCAACCCTTGATGCATCCATCACCCTCTGCGCCGCGCTCTGCGCCCACATCGCAAATCCGTTTGCAACTACTCCCAAAAACACAACTGCCCCCAGCGCCCCAAGCGGGAACTCAGCTGGGGTTTCCCCCAACGCAACCATCGGAACTAAGGACAGCACCCCGCACACGAGCAATTGCGCAACCGAAAGCCCGACCGGCCCGCATCTTTTTGCAATCATTCCCGTATATATTATGTGCAATGAGAACGCGACTGCAGTAATGAGTGTAACCCCATCCCCCAAATTCCAATTGCTTCCCGCGCCGCTCAATAGCCACAATCCAATGGCCGCAAGCGCAGCCGCAATCCAAATCTTCCTTTCACTCCTTCTTGACAACAGCAGCGCAGAGAGCACTGGCACCCCGATCACATACAGCCCTGTGATAAATGCGCTCTTTGTCGCTTCAGTATAATTCAACCCGTAGGTTTGCATCCCGTACCCCACGAACAAAAGGAACCCAAGCACCGCCCCATGCCTCCATTCCTCCCTCTCCAGTTTCCCTCCAGCAAATTTCAGATACAGCCAAACAGACGCTGCAGCAATCAAAAACCTCATCCCCATCATCGCAAACGCATCAAATACTTTGAGCGTATCCTTAACCAAGGGGAAAGTCGCTCCCCAAACCAGTGTTACAAACAGAAGAATAACTATCCACTTTGCATCTTTCATGCATTAGAGTAGGAAACAACACGCTTTTGTTCATGCCGTTCCAGCCCGGACTTAAGGATATGTGCAATACCCGTTCCTGCACCGCGTTGTATACGAACCGCAGTCGGGATTCGGGTTCCCGTTCGGCGAGCATGGGAACAGGCAGCTCCCGGACACGCACTGGAGCGGGAGCGGGCAGTCCGCAGGCCCGCTGCAGTCCGGGACGCAAACGAAGCCCGGCGGGGATGGCGAGGAATACTCTACATCGCAAGCTCCATTCCTGTTCATCGGCCCATAAGCGCACCTCATAGTCCCATTGTAATCCTCGCACCTTCCGTTGCAGCACTGCCCATTGCTGCTGCACACGGTCGGGAACGTGCTGCATATTGTGCACGCGCCAGGTGCGGGGGGTTCGTTCCATGCGCAGACCCCCGAAGGGCATATGCTCGTGTTGAAAAACTCCCTTGGGGGGCCGCAGGTGCTCGCAAAGTAAATGTCCGAAATGTTCACTATTCCCTCCGGGCTGGGTGGGCAGGCGCAGCTCTGGTTCTCAAGCGGAACTACACTCACATTGTACCCGACATCCAGCCCGAACCCCACCTGGCCAAGGCAGAAATCCACAATGTCAAAATGGAGCGCATTCACATAGTAGGGATTCTGGTTCAGCAAAGCAGGGTCCACATAGAACGGGCCGTAGTGCGGGTCGTTCCCGCAGTTCCCTGTATCGCCAGGCCCGGGAGAGACGTCATAGAACACCCTCTGGCCGTTCAGGTACCCCGCCCCATAATCCCTAAGGATCACATCATCGAACCAAAGGGCAGTAAGATATGCATTGGCAACTGATATGTTTATGTCAAACGCGCGGTGCGCGACATTCTCCCCTATGTTCATGTTGAGGTAGTCCACGCTTGATGTGTATTCGCATACCGGGCAGCTGCATGCAATAGAGTATGTTGCTGTGTTATCGCTCTCATCGCTTTCTCCGACTGTCCCTCCATAATCCGCAGTGACCACCAATTGCTTGACTCCTGCGGTGGTGCACGAGATTGAAACATTCTGAATGTTCTCTTCCGCTGGCATGAGCGAGGGGATGCCAAATGCCGCGACCTCAACCCCGTCCCACTCCACCCTGGTAGTGGAAACATTCACGCTCGGCCCTGTGCCTGAATTCCAGGTCCGGACAGGTATATTCTGCGCAAACCCGTACCTCATAGTATAATTGGCTACTTGCGCATCCGCCTGTAGGTTCGGGACCGGGTAGAAGCACTTTCCCCCTTCACCGCATTCCATCCCAAGGCAGCAATCGGAATTATGTGAGCAGCTCTGGTTTTCTACATTGCAGCAAGCGAACTTGCCAGGGCTGGCTTCCCCGCAGTTCCAGTTGCAGCATTCGCTTGAATTGGCGCATGCCTCCCCCAACGGCCTGCAGGCGCAAAGGTGCGTGGCAGATGGGCACACTCCAGTGCAGCACTCTGATTGGTTCGCGCAGTATTCCCCCATACCGGCGCAGGAGGGGCTGCACTGGAACACAAGGTCTGTTTTCCCAATCTCCTTTTTTTCAAGCCCCAGCACCCCATACCCGAATACCAATCCCAGCTCGCAATACCTCCCTCCGCTCTTATACACCGCAGGCATGCTGACCTTAGCCGCCTGCCCCGGCTCAATTGCTATGCTCGGCGAAAAATTTGTGCTGTTTGCAAGCCCCCCTACCCTGTCTTTTATTGAAAGCGAGCTTATCTCAATCCTGTCCTTCCCTATGTTTTTCACAAGAAGCGCAAGCCCGCTTGGCAGCTGTTTTGCATCCATGACCGCAGCCGGGCTTGCCATGCTCCAATACACTCTGGATTCGCGGTACTTGATTTCAATCGGGTCATGCCCCGCAAGCAAAAGGGCAGCGACTACGATGGAAACTATCATGACGACTGCTATAGTGGCAAGCAACTCCACCGATATCTGCCCTTCCTCTTGCACGCTCTCTAATCATCCGTTCTTTTTTATAATGCTCCTGGGAGTTCTCATAAAAAAAGCTCAATATACCACACTGCACCAAACCGCCAATGCTAATGAAATAGTTTGAGATAATAAAAAAGTGGACTAGGGGGGATTCGAGCCCCCGGCCTCCTGCTTGCAAAGCAGGCGCGCTACCACTGCGCCACTAGCCCAGGTCAATTATTTTAGCCATACTAATCTTTTATAAGGATGCATTCGCATTAGGGGGCGGGAGGCTGACACATTACGGGGAGAGCCCATGCCGGACAAGAAGCAACGCACGCTTTTTACCGATTCAGCAGGTGAGAAAATGCCAGAAAAACCACAAGAGCGCATGAGCATAGACAAGGCAGTCCCTCTTACGTACGATTCAGACCCCAGGATACGGTTGAAAGCAGCCCAATTCCTTGCAACCAAAGTCGAGGACCCGCGCGCAATATTCGCCCTAATTGAGCTCTCAGGCGACAAGGACCAGTCAGTTTCAGGCTTTGCAAAGCAATCCCTGGGAAAAATGGAAGACCCCTCAGGCACCATCTCCTCGCTCGAGCAGTTTTTCATGCACAAGGAGGAGCTCGCAAAGGACGAGACCTCGCAAAAGACCGCAAAGGAGAAGCTCATGCCCTCAATCGAGAAGCTCTTCTCCCGAATGGACGGGAAAAAGGCAAGCAGGCTTCGCCAGAAGCTCATGCCCTCAATTGAGAAGCTCTTCTCCCCGCGCTACGCATCTCCACCTCCTGTTCCAGAGCACCGTGACCCTCTCTCCGGAATTGCAAAAATGCACCATGAGGAGGAAAAAGAGGAAGCGGAATTTTCCCCCCCTCCCAAGCACACTTCCCAATTGGAGGAGATGATGCGCGAGAAGCTCCCGATTAACCCCTCAGATATGGAGCTTGTTACGAAAGATGAGCCTGATTCAGAAACGCTTGATGAAATTGAAAAGGACATGCCGCTTGAGCAGACCGAGGAATACCAGAAAGCCTCCTTCATTCTTGATTTGAAGCACAACATCTACCAGCGCGCCCTTGACCTTGCAACCACTCCTGGGATAGATTCCAAATCTCTCAAGGATGAGGAGAAAAAGCTCATAGAACAAGCTAAAGAGCAGATTCAGCTCGCATTCAGGCTCGCAACGCTGCAGGCTCGCGGAAAAGAGGTAGACCGCCTCTCAAACCTTGATTACGGGATGAAGAAAATCTCCACTAAAGAGCTCATAGTAGTAACCGCAGATGCGGTTGAGCACAAGAAAGGCGCGCGCTCCTCCAAGCTAATTCGCATAATGCTCTCGGACGCTTCAGCCCGCATGCCCCTTTACCTCTCTTTGCAGCGCGGAAGGGGGATTGAGGTGGGCGATTCGCTTAGGCTTGAGGACGCTTACGTAGAGGCTTCCCCCCTAGGCGGCGAGAAATCCCTGTTCATTGCCCGCAAGGGAAAAGTCATCGTGATAAAGTAAGTAATATATACCCCTCTTTCCCTTCTCTTCCCATGCGTGGCCAAGGCGCAACCGATTACCTCCTTCTAGTTGCAGTAGTCCTTCTCATAGGAATAATAGTCGCATCCCTAGTGGCGCTTGCAGGCGCAGGCGGCATTCCAAATTCCCGCAAACTTCAATCCGATGCTTACTGGCGCTCCATGCGCCCCATTTCAGTGCTTGACAGCATACTCAATTCCGATGGTTCTGTTGGAATATACCTGAAAAACAATGAAGGGGAGACGATTGCAATAAACGGCATCTCCCTTGACGGATATTCAAACCCGCTCTCAGTTGTGCTTCCCCCTGGGCAGACTCTTTTCCTGAACCTAACTAACCTTTCTCTTGATGACTGTGAATCAGACATTAATTTCAATTATAACTTAGGCGATTTGGATAACCTGAGCGAGGATGGCACCTACCCAATATACCACTCCAACTGCAATTCCAACTCACTTGAAGGAATTTGCATCCTCGCAGGCCAGCCTGCTGGATCAGGCTCCTGCTGCTCAGGCTCAGTGAACTACAATGGCAACTGCGTAAGAATATCTGGCACCTGCACAGATAATTCAGAATGCATCTCAGGCAGGTGCACATTTGGCACATGCTCAGCAACCTCAAGCGGCTGCGACGCAAGATGTCAGTCAAGCAATCCAACACTTGTGTGCGCTGGAACTTGGGAAAGCACCTGTACAGAAGATGAATTGGCAAGTTGCGATGGAGAAACCTCC
>JAGVHI010000015.1 GCA_020056635.1 archaeon | reverse complement strand
CATAAAGAGCAAATATGGAATCCTTGTTTCAGCTGCAGGCGGTGTGCACTTAAAAGAGGCGCAGACCGCCTCATTTTCCGGGGCTGACATAGTTGTGGTGAACGTGGTCTCCCCGACAGATGCCTGGAGGGGGATAAAGAGCACGGATGACATGGCGCAAATGGCAAAGGAATTCCTGCGGTCTATTGATTAATCACATAAGCGCCTTCTTCAAGCACTCGAGCGCCTGCCTCACCGAATGCTCGTCAGAATGGATGCTCACGTAGCCCTCCTCCTCATCGCTCTCGACCTGCCCTTCCCAACCCCCTCTCATCTTTGCCTCAATCCTTCTATGCACTCCAGCATCCTCAATCCCGGTAATGCTCACCCTTAGCTTTCCCTCTTCCTCCTCTACTAAAATATCCTGCCCACCAAAATTCCCATCTGCATAATCGCCAACCTGAACAAGCTTTATCCCAGCAGCCTTTGCCTGTGCCACTGCACGCTCAATCTTTTTTGACGAGCCTGGCACCCCGACCCCAAATAATACTCGCAGCAACCTTCCGGCATGCTCATATGCGACCGCAAATAGCACAAGCTCCATCACCCACACCAGGAAAACCACATACAGCCAGGTAACTATATTGATATTCTTGTCAGTAGCAAGCTGGTACGGCTTGTCTGTTTTTGCCTGCCCGCTAATCAGAGCAATGGCAGGAAGTCCTACAACATGCAGGCACACATACGCAAGCATCGGAACATTTGCTGTAAACGCCTCTCCGAAAATCAAAACCATCATGGCAAGCGCAGCCACTCCAGTAACCCCCCTCACAAGCACCCACGCCCTTTTCCCGGTAACTGCATTAACAACCATCTCCAATGCAATCTGCAAGGCTGAATATAGTATGACTGGCCATAGCGCGGCCAAGAACAATACAAATCCCTCTGATTTCCTGCTCATGCCCCCTTCCTCCCAACTCTCGCTTTCACCGCCTCGCTCTCCAATTCCCTAATCGCATCAGCTGCAATCCATCTCGCGCTCTTGGACTCCATTTTCGCAATCTCCCTTGCAACCCCAAGCGCATTCACTCTCAACCTCTCATTCCTTTTCCCAATATTCCGCAATGCCCAGTTCACTGCCTTTCTCACAAAATTCCTCTCATCGTTTGCCTCGCGCTTGATATGCACAAAGAATTTCTCAAACTGCGCATCGCTCGCTTTCTTATCATGCACTGCAAGAGCAGCCATTAATGCAAAACCCGCCCGCTTCACAAACTCTTCCTTTCTCTTGCTCCACTCAGCAGCTTTCGCATGCGCAAATTCCGTCCTGTCAAAAAGATCTCCGCAAACCTGGTCGCACACATCCCACGAATCAAAACCAATGACCCATTTTTCCATCTGCCCCCCGCTCACAAGTTCCGCATCATCCACAAACCCCGCAAGCATCCTCGCCTCATGTATTCCTGATTCCCAAAGCTCCAGCGCAAGCTCATGGTTTTTCCCAATTCTTTTAGCCATCGCGCGCAATGCAGGCACAGATACCCCTAGCGTCCCATTAGTGCTAATTCCAAACCTTGCCATCCCGGCAACATTTTTCGGGTTCGAGTGCGATTTTAGTTCCTTGATAATCTGGCTGCAGTCCATATGCAAAGCATAACGCTGAAATGCTTAAAAATTACCGGTTTTTAACATCCACTTGGTGGTCCAATGGAGAAACTTTTTGCAATAATCACTTTCTCAATCCTGCTTTTCGGATGCGCGAGCCAGGAACAGGCAGGCTCGCAGAATAACCCTGCCATATTCCCACAAGAGAAAAATGCGACTCCTGGCGGCCCGATAAATAGCGAAGTTTCCAAAAGTGCGGCTGATGAGTTTGCATCATTTGTCAGCATGCGCGGCGGCGGTGAGCGGAAAGTGGAATACTCAATCGACCTTGGCAGCGATGTGAATGGCTCTTCAGAAATGGTTTCCTATTCAAAAGGCAACAAGACGCGTGTCGACACAAGTGTCATGGGCTTTAGCGCCCGAAGCTATGAAATGGACGGTAACCTGTATACGTGCGGAATACGCAATGAGTCATGGTTCTGCATACAAAACAAGATGCCCACTGCAAGCGGCTCGGGTGTCGCCACACTGTCAATGATAAAAAACCTCTCTGAATTCAGCATAGGCAGTGATGGCATGATGAATATAGCGGGCGCAGCTGCAAAATGCTTCAAGCTTGTTTATCTTGGAAGGAGCGGTCCAATCCCGCCTGGCATCACATTGTCATATGTCAATGGAACGGCATTGAAATACTGCTTCTCCCAAGAGGGCATCGTACTTTATGCACGGACTGCTGCAAATGCAACTGCAACCGAAGCCATGGAGATAAAAGCGGACAGCTACACCAAGCATGTTTCGGACTCCGATTTTGAGCTTCCTGCATTGCCAAAGGCGTTTGGGGCAACCTAAGCTCCTGTTTTTTCCGGCTGGATCAGAATCCCAATCCCGCCCGGATGAACTGGATTCCCCACGCAACTGTCACCAGCCCGAGTATGGTGGACGACACCTCAAGCGCAGTCCTCCCAATCACCGCAAGCACCCTTTTCGAAAGAAGGAGCAATACGAGTGAAACAAGCAGCACCAATACCGCAGCAAACGCAGTCAGCATCTGCCCATAAGCCGGGTCGGCAGATGCAATGATCGCAGTGGTTATCGCAGCAGGCCCGGTAAGAAGCGGGGTCCCAATCAATGTCGCAACCGCCATTCCGCTCCTTACCCCCTTGTTCCCCCCTCCATCAGAAAGCAAATTCTGCCCCAACGCCATCTTCACCCCAAGTATCCCGAGCAGCAGCCCCCCTGCCACCTTGAAATTCTCAATCCGTATGCTTAGCACATCAAGCACCGCCTGCCCTGCGAATATCACCACAATCAGCGGGACTGCGGCGACCAGCACTGCCAAAAGCGCGGTCTTCCTCCTCTCAGCCTCTGAAAAATCTCGAGTCAGCCTCACGAACACCCCAAGAGAGAGCAATGGGTCTATGATTCCCAAAAACAGCACGAACAATTCTACGAACCCTGCCATATTACCGCCTTGCAGCTACCTCATGCTCGCATCCTATTTATAATCCCTCCCCGAACGGCTAGTCAGGCAAACAATTTTATCCGCAGAACCCTCATCTCAACCTATGCGCCCAAAAGCGAAAATGCTTTCGCAATCCCTTCCGAACGGTTCGGTCAGATGCCTTGCATGCGCGCGCTATTGCGAAATTGCGCCCGGGCTCTCTGGCTTTTGCGGCGTGCGCTCAAACGAGGGCGGAAAGCTCGCGCTTTCAGTTTACGGCAAGCCCTGCGCAATCTGGGTCGACCCTGTTGAGAAAAAGCCCATGTACCATTTCCTGCCCGGCACTCCAATTTACTCAATCGGCACTTTCGGGTGCAATTTCTCATGCGAGTTCTGCCAGAACTACGACATCTCACAGGCGCCCCACGAGGCAAGGAAGCGCGACCCGCAGAAATGGCAGAACTATTTCAAGCTGCTCCTCGAGCGCACAGACTCGCTTCCCCCCCAAACCGCAGTGCAAAACGCGCTAGTAAGCGGCTGCCGTTCGCTTGCATTCACTTACAACGAGCCCACGATTTTCACGGAATACGCGCTCGACATAATGGCTATTGCAAAAAAGAAGGGGCTCAAAGGGGTTTATGTGACGAACGGTTACGAATCAAAAGAATGCTGGGATGCTGTTCGTGGCTTCATAGATGCTGCAAACATAGACCTGAAGGCCTACAACCAGAACTTCTACTCCCGCTTGTGCAAAGTTCCTGATTTCGAGCCTGTGAAGGATTCCATCAAATACGCAAAAAGGCTCGGCATCTGGGTGGAGGTAACCACTCTCATCATTCCTGATTGGAACGACAATCCAGATGAACTGCGCTCCGAATGCGAATTCCTTGCATCAATCGACAAGGAGATGCCGCTTCACCTCACTGCATACCATCCTGATTACAGGATGCTCAACAAGCCCCCCACCCCTCCCTCCACATTGCTTGCGGCCCGCAAAATCGCGCTTGATTCAGGCTTAAAGCATGTTTACTGCGGGAACATCCCTTCCGCTTATTCTGATTATGAAACCACATTCTGCCCGAAATGCAGTTCTCCCCTGATAAAACGCTTGGGCTTCTCGGTCATTGCAAACGATATTAAGGATGGGAAGTGCAAGCATTGCAAATACTCTCTAAAAGGGGTGTGGAAATGACCGTGCGCAAACCAGCAGTTGCAGGCACATTCTACCCGCTTGGGAAAAAGGAGCTGAAAACCATGATTGAACAATACCTCTCCGAAGCAAAGGATGTGCAAATAGGCGGCAGGCTCCGCGCCCTTGTCGAGCCCCACGCAGGTTACATGTACTCGGGCCCGGTCGCAGCCTACGGCTACCGGCTCCTCGCATCGCGCCCGCAAGGCATCTCAAAGGTGCTCATGTTAGGCCCTTCGCACTACGCAGGCTTTTTCGGGCTGTGCGAGGGCGGGTTCGACTCCTGGGAAACGCCCCTTGGCTCAGTGAAAGCGGAATCCATACTCCCCAAGCTCGACCCGATTGCAAAAAAGCTCTTTGCCACCTACCCCAATGCGCACGCGCCAGAACACTGCCTCGAGGTGCAGCTCCCATTCCTGCAAACCGCGCTTGCGCCCGGCTTCTCAATTGAGCCTCTTTTATGCGGCGACCTGGAGCCCGAACAGGCAGCACGCGCGCTTGCGCCCCTAATAGACGACAAAACGCTTGTGCTTGCAAGCTCGGACCTCTCGCACTACCTCCCCTACCCCATTGCAGTCCGCACGGACAGGATTGCAAACGAGTCTGTCCCTTCCCTCGATATTGCGCGCTTTGAAACTGCAGGGGATGCATGCGGCAAATTCCCCATACTGATTCTCATGCACCTTGCGAAAATGAAGGGCTGGAAGGGAACGCTTCTGGATTACCGCAACTCCGGGGACACCGCAGGCGACAAATCGCAGGTAGTTGGATACGGCTGCTATGCGTTCTACGGGAAATAGGTGATTTTATCCCACGCAAACTGACAGGTAAGGACAAATCCTACCTGCTAGCGCTCGCGCGAAAATCAATTGGGCATTATTTCACCGCACGCTCCATTTACCATCCAACGCAATCCGAACTCCCCTCCCCAACCATTCTCGAGCCAGGCGCCTGCTTTGTCACGCTTCATTTGCACGGGGAACTTCGGGGTTGCATAGGCTCCCTCGTTGCGCACCGCCCGCTCCTAAACGACGTGATTGAAAATGCGCTAGCCTCCGCATTCGAGGACACGCGCTTCTACCCGCTTACTCCAGAAGAGCTCTCGCAGGTGAAAATTTCCATTTCCTACCTCACTCCCCCCTCCCCCTTCCCAGTAAAGGACGCGAGTGATTTGCTTGCAAAGCTTGTTCCTCACAAGCACGGCCTGATAATACAAAAAGGCATGGCGCGCGCCACATTCCTCCCCGCAGTTTGGGAAGAGCTCCAGAAAAAAGAGGATTTCCTCTCCCACTTATGCATGAAAGCAGGGCTTTCCCAAAGCGAATGGAAAAACACGAGCGGGATGAAGTTCCAGGTGTACGAGGCTGACGAGTTCGCGGAGAAATAGCTCAAAGCGTTTTCTCCCCTTTCTTCCACTCGACCGGGCACAGCCCTCCGCTCTTTAGCGCGCATAGCACTCTTAGTGTCTCATCCACAGACCTGCCAACATTCAAATTCGAAACAACCGAGTACTGCAATACTCCATCCGGGCTTATGATGAATGTGCCTCTCAGTGCAGTTCCATCCTCCTCAATCAGCACCCCATAATCCTTTGCAAGCGTGTGCCCTGTATCCGCAAGCACGGGGTACTTCACATTTGGCAAATCTTTCTCAAACCAAGCCTTGTGCGAGTAAGCAGAATCAGTGGACGCTCCAACTATTTGCGCATTCTCCTTCTGGAAATCCCCTTCCCTGTTCGCAAGCGCCCTAAGCTCAGTTGGGCACACGAACGTGAAATCCCTTGGATAGAAGAAAAGTACAATCCACTTCCCTGCAAAATCCGAGCTCTTAATCCTCTTCATCTCCCCATTCCAATACGCTTCCATGTTGAACCCTGGCGCCTTTTCCCCTACTTTCATCAAAACCACCCCTAAATAGAATGAATGAGTTTCCGCCTTATGCTATAAAAGTCGATGCCCATTTGCCTATGGCTGGCTTTAATAAGGAAAAAGCCGCTAGCCCTAACCATGCCAAAAAAGAAAAGCGGCCTGCTGCAGTTCCTGTGGCGCGCTACAATGTTCCTCTCCACTTCCTTCCTTCACCTAATTTACCTGCTTGCGAAATTCCTCTTCCACTCCGGGCAGTTTTTATTCCAGCATATCTCCGCAGCAGTAAAAACCCGCTCAACAAATGAGCGCAAGCTCCGCACCATCACCTCCTTCTCACCCCTTGTTCTGCAAAAGCGCCTCTCCGGCAGCCTCGAACAATTTGAGGGCAAGCTCCTAAACTCAAAAAGCTCCATAGGCATTATACTTGGGGCGCGCGGCAGCGGCAAATCCGCGCTCGGGATGAGACTGCTTGAGAACATCGCCGCAAAAACAGGGAGAGCGGTATGCGCAATTGGCTTTGATCCCCAAACTCTTCCTGATTGGATAAAATGCGTGCAAACTGTTGAGGAAGTGCCAAACGGCTCTTTCGTGCTGGTGGATGAGGGGGGCATAACCTTCTCCTCACGCTCCTCATTCTCCTCCGCAAACAAGCTCCTCTCCTCGCTCCTGCTTGTTTCCCGGCACAAGGACCTCTCAATACTGTTCATTTCGCAGAATTCCGCGAACCTTGAGGTAAATACCATCCGGCAGGCGGACTATCTGCTCATGCGCAAGCCGTCGCTTCTGCAGCGGGAATTCGAACGCAAACGGATTGGCAAGATATACGCGGATATAGGTGCGCACTTCGCCTCCCTGCCTGATGGCGGCCGCTACTCCACTTACATATACTCGGACGAATTCCTCGGGTTCGCAGCAAACCCACTTCCCTCATTCTGGAGTTCCCGCGCAAGCAAATCCTTCTCCTCATTTCACCTAACGCAGGAAAAAGCATAAACCCTTATTTCCCCTTTCTCCCCATCCACCTCAGCAACAGTTCCATTCTTAAGCATCGCATAGACATCTGTTTCCGGCTTATCCGCCATCGGAATCCCTGAAATAATCGCCCCAACCGCAATAATGGGTTCAGCCTCTAAGTTCACTATCGCAACTGGCGCCTTCCCATTCTTTTTCAACTGCAAAATTACATACGAACCTACTGTAGACCCTTTCCCCCTTGGGAACACAAGCACCTTTCCAGAAATGCACTCCCCTTCTATCGCATGCCCCTTCTCCACAACCACTCCTGTTTTTGGGTCCACGCCTCCCAAAAAGGAAATCGCATCTTTTGAAATTAGCACTTTGCCCTTCCCAATCCCCCGCGAAATGCTCCTGCACTTGATTATTTGCATAACCTATCGCCGCCATCCCAACTCTCGCCTGCAATCATTTGCATATGATATCCCCAACATCCCCATAAACCACTTTCTGCTTGCACAAATTCGTCAAATATTTCGCAGCCTTTCCCGAATTGCACCCAGTAACCTTGAATCCCATTTCTTCCAATGGGCACACCACCATGCAAGTATCCGCAACCACCCTCCCCCCTGCAGCTTGGATGATTTTTGTATAGCCCATTGCATCCGCCTTCTCTTTTGTTTTCCTTGCAGTGCAAACCCAAAGCTCGCACGCAACTTTCTTCCCCCGAACCACTTCCGCAACTTCCCTGATCTCCTCAATTGACGCATGCGGGCACCCAATAGTCACAAGCTGCGGCTTTTCCTTTGAATCCAGTTTTTCCCTAGTTTCCTTCAGCTCTTTAGCAGTGAATACAACCTCTTCCGGTTTCTCCCCCACCACAAATTCCGGAGTAATCCCTTTCACGTAAAACAGCGCAGCAGAGCCCGAAGCAGCCATCGCAGCACCCAATGCTTTCAACCTGTCCTCGTCTGCGCTTTTCATTCCCAAAAATGCCGGGTGCCTGCTCTTCGCAATCTCCCCTACCCAATAGCCCATTGCCCCAAAATCCGCATTCGTTTTGGGTTCGCACTCCACCCTCACAACAAACTCCGAAACCCGATTTTCCTCCAAATGCAATCCATAATTCGGGGTCACTCCGCAAATTCCCGCAGCAAGCGCGGAAGGCCCTCCTTCCCGATTGGTTCTCGCACCCAACACTGAATTCGCAAACGCAATAGCAGAGCTCTCAGACCATGCTATATGCTCGCCAACTTTCGGTCTTATCCCAACAAGGTACGGGGTGCAAGTGCAAGTCATTGAAATTCCCATTTTTGCATACGCATCCAGCACCTCAATCTGCTTTTTCGCAAACCCCTCCGGTATTCCCATCTCCTCCCATTGCTCCCTGTCCATCCCCGCAGGGTTCAGGAAAGTGGGAACTTTCACCTTGGCGCCCTTTTTCGCCAAATCAAGCAGATACTCCAATCCTGCATCCCCGATTGTTTTGTAGGACACTCCAGCCACTTGCACAGAAGTTACCGGAATCATCCCCTCCGCTCCGTAAATTTTTCCAAGAGCAACCAGTATTTCCATTGACTGGCGCGCAGCCTCACCCATCTCTCCATTGAACATCGATTGCTCAAGTTTTGTGAGTTGCATAAATACACTTATCCTATTTCATCCCAACCATAAAAAATACCATAAGGCTGTTTTGCACCATAAGATGAGAATCCTTGAGCACAAACTACAATGCATTTGACTGCATTTCCTCGTTCGTGGAACATTCTTGCAACTTTGATATCTTGGGAGCTTGGTTCGGCAATCTCATTCGGATGGGTATGAAAGAAAATACCACATTCAATTTGGTCTCCAGATACGTATGCATGTTCAACTTGTTTCGAGTTACCGGTACTTTGGCGGACTATATCGCCACTTTGATCTATGAATCCTGATACTTCATATGACAGATTACATAATTCGAGAAGCTTTTGTCTAGCTAATGATATTAGTTTTATGTCTTCCTTGGTTAAAGTAAGATCGAGTTTTGGAATCTTTCGCCTTGATCCGCCCGCCCAATTAAATTTCTTACAATCGTGTGGACCAGAAACACAATCATAACACAGTTTTTTTGTGCATCTGATACAGACTGTACTGCTAAATGCGTTATTGAATCTTCTTTTACAATTATCACAAGAGCCAAAATCATCCAATGCTTCTTTTGTCACCTCACGTTCATCTCCTTGATGTAATCTAGAATGTAGGCGGTGTTTTTCACAATAACTGTGCTCACATACCTTACAATAAAAACTATCCAACCCATGCAATTGAACTTCACATGTAAGGCATTTTAAACTCGTATCTATTGGTGGTTGCCGCTTTACGCGAGGACCATAATATTCTTTGGGCCTACTGAACTCTCTGCCAGTATAAACCTTCCTACCAGGATAAATATCTCTTTTATTAGTTTTTGTTGTTGTCAGAATTCTATTTATTACTGAACTAATTAACGCACCGATATCACTTAATACGCTCATAAATTCATCTCAAACATATTCTTCCTTCTTAATCGCTTTCCATTCTGCTTTCTCAAAATTCTTTCCATGTGCCACCAGCGGTTTAGTCGCATCCACTCCCATTTTGGTAGTTGCATATGTATTCGGGTCAGCTGACGGGTCAAGCGAAGACCCTTTCTCATTATGCTTTATCACCAATCTCTTATCCGCTTGCACCCTAGTTGCAATAGCCCACTCCACTGATTCTGGGTCATAAATGTCTATATCCTCATCCACCACTACCACGTGCTTGAGTGATTTGTGCCCCCGGAACGCAGCCTCAATCGCATTTTTCCCATCATCATCTTTCTTTTTCCTAACCGCAACAACCGCATGCAGCCACGAGCACCCGCCCGGAGTGATATTCACCCCTTTACACTCAGCCACTTTGCCCACTTCATTGAAAATTGTAGGTTCCCTTGGCATTCCCATCAGGAGCTTGTGTTCCAATGCCCCGGGCAACAGCACATGGAATATTGGGTTCTTCCTGTGATGCACTTTCGTGATTTTCATCACACGCTGCTTTCTCACAATATCATAAGTTTCGGTGAGGTCAACGAATGGGCCTTCATCAACCATCTCGCTTGTTATCCTCCCCTCAAACACATACTCCGCATCCGCAGGCACTTCAATCCCGCTCTCCAACCGAACAGTTCTCAGTGGCGCAAGCGAATTTGCAATCTGCAGCTCATCCTTCCCAATTTCTACAGAAATCGCAGCAGCAAGAAGCACATTAATCGGCGCCCCCACTACAAACGCAACCTCTAGCTCCCCCTCCGCTCTCTTGATAAATTCTTCCAAATGCCTTGGCAGTATTCTTACCGCAACCCTGTCCTTCCCAATCACCATCATCCTGTGGAATGAGCAGTTCCTCCCATATTCCTTGTCATTTGCAATTCCAACCGCAGAAGCAAAGTACGGCCCGCCATCCTTTGGTGCGTGAAAAGGTATTGGAAACTTGGACAAATCCACTTCCTGCTCAGTCACTTCAAGCACAGGTGCATTCTTTCCTTCCACTAACTCCGGTTTGCTTGGATTGTTTATCGCATGCACCAATTTTGGCATAAGCTCCTCATTCCTTATCCCGAAATACTCGCAAATCAATTCCCTTGTGCAGAACACATTCCCCGCAACCCTCGCACCAGGCACTTCCTTAATCTTATCGCAATAAACCGGCTTCCCATCCAGCGCTTTCATCACTCCTGCAAGCTCAAGCGAAAGCGAGCATGGCTTTTTTAGTAAAACAAGCGTCCCTTTCTGTTTTTGTTTCTCAACAAACTCACGGAATGAGCCCCTATCATTTTCCACTGCCCCACCTCTTGAAAGCATTATTCTCAATCCAAAGCTGGTCCATCACTTTTCCCACTACAAAATCAACCAATTCCTCAATCTTTTTGGGTTTGTGATAAAAGCCCGGGCTTGCAGGCAGGATTACTCCGCCTGCCAATGTCACTGTTTCCATGTTCTTTATTGCAATATACGAAAGCGGCGTTTCGCGCACCACAAGCACGAGCTTCCTTCTCTCTTTGAGCATGACTTCAGCCGCCCTTGCCACCAGATTCCCCCCAACCCCATTTGCAATCTCGCCCAATGTTTTCACCGAGCATGGGCAAACAACCATCGCATCCAGCTTATATGAACCCGAAGCAAACGGCGCCCCAAAATCATTCTCCCCAAACTCGCTTTTTGGCAATTTCTCCCCTTCCGCTTCCGCAACCTTTTCCGCGCCCTTAGTAACCAGCACAAACGTTTCATTCCCGCTCTTTTTCAGGAGCTCCACTAGCCTTCTTCCATACACTATGCCGGATGCTCCCGAAATTGCCACCAGAATCCGCATGCAAACATTTTCCCGCCTAACCTTATAAACAATATTCGCCATCATCCTCGCATGCAAATCCTTAAGCTCGGCGGAAGTGTCATTACGAAAAAGCACGGGTACATGTCTGAGGACAGCGTTAGCATTGCTCGTCTCTCGCGCGAAATTGCGAAGGTTTGGCATTCGGGAGTGCGCGACATTATTATAATCCACGGCGCAGGCTCTTTCGGGCACGGGCCGGTGCTCAAATACAGGCTAAACAATGGAATCCGTACGGGAAAGCAGCGTGCGGGCTACTCTGCCACTCATGCAGCCTGCGCAAAGCTCTCAGGCTTTCTAGTGGATGCGCTTGTGCGTGAGGGCGTTCCAGCAATTTCCCTCCCCCCCTCATCGCTCATTCTCCAATCCAACCGCAGAATAGTGAAATTCGATACTAGTCCTGTTTTCGGTTATCTCAAGAGCGGTTTCCTGCCTACATTATATGGCGATATGGTTCCAGACCGAAAGCTCGTAGGCTCTGTTTGCTCAGGTGACCAGATAGTTGCCTACCTTGGCAAAAAGGCAAAGCGCATTGTGATAGGCACGAACGTGGATGGCGTGCTTGTGGATGGGAAACCGGTTCCGCTCATCACAAAGCGCAATTTAGCATCAATCCGAAAGCACTTGCGCTCTTCATCCGCGCCCGATGTAACTGGCGGGATGGAAGGCAAAATAAAGGAGCTTCTGTCTGTTCGAAAGCCCGCTTACATCGCGAATGCAAGGAAAGGCGGGCGGATTGCCGCGCTCCTTTTGGGGAAAAAAACAGTGTGCACTAAGCTTAGGTTCTAGCCAGCCCGCGCAGCCTGCCTTATTTCATCTTAATGTCTTCCTCAAGGTCCTGCAAGTCCTGCTCGTGCTCAATCTCGTCCTCAAGTATCTTTCGGATAAGGTGGAACGTCACAGGGTCCTTCTCCACCATTATTTTCTTGAGCATGTTATTGTAGATATTTATTGCGCACTGCTCCCCCTTTATGTTCTGCGCAAGCAGCTTTAGCACGTGCGGGTCCTTGGGCTCGTCATATCCGCAGTTCGATTTTTTCGTCCATTCAGCAGGGTTGATTATCGGAGTCCCGCCAAGCTGTATTATCCTCTCCGCAAGCATCCCCGCATGCTTAAGCTCATCATTTGCATGCTCTTTGAGCTCTTCCTGCACATTGGGCCTCATCGGCCCCTTTGCAACAAGCGCGCCAACCCAATACTGATAATACGCAAGCCACTCGTCCGCAAGCGCCTTGTTCATCATGTCAATTATTTCCTTTGCACCGCTTCCAGCAATCTGTGCTCCAACTGTCCCCATCTTCACACCCCCTATTCCATATAGCGAAGGCTAATTTTTAAGCACTTTTGTCGCTTTGGCTAAGTTTTGGGCCCAAGCGCTTGTCAAGCCGCACCCTCGTTTCCATGCACTATTTTATCACAAGTATATTAAACTCGCGATGCCATTTTCATTCGGGTGGTGGGATGGGAAAGCCTTCTCTTGTTCTTGCAGTCATGCTTATTGCAATCCTGCTTTTCGGCTGCTCATCCCAGAACCCACCAGGCGCAGGCACGAACACCGGCCAGCCGCAGCAGAACCCACAATCCCAGCTGCAGGGCGCAGGGGGCGAATCTCATCCACTTCCCAACGAAACGCCAAAAAACCTCATGGTAAACGACCCTGAGCTCAAGCAAATATACGAAGCAGCCCTGCAGCCGGCTCCAGCGCAAACTTCCCTTGACAAAATCCAAGAATCCTACTCTGCGAAGAAAATATCGAAGGAAGATTACATCGTGCTAACAATTCAGGCCGCTTTCGAGCCTTCCGCAGTCCCATCGCAATATGCCGGCGCAGCAGACTCTGGGCACTACGGCCCTTCGCGCGAGTTAATGATGGCATATGAGAATTGGGACACGCTCTCGCAAGAATCCAAAGATAAGATAAGCAAATACCTTTTCCTCACTCCTGAAGAGGAGCAGGCCGAGTCCGCTGGTGCCATTCCCATATCGGCAGGGGGAGAAAATAGCGGGCAAACCACTGAAACCAAGGGCGCACTTCCCCAAACAATTCACTTATCTGCACCAAGCAGGCATTCCGATATTTCACTTGCCGGCCCTCAAAACCCTCCCCTTGTTCTCTACACATTGGATGCAATTCCAGGCAAAGCCACGATAAAGGCTTTCCTCCCCTCGGGCGCATCGGATGCGCAAAAGGATGTGCTTAACGCGAAAATGCAGTGGGTGCGGGACGGCATAACCGACTCCTGGGGCAAATTCAAATCCCTGCTTGGGCTTGATCCCACTGAGCAGGTTTACGTTTACATAAACACCGATGTCAAGCCCGGTGTTTTCGGGACTGCAGCGTTCACAAAGGAGCAGTCAGACCCTGTGCAGCGGTGCAGGATAAGGCTAAGCTCGCAAGTGATAAGCAGCAGCGGGGAGAGCCAAACCAAGGCAGGGGTTGCGCACGAGCTTTTCCACTGCTTCCAGTATTACATACCCCTGAAGCATTACGAAGACCCGGATGAGGCCTGGCTCACAGAAGCCACCGCAGTATGGTCTGAGAATTACATCTACCCAAGCACCAACAGCGAGCACGAGTACCTCCAGCTATTCTACCAGACTCGCCAAAAGCCCCTCATATTCTCCCTGCCTTCTTTGAAAAAATATTCAGATTACAATTTCTTCCTCTACATTTCCCAAACCGGCAGCGCAGGCGATGTCGCAAAAATACTGCTTGATTCGAAAAGCATGGGCGCAAAGGGCGCTCTAAATGCGTTGCCTGATTTCCAGGACAAGCACGCTGACTTCTCGTTATGGAACTGGAATAAAGCGCCTTTCCAGTTCTATTCCGATGACCCGAAATACCCAGATACCAGCGTTTCCGGGCCCGCACTCAAATATAACCAGCTGACCTATGCAAGCGATGGAACAGCTCCAGTTTCCCTTGATTCGGGTTCTGCCGTCTATAATGTGTATGATATAATGGTCGGAACAGATGTGAAAAAGCTTGAGTTCCGCTTTCCCGATACTGGCGATACGGCGCACCAGCGCCACGCGCTCATCAGGATCGGAGGGCAGTGGATTGACGAGCAGTGGACCGCGCTTCAGAATCGGCGCTTCTGCTTGGATCGGCCTGGCGAGAAAGTGGAGGCAGTAGTGCTGATATACTCCAACTCGGACTTAAGCTCCCCATTCTTTTCGCAGTATGATGTGGATACCACTGGCGAGTGCCCTCTCGAAATCACAGGCACCACTGTAATGGAAACCTCCATCTCAGCTCCGCTGCAAAATGGCGAATACAAATTGCAAAGCAGGTATGTTTCGCACGATGTGCTGCAGTATGACATGAGCGATGACACATACAAGCTCAAATCCCGTTCAGTTTCTTGCAAGACCTGGACCAATGCGCAGGGCTCGGGGACTGAAACATACTTAGGCGCATCATACCTGGCTGGCTTGCAGGCACAAAGCGACTGTTCAGGCGCAGCCACGATAAATTACGATGACCCATTCGGTGCACCAGAGAAACTCCATTTTGACCGCGAGTCAAATACAGTTTCTGTTGACCTTGACCCCTCAATTCCTGATTCCTACTCGCGCTACATCCGCTGCTCAACTTTTCAAAAGATGAGCTGGGATTCTACCGCCCTAGTAATTAAGCAGCTGGAATACTCTGGCACTTGCGGCGGGCTCGGCCCGCCCTCTTTGGTGGACTGGTCTGCCCTGGACCTTAACGATGTTCTCAAGAACAAGAGGCTTCACAAGGAGGAATCGCAGACCATGCCAGTCGAGGGCGGAACAACAACCATGAAAATCAGCGTAGATTATGACCTGTCAGAGCAGGAAAAATAATAACGTGCAAAAGGAGATTTGGAAAATGGCAACCGATGAGGAAGCAAAGCAATTCAAGCGCGGGTTCGAGGCAGGAATTTCCGCCATGGAAAAGGAACTGCTAACTGATGCCACAGTTGAAGCCTCCTTGCAACCCTTCGGATGGGCGCATAAAGATAAGCGAACCCTCATAACGCTAAGGGCAGTGCTAAGGGAAGCAATCCGCCTTGCAAAGGAGAAAGTTGGGAAGTGAAACTGGCGCTCAGGCTAATGAATTCTACTCAGACCGTCCGCTAGGCTCGAACTTGTCTGCCTGAGCACCTCGAAAAATGCCTCGGAGGACACACACAGCATGTTTCCGCGTGGCACAAACGTGCCATGCCAAACCTATTTCCTGAGTTTTCTGCACTGCTTGATTATTTCATCTGCCAAAAATAGCGTAAAGGGCTGCTCATCTTGGTGGTTTCCCGCAGCTTGCGTTTTCATATAAGTGCTTCTTCTGCGAAGCGGGATGTTGGTGAACGGCAAATTATTTGACTGAAGGATATAGTTCATAAGCAGCCTTGCCATCCTGCCATTTCCATCCGCAAATGGGTGGATTGTGGTGAATCTCGTATGGAATTTCGCAGCAAGTTCTGCTGGATGAATTAATACCTTGTTCTTATTGTACCATTCCAACAGCTTATTCATTAGCCCTGGCACTTCGGCATGGTGCGGAAAAACATGATCCGAGCCGCGTATGCGCACATTGACTGACCTCCAGACTCCTCGGTAGCGCGCATATCCTTCTATCTTTGAAAGCAGGATGAAGTGCAGCCGCAGTATCATTTCCTCGCTAAGCTCTGCCTTGTGTGAAAGGAGTTTTTCATATGCATCAAGGCAGTTATTCAAGTTGAATGCCTCCTGTTCTTCCCGTCCGAAGTTGGTGACGTGGATGCCTCTTTTCTGGAATCCTTCTGTTCTCTTCTGGTCTGCCAAAACCCTTTCAGTAAGCCAGTAGTCAAGAGTGGAGCCCTCAATTGCATTGGAGTCCGTAACAAATGTAATGCGTTCCCTCTTGGCAAAATTGTCCCTTTGCTGCTGCGTGAGCGATTTCAGGTAGGCGGCTTTGCCAATAGCCGCCTTTTCGAGCTTTGCTGCCATGCTTCGCGTTACAAACTGGGTAAATGGCGGCGCAATCCCGAAAATTCCATTCTGTCTGAGGTTTGCTTCGAATTTTTGGTAAATCTGCGCAAGTTTTTCATTTTCCGGCACGGCGTTGCCAAGATAAACGCTTTTCTTCACCCATTTCTTACCCTGCTTTACTGATTCTTCCAGATAGTAGTACTGCCTGCCCTTCACCTTGCGCACTGCGATTCTTGACATGCTAGTTATCACTGAAATGAAGTATATATAGATTTCGGTGATAACTGCGGTTATCACTGGATTTTGACATAGCGGCGTTCCAGTGATAACGCTAGGCTCGAACTTGTCTGCCTGAGCACCTCGAAAAATAGCACCTAGTCAATTGCCTAATCAAAATACGACAGGTTAGGTGATTGCCTGACCCCCAAAAGGTGGTCAGGCTAATGAATTCTACTCAGACCGTCCGCTAGGCTCGAACTCATCAGCCTGAGCACCTCGAAAAACGGCGAAAAAAGGTGCCGGAGACACACACAGCATGTTTCCGCGGAAATTTCCGCGTAGCATAAATGTGCTATGTATAATGATTTCTGCTACTTTTTTCTTCGTTTGTAGTTGTCTAACGCGTCGTCCAATAAGGAGAAGCTTATTTTCATTACTTTATCTGCATACTCAAGGCGGTTTTCCGGCGTTATCTCAGTTTTGAAGATTCCTTTTAGGTAATCATCATAACCATCAAAATGAGGGTGAGCCATTATTTTCTCGTTAAGGTGTTTCAGTAGAAAAGAAAGTCCAACAAGGCTTAGAACATTCTCATCTCTCGTAAATTTAGCGATATTTTTTCCGGCTTCAAGACTGATTAATCGGCTTTCTATCGAACTCAAACGATCTTCCAAGGATTTTCTCATATCGATCTCCTCACATCATCGACCCCTGATGGTCTGCAAAATCAATATACAACGATAGCAGCAAGCCAAAAATACCCGCGGCGAGGAACAGGAGACCGAGGTCAGGCAGTCCCAAAAGCATATCGCACACCGCATTTGGTCCGAATTTATATATCATCGAGCAAAACAAGCTCATAATCACGTTCTGATAAGCATCCTTTATGGACATCAGAATAAACCCAGTGAGCAATGAGCCTATAGAGAGGAGGTACTTTACTATCATCATCAAACCATCTTGCATATCAATCCACCAGGTCGTATTCGAAGATATAACTGCGCGAAAAACTCCTGGAATCGCGCTGTCTATACCTTGCTCCTCTCAACGTGCTATGGGCAGAATCCACCTTCATGTTTCCGCCAAATTCATACTCTGCTAAAACCCAAATCTTTGTCATACATAAAACCCTTGGCTAGTGTGATAAATACTGCTCTAAAATATGTGCCGAATGGATTCCCAGGCTGCGCTGTCTTTTCTTTGCGCTCCTTAGCGTCTTATGGGCAGAAGTAACGATCATGTGGTCATTTTCCCTATGCTCTGCCAGCAGCCAAACCTTCATATCTCAATCTTCCCCTCTTTTTTCATTTCTACATGCGTTGGGAAGAAAGCGCACCCATGGGTATGAACTGGTAGTAGCTTCTTGGGTTTAACTCGATCAATAATTCCAAATATCTCTTCTTTTGACGCATGCCCTGATGCATGTAACTGGTGGTGTGGCATGCCGAAACGGTCAAGCCAGTTGTGGAGAACTTCATCCTGCAACTGTGACATGGGATCTTCTTCGAATGGTTCACTCATCGAATGTATGCACGCAGCAAGTTTTGGCTGAACATCTATTAACTCAGTTAATTGAAGGAAATCCAACTCCCAAATGGCGTTGTTGCCATTTTCAGCCATCCAGTCAGAATCAACAGTATGCTCAAGCAGCTTACTCTCCCACGATTGATATTTCAACATCTCTCTGGCATAAATCTTGATATTTTCATCCTTCAACGGGTCTGGAAGGGCAAGGGCTTCATCGCCTTTCAGACTTGAAAGAAGATGTGCCGTTTTTAGGCTTATCACTAGTTTTCTCCCACTCTTTTTCGCAAGCTCATAAAACGTTCGAAACCTGTCTAAGTCCTTTGGATATCGCATGGCAAGAACTAGCCCTTTCGTTCCATCGACGACTTTCTCACTTTCTTCCTTCACATAAAGTTCAGTGTAATTTTTGCGTTTTTCACTTGCACTTACTCGCGTTCCCTCAATTATCAAAGCATCCGGTTCGAACTCTTCCGCTTTCTGAGTAAAATCGCTTGTCATACCTGGCTTGTTTCCATGAGAGCGTAAATCTCCGCTGTAAGCAATTCTAGCGTCTTTTCCTTCTACCAAAAAACCATACGCACCAGGTACAGAGTGGTCCACATGGATTGGCGTAATCTCCATATCCCCTATAGAGATGCTTTTGCCAGTCCTGAATGTTTTAACATCGTTTGGCTCTTCTTCGCCTTTTTTCACCTTAGGCACATCCTCATCATAAAAGAAAATCGACTTTCCAGTGGTCTGAGCGGACTTCAAAATAGTTTTGGTTGTTTCACCCATAAAGATTTGTACTTCTGGATGAAGATAGCACAGATGAGCCGTGTGGTCAAAGTGGGGGTGAGAGATAAACACTGCGTCGCACTCAGGCTCCGAGTATTTGAGATTTGTATCTTCAAGTTCGCTTTTCCGATACAAACCAGGCAGCTTTGGCATTAGACCTAGTGCAAAGTAATCTCTAAGGCCGAACCTATCACGCGGCTTTAACCAATCTACAAAATAATCATCTAGGAGGGAAAAGCTCTGCCCGAAATCCAAAAATACCCTAGTTTTTTCCGACTCAACAAGGAACTTGTTTCCTCCAATCTCATTCACGCCGCCAAACATTGTTAAAGAGGTCATGGATTCATCCTCCGTCAATTATTTCAGTAATTCCTTTCAAGTCATCAATCCTATCTATCGAATAATCTGCAACATTCAGCTCTGGCATATATCCTATACAGCCATATTTAGCAAGGCAAGTGGTCATCCCGGCCTTTTTCGCCCCCACAATGTCCCGTTCTGGATTGTCTCCAACATAAAGGGCTTCATCGGCTTTAATTTTCAGAAGTTTGAGTGCTTTTTCAAACGGTTTTTGGGAAGGTTTATGCTCTCCAGTATCATTGAAAGTTACAACTGGATAAAAAAATTGGTCAAGATTCGTTAGAACCAATCTCTGCCAGGCCTTGTCCCTGGGCGCATCGCTGACTATTGCAAGTTTGTACTTACTTTTCAGTGAAATAAGCGTCTGCAACGCCGCAGTCCTTGGTTTTAAGAGATCATATTTTCGCTTTTGATACGCGACAATCGCTGCCTGCCTCGCGTGTTCTAGCGTGTGTTGATCTAAGCTTATCCCGTAAAGCACGTCACCAAAAGTCCTCTGGTACTCTATGCCCCTCTCATCATATATCTTGAAAATTCGGGCATAAAGTTCCTTTTCCGATTCCTTCACACCTGCCCTAATCATGGCTCTTGCAGCGGCCAAGGCGCTTTCCCGCTTAAACCCGGAGAAATCAAGCAGAGTATTATCCAAGTCGAAGATTACTGCTTTGAGCATAGTTTCCCTCTATTGATTTGCCTTACTTATAACATTTAGCCGATCTTCGACTTTTTTACGAACCTTTTTCACAAGCGAAACAACGTGATCCTGAAATTCTTTCTTGGAGAGTTTTTTGGAAGGCGCAAGGTCATCAATCGAATATCCTTCCATGGCTTGCTCAATCACATTCTTTAGCAATTTTTCTGAGTTTTCGCGTTCTTTTGGGCTCTTACCCCTTAGCATCTGCTCAGAACCTTCCAAAATGTATTTTACAACGGTTGCCTTCACTATGGCGGCTTGATACGCTCTTTTTTCAATTTCTTTCATAGGTCTCACCCTATAGCTTCTCTACAAAATCCTCCCCATTCTCATCGATGAGCCTGCTTACTTCTTCCTTTACAAACTCATGATAATAACCTTCGGCTTCTGGCAGCTGGTCGAACAATCCCGCCTCCTTAAGCCTCTCAGCGGATTTATCTGCCAAATTCGCGGCAACGCTATCTGCAACAACCTCAACGCCCTTTTTGGCAATCTCCTTGGCAGCCATGATGGCAAGCCCATCGAAATCCTCATCCGAGATTTTTTGGGCGACTTCAGCCAACATTTCCCGATTTTGGTACACCGCATACAGCGTATACGCCAAGTCAATTAGCGGTCCAAGCGGGGGAAACATGGCTGTTGCAACCTGCTTTATCACAGGTATCAAGGTCTCGGCCAGGCGCTTGGCCACGTGCGGGGGCAGTGGAACCGGCTTGTGTATTTTTCCTCCTGCTGCCCCCTGCCTTACCAGCCCATAATCGCCTAATTGGCGCTGTTGGGGGTCGTTCTCGGAATTATAGCTTCCAGTACTGCCGTGGCTGTGCCTTCTGGTGCCATGGAACTCTGTATCAGTAGTGTCTTTCCCCATTTATCCTCACCAAAGCAGGTTCTAGTAATCTGTCCATCTCATAATCGGTAAGCAACGTTTGCGATTTCATGGCTGCAAATGAACGCTTGATATTCACGAATGATTGGTGCACCAGCTCTTCACGGCTCATGAAGCTTTGGTTTTCAAGTTCGTCCTGTGTGGCCACTGTTCCCCTGACGAACGCCCCGGCGCATCGTGGTGTTTTGTACCAGGTAGGCGTCATGAACGAGACTCTCAGGAACTCTGGATTAAACGAGCAGTAATTCGAGATGACAACTTGCGGGAAATGGTTCTCAAGATGGTGTATCCGCCGCGCCAGCCTTCCCCAGCGCCTCAACTTCACAAGAGCGGTTGCATCGTAGAGCACCGCCCTAAAGCCCATTTCCTTCAAAAAGAAAATGCAAGCGTCGAATTCAAAATTATTGGCACCAATCATGTAAGGGTACACGTTCAAGCCGCTTTCATAGTAGAGCTTCATGGTGTCCAGGTAGCGGAATAGGACTGGCACAGAGCGATACGCAGCGTAATTGGTGTACAGGGACCACTCAACGGTGGTCACTGCATGTGCTCCAAGGCTTTTTGCCAGTTCAAT
>JAGVHI010000021.1 GCA_020056635.1 archaeon | reverse complement strand
CTCCAAGTATGCCGCTGCAGCCGAACGCGGCATAAACACTTGTTGCAAGGGTTAGTATGCCCTTGGCAGTATCTGCATCGACCAAGGCCATCTTGAGCCGAGCAGCCGCGCTCTCCCCATGCGCCATCTCGAACACAGGATTGCCCCTTAGGTCTTTGGCAGGCACTGCCACGATGCGCGCGTCCCCCTCCAGCGCACCCTGGGGCAAGCCCGGGAGGGTGAATGGTTCTTGGTGATGTGCGAATATGTTTTTTTCGCCGCCAGTATAGAAATTGCCGCCTGCCAAAACGAAAAACTCAGGCCCGCTGCAGTACTCCTCGACAATGTAGGCATCATCGGAAGGTGTCACCACTGTGCCTGTGTTAAATACCATATGGAGCCCCTCGCTTCGCCTATCTGGCCGAAGGATGAGCGGAGGGACGAGCGAATGGCGCGTTCCGTCGATTTCAAAATGCTGCCCTTTTGGGATGGCCACAAATCGCGGGATGGAATCCCCAAGCCCTGCTTCCATCAGGTGCTCCCTTGCGACGCTGCGCATGTTGGCCATGTCATAAACTTCCTCGGGATGGCCTATGCAGGGTATGCCATACGTCCCTTCAATGGCGCGTATTAGGGCCTGAGGCGGCTTGTCAGGGTGGGTAAGTGGCGAATTCACTATTGCAAGATTGACCCCTGCCTGGCTGAGTTTGTACCATATGAATCCATCATAAGGGATTGCTTGCGCCCTGATGCCTGCTTCATTGAGCGCATCTGCGGTATCAGCAGCGCTTTTCGCAAAATCGGATTGCGTCAAGCCCGGCTTCTGCCTAAAGCCGTTTGCAGGGGGGTAGACAACCCCGACAGTAATGGGATGCGGTTTTCCTTTCCCATGCGCAGCCATCAAGGTGTTTAGGCGTGATAGTTTCACGCTTGCGATGGCACCCGATTCCAGATTGGCGCACGGATTAGCTTTGATTATGCCAATCATTGAGCGCTCAAGCCGTTGGGGTGGAGATAAATCTGCCATATAGTTCACTTTTTACCACTTGCACCTATTAAAACCTAATGCCGCAATACACGTAGTTTTGCATATAACAACTTATAAATTCACCACTGCTATCTATGCCGAATGCCCTGGATTTGAACATTTCCCCAAATAGGCGAACGAAACAAAAAATGCAAGGAGCGCTTACTTTTTCCTGCTCTTCACAATTTTCACTTTGGACGGGGTGAGAAGTATTTTGTTCTCATCCAGCCGCGCGATGTCGCCGTTGTTCTTCTGCACGAAGAGCTTTATGTTGTCCACCATCTGCTTTAGCTTGTTCGGCTGCTTGCTCATCGGCGTGACGTTAAGAAGCACGATGTTCCTGTTCTTGAGCTCCTCGATGATTACGCTCACGTCTGCCTCGGACTCAAGGGCAATGGGCTTCACGTAGAAGTCCGCTGCCTGGTGGAGCACGTCCACGTCCTCCATCTCGACCGCGTTCATGTATTCCTCGATGTTCATCTCCTTGCCCAACCCAAGCCCCTTTGAAATTTTCTCGAAAATGCCCATATGCTCACCTCTGGATGATTGCAAACTGCCTTCTGGCACTAGCATTATCACAAACCGCTTATAAAGCTTATTGGGGAGCGGAGCATTTTCCTGCGTCCGCGCGTACTCGCACCATTTTTATTCTATCCCGCCAAATCCATGCGCTGGTGACTATGCAGACTTTTTCGGAGATGCTCTCCAAGCCCACGATATTCAAGGAGCGAAACGTGCTCTTCCCGGATTACATACCAGATGTGCTTCCCTTCCGCCAGGCGGAGATTGAGAGGATAATGAGGTGGGTTTCGCCTGCGCTAAAGGACGAGAAGCCCCACAACATATTGATTTACGGGAAAACCGGCACTGGCAAGACCGCATGCGTGAAAGTGGTGAAGAAAAAGTTCGATGAGATGAACTCAGGGGCGATTCTCGCTTACGTGAACTGCAGGATTTACAATTCGAGGTATAGGGTGCTCCAGAAAATAATCAAGGATTACCTGCCCGAGCTGGATAAGGCGGGGTTTGGAGTGCTTTTCATGTATGAGGGGCTCATGGCCTGGGTGCAGAAAAAGGCGATCAATTTGGTGCTGGTGCTCGATGAGGTGGACATGGTTAAGGACTTGGACGAGCTCATCTACTCGCTCACGCGCTCGAATGATGAGCTCAAATCCGGCTCGATTGCGCTGATCGGGATTTCAAACAAGCTCACGTTCAAGGAGGGCCTTGACCCAAGGAGCAAGAGCACGCTTTATGAGAATGAGATGGTGTTCCCGCCCTACAATGCAGAGCAGCTGCAATCAATTCTCAAGCAAAGGGCAGACATGGGGTTTGGGGAGGGGAAGGTGAGCGAACCTGCAATCAACCTTGCGTCCGGGATTGCTGCGCACGAGACAGGGGATGCAAGGTATGCGCTTAGGCTGTTGCTAAAGGCCGGCGAGATTGCGGATGAGAAAGGGCTCTTGTACATAACTGATAAGGAAATTGATTTGGCGCGCAAAACAGTCGAGCTTGATGTGGCGGCTGAAACGATCAACACCCTGCCGCAGCACCAGCAGATAGTGCTCTATGGGATTGCCGCGATTTCGCTTGAGGGAAGCAGGTATTCCAAGCTTGCGCCCCAGGACGAGGAGGGGACGTTCATACTCTCGGGCGAGGGTTATGAAGCGTATTCCAAAGCCTGCAGGCAGTTTGGGAGGAAAAAGCGCTCAGCCCGCTGGTTTCGGGAATATTTGCACGATTTGGAAATGCTTGGCCTGGTTACAATGATAGAATCCGGGAAAGGGATGAGGGGGCACTCAAGGCTGATCAAGATTGCGTATGCCCCTGCGCAGGTAAAAGCATTGGTTGAGAAGAACTTGATCGCGAGGTAGTTGCATGCCAGATAAGATTGCAGATTTCCTGTTCGAGTGCGCAGCGCTAAAGCGAGTGCCACGCTCTGGCTGGGACGTGATTGCAGCCAGGAGGGAAACGGTTGCTGAGCACTCCTGGGGAACAGCCGTATTTGCATTGTTGCTTGCAAGGGAAGAGGGGTTGGGCGAGCATGAGGCGCACCTTGCGGTAATCGGAGCATTGTTCCATGATTTGCACGAGGCAAGAACGTCCGATTTGAACATGCTGAACAAGGGATATGCAAAAGCAGATGCAAAAAAGGCGATGAGGCACCAATTTGCAAAAATAGATGCCACAATTGCAAAAGAGGCAGGGGAAGCTTTTGCAAATAGGAAGGTTGCAGCAATCATAGAGGACGCAGATAAGCTTGAGCTCATTGTTTCTGCAAAAGAGCGGCTTGATGAGGGGAACAAGTATGCAAAATCTTTCATGGACAACTGGCTTCCGAGGCTGAAAACAAAGAGCGCGAGAAGGATTGCAAGGGAAGTGCAAAAAACCGATTCCAGGAAATGGATGTTTGACGCGATATTTGGGAAGGGCTAGTTTGGATGCGCATCCGCTACTTGGATTCCCTCTTGTAAAGCAAGTATGATAGGGCGTATGCAACAAACCCTATTAGGTAAAGGGATTTCATGCCGAAAATGAGCGCTGCGTATTCTGCAATGCCGCCTGCGACCGCCCCAAGCGTGTTCATTCCAAGCGACCTGCCACTGTCATCCGTTTTGCCAAAGAAGATGGCGAAGATTATGCCTGCGAAGAACAGGGGGAGGGTTAGGTAGATTGCCGACAGCGCCTGCTTTGCCGCATATTCCATGCCTGAAAAATTCGAAACAGGAAAAATGTAATTGAGGGCGATGCTCAGGAACAGAAGCATGTAGAATGGCTCGACTTTTTTTGGCTTGAACCGAATAACGAACAGGTTCGCAAGGAAAATCATCAATAGCACCCCAGCTATTACCAGGGAGGTGACAGTCCAGACAGAGCCTATGACAAGCGAGACCTCAGTAAGGCTTTTCGTCTCGATGAGCATGAACGCAAAGCCCAGGAGGAAAAAGTGCGCATCTTTTTTCGCAACCGCAAGAACATTGTTCTGCCAAAACAGGAGAAGCGCAAGCAAAAGCACGATTAGGAGCATTGCCAGGTAATTCTCCGGAATTCCCCTGTGTTCCATGTATAAAAACGGCCAGTCGTCAGTTGGGACTGCAACTTGGCTTGCCATGGCCGATGCATTGACATACCCGGAAACGCCATCCAAATACAGCCAGGTGTAATCGCTTGGCGTGGCGCCCTTCTTTTCCTGGACAAGCGCGACAAGCCCGATTGTTTCGTTCACCTCTAGCTGCCTGTCTTTTGAGGCAAGAAAAACCGTGCCCCAGCCGTCCTTGTCTGATTGGAAAACCACAGGCTCGGATTCGAACGTCTGGTTGAGCAGGCCGAATATGCGCCCCGCAATCCATTCCTCATGCACTGTAAAAGTGACTGCCACAACCCCGCCCTCATTCAGAAGCCTCCTGACTTCCCCAAATGACTCGGCAGTATATACGAAACTGTCCATCCTTACGCTTGGCATGGAAGAAAATATCCTGTGCGAATCAAGGAAGCCAAAAACCACCAAGTCGTAGGTCTTGTTCGTTTTCCTGAAATACGAGCGTGCGTCATCCACAATCAGGTTCACCCTCCCGTCATCGTACGGCTTTTCCGGATGCAGGCTTTTCCCAAGCGAGGCTATCACAGGGTCAATCTCAACTGCGTCCACTTCCTTTGCGCCACTGCGCAGCGCTGCCGCAACGTCGTTGCCCCCTCCAGCCCCGACCACTAGCACCCGCTTTGGATTGTTGAATTTGTACGGAAGGCCGTAGAGCTCTCTTTTGCTTTGCACATAGCTTGGGCCGCTGTTGCCCCCCAAATCCAGCAGCTGCTGGTGGCTGTCGGAATTCACGAAGAGCTGGTAGTTTTTGGCATCGGAGTCCGGAACCATAAATGGCGCGGCCGTGATTTGGTAATACGGCGACCAGTATATGCCAGTTGACAGCATGCTTGGGAGCGCCAGCAGGATTATGCAGGATGCTGCAAAAATGGCAGGGAAAATTGCCTCCTTGCGCTTGCCAAGCAGGAGGAATGCCGGGCCGAAGCATAGCGCAAACCAGTACGGAGGGCTTGCATAAAGCAGCGAAAGCCCTAGGAACGCAAGCGTGCCTGCTATGCTCCCTGCAATGTTGGAGCAGTACATCTCAAGCGGGTGCCCCCCAGCCATGGCCGATCCCAGCCACTTCCCCAGGTGGACAAACAGACTTGCGTTGAACAGGAACAGCGCAGCAGTCACTATGTACGGGAGGATGCCCATGGTGATCGGATCCCGGTTCCAGATGAATTCGCCCCCGCTTGATGGGGCAAATAGCGCCGGTGCGAGTATGGTGGCAAGGAAAATGAACGCAAGCAAGTTCCTGAAGAAGTCGCTCCACTCAGGGCTTTTCCTGCTTGCAACCAGCAGCCCGACGCTCATTCCCAGGAAACAGGAGAGCAGGGCGAAGTTGGTGAAATAGGCAAAATACCGCACAGTGGTGGAAAGCCAGCGTATTATGAACAGCTCGAAAAAAAGCAGCACGTAGCTGATGACAAATGTTTCCAAGTGAGCCCTGTTGAGTTTAAAGTGCAACATGCACGCACTTCCCATGAGCGGCGCCTGGGCGTTTAGAATCAGACCTCGGCATCCATGAGCTCAAGCGCCTTTTTCACGCTCATTCCTTCCCGAATCCCCAGGTCCTCTGCCCATTGCGTCGCGTGCTTGATTTTCGCCTTTACCATGTCATCAAAGCAGCGCACGCCAGAAACGAATGCCGCAATGTCCCCGAGCCGGTCGCATGCGTTCTTGTCAACGTAGCTGCATGCAACGTAGCCTGATTTTGCCCGCAAAATTAGCAGCGGCGCATTCCCGAGGTGGTACTGTACCCCGTGGTAGGACTTGCCATCGAGAATGACTGTCTGCTCGAGCACGATTGGCTTTCCATTGAGTGACTTACTGCTGCCAGCTGCTTCCATGAGAAGACCTCTGCCCCCCTTGCGCCCCGCCCCCGTAGGACGAGTAGCGCTCCCTCTGCCTCTGCATCTGCGCTTTCTTCTTCTCATAAATCCCAAGCGACTTGCCGCAGCTTGGGCAGTAATGGTTTTCCCTTCGTATAAACGTCCTGACATCGTCCGCAGTCTTCAAATCCGTGCTGTAAACCGTGCTGCGCTCAAATGATATTGCCTTGTCGCGCGGGATTCTGCGGCCGCACGCATCGCAGTTAATTAGCCTTTCCCGCCCGCGATTCTTTCTCCCCATCAAACGCACCCCAAACTAACCGAGATTTCCCAAGGTCGCCGCCTTGCAACGAATATGCAATTGCATCATCCAATTTAAATAGGTTATTTGATGTTGTTTCACAAAGTTCCATTTCCTCCGTCGGAATCTTAAGGAGAGAAATGAGTGGATTGAACTGCGGAACAAAAACAAGCTCAAGCGATGGATTGAATTTTATAGGGGATGATTTCGCTTTCTGCCCGCTTAATTTCGCAACAATCCACCCGTTCCTTCTTTTTTTGAAAAAATGCTCCTGCGCGCAGATTATTTTTTCGCAGGAATAGAAAGAGTTCTGCAATGGAAGGTGGCCGTGAGAAAGTGAAACATTATTCACAATTATCCCGGTTGCAGGATGGAGTTTCACTCCGAATTTTTCAATCATTTCAATTCCTGCATCCAAATTCCCTGGAATCACTTCTGTTTTCACTTCGGAATTCAGCTTCGCGAAAAAGTTCATGAGCTCAAAAGAAGTTTCAGAATTGGCACTTGCAAGTGGAGCATGCAACACATCCCCCAGCACAATTACCTTCTTTGCATTTGCTTTTTTGGCAACTTTCAGCAGGTGCACAAGCATCCTTTCAGTCGAGCCCTTGAAACTCTGTGATTTTTTGAGCAGCTCCTGCTCCGTGCCTATGTGCAGGTCAGAAACAACTAGGGTTGAATCGAGCAGCAATGCTGGCTCGTTGAAAATGAACTTGATTCGTTCATGCAGCTGTTTTGCCATCAGGAGAAGAAGGAATTGAAAAAATAAAAGATGCTTACTTCATCCTGACCGCGTAGTTGCCGGGCATCTTTGCCCCAAGCATCTGGGCGACTTTTGACTTCTCGAAATCGAATATCGTAATCATGCCATTGTAGCGATCTGTGAGGCTCTCGCCCCCGCACCCAAGGCATTTGTTGCCCTCTTTTACAAGCATTCTGCAGTTCAAGCAAGCTTTCATTGTAATCACCAATCAATTCCGTAATTTATGCAGCCCTTTCCCGGCTTAGCCGCCCCGCTGCCGCTTATGCGGCCTTTGCCTCCTCCTTTTTCTCCTTCTTTGCGTGCTTCTTTTCTTTCGGCTCATCTGCGCCTGCCCCTTTGCGCTTCTCCGAAATCTCAACCCATTCTATTTTCCCAAGCCCTTCAGGCCTCATTGTAAGCCCGATTTTGGTCTCGGAAAGAACGGGCTTCATGCTCACTGTTGAGATTTTCGCAAGCACCATATCAGCTTTCCCAAGCGCCTTCTTGCTCTCCTTTCCAGTGAAGTTAGGCACCTTCTTGTTGAATGTGAGGAAATCGTTTGCAATCTGGGACAGGTGGATTAGCCCTTCAACCGGGCCAAGCCCGACAAACGCGCCAAACTCCACAATCTCAGTCACTTCGGCTTCGACCACTTCATTGATTTGCGGCAAATAGGCAAGCACGTCAAATTCCACTTCGTAGAACGCGCCGCCGTCTCCCGGTATTACCAGCCCGCCGCCTTCCACTTTGGTGTTCCAGACGGCTAGCACCACGCCCACTTCCTTGTCAATGCGCCGCTCGTACTTCTCGCGCAGCACCTGGGTCAGCCCGTCCTCAATCTTTAGCGAGAACAGGTTCGGGGGCAGCCTTACCTTGTCATGGACTTTCATTGTATAGAACATGGGTTGTCACTCACATGGTGTGGCCATGCCAGCACCTTTATTGCTTCCATTCCTAGCATGGCTGGCATGCCTCCGACTCATCGGAGGTTTGCCACACCATGTGACCTAGAGAATAGTAGTGGATGTAGTTTGTTCCCTAGGGAATATATAGCTTTGCACGCCGCCGAGGGTATCGGTTTAGGCAGAGTTTTTTATAGGGGCATTGGGAACCGTTGCCCTTGCAAATGTGTTCCGCACGCTATTCGGTAAAAGCTCCCTGCTAGCTTTGAGGGAGAATTCCCGCGCAAATGGGCTTGAGAATGCGGTTTGCATTTGAAGAGCAGGTCGTTTTGTTCCAAGCGCGTACCCCTGTTTCTCCTCAGGTATTTTTGGCTGCTCAATCGGAACAGGTGGCTTGGAGTTTTTTTCAATCGCATAAGTTGCGAAATCTATAACCGGTCCCATAATCGAGAGCGCGGCGCCTGCTGCCATGAATTTAACGCGCTTTGGGATTGAGAAAAAGAAAGAGGCGCATATGGATGCAATGCCAAGTGCGGTCACCATAGGCCCTGCCTGCAGGCTTGCCACCCCTTCGCGAATAAATGGCATTCGGTAGGCGGCATAACCGAGGAGCGCGGAAATAACAGCCCCGTTTATTGCATTCACAACTTTTTCATTTTTCTTTTTAGCATGAAGGGAGTATATTGAGGTGATGCCGTTTGCAATGAGGGCTCCGCCAAGCGGAAACATGAGCGGGGTGAGGAAAACACCGCCAACTGCAGCGATGAAAATGCCGCCGGCTATGGAGATGGCTGCGCCCTGATGCCCTATTTTGATTAGCCTTTGGATTGCCTCTTCTTCGTTCATTTAATCAGCTTACATAATATTCTATATACTGCCATTTATATTGGTATGTTGTTTGGAAAAGGTTTCAAAAAGAAGCAGCTAGATTCCTTTGCCCTCAAACTGGATTCCCAATTCATCCCCGCGCTTCAGCCCGTTCTCCTTCGCAACCCCAGCATTAACCTCGAGAACGAAATAAGCGGGAGCGCTTGGGGTATATGAAGGGCATTGGAGCGCACGCATGGGGCATGGAGGAACGTTTTCAATTATATCAACAATAGTATGATTTTCCGAGATGAAAATCATTTCAAGAGGGATTTTCGTGTTCTTCATCCAGAAGGAATGTTTTTGTGAGGATTCGAAAACAAACAGCATCCCGCAATTTCCGCACAACGATTCACGGTACATCAATCCTCTGGAACGGGCTTCGGCTGTCCTTGCGATTTCTGCGGTAACAGGATTGCCATTCGCAAAAGTTATTTTTGCATAAGCTGCGTTGGGAGTTTCTGTTCCTGCGCAGCCTGCCAGCAATAGGAAAAGGAGCAATGCCAGTGAGAACACTTTCGAATCCATGAAAACCAATCATATTCCGAATTCCCTTGCGAGGATTGCCATCCTCACCGGGACAGCGTTTGCCGCCTGCTCGAAGTATTTCGCATGCGGGAGAGGGTCTATGTCCTGCGCAATCTCATCAAGCTTGGGAAGAGGGTGCAGTATCGCCAAATCGTCCTTGCACCCCTTTAGGTGCTCGCGAGTGAGCCTGAATTTCCTTGCAGCAAGCTCTGCCTCCTTCTTTTTCTTGAACCGCTCCTTCTGTATCCGGCAAACGTAGAGGATGTCGGCATCCGTGATATCCAGCCTCTCGGACTCCTTTGCCCTAAAGCCGAAAACAGATTCGACCTCTTTCATGTGTGCAGGTTCCATGCGCAGAGATTTGGGGGAAACAAGAGTGACTGTCGAGTTGAACATTGCAAGGCCCCAGTAAAGCGAGCGCATTGCGCGCGCATGCAGCAAATCGCCCATGAGCACGATATTCAACCCCGAGAGCTTGTGCTTGAGCCTCCAAATGGTATACAGGTCGATTAGCATCTGGGTCGGGTGCGAGGCCCCGCCGTCCCCTGCGTTCACCACAGGGTGCTTTGCAACAGCAGCCGCACGCGCTGCCGCGCCCTCTTGTGGGTGCCGGATTACAAGCAAGTCTGCGTAATTGTCAAACATGCGGATTGTGTCCTCGAATGATTCGCCCTTTGAAACAGAGGATGCGGCAGGGTTGAACGCAAGCACTTGGGCGCCAATCCTCAATGCAGCCGCCTGGTGCGAATAATTCGTGCGCGTGGATGGCTCGAAAAACAGGTTTGCGACTATTTTGTGCTTTGCGATGTCAGTGCCGCGCGGCAAGAGCCCGCGCATCTCGTCTGCGCGGTACAAAAGCGCCTCAACGTCGCGGCGGGATAAATCGCGTTCGGATAGAAGGCTCATGTATTGGGAAGGGGCATGCAAATAATAAAAACAGCATCCCCCAAATAGCGCCATGCTAATTGTATTTGAGGGAATAGACGGGTCTGGCAAGGAAACGCAGGTGAATGCGCTTTGCGAGCATTTCAAATCGCAGAGAATACAGTACATTCTGAAAAAATACCCTACAGAGAAGGCAAAGGATGTGAAATCGCACCTGCTCGGGGAAAAGGAGCTCTCTGGTGAGGATTTGTTCGTGCATTTCCTAAAGGATATACGGACGGACCAGTTCGAGATACAGGATGCTGTGTCCAAGGGGAAATTCGCAATACTGGACAGGTATGTTTTCTCAACATTGGCATATCAGGGCGTGCCAGTAGGGTATGAGAGGGGGAAATCCGCAATTTCGCAAATGGGGTTTCTGAACCCTGATTTGGTACTCCTGCTTGATATTGACCCGAAAATAGGGATGGCGAGGAAAGCTGGGATGAAAACACTGGATAAATTCGAGCGGGATTTGGAATTCCTCGCGAAAGTGCGGGAAAACTATTTGAGGATGCAAAAGGAGCGCTTTTTGTGCGACGACTGGCTGAGAATAGACGCAAGCGGGGCAGCGAAGGATATAAGTTTACAAATACAGAAGGAGATAACTAGGCTATTGCTCCGATAGTCTAGCCCGGTCAAGGACGCTGGCCTTTCAAAGGCCCTTTTCTTTCCGTCCGGAAAGAAAAGCCCCCGGGGAAAAGAAAGAACTTTTCCGCGTAAAATATCCCGCACTCCGTGCAGGGTTTTTCCGCTCAGGAATAAAGAAAGCCGGTAACCCGGGTTCGAATCCCGGTCGGAGCACTTTACTTTTGCCTAAGTTGCCTTCCATTTATGTTATCTTATCCCAGTGTCTATGTCAAAGCCCATTTCGATTACATGTCCTTCCCTAATTGATATTGATTGAGTGTAGTCTAGGCGCGGCAATCCAAATGAATTGCCTGCAGTATCGGTCACGTTCACCAGATAGTTGCCTGGCTCGAGCTTAACCCTATAATAGCCGTTCGAATCCGCACTAACCCGCGCAACCCTGGTTTTGCTTGCGGCATCGTAAACATTCACGCGCACCCCACTGTAGTCAAATGTCCTGCTGCAGGGCTCCGCTGGGCAGAGCGGGCCTATGGTAACCCTTCCGTAAAGAGTGTAATTGGTTGGCGGGCAGGGTGCAAATTCGCAATTCGGGCCTTGGCGGCCAACTGCGCTGCCATCAGGGCAGATTTTCGCTTCTTCTGTGCAGGCTCTGGGCGCATTCGTGCAGTTCTCCTCCCAGGTGCGCAGGCACTTCTGCAGCACACCGCACCAGCTGTAGCCCGCGGACGCCTTGCAGCCGTGCTCATCATTATCATTCCCAACTATATTCCCGTTTTCACTGATGGATAGGTTTAGGCCGGGCGCGATTTTCAGGCCCACTCCTACATTTCCATATTCATCCATGCCAAACTCAGTGTCGGTGCCCATCCTGCCGCCATTTATCCGAACGTTTGCCTGGCTGCTGGCGTCAACCTGCGCACCCTGCCTCTCCTGCATTCGCACCACTGGAGCTAGGATGTACTTGCCGTTGCCGGTCACGTGGACAGACTTGTCTGCCAAGAAGTCAAAGGTCACTGCGGTCGTAGAATTATTCTTTGCCACAAACCCGCCGACAATTTTCAGGTCGCCGGAAGGCAGCTTTGCCTCATGTTCGCCATAAGAATCAGCAATTATCACTTTGGATATGTGCATGCGCACCTGCCCGTAGGTGCCCGGTTCAAGCTTTGTGTCAGCCAGAAGCGACTGGTTTCCGCTTGCCCTAAGCTGCAGAAGGTCGTATGTGCGCGGAGACGAGGAAACGATTACCCACCCATTGGCAGTGCTATGAACCTGAAGGCTGTCCACGGTCACTTTCACGCTTGTCACTGCGCCCATATTGGCTGCAGCGTCAGCAACTGTGAATACCACTCTTCCCTGGCTCTGAGAACTTCCGTTCTGCGTGCAGCCGGAAGCTATCAGTGATAATGCCGCCATTGTGGCAATTGCGAAGAGCAGGACCATCCTTCTTGTTTCCATTAATACACCCCCATATCTCATTCCTTATTCTGGGCTTCGGTTCATCAGAATCCGAGTCCGAGGAAATGGAGCAGCAATACCAGCAACACGCCGGGGATTCCTGCAATTGCAACTATTGCAATTGAGAAAAAATTGATTGCAACATCGCGCACAAGGAACATGTTTATAATAAAAAAGAATATGATGCCCATTGCCGCATTGGCAATCAGACTCATTGGATTCTTAAGCAAGGTGTATAGCAGGTATAGTATGAATACTGCTACAAGCAATGCCACAACTTCTATGAAGAAAGCCATTTGATCACCTTTTATTAGATTCAGCATAGAATGCAATATTCGAGTAGCGGAATAGGAGTATCAGCAAAAGGCCGATGATGCCGCCCATGGCTACAACCAGGACTGTAAGTATGTTGATAGGTATCCCCACCCTGAAAATCGTATTCAGCAGGAACAGGATGACGATTGCAAAGATTGAGTTGACAAGCAGTGCAATTGGATTCTGGATGAACACGAACAGCAGCCAAAGTGCAACCAACGCGACTATCAGAGTTCCGAGTTCAACGTATTGTTTTACCATAACCATCTCCCCCTCTAATTGTTTAGCGCATGCTGCTGCCGGTTCCCAGTTCTATTCCATCAACCCTTGGACCTACTAAGTCCGCATTATATTTTTGCCTGCCGGCCTGTTCTTGACCATGCCCTTGCCGCCCTTGCCAGATGCTGCGCGCCGCTTAGCCGCCGTCATCCGTCCGCCCCTGCTTTTCTTTGCCATATATATCCACCTCATTTTTACTTCGTTTCAGCCATCTTCAATCCTGTCTGCATCATAAGTGATCGTTTCAGAATCCATCCAGCCAGAAAAACCATTTCCGATAGACTCCTGCCCGTAGTTCCGCTTGGGTCTATGAGATTCCAGATTGCGTATGGGCTGCCCATCGCCATCCAACAGTATGCTCTCCATATTGTGGATTGCAGGGCACCAAGTCCTGCCAAATTCTGTCATGAAGAAGGTCCCGCCATAATCAAGCTTCCGCTCGCGCTCCACAAGCCCATTCTGTTCCAAAATCTCCAGATGGTGCACAATGGCCTTGTAACCATACCCAAGCTCGTGCACAAGCTGGTTTGGGTTGCGGGGCCGCTCTTCGATTAGCTTAAGAACATGCAGCCTGGATGCCCCCCCTCTTACACCTGTGAAGAGGCGCAGCAGGGTGGGTTCAAACGTTGCAAAAGACATAAAATCACTTTTACTCGCTTGGGGGCGCTGGAGGCATCTCCTCCATGCTGTTATCCACCGCAATCGCGCTAGTGCCACCAGATAGGATAGGCACCGGTGACTGGCTGCCAGTGCTTCCTAAAGGATTGCTCACTGCGGATGCAGCAACCACAATCACGGCAATTACAATCACAAACAGCGCGGCCAGTTTCAACATTTCCATTTTATCCCCCCTAATTTTCCTCGCTTTTGGAAGATCTCTGCGTTCGCGTCTCTTCGACATGCCTGCCTGGCGCGTACTTCCCGTCCTTCCTGTTTGGGCTGCTAGTCGTGGTGGTGGTTTCGCTGCTGCTGCGCCCTACGGTTCCGTCACTGTGGTAATATCCAGCAAGGAACATCAGTATCGCAATGAGCACCATCAGTCCCGGAAAGCCCACATACATTGCCGGAAGCAATAAACTTGGGATGTCGTCCCTGAATTGGACCAGTGCGGCTGGAGGGGCTGCCCCGCAAGCCTGGAGCTTGGCAACCTGGTCAGATGACGCATAAGCAACTGCTGCAGACAGCACTCCTGTGGCATAGCTTATCACCATAAAGGTGGATGCCACGATCGTCAAAATGACGATTACTACAAGAATGCCAGAAACTGTATTGTGTTTTCCCATTCAAACCATCTCCATTTCCAAACTATTTTTCCGCAACAGATTAGCTGACCAAAAATCAGCGCATACAATCGCTATTCCAAGCAGCACCAGGAAAATAGCAATCATTGAAACCATCCAATTCAACTCCATAAGCCCACCGACCAAACCAATTAAATCCTGACAAGTCCACTCTCAATACACCCTAATACCTCGTCTCCTTTTCCTGAAGGAAAAGCAAGACCGCTATGCCTACGCACGCACCAACGGTCACAAACCCAAGCCCGCGATATGGCACTAAACTGTCAAGGAAGAGCGCCAACCCCCAGCCCATGAGAAGCAAGCTCACGAATATGCATGAGACTTTCATCAGGGACTGCTCAAGCGGCTTTTTGATTCTCCCAAAAGCGCTTTCAATGCCATTGGAGATTGCATTTGAGGCAGAGCCCTGGATTGCCCCGGAAACATCTATCACGCTCTTCACCCCTTCGATAAATGCCATTGCCGAATCAAAAAAACTCATTTATTCACCTTGGAGAACAGAGTGCCTAGTACAAACCCGCCAACAAATGACCCTAGAACGAATGATTTGGGGTGTTCTCGGATCATGGCTTCGACCTCGTCGTTCTTTTCGTACGCATACTCCCGAGCCAGGATTATGTCATTTTGAGCTTCTCTTTGGAATTTACCCACCTTGTTTTGCGCATCTCTCTGGAACTCGCCTGCCCTGTTCCTGATTCCGTCTTCAAAGTCCTTGTCCAAAATCCGCCCGGTTTTACCCTTAGCCATGAAACTCCCTCCTATTTTGCTTTCGCCTTGGGACCTGGGCCTCGGCAATGCCGTCTAGCTGCGCTTTCTGGAAATCGCCCGCCCTGTTCGTGGCTCCGCCGTCGAAGATGTTGTCCAAGTTGTGCCCAGTTTTTCCCTTAGCCATAAACTATGCGCCTATTCAGCTTTCGTCCTTGAGAGCAGCGTGCCAAGGGCAAAGCCGCCTATGAAGGACCCTAGCACGAATGACTTGGGGTGCTCCTTTATCATGGCTTCGACCTCGTCGTTCTTCTTGTATGCGTAGTTCTGAGCGCTGGTTATGTTGCTTTGCGCATCTCTCTGGAACTCGCCTGCCCTGTTCCTGATTCCGTCTTCAAAGTCCTTGTCCAAAATCCGCCCGTTTTTTCCATTTGCCATAAAACACACCTTCCCTATTAACAATCTACTTATCTATTATAGATGTAATAGCATATTAACCATATACATATATATAGCTATGTGTTAGAAAATATATAATATGAATTTGCTCCATCGGCTCCAGCTTCACCAATTCCTGTTTTGGTTCGTGGTCTTAGGCTTCATTTTAATTTCTGCAATAATGGTGTTTCCTTATGTTGGCGCAATTATTTCCGCATACATTCTGGCTTTTTTGGCCAGGCCATTGTTCCTAAAACTCAGGCCAAAATACGGCGATATGTTGGCTGCATTGTTCTGCATCGTAACCGCGATTATCTTAGTCGTAGTGCCAATTGGCTTGATTTCAGTCGAGATTTTAAATCAGATGGGCGGAATCTCCGAGGGCAAAGGGATTTCAAACATGCTCGATGCGTTTGTAGCCCAACCGTTCCTAAAAAGCATAAACGTTGACCAAGCCGAGCTCAAAGCATCGCTTGTCCAAACTATAAATAACATGATTTCCGCCACCATCCAATCTATCCCGAATTTTGCAGTAGGCTTGCTCATCTCCTTAAACGGAATGTTTTACCTCTTGTGCAAATGGGATATGCTTTCTTCCCACCTGATAAAATATTTGCCTTTTAAGAACAATGATGCAAGGATTATTGGATTTGGGAACACGGCAGAGGCAATAATTCACGGCAATGTCCTAGTATCGTTGCTTGAGGCGGCTATCGCATTCGTCGGCTTTTCCCTGGTCGGGGTGCAAGCAAGCCTAATCTTTGCAGTCCTGATATTCATATTCGCGTTCATGCCAAGCATTGGCACGGAATTGATTTGGATACCGTTGGCGCTCTACTATTTCTCCATTAACCAATACGCCACCTCGTTGTGGATTATCCTGATAGGCTTGTTCCTCTGGATTGGAATCGAGTTTTACTTCTCTACCCGGTTTGTGGGCTCCCGGTCTCACATTCACCCGTTCATCATGCTTATCGGAATACTCGGCGGGATCAGCGTTTTTGGGATTTTTGGGTTCATTATAGGCCCTTTGATTCTGGCGAATTCAATCAAGATTATTGAGGGGGCGATAGAGTCCAACGAATCTGAGCCCCGCCAGCCTTTGATTAAAAACACTAAAAAGTTAAGGTAGACGAAGCACAAGCGATGCCCAGCAGGGGTTACGGCCCCAACGCAGTATGTATGCGGCGATTGCCATGGTAAGCGAACGAATCCCCCTGGACAGAAAAATAATGATACTCTGGTGCTTGCCGACCGCAGCCATTCTCCTGTTCGCATTTATTGCAGGAATGGCATATTATCTGATAACCCCTGATGAGTTGGCTTTCGGAATAGCCAGAGGGAACTTTGTTTTTCTTCTTCTGGCCATGGTTTTTACAATAGGCATAGTGGAGTATGTCTGGCTTGAGCTGGAATACCGGAATTTCACCTACGAGATGGATGAGCATGAGATAATGATCCGCCATGGCGTAATCACCCGCAGGAACACCGGGATTCCTTATGCTGCAATCAGGGAAGTGAAAAGCGTGCGCAATCTGCTGGAGAGAATTCTCGGGTTGGCAACAGTGAAGATTGAAACCTCTGGAACTTCGAACGTGGCTACGGAGATATACCTGCCCGGGATTCCAAATAAGGGCGAATTGGTGCAACAAATCATGGAAATGGTCACAAAAACTAAGGGCGCGATGGGAGTGGAAGCCAGGGAGCAGGGCATGGACGCAGCCCAACTGCTCACAGACATACTAAAAGAATTGAAATCCATATCAGCTGCCTTGGTGAAAAAGGCAACTAAGGACTGAGAAACTGATAGATAAGTCGGGATGCTTTATGAGATGCGCAACACGCGCATTGTTGCGGACCGTGCATACTGAAGTCATAATCCAACCTCCTGGTTGGTTGTAATGGATAGCAGTCCTAACAACGTTAGTGGCACAGTTTTGGATTACAGATAATATTTGAAGTTCTTCACGAATAGCTCCTTGAATTTTTTGTAGTCTGCCGGATGCGCCTTTATCTGCTCTTCGTAAAGCGACGTCACTAAGGCGTACATCTTTTTCTGTTCCGAGTTTAGGGTTTCCAGAAGCGCCGGCTTTCTCCGGTATGCCTCAATCTTCCAGGCTATTGAGAGCACGGCGTCCATGAGTTTCCAGAATTTTTTCTTGTCCGATGACTGGAGTATCTCAGAGGGCTGGATATGGTTCGCCGCGTTCTTGGAACAAAGGAAATAGTAGCTGAACTTTGAGCCCACCAGCTTGGAAAACTCCGGCGAGCTGGTCACATTCCAGATACCAGCTGAAAATGGAGTGAGGAATGGATCGTTGACAAGATTGTGGCGCTCATCGTAATGGACGAAATAATGGCGCCATATGGATTCTAGGTTAGCATCGGTAAGGTAATATTGGAGGATGGGCGACCCAAAGAACAATTCCCCGGCATGCAGCTTTTCAATTGAAAGCAGGTTCTGTTTATCCAGCCTCTCGAAGCGTTTGCTCCAGTATTTCTGCCCTGCGGATTTAATTCCCAAAAGGCGGCCAAGCTGGCCCTTGGTCATCTTTTTAGGCATGGTCCAGATTAACGCGAGCAGAATTTCTTCATCGCTGTAATTGGCGGTTTTTGGCATTTGATCACTTTCGAGATAGTATATTACATCCTATTACTTAAATACGTATCACTATTGGGTGACAGGGGTGTCGCCAGATTGCCCACTGCTGGGCAACGCTTCCTTAATGCCCCTTCAAGCTTTGAAACCTCTATAAAAGCTGTCCTGCACAATTATATTGTCGCATTGGCGCTGCGGAGTTATGGAAATCCAGGCAGTTTGTCCTTTTTTTAGTAGTTCTCGCCTGCGCAGCCGTTCACAGTCGCAATCGTGTCACATGTCAGATATCCCCTGCCTGGACAGGTGCAGCCGGTCCCAAGCTGGCATTGCGCCCCTTGCGGGCAGTATGAGAAAGAGCCGCCTGTCCCTTCGCATACGCGCTTGCATGCAAGCTCCTGTTCAGTCATGTTTGCTTCAGAAGAAGGGGCTGCACACTCACCAGTGTAGTCAATCACAACTCCTGCAACATTTGCAGCGCAGCTGTTCCCGTATGTTTTGCCATCGGTTCCGCATACAGGGGCATACTGCATTGTGCAGGCTAATCCTCCATCTGGAGCCCCGCATTCCCCATAGTAGGAAACATTGGCCCCTGCCTGCGCTGCAAGGCAAGCATTCCCGTATGTTCGGCTGTCTGTCCCGCAAACCGGATTGTATATCTTGGTGCAAACGCCTGTGCCGTTTGATGGTGTGCATTCGCCGCCATATGCGATTTCCACATCCACAACTCCCGCAAGGCAGGAATTGCCATAAGTCCTGCCGTCAGCCCCGCAGACAGGGTCGTATTGCATTGTGCATGCGCGGGGGGTTCGGTCAACGCAATTGTTCGTAATCTTCAGCGTGTCTATCTCATCAAGCCAGATTCCTTCCAGTTGGAAATGAGTGTAAACTCCCTCTACTGTGACAGGCTTTCCTACAAGCGAATCAAGCGAAGCCGTCTTGCCCAAGTGAATATTTACCGGGAATATTAGCGAGAAATCGTCAAAGCGCATCGTAGTGTCAGGCTGGCCGCCAACTGATGCGTCCCCTGCGCGGTAGTTGCGCTCAAGCCTTCCCTTGAAAGTGGAGAGCTTCGCGCCTGGCCAGAGTTCGTTTAGCTTTGTTGCAGGGACAGGGAGGTTTAGGTTTGCATCCGCAATCTCGTACACTTTTATCTCGCGGAATGTCTTGCCCTCAAGCTTGAACTCGGAGTATTCGCCAGTTATGATTACGTTCTTGCCCACGAAAGAGGGGGGGATTGCGCTTGCATTCTCATGTATGCCAAGCGAGAAATTCTCAAGCCTGTAAGGGGAATAGCGCATAAGGAAGCTTGGGCCCGCGTCTGTTGGGTTGGAATAGAAAAATCCGCCGAAAAGCGATACAATGCCTTCTGAATCAGGAGCTTGTTTTAGCGATACTGAATCTCCGCATTTTATCTCAAATCCGGTTTCGTTTGGGGGCTGGGGAGGCAGGTCGCTTGAATTGCACCCGCCCGAAGCTGAAAGCTGCTCGCAGTTCTGCCAGTTCTGGTTTGCGCACCTGCACCCGGTGCCCACAAGGCACTGGTTGCCCGGGGCGCAGTAGGTGAACGAGCCACCCGAGGATTCGCAAAGCGATTTGCATGCCTTTATTTTAGGGGGGTAGTTTTCTCCCGGGACCTGAGTGCAGCCTGCTATGAACAGCAGGGATGCGGCAAGCGCGATTAGCAATATTTTCGAATCCATAGGAAACACCGTAATTGCTTGGGTTGGCTGGCTTTAAGTTTGTTTGGGATTGGTTTGTAAAATCCCGAATGGGCGAGCGTTTATTAACCGGATTATTAAAATATGAACAGGGTTTCATATATGGGCGAAAGGAGCATTGGAGAGGCG
>JAGVHI010000026.1 GCA_020056635.1 archaeon | reverse complement strand
GTTCCTTCCAGCGCGAAAAAGGCTTGCTTAGGGCTGCTCGTTTCCGCCTGACCCGGTTCGCCCGCCAATCCGCCCGGCAGGGCATGGATTCATAGTTGTGCTCCGCTCCTGTTCATTTGCGAATGCGGACGCATCCGGCTTTTCGGCCCCGCCAAAGGGGACGTGCGGTATGGGGGACCCCTGGCCCCCCGGCCTAGCTTGCCAGCCTAAACTATGTGAAAGCCCATTAATAATGGTAATTGGGCGCGTGTTTTTAAGCCCGAAAAACCACAAATTAACAAATGCCACAGCCTAGAACCGAGGGTGCACGCAAGCCAGCAACTGCACGCATTCCTATTGCCGCAGTGCAAAGGTTCCCAATTCCCCTAGCTGTAAGAAAGCGGCTCCCGCTCGAGGAAAAACGCCTCTCCCCTGAAACGACTCAGAGGTTCACCAAATGGCTTCAAGCCTATTTTATTGAGCAAGGCAATTACATCCCCACTGCTGCGGCATTCCAAAAATACCGCGCTCAAGTAAGGCTGAAAGTCCATCCCTCTGCCCAGAAATGGGAAAAGCAGAAGCAGGCAAAAAGGATAGTGCGCGAGCAGCTCGACTTGCAAATAGCGCAAGGGGAAACCGCAAAACTACTCGAGAAGGAGCTTGTCATCCCTAAGCCGCGCTGGCGCATCGGCGAAAAAATCAAAATGCACACCATTCGCGAAATAATGGATGAATTCTTCAAACTCCACCCCACTCTCCTGCCGCAACACCTGTCTGCCAACAACTTGGTTGAAAACAGGCTGGGCGGATTGCTCGCCCTGTTGCAATACTCGCCTTTCAAGGTGCTTGTTGCTGCAGGCAGGGCATATCCAAGGGACGATGCAATAGCACATGCCCAGGTCGGAAAATTCAGCAATAAGAAAATTTACCCCTGGCAGATGAACCAAATCGGAATACACCTGGACAAGGAACTGCAGGCGGCTTCGGTGAAATGGCTGCTCTGGAAAACGGGCAAGCAGGGCGCTGCGGGCTCGCTTGTAGCGGATAATTTCATCCAAAACGGGCTTGGCGGGCTTCTTGCAAGCCACAACAGCTCGCCTTACGCAGTTCTCGTGGCTGCGGGATTGGCGCACTCCATTGTGGCAGCGCTCAAGCATTCAGAGCTTGGCGAATTCGATAATTCAAGGCTGTACCCATGGCAGATGGAGCAGTCTGCCAATTACTCGGACTCAAAGATGCTTGCTGCAATCACAAAATGGGTTCTCTGGAAAACCAGCAAGCAGTCGAACGTGCGGGATCTCACGCGCGAAGATTTCACTCTTAATAGGCTTGCGGGGTTGATTGCCGACCCGAACCACTCTCCATCCAAGCTGCTCGTGATTTCGGGATACGCATTCTCTTACGAGGAAACGCTCGCGCACGCAAGTACTGGGAAATTCAGCACTGAAAAAATATACGTGTGGGAGATGCGCCGGTCCCCCTCCTACACTGTTGACCCGAAAATGGTTGGTTCAGCAATCAAATGGCTCATGTGGAAAACAGGGAAGAATGCAGTTTCACTCACGCAGAACGATTTCTCAAGCCACCACCTCCAAATACTTCACAAGCCATACGGCTCGCATGTGAGCCTGCTTTATAGAAGCGGGTTTGTCACCGCGTCGCAAGCACGCAGGATGACCGAGCGCAGCATAGCCTTCCGCGGCAAGGATGCTTCACTCCGCTTTTCCGGCTTGCTTGGCAGGCACTCCTTGGTCTTCTACCCTTCTGACAGCCCGATTCTTGCCCCCAAGCCCCCAGAACCCAAGTTCCGCAGTGCGCAAAGCGGCTACCCTGACACGAATCCCGTATTTGCCAATCCCAAGGGGAAGAAAAGGCAAAAGTGAGCCCTGATGCCCTGCTATTTTTAACCTCCTCCTCCATTATTTTTGCATGGCATCCTCCGAGGGCGAACTCAAGATTGCCGTTGCCGGAGTCGGGGGCGCAGGCTGCAACACGATAAACAGGCTTGCGCGCTTTGGCATAAGCAACGCAAAGCTCATCGCATTCAACACAGATAAAAAGCACCTTGGGCTGGTGCACGAGTCCGCGGAGCGCTTATTGCTCGGCCCCTCGGTCACGAAAGGATTGGGCGCAGGCGGATTTCCAGAAATTGCGGAAAAGGCCGCTCTTTCCTCCAAGGCAAAAATAGAATCCCTTGTTTCAGACTGCGACTTGCTTTTCCTCACTTCCGGAATGGGCGGAGGCACGGGCACTGGCGCCTCCCCTGTGATTGCCGAGATTGCAAAGGATCAGGGCGCTGTGGTATTCGGTTTTGTGACCTACCCGTTCAACATTGAGAAAGCGCGATTGAAAAAAGCCGAGGCAGGAATAGACAAGCTGCTCGAATTTGTCGATTCGCTTGTGATAATAGACAATAACCGGCTTGTGGATTACGCCCCTAATTTGCAGATTGAAAAGGCGTTCGAGCTTGCGGATGAAATAACCTCAAAGGCAATCGGCGGCATTTCCCAAACGATTACCGAACCGTCCCTGATAAACATAGATTACGCGGACGTGAAGGCAGTGGTAACCCACGGCGGGGTTTCGATGATAGCAGTCGGGCGCGGCGCAGGGATTGACAGGCTTGACCTGGTCGTGAAAAGCACCCTTAGGAACAAATTGCTTGATGTGGACCACGAGGGCTCTGAAGGGGTGCTGGTGCACCTCACAGGCGGGACCGACCTCACGCTCGGGGATGCGAACCAGGCAGGCGAGCTTCTTACCGAAAAGGTGAACCCGAACGCAAACGTGATATACGGCGCGCGGCTTGAGCCCGGCATGGAAGGGGCAATCGAGGCGATTGCAATTTTCACCGGCCTGCAGTCAAAATACAACCTCGGGAAACGCAAGCCTATTGAAAAAATAGAGTTCTAGAACTTCTTTCCCATTGGAAAGTATGTGTATGTGTGCTCGTAGAATACAAGCAATGAGTCATAGTTCTTTATCATGTTCGAGAAATTCGTTCGAAGCTCGAGCATAAGCTTCCGAAACGCGTCATAATCCGCAATCTCCATGTCAAGCTCAATATTCCAATCCCCAAGGCACAAATCAACATCAATAATATTCGGGTGCTGCGTAACATACGACAAGAACCTTGACATCTCCTTCTCGTCAAACGAATCGACCTTCACAAGCACCTTGTAGCTCAGAAGGCCCATCTTATTCCTGTCAAGCACTGCCCTTGCACCTTGTATGATGCTTTTTTCCTTCATTTTCTTTATCCTGTAGCTCACTGCATTTGGAGTAACTTTCAGCTCCTTTGCAATATCCACCAGCCTGCTTCTCGCATCATTCGAGAGAATCCCCAGTATCCTCTTATCCAATTCGTCTATTTCTGGGGCATAATCAACCTCGCCCCCAAAGAGCGGAACCTCTGCCTTGGCACTCTTGTCAATGAGGTACCCGCGCTTGGAATTATAAGCAGTCTCCACAGTTGAGAAGCTGATGTCCTCGAAATATCTCCCGTACTTGCCAAACAGTTCCCCATAAACCCTGTACAGGTGATGCGCATCTTTTGCCCAAACCCCGATATACATGTCGAACCTGCCGTCGCACGTGTCCACCAGCCCCACATTCGGGTGCTTGCCAAAAAACGCTATGACCTCCTCCTCAAGCTTTTTGTCCACGCTCTTGTATTTCAAATAGAACTTGAAGAAAGTGTAGCCGAGCTTGGCCTCGTTCACAATGACGCAGCATCTTCTAAGTATCCCCCTGCGCATCAACTCGGCTATCCTATATCCCACCACCTGCTTCGAAAGCCTCGTTTTTTTCGCAATCTCGGAAGCTGGCTGGAATGCATCCTCGTCAAGCTGGAAAAGTATCTGCCTGTCTTTCCAATTTATTCCTTCAAATGGCTTCATATAGAACTTTTCTATATTATTCAATATAAACTTTTCTTTTTGTTAAAGAATTTAGCATTATATTTGCCTTCAACCTCAATAACCTAAATTATTTACTAAACAAGGTAATTTATAACTAAATTCTCTTTTTGTTAAACTTTTTCTATAAAACTATAATATTCTAATTTGTGTTAAAAATAGAATGTTGATGGTTTATGGAAAAAACCCTGCAATCTGCCTGCCCTGCCTCAACACAGCGCACTGCGCGAGAGGTTGCCGGTCTTATAAATAGTGCCAACCGCGGGCCGCTTATCGAGCAAATCCGGGACATGGGCGCAGTGGAAAGCCGGCAGCTTGGAGCAGGCAGAAGAATCTTGGGGAAGAGGAATGGCGAAATACGCATTGCCCTCATACGCCCGCTTGGAACGCTTGGAGGAAGCGAAGAGCGCGAGGCTGTAAAGGAGATGGGCGAGCCCTACCAGCTGGAGCTTCTGGCATCCGTTCTCATGCAGGCAGGATACCAGGTTCGGATATTTGACCAGCTTGCAGGCCCTTATGATGCGGCACATCATCTGGCCTACCCTGCAACCAAGCCAATACGCCAAATTGTCACAGAAGTGGAAGCCTTCCAGCCAGACGTTGCCGCGTTCACCAGTTTCACTTACAATTTCCGCAGCGGGCTTGCAATAGCCTCTGAGCTGAAGACCTCGCTTGGGATTCCGATACTTGCAGGGGGTTACCACATTACAAGCGTTGGGAAGCAGCACCTCTTGTTCGATTCAATGCGGCGCGAATTCCCCCAAGCTGCCGATGTATTCAGGCAGGACCTGACAAATGTTTTCCAGCATGGGATTGTGGACTACGCGTGCATAGGGGAAGGTATCCAGGCGATACTTGCCATGCTAGAAGTCCTCAAGGGCAATTTGCGGGATTCAGAAGTTCCGGGGATTGCTTTCCTGTGCGAGGGGCAATTAACCGCAAGCTGTGCACCGCGCCTGGATCCAAATTCTTATCCAGTGCCATTCAGGGAGGAGAGCTTCGACCCGATGATGTACTATGCGACTGGCAGGGGCTATCCGTTCCTCCTACTGACCACTGCGAGCGGTTGCCGATTTGCCTGCAAATACTGCTCCACGGGCTCGATGAACTATCCAAGGGTTATGCGGCGCAGCGATGATAGCGTTGTATCGGAACTGCGGATGATTTACAATCGCTTTCACCGCAACTGGCCTGCCAATAAAATTATGTTGAACATTACAGATGAGGATTTTGCGGCCGACCCGCTTGCAGTAGCAAGGCTTTTTGATGCCATAAAAAACGAAGGGCTGAGCCAATACTTCGAGTTCAACTCTTTCATGGACAACTCAAGCCCTGTAGGCGAACACGGGGAGAGGATGCTTGGCTCGCTTTCGCGCGCTGGCTACTCCTTCTCATTTGTCGGAATCGAATCGACCCTAGAGGATGCGCTCAAAGAATACCGGCGCCCTGATCGCGTTAACAACAGGCTTGCCGCTATACAGGCTGCTATAGACGCACTAGGAGCCCACGGAATAATGTATTTTGGCGACCACATGGCAGGCTACCCGGGGCACTCGCTTGAAATGCTGAGGCAAGATTACGAAAACCTTTTCCTGCTAAGGCGCATGCACTATGTTTACACGCCTATTCTCGCCCCGATGCCAGGAACGCCGCTTTACTGGGAAGTGCTTGCAGGCGCATTGGGCGAGGGGTTCTTGCCCGGTGTTACTTACGATGACCTGAGCGCTAACCAGCAGGTTCTCAATATTCCTGGCGGCGGGAATGTAAAACAAACGCGCAACGAGTATGTTCAAAAGTTCTTCACGCGACCCGAATATGAAGGGGATGCAACAGCGGCAATTGGAAAGAATCCCTCTGCCAGAACATTCTTCGCACGAATGCTTCCAAAGATAAGCGAGGATTATCCGGAAAACGCGCAGCTTGGGCGCTTGGCTGAGAAGTTCAAGCGCTAATCCTTTTTTCTCTCCAGAAATTCCCTTAGCGCTACCGTAGCATAGCTCCCAGCCTGAAGGTCAAAGCAAAATGTCGCATCCTTAAATGAGAAATTCACCAATGGCGCAAGCAACACTCTCGTGCTTCCCTTGCTCCCGATTTCAGGCATCCCCTTGCACTTGAAATCCGAAATCATTATCCCTTCCTGCTCGAGCAATTCAACCTCTTCTTCATTCGGCTTGCTCTCATAACCTAGAACTTTACATGCGAGAAATGAATTTTTGGTTTTTTCATCGCATTTATCTGCTAAATTTGGGAATCCATATGTGCCTCTTTTGCAATAATACTCTCCATCTTTCGCTTCAAAATCTTTCTCTCTTACCCGCTCGCTCACATACAAATTGAACAGATAGCTCTGGTACGCATGCACCAGCATCAGCAGCACTCCCCTCGGCAGTTTCCTCATCGCTCCCGCAAAATCTGTGGGAATTTTCGCAAGGTGCGAGAGCATGTACCTCTCGTACTTTAGGAACTGCGGGTAATACACGAATGCTTTTGCAAAATCCTTTTCCTGCGCCAGCCGTTTTCTCGCATCCCTCGCCGCAATTGCGCCCCCCGTCCCTCCTACCGCCTCCATCCCTGCTCCCTTTATGCCCCCCTCCCCAGTCCCGTACAGGTATTCCATTGCAGCCCCGCGGAAATTCCCCTGCAATATTTTCTTCCCAACAATGTGCGTGTTCCCCCGCGAACCGAACCTCTGCTCCCCAAAGTAGTTTGGGAATACGCAATCCAGTTCGGAAAATATTTTTGCAACTCTTTTTTCCGCGCCTTTTGCGATTTTTCCCGAAACTCTTACATGAAAATGGTTCCCGAGCAAATCGCCCAACGAAACCTCCCTCTCAGATTGCCAGCAGCCAAGTATTGAGATGTCCTTTGCGTTCACTGCCATCACCCGCTCGCACGAAACCCCGTAAGCAGAAGCCAATTGCACGGTAACCGCATTCCTGTCCTTTGTCCCTGCGCAGGAAACGCTCTTTTTTCCAATCCCGAGCTTTCCTGCAACCGTACGCAGCGCATCGGCAGTAGCCCAGCTTTTCTTCTGCAAAACGAAATGAGCAAATTTCCCATCCGAGGTTCCGGCTCTAGCCACTTTCTTATCTAGCTTCAGAACCGTTCCATCCTGCAGTATTTCGCAAACTATGAATTCCTCGGGCGACTGTTTAATCGACCCGCCCATTCCAGGCGATTTTGAGAGGAAGGAAAGCGCGTTTTGCATGCTGCTGTTCTGCACGCTTGGGATTATTATTTGCCCCCATCGCGCCCTTGGAAATTGCTTTTTATACCATGCGCACGAATTGAACAGCATGAGGAAACTATTCCTTCTCCTGCTCATTGTGTCTCTCTCGTTTGCCGCCTGCCCGACTGCGGTGCGCACCATAAACGTTCCTGCGGTGGTCGGCGATTCCGAGGGCAAGCTGCTGCGAATCGAGGTTTCAATGAAGCCCGGAACTGGCATAATCTACACTGCAATCGAGCCGAACATCGGAATCACCACCCAAATATCACAGCAGACTGCAGCCCGTTACGCGTTCGAGGCTGCAAACCGCGACCTCTCGGAATGCGATGTTACTTATAGGGTGCTCGGCTCCCCCTCAAAGCAGCTGGTTGAAGGCCCTTCAGCCGGGCTTGCTATGGCGGTTGCCACTTTCGCGGCGCTAAAAGACGAGCCGCTGCGCAGGGATGTCGCAATAACCGGCACGATTGAGCAGGACGGCTCCGTGGGGCCTGTTGGCGGGCTTGTGGAAAAGGCATCAGCTGCAGCCGATATGGGAATTAGGGTGCTTATCTCCCCAAAGCAGGAAGTCTACGAGCACCTCATACTCTCCCGCCTGGTTGAAAAGACCAACATCACAATATTCGAGGCAACCCGGCTTGTGGACGCGCTCCAGATTGTTTTTGCGCCAGAGGGGACTCAAGTCCAGTCCAATTTCACCCTTCCAGTGCGAGCGCTTCCTTCAAACCTGCTCGCAGCCCCCTCCGATTCCGAGCTTGAGCTGTTCCGCGGGATTGCAAATTCCCTAATAGAAAAGAACGCCGGGCGCATAGGTGCGGTATCCGCAACCGACACTGATTCGAAAAACATACGCGCTTATTTCGAGAGCGAGATTGCAAACCACAAGAAACTCCTTGAGCTCAATTACTTTTTCACCGCCGCAAACAGCGCTTTTCTGCTTGGCGCTGACATAGAATTCTTCTCTACTGATTTGCAGGAGCCGGACATTGCAGGCAGGGAAAAAGCTGCGCAGAGCTGCCTGCTCTCCAGCACCGCAGCAACTCCGACAGATACAAACTGGCAATGGGCTGCGGCAGCTCAGCTGCGCCGCTCCTGGTCCGCAAAGAAGCTCAATGAGACAGCTTCAAAGGACCCAGAGGGTTCGGAGCAGACTGCAGTCGCGGTGCGGGATTTGCTTTTTGTGCAGAACTGGTGCGAGGTTTCGCGCCTCTTTGACAAGACCGCATCATCCCTTGGGGGAACGCCTATAAGCGGAAGCTCTCTTGAGCCCCTCGCATCCGAATACATAAAGCGCGCGTCAGACGCGCTGCAGGCAAGGGACGGGGGATCCACAGATTCGCAATGGCACCTCTCGGTTGCGCGGGAGATGTATGCAAGGGGTGACTATTTGGGCGCAATTTTCGATTCCACCTACGCTTATACAATGGAGTCCGCAACAGGCGAGCTTGAGGGCAATGAATCACAAAGCATGCAGGATTTGCGCTCTGCAAAATACAAGTACCTGTGGGCAAAGATTTACCGCGACCATGGGTCCTATCTCTCAACAGAGCAAGGCGACGACCCTTCCGCCTACCGCATCCTTAGGTTCGCATCCGAGCTTGAGGCCGCAGGCAAGGACATAGAATCCGCAATGAACGGCAAGCGCATCCCAAGCCAGCCTTCCTCAACAAACGAAAGCAATTACCCCAACCTTCCGCAAGTCACCGGGCCGCACATAATTTCCCCTGTGATTACGGTCGGGGGCAAGGACCTAGACACGCTTGGCGCAATCCTTTACGTGATTATCGTTTCCCTGGGTTTCATGATATTCTACCGCTTCCTAAAAAGGTGAGCAAAATGGCAGTCCCCCAAAGAATCAAGGCTCTTGCAAAAAAGGAATACTCGGGCGTCAAATCCGTGGTGATGGCGTTTTCCGGCGGGCTTGATTCCTGCGCGATTGTTTCAATGTTCCAGGAGCTTGGAATCGAAGTGACCACTGTTTCAGTTGATTTGGGGCAGCAGGGCGGGAACAAAAAGCCGCAAGAGGCTGCAAAAAAGCTCGGCACAAGGCACCAGTCCATAGACGGGAAAGAAGACCTCTACCTGCACATACTCAAGGGGATAAAGGCAAACTGCCTAATTGACAGCAGGCTGAACGCAGGCGGGCTCTCCCGCCCCTTGCTTGCAAAATACCTATCCGAGGTTGCGCACAAGGAGCATACCCATGCGATTGCGCACGGCTCTTCCGGGGTGGGGAACGAGCAGCTTAGGCTTGAAAACTCGCTTAGGGTGCTTGCGCCGGAGTGCAGGATACTTGCGCCGGTCCGCGACCTGGACATGAAGCGAGATGAGACAATCGCCTATGCAAAGGCCGCAAAACTTCCAATTGATATTGCGGCAGCCTCCCCTTACTCGGTTGATGAGACGTTCTGGGCAAGGGTGATTAGGCAAGGGGAGATACCTGATGCAACGCAGCCGGTCCCGGAATCCGCATTCTCCTGGACCAACTCCCCGAAAGCCGCACCAGAAAAAGGCGCAAAAATTGAAATGGAATTCCTAGATGGAGTGCCCGCGCACGCGACGAACCTTTCAACAGGCGAGAACGCATCTGGCATTCACGTCATTCCGATGCTAAATTCGCTTGGGGGCGCGCACGCAATCGGCAGAATTGATAAAATCAATGATAAGGTGATCGGGCTCAAAGTGCGCGAGGTGACCGAATGCCCTGCCGCATTCCTTCTCATAAACGCGCACCAGCGGCTCGAGCACCTTGTGATGACCGAAAAAGAGATTGATGCGAAATCCTACGTTGACCGGAGCTGGAACAAGCTTGTTTCGCAAGGGTTCTGGTATTCGCGCCTCCGCCGCTGGCTCGATGCGTTCATAGACGAGTCCCAGCGCCCGGTGGACGGGAGAATCTCATTCGAGCTTTACAAGGGGAATTCAACTCTTCTCTCCCGCTCCTCGCCAAACGCGCTCTATGACCAGAGGCTCTCTTCTCGGAGCCAGAAAGGGGTTTGGAACCAGAAAGAGGCAAGGCACTTCGCCAAAATATACGGGCTGCAGGAGACGCTTGCGTTCATAGTGGAAAACCGCTAACGAAGGATTTTTCATAAGCGGCAATTTTCCCATTTCTTTTCCCTAAAATGAATAAGGTTTATAAAGGCGGAATGGCATAATAGACCACAATAATGCCTTACAATCAGCCGAGGCGATAAGCCATGGCGCAAGCCCTTGAACCGATGCGTCTTTCCAAGGGCTCATACTGCAAAATCAACCCCCAGGTGACAAAATGGACATAACCAAAATATTTGAGGGCAAGGCTCTAACAGACCTAACTCCTGCTTTCTATGCCGATTACTATGCACAGCGCGCGCAGCTCTCTGGCGAACAGCTCGAAGCGACACTTGTGCAGGGGAATGAACGGTACACTTCAGGCGCCCCGATACCGAAAAACTTTGCCTCTCAAATGGAGGTTCTCATGAACGGTCAGGATCCGGTTGTGGCCGCACTCGCATGCTCCGACTCAAGGTTCAAACTCGATTACATGTTCGATACAAACCTCGGGGAAATATTTACTGTTCTGGTTGCCGGCGGCTCATCTTCGAAGGCTGCAGTCGGCTCATTTGAATACGGGGGGCTCCACCTTCCAAACTCAATCAAGCTCCTGGTAGTAATAGGCCACGAGGACTGCGGGGCAGTGAATGCCGCTCGCAAGGCAGCCCTGGCAATGGTTGACGGAAGCGCCACCAAAACCGGATCCAGGGACCTTGAACACGTCAAAAGTAAAATTCTGACGCCAGAAACCATCGACGTGATACAAAGCGGAGTCTGCGTCAAAGGGGTTACTATAATGCACACTCGCGCAGTCATAGAAACAATGCTCTTCAAGAGCCAGACATTGCGCGAACGCGCGCTTTGCGGCGACCTTCGCATAGTGCCGGTTTACCTAAGCTTTTCAGGCGCTGCGGAATTCTTCCCAATCGAGCTTGCAAGGAAACCAGATGGAGTGTCCGTAATTTTTAAATCGGCTGATCCTGTTGGTTCGCGCAGGGACATTGTTACGGCTTTCAAATGCGGTGCCCATGGCAACGGGGCATGCCCGGTTGCAAAGCGGCTTGGCGTTCACGGCTCAATGCCTATTCCATGTACATCTGCTCCTGGCGCGCAAAGCCAGCGGCGCTTTTAATACGCGCACTAAAATACGGATTAAGGTGATTCTCAATGTCGGGCGAACTCGAAAAATTAATGGATGGAAATAAACGTTTCGTTTCAGGAAAAATATCCCCAAAAAACCTCCCTGCACGCCGCGCAGAGCTCGTTTCTGGCCAGAAGCCCTTTGCAATAATTCTCACCTGTTCCGATTCCCGCGTTTCCCCTGAATACATTTTCGATGTTTCCTTAGGAGATATATTTGTGGTCCGCACAGCAGGCAACATAGCAGATTCAATCGCCCTGGGTTCAATGGAATACGCTGCAGAGCACTTAGGCTCCACCCTATTGCTGGTGCTCGGGCACGAGAAATGCGGTGCAGTTAACGCCACTTGCGCAGGCGGTCGCGCCCCAGGCAACATCGCCGCAATAGTGAGCGAAATCGCGCCTGCTGCCAAAGCAAAGGGCAACAACCCAGAGCAAACAGTTCCAGAGAACGTGAAATGCGTAATTGAAAAAATACGGAAAAAGAGCGCAATCCTCTCCCACCTTGAGACGGAAGGGAAGCTCAAAATAGCAGGCGCAATCTATTCGCTCTCCTCGGGTGAGGCAAAACCCCTCTAGCTTTCGGATTTGTTTTTAATTATAACGCAGCATAGCACAAGGTGTGGCAAACCCCCGATTTTCGTTGGGGGCATGCCCGCCGTGTTAAACGCGCTGGCATGATATTATTCGCGGCTGAGGTTGCTGGCATGGCCACACCTTGTGGTGATAAACTATGGAAATAAAACACGCCCTCCTGCTTGCTGCGCTATTCATTTTTGCCTCGCTGTTCCTGTCAGGCTGTGCAACCTCCAATGCCTGCTCCTCGGACAAGAACTGCAAGGATTACCAGTATTGCGACCTGCAGAAGCGCATTTGCGCAACCCGCACAGGCTACTGCACTTCCGATTCCGTATGCAACGACACGCTCAAGTTCTGCGATTCCAAGGCGCACAGGTGCCTTTACCAGCCTGGCAGGTGCTCCACCGATGCGGACTGCGACAACTGGCAGGTGTGCAACCTTAAGGAAAGCACATGCTTGCCAAAAGCCGGCTTCTGCGATGTGGATTCGCTCTGCGGCCTTGACCAGGTCTGCAGCCCTACCAAGCACACCTGCGTCCCCAAGCCAGGCAAATGCGAGAACAATTTCGACTGCGAGGGCTACCAGCTCTGCAACTTCACCACAAAGAGGTGCTTTTCGCTTCCGGGCAAATGCGACCTTGAGATAGACTGCCAGGGATGGCAGAACTGCAACGTATCCACGCACGCATGCACCACGCGCGCAGGATTCTGCTCCAATGATTTGGACTGCCCCAAGTGGCAGGTATGCGACACGAACACGCACCGCTGCGGGACTGCCTCTGGCAGCTGTGCATTCGACCGCGACTGCGCTGACTGGCAGATATGCAACATGACTGCGCACAAATGCACCATCAGGCGCGGGCTGTGCCAGACTGCATCAGACTGCGCATCTCACCAGGTGTGCGATTCAGCTGGGAGCAAAACATGCGTCCCGAAAGCAGGCTTCTGCGACTCGGATTCCAACTGCCAGTTCTTTGACCTGTGCGGTTCTGACCACAAGTGCCACCTTCGGCCTGGCTACTGCACCCAATCCTCGCAATGCGCTTACAACGAGCGGTGCGAAAAATGCGGCCCGAGCGCAAACCGCTGCATAAAAGTAACATGCCAGTCGGATGGGGACTGCCCAGGTTCCACTTGCGACCCTGACACGAACAGGTGCAGAGGCGGCTGCTAAGCAAAGCTGAACAAATAAACTGAAGAGGGGCTTTTCTGCTCGTGCACGCGCGAAAAAATGCGCGAGCACTCGACCCCCGTTTCTTTTACTTTCTTTTCTTTGCCTTATCTGTAATCGCCTTGTGCGCCATCAGCCTTATCGCATTCACCCTGATGAACCCTGCCGAGTCCAGCTGGTTGAATCCGCCTTCAATATGCATTGAGCCAAGCTCCAAATCATACAGAGAGGATGGCGATTCCCTCGCGCGTGTGAACACGTTCCCCCTGTAAATTTCCAGCACCACTTTTCCATCTATCAGCTCCTGGCTCTTGTTGAACGCAGCTGTGAGGAAATCCATCTCTGGCGAGAACCAGAACCCGTTGTAAATGATTTCCGCATACCTTGGGGAGAGCGTGTCCCTCAGCCTCATCACTTCCCTGTCCATTGCAATTGCCTCAATATCCTTGTGCGCGGTGAGCAGTATAGTCCCGCCTGGCGTTTCATACAGGCCCCTGGATTTGATTCCCACGAACCTGTTTTCCACCATGTCAATCCTTCCCACTCCGTTCTCAGCACCCACCTTGTTCAGGTACATAAACAGCTCAAGCGGGTCCTCCTTCACAGTCCCATCTGTTTTATTCACCACTTTCACCGGAGTCCCGTCCTTGAAATAAATTTCAAGCATGGTGCTCTTGTCCGGCGCCTTCCAAGGTGACACTGTCCTTGAATACACGCTGTCCTCAGGCACTTTTCCCGGGTCTTCAAGTATCCCTGCCTCATGCGAAATGTGCATCAAATTCTCATCCTCGGAGTAGGGTTTCTTGAGAGTCGCATCCACGGGGATGCCATTTGCTTTTGCATACCTGATCAAATCGTCCCTTCCTTTGAACTGCGCAAGAAACTCGGCATTTTTCCAAGGCGCAAGGATTTTGATTTTCGGGTCAAGCGCAAGGTAGGAGAGCTCGAACCTCACCTGGTCGTTCCCCTTGCCAGTCGCCCCGTGCGACACATACTGCGCCCCCTCCTCCTTAGCCACCTGCATCTGGTGCTTTGCAATCAGCGGCCTTGCAAGCGAAGTTCCCAGCAAATACCTCCCCTCGTAAATGGCATTCGCGCGTATTGCGGGGAAAATATAATCAGTCACAAACTCCTTTTTCAAATCCTTGATAATCACTTTCGAAGCCCCGACTTTCAATGCTTTGGCTTTCGCCTTCTCAAAATCCTCCTTCTGCCCGATGTCCGCAATGTACGCAATGACCTCGTAATTCTTATCCAGCAGCCACTTTAGTATGCAAGAAGTGTCCAATCCCCCTGAATACGCCAATACAACCTTCTCCTTTGTAACCCCTTTCTCTGCCATAAACATTACCTCCACTAAGCCTTGTGCGCACTATCTCCCAATTCAAATTAAAAACAATTTCGGCGCAGGCGGTACGGAAAAAACCTCTAATGTCTCAAATGAAACATGCTAGCCAATTGCCTGGGCCATCGCCATTAGCAATTCCTTCGGGTCCTTTGCTTTTACGTATGCGGATGCAAGCAATACCCCGTCCGCGCCCAATTGCACAGCTTTCTTCACATCCGCAGCAGTGGTAACTCCAGCCCCGCACAGCACTGGCACATTCGCCACAGCTTTCACTTTCTTCACAGTGTCCCTCACTACTTCCGGTTTAGCAGTGGACACAGAAATTCCGCTTCCAATCAATTCCGGGGGCTCGACCGCTACAAAAGTAGGCAGGTTCTTCCCAAGCCTTTTTACATAATCCGCGCTCTCCGCCGCATCTTTTGTGCAGAGAATGCTCTCCAATTTCAATTCATTCAATCTCGCAATCGTTTTCTCAATTCTCTCGAAAGGAATCCGATGCTCGGAATGGTTCACCAGGCTTCCCCTGCACCCAGCTTCCTTTATCGCCTCACAAGTAATCGTTCCAGTGAACGCCCCTGCTTGATTCTCATCCACGTGCTGCGCATACGTATCCTCATGGAACTTCGCAGAAGCAGCCAAATCCACTGCCTGTGGTGCCACAATCACGCGCACGCCCTTTAGCAATGCCACTTCCGCAGCAATCTGGCAGAGCTTGAGCCCTTTTTCCCCAAGCGATTCCTTGTACACTTTCAAATTGAGAGCGATAACGGGTTTCATGCAATGCACCGGGGAAATTTTCTGCTATAACAGTTAAAAAGCACAATCACGCAAAACATCATGCCGAGGTGGCGGAATCCGGCAACGCGCCAGACTCGAGACCAGCATCTATGGTGCCAACAAGATATCTGGTTCCACTCCGTGGAGTATGGGTTCAGGCCCTTTTCTTTCCGTCCGGAAAGAAAAGCCCCTGGGGAAAAGAAAGAATTTTACCGCGAAAAATATCCTGCTCCGCAGGTTTTTTCGCCTCAAAGTATCTTTTCCCTAAGACTAATGGCTGTCCAAAAATCCCATCCTCGGCGCTTTTTTCGATTAGAAAAAGCAAATGCCCCTGTAGCTCAGCAGTAGAGCGCCTGTCTCGTAAGGCCCCTGGGTTCAAAGAAAGAGCCCGGGACTTTCGAGTAAACAGGAGGTCATGGGTGCAATCCCCATCGGGGGCT
>JAGVHI010000002.1 GCA_020056635.1 archaeon | reverse complement strand
GCACCAGGGGCGCAGGGGCGACTCGGACTGCATAAGCCTGTCCCAGCACGCGAAATTTCTGGAGTCCGAAGCTGGCATTCCTGTGCTTTTCGTTGACGATGTTGCAGGAAAGCGCGCGCAGGAGGCAATCAAAAGCCTGCAACCTGGGGAGATACTCCTGCTTGAGAACGTGCGTTTCCTTGAGGACGAGACAAAATACAAAACAAAGGAGGAATACGAAAAATCGGCCCTCGTCTCCTCCCTTTCGCCGCTCTGCGACATATTCGTGCTCGATGCGTTTTCAGCTTCGCACCGAGCGCAGGCGTCTATTGTCGGATTTTACAAAAAGCCAATGGTCGCAGGCAGGGTCATGTCTCGCGAGCTTGAGGCACTGGACAAGGTGTCCTCCCCCTCCCGACCCCTAATTTTCGTATTCGGCGGCGCAAAGCCCGAGGATTCGATTGGCATACTCGAGAAATGGCTCTCGGAGGGGAAAGTGGATTTTGCGCTTCTTACTGGAGTGATTGGAAGCCTCTTTTTGCATGCATCCGGGGTTGAGCTTGGGCGCACAATGGAATACCTAAGTTCCGGGAAAGCGCTTTTGCACCTGCCAAAAGCAAAGGAATTGCTCGCAAAATACCCTGAAAAAATAATGCTCCCATTGGATGTTGCAGTAGACGCAAGGGGAACGCGCGAAGAGCTTGAACCCTCTTCACTCCCCTCCCCGTACCAGATAATGGATGTCGGCCCGCAAACCATTGAAAAATACTCCGAAATCCTAACCGGCGCCAAAACAATAATCATAAACGGTCCTGCAGGGGTGTACGAGCGCGAGGAGTTCTCGGTAGGAACTGGCGCAATCCTGTCTGCGATTGAGAATTCAGGCGCGTTCTCTCTTGTCGGGGGCGGTCACACCATCTCCGCACTCGACAAGTTCGGAATAGACCGCTCGAAGCTGGGTTATGTGTCCCTAGCGGGAAAAGCGCTCATCTCCTACCTTGCCGGGGAAAAATTGGCAGGGGTCGAATTGCTGAGGAATTCGAACTAACCCCCTCCCCCGCTTTCTGGGCCATCGCCCAATCTCCAGCTTCCTTTTCCGAAGTAAAACAGACACGAGCCTTTTTAAACTTCGGAAAGCGCAAATAATGCAGAGGTGGCGCCATGTCAGTCTCCCGTTCAACAAAAAACTATTCCACTTTTGAAGACCGCCCTAAGGATGCGATGCTGCCGATTGTGCAGCAGAGGGCAAACGAGGTCGCAAACAACCTTAATGACAAGGCGAACCTTACTTCAACAGACAGGGCAAAGCTCGAGAGCCAGAGGCAGTGCCTTGTGCAGTATGTAAACAATTGGAACGCAAGCCACAAGCGCCCGGAGGACCAGCTGAAAGTGAGCCCAGAGGTGGAATCTTCCGACGGGCAGTACAAAATCAGCATCGAGCGCAAGGTGCCTGCTCTCATGGCATCAGTTCCAACCCGGCAGGCAGGGGCGCAGGCTTCGGAAGCCCCGTCATTCGCATATCCCTCATATTCGCGCTCAACTTACGAGCAGGACACTACGCGGCGCCAGACGGAGAGCACAAAATCCGTATTCGAGACAGTTGCACTAGAAAGCATGCAATCCACTTCCTATGCAAAAGGGTTCAAGGTGGACAAGCCCTCAACCCAAGAGCTGGCTGATTTCCAGGCAGGGTCTATTATCGAGCAGCTCCTCTACAACACTGGCTTCTCAGCAAAAGAGCTTTCCAAGCTGTCAAACGAGGAGCAAGAGCGGTTTGCAATGGACGTCCGTGAAATCACGATAACCGGCCTTGCCACAATGGAAATCCTAAAAACCGGGAAAAACGACAAGGACTACAAGTATCAGCTTGACAACAACATCAAAGTGGCCAATGAGCGCGCGCAAATAGGGGTCGAGCGCCTGCGCCTGGCGCTAGTGAGGGAGCTTGGGGAAAAAATTGCAGGCCTGATTACGGTCAAGGTTTCAGACACTCCGAAAATCCGCTACATAGACACGCTTGAGGAATTTGACATGTTCATACGCCATCTCTCCGACCAGCCAGGCGGCTCAGCACAGGTGCAGAAATGGCTAACGGACGGCGTCATACGCAGCGTTGCAGGCAGCTACTTGCCGAACAAGCCTGACGAGTTCAATAGGCAGATGAAGCGAACAAACCTAGGCGGTATACGCAACGAGTCCAAGCCGAACGACCCTATAGTGCTTGCACTCTCCGACTTCCGCGGCATCCAAGCCACTACCAGCTCCCCGCTCGGGCTTGAAATCTCAATCGAGAGGGCGGGTGCATCTGGAACTGCCGCAGCGATTCCAGCAGAGGCTGGAAAGCCCCTCGTGTTCGATGTGAAGCTCTTCCAGCTTCACCATGACAAGTCCAGAACAGTGGCAAACAACACTGTGTCTTTCGAGGATGTAAGGGTATTCGACTTCCAGGGCGCCGAGATGCATGAGCTCACTTCGGACAAATACGCAGTTGACCCGGTGAAGAAGACCATCACAGTCCTAAACCCTGTGGCAGGCATGCGCTACACTGTGCAGGCGGCTGCTGTAAAGCGCGTGGAAGGGGCTGAGCTCCAGCGCACACGGGACGCTATGGCAAGTGCGGATACTTTTGGCGTGAAGTACGAGCCAGAAGCAAGGGTTCCATATATGCGCAAAGCCCCGGCACTTGCAGCTCTCGTGCGCAAGAACGAGAAGGTGGTCATGACAGAAGAGATAACCACGCTGATATGGGCTCTACACAGCGATGTCCAGAGCCAGTTCGATGGCTTTTTTCCAGGAGGTCATGATCAGGCAGTTCATTTCTTCAACTTGTGGTCGCAGAGCCAGTTCGCTGATGTGGCAAACATCCTTTCCGACCAGCAGGTAAGGCAATTCTGGAATGCAATGCCACACGACTGGATTTTTACCCCCACTGGCAGTCTTGACGCACTTATCTCCCACCTGAATGACACCGCAATGTATAATTCGAACAGGCAGGGTTGGTACGATAAATACTACACCATCGTGCAAAGGGGCTCGCTCTTTGATCAAGTTTTGACTCCTTCGCTTGATCATCACACGGAGCGCATAACGACTGAGGATACTCGGCTCCTTTCGCGCGTCGTGTCCAGGATGGTCTACGGAGGTGCGGGAATAACTCACGTGTTTGCGAACAAGCCCCTCTCCGAATTCAAAATCGGCACCCCATACAGCCTGACCATCGTGACCAACGCCAGTATGACGCAGATGACTGCATACCTAAACGACAAGGACCAAACGCCAATCAAGCTGCCGAAGGACTGGGGGACGGATGTAGGTGCAATAATCACCCTCGTAGGGCCTCTTGAAACCCTGATAGACATAGGCAGCACGGCGCAGCTTGGAACTAAGGCGCAAAAAATCAACTCCAAGGACCTGTTCATAAAAGACGCAACATATTCTTTTGACATAAGCAGGCAGTTCAAGCTCTCAGAGCGCGTGTTCGCAACTATCAGCGGAGGTGCGGTGTTCAAAGGTGAGATGGACAAGAACACTGGCTGGAAGCCGGTTGCCAACCCCGGCTGGAGAGCGACTTGGGGCGCCGACCTCGGATACAGGATTCCGCTAACGCAGACAAGCAACCTGCTTCTTTCCGCAGGGGTCACTGCAGACTACATGGTAAGGCAGGCAGGGATTTTCACTGCGGAGCCTGACATCAGCTCCCGCGCAGGCGCAACGCTCAATGTGGGCAGGTTCAGCTTTGGCGTGCAAGGGGGGACCTCGGACACAAAGTTCCGCAACTACAATGTGGGCGGGACGGTTGCAGTACGCCTCGGCGGCAGGAAGCCGGGCGCTACATACCCTGCGAACGAGCCTGCGCTGGGCCAGACTGTGGTGTTCGGGTTTGCGGGCACCGGGCAGGTTTCACAGGATTTTGCAAAGCCGGAGCAGGGCGGCGAAGCACCGGCATCGCCTGCAAAGCGCCAGAAATACGTCCCAGCTGAACAACGGAAGTGAGGGGGATAAGATGGGGAAACTATTATCGCTCGCGGTTTTCTTGGCATTGGCATCCGTACTGTTTTCAGATGTCTTTACCTGGCCCTCGAACATCAACTCCTGGGCTGACGACAACGTTGCAACCGGCATTTCAATCGCTTCCAACGACCCGGACGGCAACGGGCTTATCTGCACTGGCACGAACCTGGAGTTCACCCCCTCCATCACTTCAAACTGGAACCTCAATCCAGCTACGGCGCAATTCACTTCCACAGTGGGCCCATCTGGCCTCTTCCCTTCCACTGCATCCTGCTCATCTTCTGACGCCATAAAATGGGCAACTTCCGCCAGGTTCACCGAAGCCGTGACCCATATACCATATTTCTATGATGAAACGCAGTGGGGGACCTACGTCTCGAACATTGGCGGGCTTTCAGAGCGCACGTGTGCAGTCCGCTACTTGAATTTCTCAACCAACCTTCCATACAGCGGCACCTACCGCTCGCTGCTCTCGCTTATTTGCAAGGGCAATTACCGCCTCAACGCAGGTGCCATATCCATTGCAAACCGAGAATACCTTGGCACTCCAAGCCCTGACAGCTACACATTCAACACCGCTGGCGATTACCTGGTAAACGGCAGGATTGAAGGGCTGGATTGTTTTGTCCCCGCGCACATACAAACCAACAACCCGTCATACAATGTGATAAACATACATTCGAACGGGTTTGATGAGCGCACCGTTTCAGCGCCTTCATGGCCTCTCCAGGTCCGCGACCCTGTCACCTGCAACCCGCTTATAACCTGCCCGTGGGACAATGTTCCCCCTACAGCAACCCCTAGCCAGGTGATAATTTTCAGCTTCAGGGTGCACAACACCATGAACGTTTCAATAAACATAAATTCAGTAACGCTCTCTCCACTCAGCCCGCCAAACCCATTCACGGGCTTCACAATGCTCACTTCTCCTCTCCCAAGCAACATCGCCCCGGGAACCGATTCCCCGATAATGCAGGCGCAGGTTACTGCCCCTCCCTCGCCCGGCACCTACCCGCTTGTAATCAGCGTTGCGTACATCACCACTAACGCAGACTGCACAGGCTCGCAGGTCCCATGCGGCCCGCTCACATTCCCGCTTGGGGATGTAGTGATAAACCCTGCCCCGCTTACCCCAAGCAGCTGCACCATTAACCCAAACGGAACAGGCAACAATGCAGGCAACCCGATTCCCTTCACCGCAACGTGCTGGAACGGCACTACGCAAGTGAACTGCTCGAGCTTTTTATGGACCACCAATGTCACAACTGGCAGCATGTCCCCAACTCCAACCGGCCCAGCACTAAACCCGGTAAGCACATTGAATACTGACATAACCGCCACAGCCTCAACAGGCTACGTCCGGGCAAACTGCACAGGAGCATGCCCGGTTCCATTCTGGTGCCAGAGCTGGCCGGTCGTAATAAGCGCGAACCCTGCAGGAGGCTATAACTGCTCGATTTCCCCAAACCCGATTGTGGTGATGGAGACATACAACGTTTCGCTTAACGTTTCCTGCACCAATGCAGGGGTTCCTGCAGCATGCCACCCACTCACCCAATGGAGCGTTTATCTGCCAGCCCGTGCCACGGTCAGCCCAACCTATGGCATTGCCACGAATCTTACTGGCGTATCGATGGGCACAGGAGTGGTATGGGCAAGGTACCTAACACCGCCGAACGATTACGAATGCTTTGCGCAGCTTAATGTAACTCCAATTATTGCCTTTCTACAGCCGGATTACATAGGCTCGCTTTCATTCTCGGATTCTGTGCCTGCACTCGGCACAACCGTTCGCGTGAACCTGACCACTACAAACATCGGCTCAGGTGCCAACTCCTCAAGCACAACCGAGCTTAGGATAGATGGCGGCGCGCCAATCCCGTTCCCTGTGCCGCCGCTTGGGGCGTTCGGCAACACTGACCTTGCCACGTACGATTACACGTGCACAGTCCCGGGAATACACAATTTTGAAATGCGGGTTGATGCAAACAACAGCATAACCGAAGGGAACGAAGGCAACAACGTGGCGTTCGGCACGATTGTCTGCTACAATTCGATCGCGCTTGCGTGCTTTGATTATATCTGAACCTAGGTTTGGCAATATGGCATTGGACATACCGTTCCTGAAAAAATCAAGCGGGGTGAAGCAGGCGCCAGCTGCGCCCCCCAAGCCGGGAACCACGCTTCCAAAGCCGCCTGCCCCCACACAGCCGCCGCAAAAGCCTGCCTCCCAGCCAATCAAGCCTGCAACCGAGCTTGAGGAGCTTAGGCTAAAGGTAGAGCTTTACCGTCTAATCCTCTCGCGCTACGAGAGCTTCGTAGAAGAATCCGAGAGCAAGTCGGTTTCGGACCTAAAGGGCCTCGTGCGCCCGTTCGACCATTCGGTGACCGAGGCAAAAATCTCAATACTTGATGCGTTCCACCCCTACAGCCCGGACGACCATTTCATCCAGGCTGCGGACTTTGCGATTGCAAGGATTGCAAAAATCCGCACTGTAGAGCTTCCGATAAACTTCTGGCTTGATTTCGAGCAGATGGACTCGGTTGCAGCTGCAGACGAG
>JAGVHI010000008.1 GCA_020056635.1 archaeon | reverse complement strand
TGTCGGCGCGCTCTCAAGCGGTGCAGGTACTGGCTCTGTGCTGATAAGGGTGAACTGCACCACAAGCGGTGTAAAGCAGATAATAGTGAATGCGGATGCAACTGGCACGAATACAGAGGGCGCTTCAGGCGAAGCGAACAATGTGAATATCACTTCGGTAACATGCAATGCCCCAGCCTCCCCGGACCTTATTGCCTATTCTCTGAACACAACGCTTCCTGCGCAGGCAGTGGGAGTCGCATTCTCAATTCTCATCCGCACGAACAATACTGGCTCGGCTGTTTCCAGCGCATCTGTAACCAGGCTCAATTCAACCTCAAGTGGAATAACATTCAACAATTCCGCAACATTCGATACGAGCATCGCAGCCCTCTCAAACGGAACAGGGACCGGCCTCATCCTGATAAGGGTGAACTGCACCACAAGCGGCTCAAAGCAAATCATAGTGAATGCGGATGCAACTGGCACGAATGCGGAAGGCGCACCTGGCGAAGCGAACAATGTGAACATAACCACTGTTTCCTGCACCACTCCAATCGTATTCTCAAAAATAAGCGCAGGCCCCGGCGGCTACCACACCTGCGGAATCCGTGCAAGTGACAGCAGGGTCTTCTGCTGGGGCGACAACGCATTTGGCGATTTGGGGGATGGCACCAATGTTCAGCGCCGGATTCCGACTCTGACAACCGATAGTTCTGCATATGCCAAAATTAGTCTAGGTGACCTTCAAGCTTGCGGAATCCGCACAAGCGGCAACAGAGTCCTATGCTGGGGCAGTAATTACTATGGTACGTTGGGAGATGGCACTACTGCGGATCGATGGAATCCTACCCTGACAACCGATGCTTCCGCATATACGAAAGTGAGCACAGGTCACATTCACACATGCGGAATCCGTTCTGATGGCAGAGTCCTCTGTTGGGGCTATAATGGGCAAGGCGGATTGGGGGATGGAACCACTACCCAGCGCCTGACTCCGACCCTGACAACCGACACTTCCTCATATATCGATATCAGTGTAGGTTCCTATAACACCTGTGGAGTACGCGCAGATGGCAGGGTCCTCTGCTGGGGCAGCAATACATATGGTGAATTGGGGGATGGAACCACTACCCAGCGCCTGACTCCGACCCTGACAACCGACACTTCCTCATATACCAGTGTCAGTACTGGTACTGATCAAGCTGGAAGTTATACACACACCTGCGGGCTTCGTTCGGATGGAAGGGTCCTCTGCTGGGGCTTTAATGCGAATGGCGGATTGGGGGATGGAACCACTACCCAGCGCCTGAATCCTACCCTAACGACCGATAGTTCTGCATATACCAAAATTAGCGTAGGCGACCTCCACACCTGCGGAATCCGCACAAGTGACAGCAGGGCCCTCTGCTGGGGCAATAATGCTGCTTATGGTGAGGTGGGGGATGGCGTACCTCCAATTACTAACCGATTGAACCCAACCTTAACAAATGATTCTTCAGCATATATTGATGTAGCTGGAGGTTACTTCCATTCCTGCGGAGTCCGTGCAGGCGGCATAGCTCTATGTTGGGGTTACAATCAGTACGGCGAATTGGGGGATGGCACTACTACAGGGCACCGATTCCCGACTTTTGTGTCTGGACTCCCCTAAGCAACCGGTTTCAGTTTCTTATCCAGCCGCAATCGCCATAGGAACGGGAACGGTTAAAAATTCCTTCTCAGTATACCAACCAATGGAAGGCAAGGCGCAGGCTTCACCCGAACTCCTTATCATTTTAGCGGCAATACTGGCAATGGTGGTGCTCGCAGTCGTTTTTTTCCTCCAGCCTCCTGAACAGAACTACGAGAGCCGGTACACGGCCTCCAAAATTTACTGGAACAACCAAAAATCGATTGCAATCACTGATGCAAAGGCGATAAAGGACGGGCTCATACTTTTCCTGAAGAACGCCGCACCGCGCAAGCTCTCCATAAATTCGATATACGCAAAGGACCAGCTTGCCCAATCCGGGAATAGGACCAACTTCACCGACAACCCGATCGTGCTTGAGCCAGGCATGTATTCAAAGGTCACAATACCTATGACATATGGAGATACAAGCAAACGCAAATTTGTTGCGCTGGAAATGAAATTCGACTATTCTACCGAAGTTGACAAGTCCCTTATAGGCGCTGAGGACCTAATCATTCCTTCCCCGAGCACGTGCAATGAGAATTCGGAAGCGTGCCATTCGGACATGGACTGTTGCGGGGGCGGTGGAGGCGGGCAGCCTCCAGGTCTGCCGCCTGCAATATGCAAATACAACAAGTGCGGAGGATGCGGCGAAACAGGGCAAAATTGCACTGCGGATTCTGACTGCTGTAGCCCCGGGATCTGCTACACCCTCCCAAGCGGGGGCAAAGTGTGCAAGCAGAAATCCGACTTAGCCCCGCTCCAACTCTCCCCCATCTCCCCAGATACCATGAAACCAACCGATTTCGTATCGCTAAGGGTCATAAATCTCGGCGAAGGCCCTGCGGTGCTGACTTCCACTATGCTGGAATGGACTGGGACTGGGTGCAGCCCCTGCATCGATAAGATTCCGACCCCAAGCCTTGAGCCGGGGGAGAAGTTTGATTTTTACTCAAAATTTGCGTGCATGGACGCAAGCACGATAAGCCTGATTGCGGACATTGATGGCGTCACTACTGAATCCAGCGAGGGAAATAACGCCCTTCAGGTGAGCGTTTCATGCCCGCTCTCGGACCTTTCCGCAGAGGCATCCGGTGCAGCCCTTGGGGCGCAGCACATTGTGGGCTCCCCCTTCAATGTGGATGCAGTGACAAGCAACATCGGTGCGGGCGAAAGTGACTCCTCGCTCACCATTGCTGCGTTTGATGGCGGGACAGTGGACGGGCTCCAGTCCTTGAACATCCAGGTCCCTCCTCTGCAGCCTTCATTCTCAAGCCCGCCCTCAAACCTGACTTTGCGCTGCAGCATTCCGGGAACCCGTAACCTGACATTGATTGCGGATGGCTACCATAGCGTTCCGGAATCGGACGAGCTGAACTCGCGCACTTACTCAATTGAATGCCTCCCCACTCCCCAGCCAGACCTAATCGCATTCTCAAACAACACTCCGATATCGATATATTCTGGCCAGGCATACAATCTTACCACGATAACGCAAAACATGGGCAACCTTGCAAGCATGAACCAGTCCATAACAAGGGTGATTTGGGGCGGGGCTGCAATAGCCAACACAAGCGTGCTTAGCCTGCAGCCCGGCACTAACCAGACTGCAACAGTGCTCCTCTCGTGCAACAGCTCTGGCATAAAGGACCTCACACTCATCGCAGATGCGGATGGACACGTATCTGAGTCTGATGAGTCAAACAACATCACTTACCAGATAAGGTGCTCATGCACCCCGTGCAGCTATTCGCACAATTACGCGTTTGGGACCGGAGATCAGAACTGGCTTCCCTACCTGTCCGGGCAGCTCAACATGGTTGCAGTGCCTGAAGCGTCAATAACTGCAATCTGGTTCAATAATATACGGCTTGACGACTATGGCCAGATTTATCTAAACAATCAACTGGCATTCCATGATTACCGGCCAGGTCCGGCATACCGGCCAGGCGGGACATACTGCGGAGCTCCATATGCATACCAAATACCAGGTCCCGCATACGTGAACCCGTCTGCGATAAACCAGGCATACGGCGCAACAAATGTGCTTCACTTTGACAATGTGGACTGGTGCTCCGGGCAGGTCGGATACGACCTGAACATAAGCTTCAATTACAGCTACGTCCCGCCCACCGGTTCAGCCTGCGAATGCTGGGGCGGCGGAGGCATGCAGTATGTTACTCTCTCGCCGCTTTACCACGGCCCAAGCTGTCCTGCCCCAAGCGAGTACAGCACATCCTGCCCATCCGGCATCTGCAGCTGGGACCCTGGCAACTACTCATGCACCACTTGCAAAGCGTTCCCAAGCGCATGCTCAAGCAATTCGGAATGCTGCAACAACCTGTGCGAGAATTATAACGGGACCATGAGGTGCGCCTACTCGCCCCACCTCTATAACTGGGGAGCATGCACCGCGCCGAATTACCCATACATACGGAAAAACGGGCTTTGCGTCCCAAGCTGCAACACGAATGCAGACTGCGCACCGCCGCTGGTGTGCACAAACTACCCAAGCGGCACAACCAAGGGCTGCAGGCTCCCGTGCACATCTGGGCCGCAGTGCGGCAACTTCACCACGGAATGCCTTGGAGGGTACTGCAAGTATACGAACCTTAACTAGAATCATACCTTCTTCAATTTCTTTTCCTGCTCCTCAATTTTCTCATCGCTTATTTTCTCGAACAATGGCTTTGCAGGCCCTATCTTCTTCCCAGGCAAAATTAGTTCCGCATCAGCATTTGCCCATTTTACCGTTTCCCTTTCAATTCCGACCATTTTCTGCAGCTTTTCCGTTGTAAACGGCAAATAGGGCTCAAGCAGTATCGCAAGCGCGGAAATGGCACGGGTGCAAACATACAAAGTGGTTGCATTCCTCTGCGCATCCTTCTCCTTCCACGGCTGACGGAACGAAAGGTACCGGTTGAACTCTCCACTCAGCTTCAAAATCTCCTCCTGCCCTTCCTTTAGCTGGAAAGAGGAGATTAAGGCGCTAACCTTTTCTTTCGCCTTGGCTATCTCGCCCAATACTTTCTCATCCTCTGCATCAAGCGCAGCAGGCTTTGGCGCAATCCCCCCGTTCTGCTTCTCAATAAGTATCAATGCCCTATGCACGAAATTCCCAATCGACGCAACCAGCTCGTTGTTTATTTTTGTTTGGAAATCCTTCCAAATGAAATCCGCATCCACTACCGAGTGGGGCGTAAACGCGGTCTGGTAATAGCGCAAGTAATCCGCAGGGAATGCCTTCAAATACTCCTCAATCGATACAAACCAGTTCTTGCTCTTTGAGAATTTCCTGTGCTCCAAATTCAGGTATCCTCTTACCGCAATTGCATCAGGCACCCTGAACCCATCCCCAACCCCAAGCAGCATTGCGGGCCAGAAAAGGAAGTGATGGTAAATGATATCTTTCCCAATGAAGTGCACAATCTTCGAATCGCCCTTCCAGTATTCCTCCCATTTTGGGGTAAGCGCTTTTGTGCTTGAAACATACCCTATTGGCGCATCGAACCAGACGTAAAATACCTTGCCCGGCTCACCCGGAATCGGAACCCCCCAATCCAAATCGCGCGAAATATCCCAGTCCACAAGCCCTTCCTTAATCCAATTGAGCAAATAGTTGGTCACTTCAGGCTGAAGCGATTTGTTCCCTGTGAGGTACTGTTGCAATCTATCCGAGAAACTTGCAAGCTTGAAAAAATAGTGCTTGCTCTCGCGGGATATGGGCTTTTTGCCGCATGTGATGCAAACAGGGTTCAATATTTCCCCTGCGGAAAGCGTCCTCCCGCAGTTTTCGCAATAATCCGAATATTGCCTCTCGGATTTGCAGTGCGGGCACGTGCCGACAACAAACCTGTCAGGCAAAAAGCGCTTGTCTGTTTCGCAATAGGGCTGCGCAACTGTTTTGGTGTAAATATGCCCATTGCCAGAGAGTTTTTTGAAGAATTGCTGTGTAAGCTCGCAATTTTCTTCGCTCGATGTCCTGTGGAATATGTCAAACGAGAACCCAAGCGCCCCAAACTCCAGCTTATCCCTATCATGGTAGTAATCCACAAGCTCTTTCGGGGATTTTTTCTCCTTCTCCGCGCCCGCAACTATCGGCGTCCCGTGCTCATCGGTTGCGCAAATGTACAGCACATCGTTTCCGATAAGGCGATGGTACCTAGCGTAGATGTCGGCCGGCAGATAGGTGCTTCGTATATGCCCCAGATGCAGCGGCCCGTTCGCATACGGCAGTGCTGCTGTCACTAATATTTTTTCCACAGGGGTATTGAGTGGCGCAATACTATATATACTTTAAGTGGGAAACTCACATTCCTCGTGCCCATCGGGAGGGAAGGCTTTGCTTATGCCAAAAGAGGAAGTCGACTTAGCGCCGATAATCGAAAAGTTCCAAGAGTTCTTCAGCACGCGCTATGAGGTCCAGATTTCCGAGCTTGCAAACGTCTACCCTAGCAAAAAGAGCCTGAATGTGGACTATGCTGACTTAGAGAGCTTTGACGGCGAGCTTGCGGACGAGCTGCTCAAAAAGCCTGATATAATCATCGAAGCATCGGAAAAGGCGGTCATGGGCATGAACCGCGGCATGCCTGAGGCGGTATTCGAGCCTCATGTTCGCTTTTTTGGGGTTCCGGACCGCGGGCTTCTGATACAGGACATCGGCTCAAAGAACATCGAATCGCTAATCGCTGTGAAAGGGGTAATCACGAAGCGTGCGGATGTCGTGCACCGGGTGAAAATCGCGCTTTACCGGTGCATGATGTGCGATGCGTCCTTCAAGGTGCCGGTCACAAAAAAATACACCCCGCCCCAGCTCTGCGAGTCGTGCAAGCGCAGGTCGCTTCGGCTCGAGGAGGATGAAAGCTATTTTGTAGATTTGCAGAAAGCCGAGGCGCAGGAGCTGCTTGAGCGCCTCAAGGGCGGGACCCCTGCGGCCCACATAGAGCTCTGGCTCGAGGACGATTTGGTGAATACGCTCACCCCGGGAGATACTGTTGAAATAGCGGGGGTGATGCGCATCCGCCCCCCTATAAAATTCAAGGGGAAGCAGCAGCAGATGACCTATACAAGGTTCCTGGATGTGCTTCATTGCAAGCGCATGCAGCGGGATTTTGAGGAAATCGAAACCAGCAAAGAGGAGGAAATGCAGATAAGGGAGCTTTCGCGCGACCCCCAGGTGTTCGATAAAATAAAACGGTCTGTTGCGCCAGCCATCTCAGGGCACGATGAGGTGAAAGAGGCGCTTGTGCTCCAAACTTTTGGCGGCACTCCAGAAAAACAGCTTGTGGGAGGGGGAAAGATACGCGATGACATACACATACTGCTGATCGGCGACCCGGGTGTTGCAAAAACCCGCTTCCTGCAAAGCATCATGGTGCTTGCCCCAAAAAGCATCTATGTGAGCGGCAAATCGGTCACAGGAGTGGGGCTTACTGCAAGCGCTGAAAAGGACGAGCTTGGCGATGGCGGCTGGACTCTAAAAGCCGGCGCTCTCGTTCTTGCATCCGGCGGGATTGCAGCAGTTGATGAATTTGACAAGATTGATGACAATGAGCGCGGCGCGATGCACGAAGTGATGGAATCCCAGACAGTTTCGATTGCAAAAGCAGGCATAGTTGCGCAATTCAAGGCAAAAACCGCGGTGCTGGCTGCCGCAAACCCAAAGCTTGGCCGCTTTGACCAGAACAAGCTGCCCGGGGAGCAGTTCGACATCCCCCCCTCGCTCCTTTCCCGCTTCGACCTGATATTCCCCATAATCGACATCATGGATGAGGAGCAGGATTCGAGGCTTGCTGACCACATACTCCAATCCCACAAGAAGGCTGCAATGCGCAAGCCTAATGAGGTCGCCCCGCTTTCCGAAGCGGACGCCATTGACACAACCGTGCTGCGCAAGTACATCTCCTACGCGCGAAAGAACATCCGGCCAGTGATTTCAGACGAGGCAATGAACAAGCTCAAGGACTTTTACGTGCAGCTGCGCAAGGTGGGCAAGCAGCAGGGCGCGGTACCAATCACTCCCAGGTATATTGAGGGGCTGATTAGGATGAGCGAGGCAAGCGCAAAAGTGAGGCTCTCGGACGAGGTCTCTGGCGAGGACGCGGACCGCGCCATAAAGCTGATGAACTGGGTGCTTGACAAGATTATGCGCGACCGGGAAACAGGAAGGTACGATTCGGATATCATTTCCACAGGGCGCACAAAATCCCAGGTGGACAAGATAAACACGATAACCGGGCTGATACGCGAGCTTGCAAAGGAATACGACCAGATCGAGGTTAACAAGATAGTGGAGGAGGCAAAAACCTTCAACATCGACGAGGTTGCCACACGGCGCATAATCGACGAGCTTGCGACAAAGGGAGAAGTTTACCGGGTCAGGCACGGATTTATTAAATTGGTCGAGCAAGGCTAATTTTGTAGGTAATCCCATGCGCGCAATAATGAAAATAGTGCTCCTGTTCGCAGTTGCGCAGGTGCTAGGGATACTTGTCGGCTCCGGGCTGATCGAGGCGGCAAAAGCCATCCCTGAATTGAATGAATTCAATGTTTCCCCTATAAACGAGCCGCAAAGCCCGCTAAACTCCATAATATTCATCGCTTACATAATTTTCGGCGCTGCGATGTTCATCTTCCTTGCAAAATACTACAAGGGGGTGATGCTTTTTCGGCTGCTTGAGACCCTTGTGATATTCTCCGCCTCTTTCATAGTGTTTTTCGTGCTCCTGCTTGCATATGCCAATCGTGAGTTCGAATCCGCATTCATGGCCGCAAGTGCCCTCTCCCTTTTGCTTGCAGCCGGAAAGTTCTTCATTGAGCAGGTGAAAAACCCCGCAGCCGTAATCTCCAGTGCTGGCGTTGGCGCGCTTTTCGGGTTTTCAATCGGTTTTCTCCCAACTCTCCTGTTCGTTGTGCTGCTCTCGATTTACGATTATATTGCGGTGTTCAAGACCAGGCACATGCTACTGCTTGCAAAGGAATTCACCTCCCGTTCCCTGTCCTTCTCAATCACAGCCAAATCCCCTCTTCCCGCAGGCGCGAAAACCGCAAAGGTGAGTGCGGGAGGCAGGCAGACGCAACCCTCCAAGCCGCCTGAAGGCGAGCGGCTTGATTTGGGGACCGGGGACATTGCAATCCCAATCATGCTTTCCGTGTCCGCTTACTCGCTTGGGGGGTATGCGGGCGGCATGCTAAATTCAATTGCAGTGATGGCAGGCTCTTCAATCGCCCTTCTGTTCCTGCTCAACCTTGTTTCACGCAAAAAAATATTCCTGCCCGCGCTTCCTCCGCTTTGCCTAGGCGGGCTTGGCGCCCTGCTTCTGCTGCACATTGTGCTGCGCATTGTTCTTCTTTTCAGGATATAAAAACCGTTATAAACTATCCATCCGAACCAATTGTGTGAGGAGAGGGCAGGCTTCGGCAGAATATCTTGTCATTTTTGCGGCAGTGTTCCTAATAGTGCTCCTGGTCACCTATTTCGTCATCCAGTCAATGCAAACTAATTATGAATCCCGCTACTTCCAGTCAAAGGTGTATTGGATCAAGGAGAACCCCCTTGCAATCACTGATGCAAAGGCAATAAAGAACGGAGTGACATTGGTGCTCAAAAACACAGGCAACAAGCCGCTTTCCCTTATGCGCATCCATGTGCAGGACGAGTTCATGCCCCTTTCAAACGTGACTGACGTACGGGCAACGCTTGAGCCCGGCATGAGCATAAAACTAAATGCAAATGCCTCATTCTCTCCGATAGAAAAGCGCAAATTCGTATCGCTGCAAATGAGGTTCGATTACGATGCCGGGGCGGAAAAATCCCTGATAGGTAAAGACAGGCTAATTCTTCCTGCTCCGAACATATGCAATGATTTTGGGGAAATATGTTACAGCCCGCTTGACTGCTGCAACGTTTCCGCAGGGTGCGATTACGGAACGTGCGGCAGCTGCGGCTGGGAAGGGATGGTTTGCAATGCCTCGCTTAGGTGCTGCGCGGAATTTTACTGCTACTCAATTGGGATAGGGGACGGGGAATGCAGGCAAAAGCCCGATTTGGTGCCAGCCATTCTCTCCGCATTCCCGATGGACCCTTACGGGCGGATATCGCTCCAGGTTTCGGACATAGGGGTAGGGCCTTCGCCAGCCAGCTCCACAAATGTTTCATATAGCGGGCCTGGGTGTGCCGGAATATGTAGCTGGATTTATGCGACTCCCCAACTCGAATCTCCCATAATCACACATGATTTTGAGACGCCCTTCTCGTGCATAAATGCAACCAGCATAACAGTCACAACTGACTACCCTGGAATAATTCCGGAATCCAACGAGTCAAACAACATCGTTTCTTCCCCTGTTTCGTGCTGGCTCCCCAACCTTGTCCCGAATGCCACGGGTTTTGCAAGCACCCAGACGCAGGGCGTGGATTTCACCATAAACATAACCACGCACAACATCGGGACTTGGGCCGCGAACAACTCGACCACGCGCGTAACCTATACCGGCGGCATAATAGTGAGCCCTGGCTCGAACCTGCCTGTTGGTTACCTGAACATAGGCGCTTCGAATTCCACCATTGTGACCGCAAGATGCACAAGTGCGCCTGCCACCACCACTCTCACAGTGACTGCAGACTATGGGAATGCAATCATCGAGTCTGACGAATCCAACACCCTGATAGGCACGATAAACTGCGTTGCAGCCCCGCTTCCGGACCTTATTGCAAATGCAACCCACAATGCCGCCAACCCCCAGCCCGCAGGGGTTAATTTCACCATAACCATCATCACAAAAAACAACGCGACCGTGGCAAACGCACCTTCCTCAGCAACAAACATAACTGCCAGCGGGGGCACTTTCAACATAAACCAATCCGCAGTAAATGTATCTTCGCTCGCCCCGAACTCATGGCTGAGCAGGACCGTAACTGGTCAGTGCCAATCAGTAGGAATCCGCACCATTACCGTTAGCGCGGACCACAACAATGCGATTACTGAATCAAGCGAAACGAACAACGGCTATTCGCTCACCGTGAACTGTTCCGGGTGGCCTGCACCTAACCTTGATTCATCAGTGCTTGGGTTCCCGGCTGGGAACAACTTGGCAGTGAACGCCACTTATACGCTTACTGTCCGTACTACCAACATCGGCAATGCGCCATCTGTAAACGGCTCTCTCACTCAGGTCGAAAACATGACAAGCGGATACGAACTTAACGGGACCCTTCAAAAGTATATGGGAAACCTCAACCCGACTGCATATGCAGACCAGCAAATAAACATAACCTGCAGGGTACCGCAGGCAAATAGGCAGTTTAGGGTCAAGGTTGACAACACTAACAATGTGAGCGAATCCCTTGACGGGCCGAGCTACAACTGGAGAACGTACGGCTTCAATTGCGCTCTGATGCCTGACCTTGTGGCAAACTACACCGGCGACCTCTCGCTCCTTCCCCTGGATGTTCCAATAAATACGCCAACAATAATCGACAACATAACCACATACAACATCGGCCTGGGTGCATCCGTTGCGACCAATACCCGGCTTTATCTCAACTCAAGCAGCGGGGACATGGGAGTGCCTGCACTCCAGCCCGGAAACTTCTCAACTAACAGGACAACATTCACCTGCACCTCGCTTGGGCTTTACAACGGGAACCCGCGCGCAGACAACTGGAATTTCAATGTGGAATCGGATGAGAACAACAATGATGACTGGTTCAGGTTCCCGTTCATCAATTGCACGCCGCACGATTTGCCCGAGCTGATAATCCGGAGCACTGACCCCCAGATCTCAATCAATGCAAATGTTGGGGAAGCGCAGCCATCGCGCTCAAGGGTTGCGCTTTATGAGGATGTGAACCCGATTGGCGCATTTGCATACACCCAGAACGTAGGGAATAACACTGCAGCCCCGTCAACCACAGTGGTTTATACCACACCCGCAAGCAGCTTCCTGTTTGGCACCAATCCAGTTTGGACCATTGCAGTCCCGACGCTTCTGCCAGGCGGCTATTCAACTAATAGCACAAATGCGCGGTGCAATGGCAGGCGTGACGGAATAGTGCTCACCGCAGTTGCAGACAACATGAGCGTTGTGCCTGAAATGATTGAGACAAATAATGCCCGGAATGCAACTTACCCGTTCAACTGCACCCGCCCTGACCTCTATCCAGACATACTCACTTTGCCCCCTTGGGTGGTGCTAAACGTCTCATTCAACATTTCAAACGTCCGCACAAGCAATATAGGGGGCATATCCACTGGCCCGCCGGTCGGGAAGACCTCTACTACGAGGGTAGGTGTTATCCAGCATTACTCTAGCGGCTGGATATGGATCCAGCAAATCAATGTATCGGTCCCGGGCGTAAGTTCCGGCCTTGCTGCCACGAACAACTCCCAAATCCCCCTCATTTGCCTCAGGAGGAATACGTGCCCGACTTCAGACACATACACTATCGGAGCAATGGCTGATTCATGGAACGATATGCCCGAGCTCAGCGAGGCAAACACGCATGAATACGCACTTGATTGCCGCGGGCCGGATGCTACAGTATCCATTTCAACAACTCCTGCACAGCCGATGGTTGACCAGCTGTTCAACCTCACTTTCACCACGAACAATGCCGGCACCTACGATGCCGCGCCTTCCACCACACGCCCCAATTTCAATGGCGCCCCGCTTACCAACATAGCAGTTCCTGCGCTTGCCCCAAGCGCATCCAATGTTACGACTTTCCAGGTTACCTGCCCAAGGCAGCTTTCCGCACCTGCCAGTGCCACAAGCGACCTGAATGATGTGCTCTATGAGAAATGCGAAACGAACAATCTGGGGTCGCTGACCATAACCTGCCGAGGCCCGGACCTGTATGCAAGTGCGAATTCCGCACAGCTTTCCGGCTCAAAAACTGTCAGCACCCCGTTCAACGTGACCATAACCACTACGAATACTGGGGGCTCAGGGTACACAGTCGCGCCTGCAACCACTACATTGGTCACATTCGGCACGAACTCATACCCGATTCCAATCCCAACCCTGGCTGCTGGCGCAAACAACGTGACCACAGTGACGGTACAATGCCCGACCTCGGGCACAATCCCATTCAGCGTAGGTGCGGATTCCTCTGATGCGGCTGCAGAGCGCAATGAAACGAACAACATCTGGACATATGCGGCAGGCGTCACCTGCAATTAATAACACGCATCAAATGGGCAAAATCCCGCTCCCTTTTAAAACAACGCCGTTCAAATTACCCTCATTAGTGGTTAGATGGATTACGAAAAATTATTGGACAAGGCTTATTCGGCGCTTCCGCAAAGGGTGCTCCAGGCCGAGCGCTTTGAGCCCCCTGTTGCCGATGTGTTCATGCAGGGGAACAAGACCATCATAAAGAACTTTGATGTGATTCTGGAAAAACTTAGGCGCAAGCCCGAAATGCTCATCAAATACCTTTCGCGCGAGCTTGCAATCCCTGCAACCGTAGAAGGCGGGAAGCTGATTTTGCACGGCAAATTCTACGATAAGAAGATAAACGAGAAGCTCTCCTCTTTCATTTCCTCATATGTGGTGTGCAAGGAGTGCAACAGGCCGGATACGAAGATAATTGAGGAGCACCACGGGCTTCGCACAATGGTGTGCGAGGCTTGCGGCGCCCGCATGCCAGTGAAGTAGAATTCCAAAACGGTGAAACGATATGGCAGAAGAAGAACCGAACCCTTTGCAGCAGTTCTCGCGAGTCAAGCTTCCCAACGAGCCTGAAGGGGAAGTGCTAGGCATAGTGACAGGGATGCTGGGCGGCGGCAGATTGATGGTCGCGTGCAAGGGTGGAAGCGAGCTTATTTGCAGGATTCCGGGCAAAATCCGAAAGCACATTTGGGTGCGCGATGGCGATATCGTGATAGTAAAGCCCTGGAACATCGGCGGCGAGAAGCGCGGGGACATCATGTGGAGATACAACCGGCTCCAGGCGGACTACCTGCGCTCCAAGGGCTATATTAAATAAAGAAGGCTCCCCACTATTTCTCGAATGGCACAAAAGCTCTCAACACGGAAAAGGCCGGACCGCGAGGTAAAAAGAACAAAAGTGGAGCGCAAGCTCGAGTCCTCGGTATTCGACCAGCCCACTATGTTCGTGCTCTCAAAGCTGATTAAAAAAGGGCTTATCACTTCAGTGGATTACCCAGTAGCAACTGGAAAGGAAGCGGACGTGTTCCGCGCCACATGCTCTGACGGCTCTTTCTTTGCGATAAAGATATTCCGTATTGAAACCTCGCTTTTCTGGAAAATGCGCGAATATATGGAGGGCGACCCAAGGTTCTACGGGATTTCAAGCAACAAGCTCCAAATCATTCTCGCATGGACAAGGAAGGAATTCCGTAACTTGCAGCTATGCCGGGATGCCATGGTGCATGTCCCCAAGCCAATTTTTGCGGACAGGAACGTGCTTGTGATGGAATTTCTCGGGGAGAAAGGGGTGCCCTTCTCAACTCTCGGGCAGACCGGCAGCGAGAACCCTGAAAAAGACTTAGAATCCATACTCCTTGACATGAAAAAAATGTACAAGGCGAACTTTGTGCACTCTGACATTTCGGAATTCAACATCATGATGACGGATTTAGGTCCGTACATAATTGATGTGGGGCAGGGCGTGCTGCTTGCGCACCCCCAATCGCGCAAATTCCTGGTGCGGGACATTGCGAACATTTTGGCATACTTTAAAAAGTGCGGGATTGAAAAGGACGAAGGAAAGGTGCTAGATTACGTGACGGGCAAGGCAAATCTGCTGCCGGAATGATTGCATGGTATTCTGTTTCATAGCGCTCATAGTCTTTGGCATAATGGGCATATTCTCAGCCACGCACCGCTCGCTTGCAAAAGAGGCGTTCGACTGCGTGTTCCATAAAATCACGCTTACCCCATGCCAGACCGGGCTTGACCAGAGGCTTAAGGCAAAGCTTATCTCCCGCACATTTGATTTCTCGCCAGGGCTCTCAAAACTGCTAAATGTCCATTTCGAGCTTGCCTCCTGGCTCTTTTTCCTGCTTACGCTCGGAAGCCTGCTGTACGGCATCTGGGGCTTCTATAATTGGTATGAGTATGGGAATTGCGACGGGCCTCAAGCTACTGGATTCTGCATATACAACAGCATACTTGGTGGCAATACGAACCCTGCCGCACTCAAGCTCCCTCCAGTAGGCACTGGCATCCTTTACGGGCCAGCTGATGCAAAAGTGCACTTAATCCAATTCGGGTGCTTCTCCTGCCCATTTACCAAGGAGGCTGAAGTTCCGCTCAGGCAGGTGCTTTTGCAGTATGGGGACAGAATTTCCTATGAATTCAAGCCATTCCCGCTCCCAACGCATCCGCACTCGCACGAGGCTGCTCTTGGGGTTATTTGCGGGCAGGGACAAAACCGCTTCTGGGACATGCGCCATGCGGTCTTCGAGCGCCAGGATGCAATTCGGGAAAACGGGACCGCTGCAGTTAACGAAGCTGCAGCAGCTGCAGGGCTTGATATGGCAAAATTCGCAGCATGCATAAAATCCCCCGCAGCCGAGGCAACGCTCACTCGCGGCATAACTGAGGGGAACGCAAGCGGCATTTACGGCACCCCCACGTTCTTCATAAACGGGAAAGCGTACGTTGGCCCGCAAAGCTACGAGGACTTGAAAAGGGCAGTGGAAAAGGCATTTGCAGCCCCCTGAGTGCGCGCTTTTTTCAATCCCCCTAAGCAGTGTTTTGCCTATTTTTTGCCCTTCCAAAAAGCCCCAAGAACAGGAGCCTTTTTATACTTCCCCTGAGCATAATTTACTGCCAGTTTCACGACGTAAAATTAAGCGAAGATAGTGTTCATTATGAGCGACCAAAATAGCCCTGTTTCTAGCCATGCTGCCGCAGGCCAAAACCAGCCCAATCCCAGCTCCGCCCCAGCGGAATACTCAGCCAAAAGCATACAGGTTTTGGAGGGCTTGGAAGCGGTCCGCAAACGGCCTGCAATGTACATAGGGGACACCGGAATCCGCGGCCTGCACCACCTGGTGTACGAGGTGGTGGACAACTCAATAGACGAGGCGATGGCAGGATTTTGCAAAAACATTGAGGTAACGATAGGCAAGGACAATGATATCACCGTGGTCGATGACGGGCGGGGAATCCCGACCGAGTACCATGAGCACACGAAAAAGAGCGCGCTTGAGACCGTAATGACCGTGTTGCACGCTGGCGGGAAGTTCGATAATAAGGCATACAAGGTCTCAGGAGGGCTGCACGGGGTGGGGGTGCACGTGGTGAACGCGCTCTCAGAATGGCTCGAGGTGGAATCCCGCAGGGACGAGAAGATATTCACGCAGAGGTATGAGCGGGGAAAGCCGGCCACACAAGTTTCCGAGAAGGGCGCAACTGACAAGCGCGGCACAACAGTCCATTTCAAGCCAGATTCGCAAATTTTCCAAACCATGGTGTACGAGTATGATATTCTTGCAAACAGGTGCAGGGAGCTTGCATTCCTGAACATGGGTGTTTCAATAAAGATTGCGGACTTGCGGGACGGTCACACTGAAACATTCCACTTCACTGGGGGCATTTCTGAGTTTGTTTCCCACCTAAACCGGAACAAGAACCCGATTTCAAAAGTGGTGCATTTCTCCAAGCAGGAAGGGGACAAATGGGTCGAGGCCGCGTTCCAGTACAACGACGGATATGTTGAGAACATTTTCACTTTTGCAAATAACATAAACACGATTGAGGGCGGCTTCCATTTGGTTGGGTTCAAAGCCGCGCTCACGCGCACCTTCAACGATTATTTGCGCGCGCACAACCTTGCAAAGGACCTCAAAATCACAGGGGACGATTTGCTTGAGGGGATGGCATGCGTGCTTTCGGTAAAGCTGCCACAGCCCCAGTTTGAGGGCCAGACGAAAACCAAGCTTGGCAACTCCGAAATGAAAGGGATTGTGGAATCGGTGGTGAACGAGAAGCTCAAGCAATACCTTGAGGAGAACCCTTCAGATGCACGTGCAATCATAGGCAAGGCTATGCAATCCGCTTCCGCGCGCGAGGCTGCGCAAAAAGCAAAGGACTTAATCCGCAGGAAAGGGGTGCTTGAAACCAGCGTGCTTCCAGGAAAGCTTGCGGACTGCCAGTCTGAGGACCCTGCAAAGTCCGAGCTCTATATAGTGGAGGGGGATTCTGCAGGCGGTTCTGCAAAACAGGGAAGGGACCGCGTTTACCAAGCAATCTTGCCGCTTAGGGGAAAAATTCTCAATGTTGAAAAAGCCCCAATCAACAAAATCCTGAATTCAGAAGCAATCCGCACGCTGATAATGGCAATCGGAACGAATTTCGCGGCTGATTTCGATGTGGCCAAGGCGCGATACCACAAGATTGTGATTATGACCGATGCGGACGTGGATGGGGCGCACATCCGCACATTGCTGCTCACCCTTTTTTACCGCTACATGCGCCCGCTCATTGAGCGCGGTTACATTTACATAGCACAGCCCCCGCTTTTCCTTGTGAAAAAAGGGAAGCAGGAGAGTTACGTTTTCAATGAACAGGCGCTTGAGAAGCTGCTCTCTGAAATAGGGAAGGAAGTGTCAATCCAGCGCTACAAGGGGTTGGGTGAAATGAACGCAATCCAGCTCTGGGACACGACCATGAACCCCCAAACCCGCACCCTGCTCCAAGTCACAATAGAAGATGCGGTGAAAGCGGATGAGCTTTTCACCATACTGATGGGCGATGCGGTCGAGCCAAGAAAGCAGTTCATCGAGGCGCACGCAAAAGAGGTAAAGAACCTGGATATTTGAGTGATTATGATGCCTGAAGAGAAGAAACCTGAATATTCGCACGGCACCATCCTGCCTCGGGCAGTGGAGCACGAGATGCAAACTTCCTACCTTGATTATGCTATGTCCGTAATAGTTGGAAGGGCGCTCCCTGATGTATGCGACGGGCTAAAGCCTGTTCACAGAAGGATCCTGTTTGCAATGTACGAGCTTTCCAATACGCACGACAAGCCTTACAAGAAAAGTGCGCGTGTTGTCGGTGAAGTGCTTGGTAAGTACCACCCGCACGGGGATGTGGCGATTTACGATTCGCTTGTGCGCATGGCGCAGGATTTCTCTCTTCGCTATACATTGGTTGACGGGCAGGGCAATTTCGGCTCAGTGGATGGGGACAATGCGGCAGCAATGAGGTACACAGAAGTCCGCATGTCCAAGCTTGCTGAGGAAATGCTCACCGATATTGAGAAAGAAACCGTTCCCTTTGCCCCGAATTTCGATGGCACGCTAAAAGAGCCGCTTGTGCTCCCCTCCAAGCTTCCGAATTTGCTGATTAATGGCTCATCTGGAATCGCAGTTGGAATGGCCACCAACATCCCGCCGCACAATTTAGGGGAAGTGGTGGATGGACTGGTTGCGCTCATAGACAACCCCCAAAGCACGCTGCAGCAGCTCATGGAACTGATTA
>JAGVHI010000019.1 GCA_020056635.1 archaeon | reverse complement strand
TTCAGACGTGTGCTCTTCCGATCTAAGCGTGGGCTCAACCCCCAGTTCAATTATCCTTTCGAACACCGGCAGGTGCGGCGATTTTAGCATCTTTGCGGCCATTTCATCGTTCAGCCCGATTTTTTCCTTGAGCTCATGCTTTTTCTCCTCAGGATTTTTTGGCACGCTTTTTCTTGCGTCCGCGACCGCATCTGGATGAATCCTAATGGGCTTCACATCGGTTTCGGGGTACATCCTTGCCCTTCCAGCAAGCGGCCTCATGAATGCAGATTTCCCCCCTTCCACCGCCCTCCTTGTTTCCTTGGGCACGTCAGTTCTCATCGCCCTGGCAATTACCCTCTCAAGCGCATCCCTCGCTTTTTTCGGGGCGTCCACACAGAGCACAAAAGCGTCATTCCCCCTCACATCCATCGCTGATGATATCTCTGCGACCTCATCCTCGGAAATCCCGTATTTCTCAAGAGACTCATCAGAGTGCATTATCCCCTTTACCCCTGCAGATTTCGCATAATCCGAAAGCTCGGTCCCGAACCTTCTTCCCTCGTACAACTCAGCCCCGAGCAATCCCGCATGCGCGGGCAGCTTCATTGCAAGCACATGCCCTCCGCTTGCAAGCGCCTTTTTTATCATGCCGCACCCGCTCTCAGAAAATATGTCGCTCACATCGTAAATCGCGCCCGGGATTTCAAAATTCTCACCAAGCCTCTTTTTCTGCTCGGATGCGACCCAGAGAAGCCGCTCCTGGCGCACAAGCTCGTTCTGCACCATAAGCGAAATCTCCCCCAGCTCCTGCGCGCCCTTTATCTCGACCCTTGCGCCATTCTCGGAAGAGACGTTCACATCCTGCCTAATGGTCCCAATTCCCCTCTGAACCCTGCCGGTCATGCGAAGCATCATGCCAATTTTCTCCGCGCACTCGCGCGCATGCTCCGCGCTCACAATATCCGGCTCGGTGGAGATTTCAACAAGCGGTATTCCCAGCCTGTCCAGCCTGTAGGTAATTGCATCGGATGTCTCCCCAATTATCCCGGAGCTCTCCTCCTCAAGGCTCACGCTTGTGATGCACACCATTCCAGCTCTGGTTTCCACAAACCCGTCCATCCCGATTATCGCGGTTCGCTGGAACCCGGAAGGGCAGCTTCCATCCAGCACCTGCTTTCGCATCACCTGCACCTCATCCACTATTTTGCAGTTTAGCATAAGCGAAACCTGCAGCGCAATTGCAAGCGCTTCGGAATTGAGCGCAAGGGGCGGCGCCTCATCAATGTCTATCTGGCACACGTTCCGGTCGAAAATCTGGTAAACGTACTTCCTTCCCCTCCCGGCTTCGAACATCGCAGATTCGTCCGCCTCCCCCTCCTCGGACCAGACCGCATGCTGCCTTCGCACAATCTGCCTGCTAGGCTTTTCGCCCTCCTCAATCGTCCCTGGGCAGCCGCAAAACAGCTTGCCTGTCGCAAGCCTCTGGTGCAATTCAAGCCCGCATTTCATAAGACATCAAACCCCAACCGGACCCAATCGATTCAACCTGCATTCCCTCGCTACAAGGCAGCCTAATACGGGCTAGGCTCGAATTCAGCCAGGTTCCTTTCGGAAATTTCCCCTGCAATGTTCTTTAGCATAAGCGCCTCTACTTTCTCCTTCTTTTTCTCCTGCCCAAGCGCCCACATCAGCTTCACGTATGCGGTTTCGGGCAGCCAGTCGCAGTAATTGCCAATCACGCCAGCCTCTAGCAGCAGCCTGCCGGTGCTATAAACGTTCATGTCCACCCTCCCGTACAGGGTTTGCGGCGCCATCGCAACCACGATTCCGCTTGCAATCAGCTCTTTTAGCGCAGGCAATACTGGCTTTGCAAGCTTGTCGCCAAACACGTTTGCAGGCAGGTGCCCCATCCCAGTCCCTGCAATCACTATTCCATCATAGTCCGACAGCTTTTCAATGAACTTTGGCTTCATTCCGGGATACGTATGCACGAGTGCCACATTGTCATTCATCTTGGGTTTTAGCTCAAGCTTCCTCTTCGCATCCCTTTTCGCATATTGCGCTGCAATCGGCTCGACTTTCCCGGATGCAAAATCAACCCTTGCAAGCGGCTTTGCGTTTATGGACTGGAATGCCGGCCGTGCAGAAGTATGCATCTTTCGCACCCTTGTGCCCAAATGCAAATTGCAGTAATCATCCGATGAATTCGCGTGCATGCACACGCCCACGTGCGCAATTTCCGATTTTGCTGCATGCACTGAGCAAATCAGGTTCATCTCGTTGTCAGACGAGCCCCTATCCGAGCTTTTCTGCGCTCCAGTGAGCACAACCGGCACAGGTGTGCTCTGGAGCATGAACGAGAGCGCCGCAGCGGTATACCCCATCACATCGGTCCCGTGCATTATCACAATGCCTTCCGCCCCTTCTTTCACATCCTGCTCAATCTCCTTTGCAACCATCTCCCAGTGCGTGGCAGTGATATCCTCCGAAAGAAGCGAAAAAAGCTGCCTTGAGGCGATTTTCCCCATGCCCCCCAATCTCGGGAACGATGCCACAAGCTCCTCGGGCAAAAACGCGGGGAACACCGCGCCAGTCTTATACTCAATTTTTGATGCAATCGTGCCGCCGCACCCAAGAATTGAAACCGCGCCACCAACCCTGATTCTCTTATACCTGTCTATCATCTTACCACTCCCAATACTCCCTTTTTCCACAAGCCCAATCCTGGTCCCTTTTTCAAATGCGATTCCAATATTGTACCCGTTCTCGACCTTGATTACGACGCAGTCCGGGTCCGCATTCTCAATCTTTGGCATTAGCCTCCCAATGCGCTGTGCCCCATCCCTGCTCACGCTGATTACATCCCCAGCCTCTATCCCTTCCTTGGAAAATGCCTTCATCACGCTCTCGGAATACATCCAACCCACTACTCCCTAAATTCCCTAAGCACCACTTTCTCAAGCTCGATTGCCTCAATAGAGTGCGCAACCTTTATTGCAAAATCAAGCTTCGATTCGCTCTCGGCAATGATTTCAAACATCACATCCCCCTTCTGGATTTTGTCCCCTGCCTCGCAGTGCAGGAACACGCCAGCGCCCTTGTCAGACGGCGCCCCAGCCGAGCGCGCAATCCTTGCAAGCAGCCTGCTGTCCACGTGCTTTATCCTCCCTGTGCCGGTCGAAACCACCTTGTGCCAGTATCCCCCGATTGGCAAATCATCTATTTTGAAATCCGCCTTTCCCCCTTGCGCCTCAACTATCTCGCGGAACTTCTTCTCCGCTTTCCCCCCTTTGAGCAGGTCCATCGCAACGTCATACCCTCTCCCTATCTCCACTTTCCCAGACAGCTCAAGCAGCGTCCCTGCCAGGGTGCAGCTTTTTTCCTTTAAGTCAGCAGGCCCGCCGCCTGTGAGCACTTCCACGACGTCCCTGCACTCAAGCGCGGGCCCAATCCCGTTGCCGACCGGGTCGCTCCCGTCGGTCACAAGCACCTCTATCCCGATCCCCAGCTTCCTCCCAATCCCGATGAAATCCTTTGCAAGCGTATTCGCTTCCTTGGGGTCCGTGATTTTCGCCCCCCTCCCAATCGGGATGTCAATCACGCAGTAATCTGCCCCCACGCTCTTTTTTTTCGCAAGTATGCTTGCAAGCAGCAGCCCTTTGGGGTCAAGCGAGAGCGGGTGCCTAATCCTAATAAGCTTGTCATCCGCTGCCGCAAGGTTCACTGAGCCTCCCCATGCCATGCACCCTTTTGTCTTGAGCACTATTTCCCGTATCTCATTTAGCCCAAGATTCACAGGCGCAAGCACTTCCATCGTGTCAGCAGTGCCCGCAGCCGAGGTGATTGAGCGGGAGGATGTTTTGGGGATATACAGCCCGGCAGCCGCAATTATCGGGACCATGATCATAGTTGTCCGGTTCCCTGCAACTCCCCCGATGCAGTGCTTGTCCAATATCGGGTGCTTCCCAAGCTTGAGCGTGTCCCCTGACGCCACAATTGCGTTCGTGAGCGACACCACCTCATCATCAGTCACCCCTCGTATGTAAATCGAAGTGAGGAAAGCAGCAAGCTCAGCTTCAGAGAGCTTGTTCTCCATTAGCTCATGTATTATGGTTCCAATCTCGCCCTCAGAAAGCGTTTTCCCATCCATCTTCTTCTTTATCGATTCTATCGATGCAGGCCGCTCGGTCTGCTTGACCTCAATCTCCTCCCCATCCCTCACCCCTATTTCTGCAGCCACCTCGGAGAACAGCCCGATTTCGCCAGCAGCCACAAGCCTGTTGCTCAAATCCGCAATCGCGACCATCTGCCGCTCGCCCAGCGTGAGGATTATCCTGTGCCCTGCGTAGATATCGTTGTTCACAGCATCGCGCTCGTTCAGCACGACTATCTTCTTCTCGGTCACAACGTCGAAGCATCTTGCGCGAAGTACGAGCTTCCCTACCCCATTTTTGCCGTTTTTCTCCATGCATCTCCCGATAGCAAAACGGTATTGAAGCTTAAAAATGGTATTGGGGAATATAGGCACAGGGTGGCTCATATGGACTCCAAAAAACTGCTCCCGTCCCTCATAGTCCCGGTTGTTGCTTACATCAGCCTTGCGGTGATATCATTCCTTGCAACCTCGATGCAGGCTGGGTTTTCTGGAAGCAACAGCGCGCAGGCACTCGTGCTTGGGACAATATGGGTAATCCTCCGCCCAGTTTCCTATTTGCTTGCCGCCTGGGCAACGCTGAAATACGGGCTTGTGTCAGTAAAGAAATTCTCGCTTGGCAAAGGCGACATAGCGCTTGGGGCGGTTTTGCTTGGGATATTTGCAACCATTCTATTCGTTCCAGCATACGTACTTTCTGAGCAGAAAACAATAATTGGGGCAGAAGCACTTGTTCCCTGGGCAGTCGGGCTGGTTATCATCTCCCTGATACTTTCAATTGCAGGCTCGATTTGGGGCAGCGGGGAAAAGGTCACTGAAGAGGGTGCGGTGTAAGGAAAAGGTGAGCTAAAACGGGCTGGAAAAAAATATTCTTCGGGCTCAAGGCGCCATTTGGGATCTCATTGATTCTCGTCATTATACTTGTGATTTCATTCATTATGCGCGAATCGCTCTATTTCCGCCAGGGAATCGAATTCCAGGCACTTTCCTATTTCTGGTCGCTTGTCAATTCCCTAGTTCCCTGCCTCCTCCTATGGGTCTCATTCAGGCTTGGATACGACAACTCAAGGAAATTGGGATTTGATTACAAGCATGTGCTGGCCCAGGCATTGTCCTTTTCCATAATCCTGGTTACTGTTGTTTTTGTCCCGCTGGCTCTGCTTAACCCGCCAAAATCATTTGATCCAATGCTGCTTTATGCGGCATTGGTGGCATTGGCATGCTTATTTTTCTCACTTTCCTCGTTGCTCGGAGCGTTCGTCTCAAGGCATATACCAACTCAAACGGCAAAATGCAATTTTGGGAAAATATTAATGTCGCTCCGCGTTCCGCTTGCGCTTCTCCTATTACTCGCAGCGTTTTTCGCGGCGGCAACCTATCTTGTTACTGCCTACGCTCCACAAATGGAGTGGCTTATCGGTCCCAGGTCTGCATATTCAGGGGAATACGTGAACTCTTATTTCATCTCATTCCTATGGGATATAATCAAGGCAGCAGGCCTTGCCGCAATCCCTCTCTATTACGGATACAACTCTTCCAAAAAATGGGGGCTTTCGCTCAAGGAGGCCGCAATCGGCTCGATCATCCTTGCCGCAATGTTCATTATGCTTTATGCGCTTTTGCAAGCCCTCGAAAGCTCCTTAATAGATATCCGCTATTATTACGGCACATTCAGTCAAGTGTCGCACCTATCGACTATTCTCATTGTTTCATTTGTAGGCGCGGTGCTGGGGCTCAACGGAACAAGGAAAAAATCTGCACTAATCCAAGCTGCCCTGTGGAACTCCAAGTATCCGCTTGCTGCGATGCTCATATTTGCAACAGCTTACTCAGTTTTGATGGTATTTCCTGGCTTCAATAGCGACCTCCTAGACATCGTGATGTATCTTACAACCCCTGGATGGCTCCCGATACTATTTTACCTGGTGCTGCTTTGGGCGGGCTATCATCTTATGCAGAAGCTAAAGCCGACAACCGGGCGCCTTCTTGTAGTGGGCGCTTTTCTGGGATTGGCATATGCGACTGTGATCTCCATTGTCGCTTCGGGGTATATCCTAAATTTTACAACTTCCCAGAACAAAATTCTTTCTTACTACGTGATGTTCTGGATGTCGGCAAGCATGATAATAGAGACCACTTGGCAGGCTCTTGCGCTTGTTGCGGCAGGTGGGGCAATATCCATCCTTAAGGGGCAGAAAATCGCCAAAGCCAAAAAAAGGTGAGATAGACGGACTGGAAAAAGATTCTCGAGGCTTCGAAGTGGCCTATTGCTGCTGCAATCTTATTAGCAATAATTGGCACAATAACATTTACCATTATTGCTCAAAATCACTATGGAAGTACGATGGTGAATCCCCTTGTCACAGTAGGCGTTCAGCTTATCTTTCCACCACCGCCTTTTTATGAAAGACCACCTGCGTGGATGTGGCCTTTCTTTCTTATTTCTATTTCAATACCGCTATGGTTGGGTTTCAATGGAGCTAAAACAAAAAAATTTGGTTTAATGGAAATCATGATGGCTTGTGTAATCCTATCATTCATCCAATTACTTATGTTCTTGGTTGCTGTGTATGTTTTAGAGTCATTTGAGTCTTACTCATTATCTTACGTGCTCACATATTCCACCCTTAATTTTGCGATAAGCTTAATCCCAAATGTAATTCTAAGTCTATTAGGTACTTTCATAGCCAAGAAACTCAAATGAAATCCAGCCTTTCTCGCCGGCACCTCGCAACCTTTATAAACAAGTTTGGCTGTAATACTCCCACGCGATTTTTACAGACGGTTTCGAACCCAAACGGTTCGCAATCAAGCGTTTCTACGCTTATCTTAAGCAATCGCTGAATGGGAACGGGATGCTTTTCCGCTCGACTTGCGCTCCAAGGATAGAGGATATGGACATGCGAACCATAAATGCTTTATCCGCTAATTCATGAACTTTTGGGCAATACTTTCAGTTTTAGGATCATAACTCCAGTTGATCCTGCTGGAGGGCACTGCTATCGGAATACGGCTAAGCCATGCAAGTCGGCCCGGAGACCTCTTCGGACGGCGTACGGCTCAGTAACACGTAGTTAACATGCCCTAAGGAGGGGGATAACCTCGGGAAACTGAGGTGAAACCCCCATAATCCGCCTTTGCTGGAATGCTTGGCGGGTCAAAAGGCTTGCGAATTGGAGCAAGTTCGCCTTAGGATTGGACTGCGGCTGATCAGGTAGTTGGTGGGGTAACGGCCCACCAAGCCGATTATCAGTAGGGGCAATGGGAGTTGGAGCCCCGAGAAGGGCACTGAGACAAGGGCCCTAGTCCTACGGGATGCAGCAGGCGCGAAACCTTTGCAATGCGCGAAAGCGTGACAGGGGAATTCCGAGTGGCAGCAGGCATTGCTTGCTGTCTTTTGGCAACCTTAAACCGGTTGCAGAATAAGTTCTGGGTAAGACCAGTGCCAGCCGCCATGGCGCGCAAATTCGCACGCGTGGCACGGTACGCGGTAATACTGGCAGAACGAGTGGTGCCCACGAATATTGGGTTTAAAGAGACCGTAGCTGGTCTGCTAAGTTCGCTGTGAAATCTTGGGGCTTAACCTCAAGGCGTGCAGCAAATACTGGCGGACTTGAGAGCGGGGGAGGCCGGGAGTACTTACGGGGTAAGGGTAAAATCTTGTAATCCTGTAAGGACTACCAGTGGCGAAGGCGCCCGGCCAAAACGCGTCTGACAGTGAGGGTCGAAGGCTAGGAGAACGAATCGGATTAGATACCCGAGTAGCCCTAGCAGTAAATTATGCAGACTTGGTGTCGCGGCTGCTTCGAGCAGCCGCGGTGCTGTAGAGTAATTGTTAAGTCTGCCACCTGGGGAGTACGGCCGCAAGGTTGAAACTTAAAGGAATTGGCGGGGGAGCACCACAAGGGGTGGATGCTGCGGTTCAATTGGATACAACGCCGGGAATATTACCAAGGGCGACGGCAGGATGAAGGTCAGATTAAAGGTCTTACCTAACGAGCCGAGAGGTGCTGCATGGCCATCGTCAGCTCGTGGTGCGAACTGTCCGGTTAAGTCCGGTAACGAGCGAGACCCCTGCGCACTGTTGCGAGCTTCCCCTCCGGGGGAGGTGCACTCTGTGCGGACTGCCCGCGTTAAGTGGGAGGAAGGAGGGGGCGACGGTAGGTCAGTATGGCCTGAATCCCTTGGGCTACACGTGGCATACAATGGCCGGGACAATGGGCTGCAACCCCGAAAGGGGAAGCTAATCTCACAAACCCGGCCCAAGTTCGGATTGGGGGCTGAAACTCGCCCCCATGAAGCTGGAATCCCTAGTAATCGCTTGTCAACATCGAGCGGTGAATATGTCCCCGCTCCTTGCACACACCGCCCGTCAAGTCACCCAAACGATCCTCTGGTGAGGCGCCGCCCTCGTGGCGGCTTCGAACCAAAGTTTCGTGAGGGGGGCTAAGTCGTAACAAGGTATCCGTAGGGGAACCTGCGGATAGATCACCTCCAAATATAAATTTGGAAAAAAATTGGACGAGAGTGCATGGAATCGGCAAGACATTTTAAGTTTGTCTGTCCACCTAAAATTTCTTGGAGCGCAAAATTTTATTTTTAACTTGCCTAGCGGAAGCCCTTTCTAATGCTTAAGTTTATAAACACTAAATTGCATAAATAGACACAGGTGGTCGAATGTCTATTCCAGCCAATGCTCCGCAAAAAAGCGTATTCACAGTGCTCACTTCCCAGACTCTCTCGCGCTCCGATTTCATTGCACGGGCCAGGATGCAAAGGGAGGAGCAGGCATTCCACAACAGGGCGGCTTTTGAAAAGCATAATGGCGATTTCTGCAGGCTCACCCTTTCATCCAAAGGGCAAATTTGCACAGCGCAGTCTGTGCGCGAGCTTGCCACAGACCTCGAAGGGAGGGGAATGAAGCTCGTGGACGCAAGCGTGAATGAACTTGAAAGGTGGGTGAATGGCAGCATGGGTTATACTTACACTGGTAACATCCTGCGAGCAAAAACAGAGGCTGGCAATTATATCCTTGTGAGGCTTTTCAAGCCCACAGAATCATATGATAAAAGGAAAGTCGAATCGCTCATGGCATACGATGAAACAGGCTATGAGAAAAGCCATAATTCCCGCGAAAACTGGCTGCAGCTTGATTTTGCGGGCGGGCTGAAATGGCGCGATTATGGTAATGGGCGTGCTGCAAAGCCAATCCATGACGAGCCTGCAATTTGGGCTGCGGTAGCTGCTCTTGGAAAAACAGAGCAGGCAAAATCCGGAATACAGGTCGCAGGCATTACAATCGACCCCCAAATGTATCCTAACGGCGAAGGGCGCATACATGTGCTCAAATGCGAACTTGGGAGGAACAAGGATGACCCGATGCATGACGAGCAAAATCCTCCGCTTTACTGGAAGGAGGGCGTGAATTTCGATGACGCAAAGGCAAAGAGCACAGTTTACATAGTTATCAGCACCTCGGAAACATGCGACCCAGAGGCGCGTGAAATCCGCAACTTCATGAGGAACATCGGGTTTAGGGTTGCGCAATTCGTAGGATCAGCCGGGCCGGAAGCCATACCTGCTCATGAGGTTGAAGCAGCGAGGGCTGAGACAGCAGAGCAAATGGTCGTGGCGGCACAGAAACGGGTTGCTGATTTGGAAACTGCAAGGAATAGTGCAGAAGAAAAACTGGCTGCGGCAGCCGGGGCGCTTGAAACTGCAATAAGCGAACTGAAAACCGCACGTGGGGAGTCCGGGTCACTAAGGGAGCGGCTGCGGGTTGCAGGAGACGAGAACATAAGGCAGCAACAGGAGTTTGCTGAGGAAACAAGCAGGCTTAAGCAAACTAACACTGACCTTGAGCATGACAAATCCGCGCTTTCCCGCACAATCGGCTTTTTGCACGGTGCCATTGACATAGTTGTGCAAAATCTGACAAGCGGCAACACGTTCGGCAGCCGGGGCAGCACTATCAAGGGCGCAGTGCACGACCTTGGGAAAGCAAGGAAGCACCAATAGCTTGGGATACCCGCACCAATTTTAAACCCCGCACGAGATTTCTCCTTCTGTGGGGAAACTCAACGCGCAGGTCTCTACTGACTTTCTCATGCTCCTTTCTACACTGATAATGATCGCCCTGCTTGTTTCGGCTCTTATCGCCTCCCAGATGGAATCCAACATTGACGTGCGCTATGGGCAGTCAAAGGTTTACTGGAGCTCCTCAAGCCCATTCTCGGTGCTTGAGGCAAAGGCGCTGCGCAATGGCGTGAGCCTTGTGCTCAAAAACAGCGGGCCAAGGCAGATATACCTAAAGTCAATCGAGGTGAAGGACAAGCTCGCATTGGCTCCCAACGTGACTACCTATACTGCCCCGATACAGTTCATCTCTGGCGAGAAAAGGAAGCTCTCGGTGCCAGTCACGTACATACAGAGCGGCAGGTTCTGCCAGCTCACGCTTCATTTCGCATACCGCGATTCAGAACTTGAGAAGGAGCAGCCAGGGCTTGAGGATTTGATTGTCCCGTGCCACTTTTCATGCTCCGAGACTGACGAATATTGTGAGCTTAGCTCTGACTGCTGCGAGGGCTACTGCCTGAACAACGAATGTGCGTGCCGCGAAATAGGCTTCTCCTGTTCTAATTCTTCGCAGTGCTGCAATGCAAACTGCGGACCATACATGGGAGGAGACGCATGCTGCCAGCCCGAGAATGCATCCTGTTCATCAGATTCAGACTGCTGCTCGCCACTTGGGTGCGGGGCAGGGCAGTGCAAGCAGATGCTCCCTGATTTAGTCATCACGGATGCAACAGTTTCAAATCCGGACGGCTCAGCCCCTCCTGCATATTATGACGGCATGGATTACAACATAACCTACTCAATAATGAACATCGGGCCGGCGGATGCTGCCGGTCCAATACAGCATGAATCCACGGACTCCCCAAGCTGCGGCACCCCCGCGACAACCCTGGTAAACAGCGGGGGTATAAATTCAAGCCAGACGGTTTTGATTGGAGGATACCAGTTCACGTGCTTTGCGAACTCAACATGCAACCAGACTCTCAGGGCGCAATCTGCCATGGCAGATTCAAATCTCAGTGCGAATGAGATTAGCGAAACGAATAACAACTACTCATTTGAAGTGCAGTGCCAGTGCAGGCCAGGAGGGATGATTTGCGGAACGGATGCGCAGTGCTGTTCAGGGGATTGCGATGCAGGAATTTGCACGGAATACATCCCGCCGTGCGCAGACTTGGGAGACAACTGCACTCTGCTGCCCTGTTGCTCCAGCTACTTCTGCGACCCTGCAATAGGGAACATCTGCATAAGCTGCATACCTGAGGGTGGGAACTGCCAGTACAACAATACTGGATGCTGTTCAGACAGCTACTGCAACGTGCTTGGGGTTCCGCCCCTGTGCGCCCCCTGCAGGCAATACGGGCAGGCATGCGATGAATACTCCCCCTGTTGCGCGAACCTCATCTGCAATGCAGGAATATGTTCGGGAGCAGACCTAATCGCATTCTCGCCTGCCATGCCTGCAATGATGCAGGTGAACATTCCATACAGCTTCAATGTCACGACCGAGAACCAGGGGAACATGAATGCCATGAATGAGTCTATTACGCGGGTTATTTGGAATGGGAGCGCAGTATCAAACCTCACTGTGTCGGCACTTTCGCCATCAGGCTCAAACACGCAACAAATACCCTTCACCTGCCCGGCCCCTGGCCCGTGGACCGTAAGCCTGGTTGCGGACGCGAGAAACAACGTATCAGAGGCGAATGAAACAAACAACGTGCACAATTATACTATCACGTGCTACTGCGGGACATGCTCGCTTCAAGGGAATGCGGTTTCGCTTGGGAGCGGCGCTCCGCCCTGGAAGCCATACCTCTCCTACGATTTTGACATATCTACTGCGGCAAACACCTCGATAGCGGCAATCTGGCTCACAGGCGTGCACCTAGATGATTATGGGCAGATATACCTAAACGGGCTATGGGCGCTAAACGACTCCGCCCCGGGGCCATTTACGCAGGGACTGGGAACTGGTTCAAGATGCAACAACTTCAACCTCACTGGCCCATACTACATCAACCCCGCCCTGATAAATATGGGCTATGGTGCGGCAAACAATTTCCATATAGACAATGTGGACTACTGCTGGGGCTCTGTGTCAGTGGACCTGATACTGAATTACAACATAAGCATGCTCCCGCAGAGCAATACGAGCTGCGCATGCCCCTCAAACTCAACAGGCCTTGTAACGGTGTCCCCACTTTACCACAACCCATCCCTGGCCTGTACCGCCTCGACCGAGCTCTCGACAACGGAGTGCCTTGTTGCTGGATCCGAAAGAGGCATATGCAGCTGGAACTGGGACGGGCTTGAGTGCATCACCTGCAAGATATTTCCTGCAAACTGCACCAGCAACTCAGAATGCTGCAACAACCTGTGCGAGAACTACAACGGCACGATGAGGTGCGCATATTCGCCGCACAAATCATGCAATAGCGCCAGCAGCTGCGGCAACTGCAACTTGACAACATATCTCAATGTGAGCGGCATTTGCGCCCCAAGGTGCGGAATCGGCTATCCAACGTGCCCCTCGCCTCTTGTCTGCACTGGCTCTGAGCCAAAGAGGAACTGCAGGTTCCCATGCACCGCGGCTCCCCAGTGCGGAACTTTCACCACTAGGTGCACAAGCGGCTACTGCAAATATAGCACAACTGTTTCTTATGGGTGAGCAGCGCGGAAAATAGCATTATAAACCGCTAATCCCATTCCTTATGCATGCGCGGACAGGCTGCGATGGAATACCTTTTCACCTACGGCTGGGCACTCTTCATAGTTGTAATCGTGCTTGCGATACTGATCGGCACCGGAATTTTCTCTGCAGGGTGGTTCACGCCCAACGAGTGCGTGTTCCAGCCTGATTTCACCTGCAGCTCGTACATACTCTACCGCACGGGAGCGGATACCAAGCTCGAGGCAACGCTGCACAACGGGCTTGGGTTTGGCATCAGGATAGTGACAATAATGGTGAAGACAAGCAACATAGGCGAGGAGGGCGAGCACGAGTGGGGCTATTCGCCCGCACCTGCAGCAGGCGTTGTGCCAAACGGCGGCACTTACGAGCTTGGGGGCCCAGGCGGCATTGCTTTTCTTGGAGGCTCCCAGCCGGTTGCAGGCGCGTCAAAAACAGTGCAGATTGCCATCACATACGTAAACTGCGGCGCGAACGAGAGCTTTTGCAAGGGGCCTGGCTATGGCTCGCCTGACCCGAACAAGGACTACCGCTACATAACCGGCAAAATCACCACTCGAATAGAACAGAAATAGCGCGTGAACTGCGGCTGCAAGGCGCCATAAATTGGATCAAGGGCGATAGGCAAATAAATAACACGCTCATTCTTATTGCGTGGCAAGGAGAAGGGCGCAAGCTTCAAGCGAATTTCTCATCATTTTCGCTGCAGTCGCGCTTATTGCAGTCATCGTCGCCGCATTGTTTATGCAGTCCTCAGGCACGAATTACGAGAGCAGGCATTACCAGTCAGAGGTTTACTGGAACAACGAGAAGCCGATTGCAATCACCGAGGCAAAGGCGATCAAGAACGGGCTTATTCTCGTAGTCAAAAACACGGGCAGGGAAAAACTGTCGCTAAAGCGCATTTCGGTGAAAGAGGAGCTTGTATCAATTGCAAACAGCACGAATGCCTCGATTGCGCTTGACCCTGGGATGAGCGCCAAATTCACTGTGGATGCGTCCTACGGGGACATTGGCAACAGGAAATTCGTTGCATTCGACATGAAGTTTGATTTCGTTTCGCTCACAGGCAAAACCCTTATAGGCAAGGACAAGCTCATACTGCCCGCCCCGGGCGCATGCAACATATTCGGCGAGGCCTGCTTCTCGAACCTGGATTGCTGCAACTCCGTCCCGTGCAAGTTCGGCACATGCGGGGGCTGCGGGGAAGACGGGCAGAACTGCACTTCTGATTCGGACTGCTGCGAAGGGCTATATTGCTACGACCCTGGCCCGAAGGGGAAATGCAGGCAGAAGCCGGATTTGGTTCCGATTCTTGCGACCACTCAGCCCATGGACCCGTTCTCGAACGCCACATTTGCAATATCTAACATAGGAGCCGGCCCTGCCATGCTTTCAAGGGCAAATGTGAGCTGGCGCGGGCTGGGCTGCACTGCTCCTGCATGCGAAAGCACGTGGGCTGCTAATATCGGGATCTTGGACCCGAGCCATTCGCAGGAGTTCACTCCCCCGTTTGCGTGTTTGAATGCAACAAACATCCAAGTCATTGCAGATTCGCTAAACACAGTCCCGGAGAGCGACGAAACCAACAATGAGTTCTTCCCAATTCTCTCCTGCCCGATTGCGGACCTGGTTGCGGATACGGCGCCTGAAAATATGTCAGTTTCACACGCAGTTGGAGTCCCATTTGGTGTCCGGATATTCACTTCAAACATCGGCAGCGCGGATGCGGCATCAAGCACCACGCGCGCCGCATTTGGCGGCGGCACAGTGGATGGCGCTCCTTATGGCGAGCATTATTATTCGCTCATACCTGCAAGCAGCGCGGATGGCGGCTACTATGTTATGCTCAATTGCGCAGCTGAAGGGGCATTTGACTTCACCCTCATTGCAGACTATTACAACAATGTAACTGAATCAAACGAGAGCAACATGCGAATTTATGGCATAAACTGTGCGATGCCGTTCGACCTTGAGATTCTCTTGAACGGCTCCATCCCACCAGAGGTTCCAGTCGGCACTTTCTCTACCGCATACACCATTGTGCGGAATAACGGCCCAGGCTCCAGCCCGGCGCTAAACGACCTAAACGCGAATTGTGCAGGCGCACCAGACCCATCCGTTTGGCCAAACGGAAACCCACTGATTCTTGATCCTATTTCAGGCATATACATACCTGGGCAGCCCTATGCATGGGCTTCAAGGGAGATTTCCACGGGCGATGTGGCGAACGGTGGCAGGACTGGCACCCCCTCCCTTGCATCAGGGGCAAATGTCACCAGCTCATACTCTCTTGACTGCAGGTTTGCCACTGCCGGCGGCACTGTAGAGGCTTTCGTAGGCATAAACAGCTGCCACGACTTCCTAGAGACCACATATTCAAACAATTACATATTCGCCAATACGACCTGCTGCGGCGGTGCTGGCGCAATCTGCCCGGGCAGTGGATGCTGCTCCGGGCTGGTATGCAATGCAGGGCTCTGTGGGGGGCTTTCGGATCTCATCACCAACGGGTCTGTTACTGCCCTCTCACCCCCGAAGATTGTCGGAGTGCCTTTCACAGTGCCAATAACCATCACGAACAACGGGAGCTATGGGACCAGCCGCGGCTATGTGAGCGTGAATTATTCGTTCTCTCGGGGCACTTCAAACCCAGTCAGCGCCAATAGCGCGGGAAGCCTTGCCGCAGGGGCATCCCGCTCATTAAGCGTCACCCTGAATTGCACGTCTGCAGGCGCATCAAACTTCACTATAAACGTAGACTATGACAATGGGGAGCCAGAATCCATCGAAAACAACAACGCATGGAGTTACATCACAACCTGTGTCAACATGCCGGATTTAGTCGCCTTCATGCCATCCCCGCCTGTGTCGCTTACTGTGGGCGTCCCGGCCACATTCACGGTCAGGACCAACAACACCGGAACTGCACCGTCAGTGAACGTGTCCATCACGCGTGTCTATGCAGTATCTCTAGGCTTTACTGTGAATGGCAGCAGCACAGCAAACATAACAGTGCCCAACATTGCGCCAGGAATCCTGTTCGACTCGCAAATAGTGATAAACTGCACCATCCCGGTCAACAGCAGGATCATCCGCGTGATTGCTGACAACAGGACGAATGTTTCAGAATCCAACGAAATAAATAACATGAACTCGTACACGTTCAACTGCGTGGCAGGGACCCCGGACCTTGTCGCAAACACCACCCCCATGCTGCTTCCGGCGTCTGTTCCGACAGGCGTCCCCTTCACAATCAATGTCACGACTTACAATATAGGGGTCGCAGGCTCAAACCCCTCGAACACTTCCGCACAGCTATACATGTGCAATGCCGTGAGCAACGCCTCATTTGCGGATGTGCCGTCCCTTGCTAGTGGAAATAACAACCGCTCAGAGGTGACCCTTGTGTGCAGTTTCCCGGGGCAAAACACGCTTGGAATACGCGCGGATGCGAGGAACACAAATGCGGAAGGGGCAGGCGAGGGGAACAACCTTTGGGAATATAACTACGTGAATTGCGTTGGGTCGCCCCCTCCAGGCTACCTGCCGGACCTGGTCCACGTTTACCACGGGATAAACGCCAACTATTTCACTACAGTGCTTGTAAGCCTCCCTGCATTCGGCCACATAGCAATGTACAATGTATCCGGCTTCCAATGGAACATGCACGTTGGGAATGCTGGCAACGTAACCTCCACTGCAACCCAGACCAACATTAGCGCCACTCCGTACGGTGGGCTTCTATTCTCCGGGCAGGCGCTCTATGCCGATCCTACCCCCCCGCTCACCCCGTGCCAGCTCGACATATTCTTCCCGTCAATGGTCTGCAATGGGAGCGGGATTAGGACATTTGACATGATAGTGGATGCCGTCTCCGCAGTGACGGAATCGAATGAGAACAACAATAATTGGACTTCGATGAGGTTCAACTGCACACTTGCGGATGTGGTGCCTGCATGGCAGGGGACACCCCCAAGCTCCACTCAATACGTGGGCGTGCCATTCACAGTAAACATAAACATCTCGAACATTGGCGGGATAAGCACAGGCCCCAATGTCAATAAACCAACTACTACGAATGTCAGCTACGGGTATGTGTCCGGCCCCCCATTCCAGCTTGTCTCCCTGCCGATACCCGGGCTTGGAGTAAGGGGGGCAAGCGGCATAACCCCGCCGTATTCGGCTGTCAGCTCTACAACGCTGAGCTGCCCGCCCGCCTTTTCACCCGGCTTAACAAGAATCCGCATAACGGCGGATGCAAACTCCGAAATACCGGAACTGAGCGAATCGAACACAATTACCAGGGATATAAATTGCTATGCGCGCGCAGACCTGACTGCAACTGCGGATACTGCGCCTCTTGCAGTGCCCCACAATGTGGGGGTGGACTTCCCCATAACAATCACAACACGGAATACCGGGGCTGCGGTATGGGCAAATGCGACCCCCTCAACAACACGGGTCAGGCTAGGCACCAACTCCTACGATATACCGGTGGGCGACATAATAATCGGTTCTGCAATCGATAGCATAATCTATGTGGCATGCCCGTCGGCAGGCTCCCTGCAGTTCAACGTGACTGCCGATGCGCCGCCTGGTGCAGTTCCCGAATCCATCGAAACAAACAATGTATGGGTTTACCCCGGCACCGTAACCTGCACCCCGTAATCTGTACGAAGCTCCAGCCGAAAGCGCTTGCTGCCCCTCCACAACCTTGATAAACCTTTTTGTGTCCATTACAGTCGGCGATCAGTGCATGGTGCGCATACGGCGAATCCGATTCCGCGGATTTAAATCCTTCAAGCACGCCGACGCCGAATTTCCCGCAGGCTTTGTTGCCATAGCGGGACCCAACGGCTCCGGCAAGTCGAATGTCATAGATGGCATACGCTTCGCGCTAGGGGAAACAGCCCTTCGCTCTCTTCGCGCAAAAAAGGTTTCCGAACTGATAAACCAGTCCTCCTCCACAGCCGATGTAATGCTCTACCTTGACGGGCATGAGGCTGGCTCCAAGGAAAAAGGGCTTGAGATAAGGCGCGCAATCCGCATGGACGGGAACGACGCAAAAGTGATGTACAAGCTCGACGGGCACCATGCAACAAGGACCTCCATAATCGAGGCGTTGCGCCCGCTTGGGCTTGAGCCGGCAGCGCACAACATAATCGCCCAGGGGCAGGTCCAGGGGCTAATCGACATGAACCCCAAGGAAAGAAGGGAAATAATCGATTCGGTTGCAGGGATTTCGGAATACGAGGCAAAGAAAAAAGAGGCAATCGGCGAGCTTGACTCTGTGCAGCAGAGGATTACTGAGGCAAACCTTGTTTTGGGCGAGCGGGAGGCATTCCTATCCCAGCTTGAGCAGGAGAAGGACGCAGCGAACGAATACCTTATGGCGCAAAAGGATTTGCAGCGCTCGCGCGCAACCCTTGTGCACATGGAGCTTACAAAGCTTCAGAAACAGCACGATGACATTTCGAAAAAATACCTCGAGGCAAGGGGCGAAATCGAGAAAGTCGAATCAGAGATTGCAAAAGTGGACGCGCAGCTCTCCGAGCTTGAGGGCAAACGGGGGGAGCTCACAAAGCAATTGGGCAGGGGCGGAAGGCGCGAAACGCTGCTCTCGCAGATGGAAGCGCTCAAAGTTTCAATAGCACAGGCGAAAACCGGGAGCGTTGAGAAGAAAAAAGGGATTGAAAAGCTCAAGGAGCGGCTCAATTCATTCGGGAAGCAGCAAAAGGAACTGGAATCAAAAGTGGCTTCAATCTCAAAAGAGGCTGCGGATGCAAAAAAGAAGGCAGAGGAGGAATCCAAGTCCGCAAAGTCGCTTGAGGGGCAGAAGGGCGCAACACATGCTGAAAATGCGGCAAAGGGCTCGCTTGAAAAAATAGCTGCTGAGATAGAGTCGGGAAAGGCGGCGCTTGCAAAAGCCGAGGCCGAGATTGCAAGGGTGACTGAGGCGATTAGGCTGCGAGGCGAGGAGCTCTCAAGGCTCAAATCAACCCAGCAGAGGACACTGCCAACAGAGGACCTGCGTTCGCAGGTCGAGAGCCTACAAAAGGACATTGCAATGCTTGAGCGCGAAAGCCAAAAGTGCTTTGATGAGGAGAAGAGCCTCAACCGCAAGCTTGCGGACGTGGATAGGAAATCGCTTGAGCTGCGGGAAAAAATCACTGTTTCGCGCGTGAACGTCTCCCCCCAGTCCGCAAACCCCGCCCTTCGGGCAATCGAGGTGCTCGCTGCAAAAAACAAGGGGGTATTCGGCACAGTCTCCTCGCTCATAAAATTCGATTCGCACCATGCGGTTGCAATCGAGGCTGCTGCAGGGCAGCGGCTCTCGTACGTGGTTGTCGATTCCATTGACACTGCACAGGAGTGCGTCGAATACCTAAAGCGCGAAAAAATCGGCCGGTGCACATTCATCCCGCTTGACAAGGTGAGCGTGACGCAAGGCGACATTTCAGGCGCAGCGCACTCGCCAGGCTGCATCTCGCTTTTGCTTGACTGCGTGGAATTCGACAGGCGTTTCTACAACGCGATGCAATTCGTGTTTGGCGACACGCTCCTGTTTGACCGGATGGACTCGGCGAAAAAATTCGCAGGGAAAGCGCGCATGGTCACTCCGGACGGCGAGGTGTTCGAGCGCTCTGGAATAATAACCGGGGGGAGCATGAAAGCCGGGATTGCGGCAAGGGCCGCGCTTGAGCGGCTTGAGGCTGAGTTCAACTCTATAAAATCAGAGCGCGATTCGCTATACCAGCAGCTTTATTCGGTGCGCGAAGATGGCGCAAAAGCACGAAAGGAGAAAGCCGAGTACGAGGTCCGCGCAAGGGGGATTGAGCTTGAGATGGAGAATGCAAGCGCGCAATCCGCAAAAAACATGTCTGAACTCGAGGCGCTAAAAACCGCGCAAAAAGAGCTTGCTTCCTCCCAGTCCGAGCATGCATCCCTTGGCACGAGGAAAAAGGAATTGGAAGCATCGGTTGCAAAACTGGTATCAGTGCGGGCTGAACTCGAGAAAAAGCTCTCGCACGAGGCGCAAGCGCGCTCCGCAGCGCAAAACGAGCTTGAGGAAAAGATACGTGCGTTCCTGTCAAACGCATCCTCCCTGCTTGCGATGTTTGATTCAAAGCAGAACGAGCTTAGGATGTGCTCCGAGCAGCTCTCAGCGCTTTCGCAGGAGAGGCATTCAGTGCAATCCGAACTTGATTCCTCAAAAAAGGAAATTTTGGCGCTTGAGGAGTCAGCTGAGGCGGATTCCAAAACGCACGCGGCACTTGAGGCGGAGCTAAAGGAGTTCTCAGCAGCAAGCGAGAAGCTGTACAAAAAGCTCACCGAGCTTGAGGCGCAGATTGCGGAGATTGCAAAATCAAAAGGGAAGCTGCAGCTTGGCAAGGACCAGCACAACAAGGCACTCACAGAATCCGAGGTAAAGAAAGCAACCGTCGAAACAAGGCTTATCGACCTAAAGGCCCAGTCCGAGCAGTACAATGATGTGGAATTGCTCGAGGCAAAGCGCGAGGAGCTTGAGCAGAAAGCATCGGGCGCTGAAGCCAAGATGGGCTCGCTCGGGGCTGTGAACCTAAAGGCGCCCGAGCTCTACGAGGAGAAAAAGAAGGACATTGAGGGAGTGAAGGGCAAGGTCTCGCAGTTGGCGACCGAGCGTGCGGCAGTGCTCTCCATGATAGATGAGATAGAGACTAAGAAGCGAAGCATTTTCCTGGACACTTTCAAAGTGGTGAACGAGCACTACCGAAAGCTGTATTCCATGATTATGCGCGGCGAGGGCTTCCTGCTGCTGGACACTCCAACCGACCCGTTCAATTCCGGATTGCAGATGAAAGTGCGCGTGGACGGGAAGGACAAGTACATAGATTCCATGTCTGGCGGGGAGAAATCCCTGCTTGCGCTCATGTTCATATTCGCAATCCAGATGTTCAAGCCAGCGCCATTCTATGTGCTTGATGAGGCAGATGCTGCATTGGATAAGGAGAACTCCAAACGATTGGGCTCGCTTTTGCAGCAGATGTCAAAGCGCACGCAGTTCATAGTTGTCACGCACAATGATACCATACTATCCGCGGCAGACGTTGCGCTCGGGGTGACCATGACTGCGGACGGCTCAAAAATAGTAGGGGTGCAGCTCACGCAGAGCGCGCCTATTGTCGCTAAGGTAAAGGCGCAGCCTGGCTAGTGATCTCACATTCCTTATTTTTCACTTTCCAAATCGCCAAGCCCAATTCATGCGCGACCATTTCTGCGTGCCATACCATTCCATCCATCCCCTCCGGAATCAGCGAATCGGCTTTTTTTGCAAAAGAATAGCCCTTCACAATGGCGAAGGCGCCTGCAATCATGGTAAGCAGGTTTCCCGCAACCAGGATATCATGGAGGAACCATACCCCAAGCGCGCCGCTGAACAGTGAATACAAAACATTCTGCCTGCCCTCGCCCATCATTTCCTTATACGCTACTGCATCCTCTATAAGCGGTTGCACTTCCTTCATTGCCATCCTTGCAGCGCGCCTCCTCTCAATAGCATTCTCAAAATCATACGAAAGGGATTTGCTGCAGATGCGGAACACCATGGCCCGCTTGCGCTGCCTTGCGCGCTTTTCCCTATCCGCCGCGCCAGAAAGCGAGGAATCGAACAGGGCGCGCCCCTTGATTTTCGAATACCTGGAAACAGCCCTGCAAAAGCTCGAAGCGCGCACGTGCCCTATTTTGGAATAGGGGAATGTGTGTTCAGCAAGCGACCTTAGTATCAAGCCCATCCAACCCGCCTTCAGCTGCCAATTATTGTGTCAATTTATCTATTTAAATGCTACTTCTCCGAGGAAATGCGCTTTTCCATGCCCCTTTTTAAACATTTGTCTCCAAATATTTGTCCGCGCAGTTAGTTAGCGGTGGTGCTTTGAAAGAATCCAAATCCTTATCCCATACCTTAATCTCTAAGCACGAACTTGTCCCCAAGCACGAAGTAGTCAAGCAGAAGGAGGCAGAGGACGTGCTCTCGAAGCTTGGCGTGCTGCCAGGAGCGCTCCCGAAAATACACGCTGATGACCCGGCAATCGAGGAACTGGGCGCAAAGCTCGGCGACGTTGTCCGGATTACAAGGAAGGAAATCACAAGCGAGAACACATACTACCGCCTTGTGGTGAAATAAGCCCGCGCTGCAAACAAGAAGGAACCGCGATAGTGCGCGGTCCCGAAATATGCGAGTGGTGACTATATGTCCATGCCAAAGGAGCTCCTGGTTGCGTATTTCAAGGAAAACAGCCTTGTGAAGCAGCACCTTGAATCCTACAACAAATTTGTGGATGAGGGCATCCGCAACGTGATTTCACGGCAGGGGGCAATCCAGCCGTCCGTGGAAGGGTTCGAGCTCCATTTCGGCGCCGTGCGCCTTGAAAAGCCGATGATTGTGGAGGCCGACGGCTCGCGCCGACCAATCTTCCCCTCCGAATGCCGCCTTAGGAACCTCACTTATGCCGCCCCTGTTTTCCTCGAAATCATCCCTGTTTTCAACGGCGTGGAAAAGAAAACCTACTCAGAAGTGTTCATAGGTGAAATACCCGTGATGGTCAAATCCAAGCTCTGCCATCTAAACGGCATGACCGATGACGAGTTTATCGATGCGGGCGAGGATCCTGCTGACCCGGGCGGCTACTTCCTTGTAAACGGCTCGGAGCGCGTGCTGGTTTCGATTGAGGACCTTGCGCCAAACAGGATAATGGTCTCAAAGGAAAAGGACAACACGCTAATCACATCCAAGGTTTTCTCAACTCGGTTCGGGTTTAGGGCACGGTGCGCGGTCGAGCGCACAAACGAGGGCCTGCTGCGCGTGGTGTTCCCTGCAGCGCCAAAGGATTTGCCCCTTGTTGCAACGCTGCGCGCGCTCGGGCTGCAGCACAAGGAGGAGATTCTTGCGGCATTCGTTCAGGATTCAAAGGTGCATTCCGACATTTTGCTCAATTTGGAAGAGGACGAAACGACCAACCTCAAAGACGCGATGGAGTACATCGGGAAAAAGGCTGCGCCAGGGCAGGCCGAGGAATACCGCAAGAAGCGCGCTGAAATCCTGATTGACACCTACCTTCTCCCCCACATCGGGACTGGTGACAACGACAGGCTGAAGAAAGCCTACTACCTCTGCAAGATGGCGGAGCGGGGAATCGCGGTCGCATACAAGGACCTCCCGCAGGATGACAAGGACCATTACGCTAACAAGCGCATCAAGCTCTCCGGGGATTTGATGGAGGAGCTTTTCAGGTACGCATTCCAGTTCCTTGTAAAGGATGTCGCATACCAGGCAGGAAGGGCTGATGCGAGGGGCAGGAGGCTTGTGGTGCAAACTCTCGTTCGGCCTGATGCAATGTCGGACAGGATTCGCTATTCCATGGCCACGGGCAACTGGATTGCGGGCCAGACAGGCGTATCGCAGTTGCTTGACAGGACAAGCTACCTCTCCACGGTTTCGCATCTTAGAAGGGTGATTTCACCCCTTTCGCGCAATCACCCGCACTTCAAGGCGCGGGACCTGCACGGGACGCACTGGGGCAAGCTCTGCCCGAACGAGTCGCCCGAAGGGCCAAGCTGCGCGCTTGTGAAGAACATGTCGCTTCTCTGCGAAATTTCGACCGGGGACTCGGAAGAGAACATCGAGGCCTTATTGGTGAACAAGCTCAATGTGAAGATGAGCCTCTAGCGGTGTAGCGTATGGCCATGAAATCCAAAAAAAGGAGAAAAATGCTCAAGCCAGCGGGCCAGAAGTGCAGTGTGTTCCTAAATGGAAGGCTGATCGGGTTTGCGGACAACGGGGAGGCGACGCTTGCCGAGCTTCGCGAGAAGCGCAGGTCTGGCGTGATTTCGCACCAGTCAAACTTCCATTACAACTACAAAACCGACGAGCTTTACGTAAACACCGATTCAGGCCGGGCGCGGCGGCCATACATAGTGGTTGAGAACGGACAGAGCAAGCTCATCCCCTCGCTTCTCGAGCAGCTCAAAAACGGGGAAATGAGCTGGGAAAAGCTGATCAAGCTAGGCGTTGTAGAATACTTGGATGCGGAAGAGGAGGAGGACTCGCTGATCGCGCTTCGGGACACTGACCTCACATCTGAGCACACGCACCTTGAGATCGATCCGGTTTCAATCGTGGGCGTGTCCGTTTCAGTGCTCCCGTACCCGGAGTACAACTCATCCCCGAGGATCACGATGGCGTGCGCCATGTCCAAGCAGTCGCTTGGGACGTATGCCATGAACTTCAACATGCGCACCGATTCGCGCTCGCACATCATGGTATACCCGCAGCAGCCGCTTGTGCAGACAAGGCCTTATTCGATTCTCAAATTCGCAGAGCATGCTGCAGGGCAGAACTTCGTGGTCGCAATCACCACGGCACGCGGCTACAACATGGCGGATGCCCTTGTGATGAACAGGAACGCCGTCGACCGCGGGCTTGGGCGAAGCGTTTTCTACAAAACCCATGAGACCGAGGAGCGCAGGTACCCCGGCGGGCAGCGCGACAAGTTCGAAATCCCGCCTGCGACTACGCACGGCTACAGGGAGGAAAAGGCATACAGGCATCTCGGAGAAGATGGAATCATCATTCCGGAATCCAATGTCGACTCAAAGGATGTGCTTGTTGGCAAGACCTCCCCGCCACGTTTCCTTGAGGAGCTTTCGGTATTCGGCGTGACCGAGGAGCGCAAGCGCGAGAACTCTTTGGCTGTGAAAGGGGGCGAGGGGGGGACAGTGGATTCGGTGCTTCTTGCAGAATCGCTCTCCGGCAACAAGCTAGTGAAGTGCAGGATACGCTCGATTAAGATTCCAGAGCAGGGAGACAAGTTCGCCTCGCGCCACGGGCAAAAAGGCGTTATCGGGCTGCTGCTTCCGCAGGAGGACATGCCATTCACAAAAGACGGCATAGTGCCTGATTTGATAATCAACCCACACGCAATCCCCTCGCGCATGACTATGGGCCACCTGCTTGAGATGCTTGGGGGCAAGGCAGCATGCTACACCGGGAAGTTCGCGGATGCGACCGCGTTCAATGGGGACAAGGAGGACGAGTTCAAGAAAACGATGAAGGAGAACGGGCTTGACGAGTTTGGGGAGGAAGTGCTCTACGATGCGACGACCGGCGAGCCCATGAAAGCAAAAATCTACATTGGCGTGATATACTACCAGAAGCTGCACCACCTTGTTTCAAACAAGATGCACGTGCGCTCAAGGGGCCCGGTCCAGCTTCTCACGCACCAGCCTACCGAGGGGCGCGCAAGGGAAGGCGGCCTGCGGTTCGGGGAGATGGAGCGTGACTGCCTGATCGGCTATGGCGCATCCATGCTGCTAAAAGAGAGGCTGCTTGAGGAGTCGGACAAGACCTACGAGCTTGTGTGCGACAAGTGCGGCTCAATCGCAATCCATGACCATGTGAAGAACCGGGATTATTGCGCGCTTTGCGACTCCACTAGCCTGCACTATGTCGAGATGAGCTATGCGTTCAAGCTGCTCCTAGATGAGATAAAGTCGCTGCACATATTCCCGAGGCTGCTGCTCCGCGACAAGGCATGAGGTATAGTTATGATAGTCCAAAAAATGATTGACAGGGTGAAATTCACCCTCTTTTCGCCAGAGATGGTAAGGAAGCTATCATCCGCGAAAATCACAGTTCCGGACACGTACAACGACGATTCCTACCCGATAGACGGCGGCCTGGTCGACCCGAGGATGGGAGTTATTGACCCTGGGTTAAAGTGCAAAACATGCGGCGGGAAGCTGCGAAGCTGCCCTGGCCATTTTGCGCACATCGAGCTTGTGCGCCCTGTGGTGCACCCCGAGTTTGGCAAGGTAATCTACTTCATACTCAAATCCACTTGCCATGCCTGCAAGCGCGTTCTTATTTCAGAGAAGCAGATTACCGAGCTTGCGGCCATGATAGATGCTGACATTGAGGGCGAGATAAAGCACAAGCGCGCAAACAAATGCCCGCACTGCGGGGAAAAAGTGCCGGAGGTAAAGTACCTAAAGCCCACCACATTTTCCTTGGATAAGGCGCAGCTGCTCCCAACTGATGTTCGCGACTGGCTTGCCGCAATCCCGAACAGCGATTTGAAGGTTATCGGTTTTGACCCGCAGTACGCGCGGCCAGAGTGGCTTGTGATTTCCGCGCTTCTCGTCCCTCCTGTATCCGTGCGCCCGTCAATCACGCTTGATACGGGAGACCGGTCCGAAGATGACCTCACGCACAAGCTCGTGGACATAATGAGGATAAACCAGCGGCTGGACGCGAACATAAACGCAGGCGCGCCGCAGCTCATCATAGAGGACCTCTGGGAGCTGGTGCAGTACCACGTGACCACTTACTTCAATAACGAGACTGCCAACATCCCGCCTGCGCGCCACCGCTCAGGCAGGCCGCTAAAAACGCTTTCGCAAAGGCTGAAAGGGAAGGAAGGCCGCTTTAGGTACAACCTGTCCGGAAAGCGCGTGAATTTCTCAGCCCGCACAGTGGTTTCGCCAGACCCCATGATTTCAATAGACGAGGTGGGCGTCCCCCCTGAAGTGGCAGCCGACCTCACAGTCCCGATAAAGGTGAACAGCTGGAACCTGGAAAAGTGCAAGCAGTACGTTTCAAGCACCGAGTACCCGAAAGCGGAGTACACAATCCGCCCGGACGGAAAGCGCATCCGCGTTACGGACCAGGCGCGCCAGGAAATACTTGACAGCCTAGGCGTGGGATTCACAATCGAGCGCCAGCTGATTGACGGCGACATTGTCCTTTTCAACAGGCAGCCCTCGTTGCACAGGATTTCAATCATGTGCCACACTGTTAAGGTGCTTCCCGGCAGGACATTGCGCATAAACCCGGTGGTCTGCCCGCCTTACAACGCGGACTTTGACGGGGACGAGATGAACATGCACGTAATCCAGTCCGAGGAGGCGCGTGTCGAGGCCGAATACCTGATGAAGGTGCACAACCAAATAATCTCCCCGCGCCACGGGCACCCGATCATAAAGCCGCAGGAGGATTACGTTTCAGGCGCGTTCTTCCTCACAAACGACGAGACCGAGTATGACCGCGCGCACGCATGCCAGCTGCTTGCAATCGCAGGGATTTATCAGCTTCCAGCGCCTGACAGGGGCGGCAAATGGTCCGGAAAGCTCCTATTTTCGCTTCTGCTTCCCAAGGACTTGAGCATGACAATGAAGAGCCGGCTTGGCGAGCAGATAATAATCAAGGACGGGGTTCTCCTCTCCGGCTCAATAGAGAGCAAATCATACGAAAACGAGATTCTTGAGAAAATCATACACATGCACGGGAACGATGCAGGGAGGCGCTTCATAGACGCAAGCACGAAAATGGCGCTTGAGGTGGTCACGCAGACCGGGCTTTCGGTTTCGCTTGCAAACTATTCGCTCTCGCCTGAAGCGACCAAGAAAATCGAGGAGATACAGGATTTGATGAGGCGCGAAATCGATGCGGCAGTGATACAATACAAAAACAAGACGCTTGAGCGCCTTCCCGGCCGCACGCTTCGCGAGTCCCTTGAGGAGAAAATAATGGGCATCACCTCCAAAACTCGTGACGACGGCGGGAAAGTGGTCGAGAAGAACTTCGGGCTTAGGAACACCAGCATCATAATGGCCAAAATCGGCGCAAGGGGCTCATTGCTAAACGCGATCCAGATGGCTGCGATGGTTGGCCAGCAGGCTGTGCGCTCAAAGCGCGTCACGCGCGGCTACAGGAAGCGCACGCTCCCGCACTTTAGGCCCTCAGATTTGGGCGCCGCTGCGCGCGGGTTTGTCGCAAGCTCGTTCCGCTCAGGGCTTCTCCCGACAGAATACTTCCACCATGCTATGGGGGGCAGGGAATCCCTTGTGAACACCGCGATTAGGACAGCGCGCTCCGGCTACATGCAGCGGCGGCTGATTAACGCACTGCAGGACATGGTAGTTATGAAGGATCTCTCGGTGCGCGACTCGCGCGGGGTAGTGGTGCAGTTCCTATTTGGCGGGGATGCGGTGGACCCGATGAAAGCGGGCATAAAATCCACTGCCGCAGCGCCCGATACAGAGCGCAAGGAAGAAACTGACGTTTAGGGGGGCTTATCATGGCAAGCAAAGCAAGGAGCGTGGACCCGGGCGAGGCTGTCGGCATCATAGCCGCGCAATCCATAGGCGAGCCTGGCACGCAGATGACAATGAGGACCTTCCACTATGCGGGCGTGGCGGAGCAAGTGCCAACAGGCCTGCCAAGGCTAATCGAGCTTGTGGACGCAAGAAAGGAGCCAAAAAAGCCCCTGATGGACGTCTACATAAAAGAGGAGCTCTCAAAGAGCGAGCCCAAGGTGCGCGAGATTGCGCACGGGCTGGAATCAACGCTTCTCTCCTCGCTTGCAACAATCGAGGAGGACTTTGCGCAGAAGCTGATCCGAATCGCGATTGATGAGAAAACCATCTCCGAGGAGCAAATCAGCCTTGATGACATAAAAAAGAAGATCCAGAAGCTCGCGTCAGTTTCCGAGGGCGAGGAAAAAAACGTATTTGTCATCAAGCCCACGAAAACCACCTCGCTTCGCAACATACGCAGGCTGACAAACAAGCTGCGCTCGCTTCACATAAAGGGAATCGAGCGCATCAGCAGGACAATGATAATCCGGAATGCGGACGGGACATACCGGATTAGGACTGGGGGCTCGAACCTTGCCGCAATAATGAAGCACCCTTCCGTAATATCGGAGAAGACCTACACCAACGACATCCAGGAAATCGAGCGCGTGCTTGGTGTGGAGGCTGCGCGCCAGTCGCTCACAAACGAGCTCAAGCAGGTGCTTGACATGCAGAACCTGAACGTGGACATCCGCCATTGCATGCTTCTTGCTGACGCCATGACGATGGATGGGAAGATAAAATCCATCGGCAGGCACGGGCTCTCTGGCGAAAAGGCGGGCGTGCTTGCGCGCGCGGCATTCGAGGAAACAATAAAGCACCTCATAAACGCGGCTGTGCACGCGGAAGAGGACAGGCTGATTGGGGTTACCGAGAACATCATAATCGGGCAGACGGTGCCAGTGGGCACGGGGCTTGTGAAGCTCAAAATGAAAATGTGAAGTTTATTGGATGTGATTTACATGGCAAGGAAAAAGGCAGACGATGCAACGCTATCAAAGGCAATCCGCATGTGTGTGGACACAGGGAAGGTCGAGATGGGCGAGCGCTCGGTGCGCTCCCGCATACTGCTTGGCAAGGCAAAGGTCGTGCTTGTTTCAAGCAACTGCCCACCATCGCTTGTTTCGGACCTGGAGCACTACTCAAAGCTCTCCGGAACGCCGATAATAAAGTTCGAGGGGGATTCGCGCGAACTTGGCTCGGTGTGTGGAAAGCCGTTTGTGGTCTCTTCGCTTGCTGTGCTTGACTCGGGCAACTCAAACATCCTTGAATTCGCAAAGAAATGAGATGCTACTATGCGACTGAGAACAAGATGTTTTCCGTCAACGCTTTTGCGAGCGTGCCCATCTGGAGCGAGCAAAAGGGTTGAAATGATGTGAATGAATGACAATTGAGCTTACCAACGACGATTTGAAGGCGATTGCGCTTTTTGAGTCCATCACTGGGGCGCAGGTCGCGGACATACACATCGGCGAGGGCACTGTTGCATTCACAGTAGGGGAAGGGGATTTGGGAAAAGCGATTGGGAAGAAGGGGGCGAACATCACGCGCGTGCGCCAGGCTTTTGGGCGTCAGGTGCTCGTGTTCGAGGAATCCGAAGACATTTCGCAGTTCATAAAGAACCTGTTCGGGCAGGTCCCGATAAGGAATATAAACATTCACGAGAAAATGAATACCAAGACAGCCTACGTTACGGTTGACGGAAAGGACAGGGGCTCGGCCATTGGCCGGGGAGGCGACCGCATAAAGGTCGTGCGCGCCCTGCTTTTGCGCAAGTTCAACTGTGATTTGAGTTTGAAGTCTTAGCATAGATAATTGGTGCATATATGGGATACGGAGAATTTGCTGGAAGGGATTTGCAGAAGCGCAGGAAGAGCCAGCGCTGGCTCAAAAAGCCCTGGAAGCGAAAGAAGCTCAAGCTCAAGGAGAAGTTCGACCCGCTGGAGGGCTCGATGATGGCAAAGGGAATCGTGCTTGAGAAAAAATCGCTCGAGCAGAAGCAGCCCCACTCTGGCCTGATCAAGTGCGTGAAGGTTCAGCTCATCAAGAACGGGAAAACCATCACCGCGTTTGCCCCCCGCTCGGGCGCAATAAACTACATAGACGAGCATGACGAGGTCACTGTGGACGGGCTGGGCGGCAGCCAGCGCGGGCAGATGGGCTCGATTCCAGGAGTTCGCTACAAGGTGATTAAGGTCAATGGCGTTGATTTGCAGATGCTGGTGCAGAAGCGCAAGGAGAAGCCCAAGAGGTAATGTTCATGGAAAAGCTGTTCAACAAGTACGATTACGAGGGCGTGTCTGTCCATGACCCAGGCCTTGCCAGGTACGTGAGCCTAAACCCCGTAGTCCTGCCCCATTCGCACGGGAGGCACACAAAGCAGCAGTTCGCAAAGCGGCACGTGAATGTTGTGGAGAGGCTGGTGAACAAGCTAATGCGCGGCGGGACCGGCGAGAAGACATCCGGCAAAGTGATTCGGACCAACGGCTCCCTTCAGGGAAAGAAATCCAAGGCGCTCAGGATAGTCGAGAAGGCATTTGCGAAAATAGCGGACAAGACGAAGAAGAACCCGATTCAGGTCCTGATTGATGCGATACAGAATGCAGCCCCGCGCGAGGACTTCACCCGCGTATCCTTCGGCGGCGTCTCCTACCAGGTTGCAGTGGACGTATCGGCGCAGCGGCGGCTTGACATGGCATTGCGCAACATCACGCTTGCAGCCATTATGGGCTCCTTTGATAAGAAAAAGACGCTCTCGGATGCGCTGGCAGACGAAATTGAGCTTGCAGCCAAAAACGACGTGGCAAGCTCATACGCCATAAAGAAAAGGGATGAGACCGAGCGCATGGCGAAGTCTGCCAGGTAAGCCACAGCTATTCTGCGAGAATTAGTTCAAGAGCGAGAGCCATACGCGAGGAGAGCGCATGGCGAAGAGCGCAAGGTAAATTTTGCATCCTTCTTTTCATTTTATTCTTCTTTTCCTACAGACCCTTACTCACATACGGCCCGTCTGGCCTGTAGCCTCGCTTGTAATAGTATTCTCTCGCTCCCACGCCTGAAATCACGACCATCTTTTTCTTCCCGAACTCCCCTTTTGCAATCCTCTCGGCTTCAATGAGCAGCTTGCTTCCATACCCCTTATGCTGCAATGCTTTCGCCTTCTCGTTTCCCACACCCACTTCCTCCCCATACACATGCAATTCCCGCACAATCGCTGTCTTATCTGTAATCTCATTCCTGTGCGCCTTTCCACTCGGAATCCGCAGCCTGCAAAACCCTATCAGCAAATTCTCTTTCTCATCCTCGTATGAAAGGAAAATCTCAGTTCCTCCGCTCGCTTCATAATCCATCCGCAGCAATTCCGCATCCTTTGCAACCCTCGCCTCTTTTATCATTGCCAATCCCGCTTCCCGACACCTGATGCAATTGCACCTCTCGCCCCTCCCTCGCAATTTCTTCTCAACCACCTGCGTCAAATTGCTATTCATCACCCCTGCGGAAATCAGGTGCGTCGGTATGTCCCGCTGCATCCTCATCACTCTCACGTATTTCGGAATGTATTTAGTGGCATCCGCAATCACATTCGCAGCCATATCCGTATCATACGGCTGGAATTTCCCATCTTTCCACATTTTGTACAAAGGGGTTTCCCTCATCACTAAGCACGGGTATATTTTGAGCATGTCAGGTCGAAAACCCGGGTCCGAAAACAATCTCCTGAAATTTTCCACATCGCCTTGAGGGGAATTGAACAGCCCGGGCATCATGTGGTATGTTACCTTGAGCCCGGCATCCTTGCAAATCCTCGTAGCTTCCACCACATCCGCAAGCGTGTGCCCCCTGTTCACTTTCCTATAAATTTTGTCTGAAAGCTGTTGAACGCCCAACTCTACGCTCGTGCCCCCCAGCCTTAGCATCCCATCCACATGCTTCTCCTTTGCCCAATCCGGCTTGGTTTCGAATGTGATGCCGATTACGCGGTTCTTTGCTTTTTCATTCTTTCTTTTCGCATCTTCCAACCCCTTCGATTCTTTCCCATTGAACGCGTCAAACGCCCTTTTTACAAACCATTCCTGATACTCCCTATCCTGCGCAAGGAACGTCCCGCCCATCGCAATGAGCTGGCACTTGTCCGTAACGTGCCCAAGCGCATGGTAGTGCCCCAATCTTCCGCTTACCTGCCCGTACGGGTCATAATCATGCTGTATAGCCCTCATTGCCGCAGGCTCGTGCCCTGTGTAGCTGCGCGATGCATTCTTCCCTTTCGGGCAGTAGACGCACACCCCATGCGGGCAGAGCTCAAGGGGCCTGCTCATGATTGCAACCGGGGAAATGCCAGATATGGTTCTCATCGGCCTCATCAGAAGAAGCGAGAGTATTTTTGCGCTCCTTTTTCTTGCCGGTATTTGCGCGAGTATTTCGGAATTCCTAATTACCCCCTTTACGCTGAATTCCTGGCTTGCTTCCCTCTTTATTTGCTCAAGCGAACATCTCCCTTTTCTCGCCATTATTTTTTTTGCAGCAAGCTTGGCAGCATATACCCTCTCTGCGCTAGGCTGGGCAACGGCGGTTGGAATATACTCTGGAAGGGATTCGGAATCCAAATGCTCCACCCTGCGCAATCAGAATAAGTTTGAAATAAGCCCGAATAAATAGTAAACAGGCCCCTCGATTATCGGGAATATTAGAAGCCCTCGTGTCGCTGCCTTGAAGTCCGATGCTGCGCTGGCTTTCACCACAAGCTCCACGCTCTCGGAGCGGTAAATCAGGTCAGAAGACGCGGAGCGCGCCTCAATTGCGGCATTGTACCTCTCCTCCTCGTCACCTACGACCTCGTAGGTTATCTGCTTCGATGAGCCTGATGGGATATAGATGCTTTTCTTGAAGTTCCAGTTGCGCACCCCGGAAGCGCTCACTTCAAAAATGTCGTTTGCGCTGCCAGTATTGCTGATTGTTATGGTATACCTTGCCGGCTGCCCTGCCCCAATTTCCTGCGACTTCGGCTCGACAGTCATGCCCATCACGTCGCGCTTGACCTGCGCAAGCAGCTTCACCTTGGAGTTCCCAAGCTCCTCAAGCCCGTACTCATCCACTATCTCAACATCTATCTCGTACTGGCCGTCGGGCGCATCCCTGCTTGCCGTCACTTCCGCCTGAATAGGGTTACCGTAAAGCTTGCTGTTCTTGTATTCCCATCCCTGAGGGACGCCAAGGACTACAATCTGGTCGTAGAGCCCGCCAATCCCATGCTTCCCGCCCGCAGAAACCCTCGGGTCGATTGCAATTATCACTGTCTGCCCCGGCCCGATTGCCCCCAAGTCGACTGTGCCGCCATCCGAAACGTCTCCTGCGTTAGGGGAGATGAATTTCACCATCTGGCCAGCGTAGATTGAAGAGAACAGCACTATGCAAGCAATAAGCGCCCCAAACAACCTCATAGCTCCAGATTAGGCGGCTTTAGAATAAAAAGATAACCTTGCAATCCATATTTTGGATGGATACGATGCTCAAGCAGATTTCTACCGAACTTTCATCATTCCTCTCCCTCCCATTCAACCGCTACCTCGCACTCGGGCTTTTGGTGCTCGGTCTATTCCTGTTTTTCTCGCAAGGGCAGCAGCCGGGAGCGGAGGGAAGGGGCACTGCCCTCACCCTCCACTATTTTTATTCTCCTACCTGCCCGCACTGCGCAGAGCAAAAGCCGTTCAACCAGGCGCTTTTGCTGGAGTTTCCCAACATCTCAATAATTTCGCACAATGTGGAAATCCCGCAAGAGAGGCGGTTGCTTGAGCAGATGGCGCAGAATGCCACGGGCAAAGTAGCGCAGCTTGGAACCCCGACAACATTCATCGGGAACCGGATGTTTGCAGGCTTTGCCTCGCGCGAACTATCTGGCCCGCCAATCAGGCAAGCGGTAATCGACTGCCTGGCAGGCAAATGCGGCGAGCCTGGCAACAAACCGGCCCAGACAAAAGACGAGCTGCTCTCAAGCATTTACATCCCTTTTGCCGGGCAGGTGAACCTATCCTCCCTCTCGCTGCCCCTGCTTGCAATTGTGCTTGGTTTGGTAGACGGGTTCAACCCGTGCGCAATGTGGGTCCTTGTTTACCTAATCAGCCTTGTGATGGCGGCAAACGACCGCTTCCGGATTTGGCTCATAGTAGGCACTTTCGTGCTTGCATCCGGCATACTCTACTTCCTTTTCATGACCGCTTGGCTAAACGCTTTCCTGTTCCTTGGGTACGTGCGACCAGTCACCATACTGATCGGGCTATTGGCGCTTGGGGGCGGCATACTCTCAGTAAAAGAATACCTGGATACGAAAGGCAATATAGTATGCAAGGTCACAGGCTCTGAAGGGAAAAAGAGGCTTCGTGACCGCATGGCGCACATAGTTTCCGCACCGCTCAACATCGCAACAATTTTGGCAATAATCACACTTGCGTTCACTGTGAATTCAATCGAGTTCGTGTGCTCATCAGCCATCCCGGCGGTGTTCACGCAGGTGCTTGCGCTATCAAACCTTTCATCGCTTGAATACTACGGCTATATCCTGCTCTACGACATATTTTTCATGCTGGACGATTTGATTGTGTTCGGGTTTGCCGCAATGACGGTTACCAATTCGCTCGGGGAGAAATACGCCAAATACTGCAAAATGATCGGCGGGGCGCTGCTGCTCATAATCGGGCTCATGCTCCTGTTCGCGCCCCAGCTTCTTGCCTAACCCCCTTCAAGCTCGCCTCGCAGCTCTGCAGCTGCCATGACTTGGGAAGCCAATCCGCTCTCAACCAGCTCAAACCCGCTTGTTTTTCCGCAGTAGGGCATCAAAGCCTGCGCATCCCCTGTATGGCTGGCTATGTAGGAAGTTATGTCATACACTTTTCCCTCGTTCACAATCCAGCACTTGGCGGCGTCAGGGCGTTCAGCAAGCGCCTCTGGCGAGATTAGTATTTTCGGGCACTCGCCCCGCAAATACGCCCACTCTTCGCATTTTATGCTGTTTGGAAGGGTGCAGAACCCCTTCTGGTTCCCATCTGCATCCGTTACAATATCTAATTTTCCCCCATGCTCCCTGCAATATACTGAAGCGGGATTTGCAATCCCGGTCTGGTTGGGCGCGGCGCTCTGGTTGCTCTCATAGCACTTCCCCTCGTAATCCACAACAACTCCTGACCGGTTCGCAGCGCACATGTTCCCATAGGTTACTCCATCCTTCCCGCATACAGGCACGTATTCGGTGGTGCACGGGGCAGGCTCGTCGCACCTGCCTTCCCGCGCAACGCTCGCGTTTGCAAGCCTTGCATAGCATTCATTCCCGTAAGTCTTCCCATCCGAGCCGCACACCGGGTTGTACACATCAAGGCAGACTGAATCCTCTGGGCACTCTCCCGCGCTTGCTACTGCCACGCCAGAGAGATTTGCAAAGCACGGGTTCCCATAAGTCTTATTGTCCACGCCGCACACAGGGTTGTACTCCTTTGTGCAGGCCTTGGGCTGCTCCTGCACAGACGCGCAGCCCGCAAAAAACATAAACATGCCAACGAGCAGAATTACAGGCGCTTTCTCCATGAACATCCCCCGGAAAGGAGTATCCCTCGCAAGGAATTTAAATGCGGGCGATGTTGTTTGTCCAAATCAAAACAGGGCACAGGGCGGTTTTCATGCTCGAACTTGGGCAAATAAACGAAATCGGGATTGCGGTTTTCGGCAGGGAGCTATACGAGCAGTACCAGCTTTTGATAGTCAGCGTCTGTGCAATCATAATCCTCTATGCGCTCTACTGGCTAGTTCTTCGGTTCACGCAAAGGGAACATGGCGTTCTCTGGTCCAAGCCGCCTGAGAAAGAGAGCAGGGAGCTAATGCGCATGCGGGAGGACGAGCGGAACAAGTTTTAGGAAAAAATAGAGCGCCCCGGGAAGGACTTGAACCTTCGACCTGCTGATTACTGTAGAATTTAGGTTTAACAGTCAGCCGCTCTACCAACTGAGCTACCGAGGCATCAGAAGAAGTTACTCGAAGAATGAATAAAAAGCTACTCGCCAGCCAAGCCATTGCATGCTCTCTAGTTGATGGTTACGCATTCTGTTTCCTTGTAGATCTTTCCCTCTGTCACGATGGGCAGGCAGTTGCTCGTTGAGATTTTCCACTCGCTACATTTTCCTATTGCTGATGCATATCCACAGAGATCATAAAAGAGAATGTTGCGCGTCTCATTCGTGCTTATAACACAATAGGCTTCGCATTCGCTTGAATTTGAGCAACTCTTCCCAAAATCCTTTGTTGGCAGGAAGCATACTCCCGTCATATTATCACTTCTATCGTGCGTGGAACCGAAAGAATAAGGAGCTATTTTGCCGCCCAATTCTTCACATGCTTTTTTTGTCATGGTGAGATTCCCGAAATTCTTGTATTCCTGCCAAGCATGTGGCTGGCACCCATAATTAAGGTAAAAACCCAGAATATAAACGAAAACAAGGACAATTGTGACGCCAACCCACCATTCCATACTCCTTAATCGAAGTTTTCTATTTAATCGTTATCCTTGTGCTTCGAGGGGTCCCCGTAAATCATTTTCCTTCTGGGCCTTCTCTGCTCCCTGAAAAGGGGCTTGCCAACCCTCCCCTCGTCCCTGCGCGCCTCCCCGTCCTCCCTTTTTTGCTTTGCGGACGCGTAGAAGCCCTTCTGCACCCTCTCGGACTCGAAATTCACGAGCAGGCGCTTCTCGGTTTCAATATCGATTAGCACGAAGCGCTTGCTCTGGAAATTGAACTTCGCATAAAGCAGCTTGCGTATGTCTTCAAGCTGCATTTTGTGCGCCTTTGAGCTTGTTACAAAAAAGCAGATGTCGCAGTCCGAAACCACGAGCTTGCGCAACGATTCGCAAAAATCCTCTTTGCTTCCAAACTGCACCTCAAATCCAGCTTTTGAGTCCTTTTTCATGAGGTGCAGCATGAGCGCGGACTGCACAGGCACGTACCCGAAATCCCCCCCTATCTTGGAGTATTCGGACGCAAGGGCGGTCAGCAGGTCTGACTCCGGCTTTTTCACCTGTGAAATCCGCTCGAAAAATTCCATTTTCACACCTGCTTATTTCCTTAAAATCCGCTTGGCATAAAGGGTTCTCCCAAATTTATAAGCTTTGGCGGGTGTATAATGCGCGTGGGGAGGCTAACGGCAGCGCAAGGGGCTACGCTTGTGAAGCTTGCAAGGTACTCCATCGATTCCTACCTCCAGTCCAAATCAGGCAAGCGGGAAGGGGAAAGCTGCGAGGGCTGTGGATGCTTTGATTCTGTTGCTTTGGGGCTGGTGGAGGCATCGCAGGAGAAGGCGCTTGCCTCAAAATCGGCAGCATACGTGACCGTGCGGTCGCATCCCTCTTTGGAGCGCATTGCGGAGCAGGGGTCGCACTTGCCGGCGCGCGGGCTTGTAGAAGAGGTCGCAGGCTCCTCGTTTGCGGCTGCGGAAACCATCGCAAAGCTTGGGAACGGCGGAATATCGAACACAGTGCTTGAAATTTCGGTAATAGCCCAAAACAGAATAAGCGCGAGCTCCACTGCGGAATACGGCAGGCTTTTGCAAAGGGGAAAGGACGGGGCTTTCGTGAAATATGGAAAAGCGGAAGCGGCAATCCTCCCCGCCTTTGCAGCAGAGCAGAACTACTCTGCAAAGGAGCTTCTGGTTGCAGCCTGCGAAAAGGCGGGCCTCCCGGGCGGAATGTGGAGCTCGCCTGCGCTCGAGGTGCACAGGCTCTCTTCGCAGGTGTTTGCGGAGAAGGAGCCGAACGGGAAAGTTTACGAAAAAAAAGTGTTGGCATGAAAATCAAATCCACCAAAGGCAAGGAAGGCATCTCACTTGAGCTGCCATCGCAGTTCTGCGAGCAGCACGGCATTTCCGAATCCTCTGCCTATGACATTTTCCACCTGCGCGACGGGTTTTTCCTGATTGCAAAGGAAGGCATGCTCCCGCTTGTTGCAAAGGAAGGCGCGCCACAAGCGAATGCATGGCAGGGGGCTTTGCGGCCCGTGCAGCAGGCTCCAATTCCAAGCATGCCATCTACAGAGGAGCTCACACTGCTTCGCAAGCTCTCGCAAATAAAGTTCCAGGACAGGGTCCCCTCGGCAGTGGAAAAGCAGCTCTCCCAAGAGGAGAAGCGGGTGCTCCAGTCCCTGGTTCAAAAGAAGCTCATATTCGCGTTTTTCGGGGGCAAATACTCAAAGGGAGGGGTGTACAACATCCCCGACAGCGTTTACCCAATGCTAAACAAGCAGCCCGCATCAGCGCAGGCTCCCCAGCCAGGCTTGGCTTCCCCCCAAAAGCCTGCGCACCCTGCTTCCCAGCCGCCTATAACGCCCCCTGCAAAACACGGCCACCCCGAGCCCATGCCCCAAAAACCAAGCGCTGCCCTCCCGCCAATAAGCACATACGAGCATTTCGAGCAGGCGGGGTACTGCATAGTGGAGAAGGAGGGCGACATCCGCATGATGCACGAGAGGCTCAAGGAAAAAATCTCATCTGGCTCGGCAGTCGGAGTGCGCGCCTTTGACAAGAAGCTTTACGCTGCCTCCAAGCGCTTCTTCTCATCATGCGAGGATAAAATCCGCCCTTTATTGGATTCAAAAGGGCATTCACTTGAGCAGATTGCAAAATCAGCAGGGCTAAATGAGGACGCTGCGCTTGTAGCCCTTGTGATACTCTGCGATTCGGGCGAGGCAATCGAGCGCAGGAAGGGGTTCTACTCAATTGCGTGAGTGTTTTTATGGTTGTGATCAAGGATGCATTGCACGGGAACATCCAAATAGGCGGGCTTGAGGAGGCCGTGCTTGACCTGCCCGGGGTGCAGAGGCTGCGCAGGATACGCCAGCTTGCCATGGCATACGTCGCATACCCGTGCGCCACGCACACGCGCTTTGAGCACTCGCTTGGGACGCTTCATATAACATCCGAGCTCTGCGCGCTCCTTGGGCTGGAGCAAGACTCCATA
>JAGVHI010000017.1 GCA_020056635.1 archaeon | reverse complement strand
GGCGCATCGTTTATCCCGTCCCCTGTGACCGCAACCACTTCGCCCTTCTTCAAAAAAGCTTCGACTATGCGCCGCTTGTGCTCCGGGCTGACGCGCGAAAAGACGCGCACCCTGCCAACGGCCTGCGCAAGCTGGGCATCTGACAGAGAATCGACATCCTTGCCTTCCATCCCTTCGGAATCTTGGCTCACCATCCCAAGCTGCCTTGCAATCGCCATCGCAGTCGGGTGCGCGTCCCCGGTGATCATTACAACTCGGATGCCGGCTTCCTTGCACCTTGCAATCGCCGAAACCGCCTCGCCCCGAGGAGGGTCCTGCATCCCAACAAGCCCGAGGAAGACCATTCCTTCCTCGTCAGAATCATGCACTTTCCCTGATTGCTTGCGCGAGAGCCCCTTGCAGGAGAATGCCATCACGCGCAGCGCAGAGCGCGAGAACTCGCGCGAAACCCGCTCGATTTCCCGCCGCTCGGGAATTGTGAGGGCTGATTTTTTCCCGCCCTTGAATATGAATTTGCACTTTGGCAGGATGGACTCGACCGCCCCTTTCGAATATGCAAAGAACCCCCCGCCCTCTTTTCGGATTGAAGTCATCATCTTTCTGCCCGGGTCAAACGGGTTTTCCGCAACAAGCTGCTGCGAGGAATGGAGTTCGTGCGTCCTTATTCCAAGCTTCTCCGCGGCAACGAGTATCGCACCCTCTGTCGGGTCGCCGGAAATTTCAGGGACTGCTGAGCCGCCTTCAAACACGAGGTGCGCGCTGTTGCAGAGCGAGCCTGCCCTAAAGAGCGCGTCCAGGTCGTGCCTGCAGCCTGCGCCTTGTGCCTTGCCCTCAAATGCCACTGACCCGCGCGTATCATACCCTGTTCCGGTGAATTTGACTGTGCACCCTGCGGCCCACGCCCGAGTGATGCACATCTTGTTCTCGGTGAGCGTGCCTGTCTTGTCTGTGCAGACCACAGTTGCGGAACCCAGCGTTTCAACTGCAGGCAGTTTTCGGACCACAGCGTGGCGCTTTGCCATTTTCTGCATCCCGATTGCAAGCGTGAGCGTGACTATTGTTGGGAGCCCTTCCGGGATTGCAGCGACCGCTAGCGCAACCGCAAGGACAAATACAGATGAGATTGGCTGGCCTGTGAGCACACCGCCTGCAAAGAATATTATTGAGAGCAGTATGCCCGCAATCCCGATTTGCTTGCCGAAATCGTCAAGCTTTTTTTGGAGAGGGGTTAGGCCTTCCTGCGGGGCTGAGATGCTTTTTTGTATTTTCCCAAACTCAGTGCGCGCCCCTGTCCTGACAACAACGCAGGTTGCAGCGCCTGCAAGCACCACTGTGCCTGCATAGACCATGGAGGTGCGCTCCGCAAGCGGCGTGCCTGCCTTCACTGGCAAAACGCCTTTTGCCTGCCTGCGCGATTCCCCGGTGAGCGACGCCTCGTCAGTGAGCAGGTTCGCGCATTCGATTATCCTTGAGTCTGCAGGGACGCGGTCGCCCTCCTTCACAATTACGATGTCACCTGGCAGCAGCTCCTTTGAATCAATCAGCATGTCCTTTCCGCCGCGTATTGCAAGCGCCTTGTGCACTGTGAGCTTTGCCAGTGCCTCAAGCGCGCGCTCCGCCTTGTGCTCCTGCAAAAACCCGAACGAGATTGAGAGCGCCACCGCAAACGTTATCGCGATTGCGTCAAGGGTGTGCGAGATTGCAAACGAAATTGCCGCAGCCGCAATAAGAAGCAAAATTGGAATGCTCTTGAACTGGCGCGAAAGGATGGAGAGCCAGGTTGCCCGCTGTTTTGGCTCAACATGGTTGGGCCCGAACTCCACAAGCCTGCGCAATGCCTCCTCCTGCGAGAGCCCTTCTGGTGAAGTCCTAAGAGCAGAAAGCGCGTCCTTTGCAGCCATGGAATGGAATTCGTGCGCCATAAGGGAAGAATCGGGAGGCAAGAATAAAAAAGAGTTCATCCGCCGCGCATGAAATCGCTTATTTTGCTCTGGGTCCGCTTCTTTGGTGCGGTTTTTGGCGCGTTCTGCTCAGCTTGAGAGTTTTTCAAGTTCTGCAGCGAGAGCTGGCTTTGCATCCTGCCAACAATTGCACCCATTTTCTGCTCCCTTCTTCGCGACGCATGCAGGAAAGCCTCATCCCTTGTGCCTTTTGTGAATAGCACCACCACGCTTCCAGCCTCTCCGCGCCCTGTCCTGCCCCTCCTTTGTATGGAGCGGATTTCCGAGGGCACTGGCTCGAAGAAAAACACGGTGTCCACCTGAGGTATGTCAAGCCCCTCCTCGCCAATGGAAGATGCGACCATTGCCTGGAAATCACCCCGCCTAAACTGCCCGATTGTTTCCTGCTGCTCCGCAAGAGTCACCCCCTCCTTTTTGCCGACGAACCGCTTTGCGGATATCCCGTTGCGCGAGAGCTCCTCCACAATCCTTGCAACCGAGTCGCGGTACTGCGCAAACACTATTATTTTCTTCCCTGGCAGTTTTTTTATCTCGGACACAAGAAGCGCAAGCTTGGGGTGCTCTTCCGAGTTTGAGACCATTTCCAAGATTTTCGCAAACCGGTAATCGTATAGTATCCGTTTTGCCGCCTTTGTGACAGTCTCCTTCCCGCGCATTTTTTTCACATAAGCAAGAAACGCGCCAGTCCCCTGCGTTTCAAGCAATTCAAGCAGGTGGATCAGGCCAAATAGCGTGGCATGCTGCGAAAGGGCCGCATACTTCACCCCGCTTTTGGTCGCAAGTATTTTCGCCCGCAGCGCAACAAGGTGCTTCTTTGAGTTGAAAGGGGCAAAGAAGCCCATTTCGCGCAGGGCAAGCGCGCTCTGCGCCACAAGCTCGCGAAGCATTGAAACTGCCTCTGCATGCCCTTTTGGCAGGCTTACCTCGAGCCATTTTATGTCCGTGCGCTTCACATAGGGCCGAACATCCTCATCCTCGGTTGTGCGGATTTCTATGTTCGCAACCCCTAGCGCATCGACTATTTCCTGGATCCGCTCCCGGTTCCCGCCTGGCGATGCGGTAAGCGCAAGCACCATGGTGCCTGCCTTGTGGCACGCCTCTGCCACCCCAGTATATGCGTAATTGCCAACCGCGCGGTGCGCCTCGTCAAAAACGCAGAGCGAATGGTTTATTGCCATCCTCCCTTTCTCAATGTCGTTGCGCACCGTCTGCGGGGTGGAAACGCAAATAGTTGCATTCCAAAGCTCCGCCCTTTTCTTAGCCCCGATTGCGCCAGTGACAAGCCTGAGGGATTCCGATTCCAGTTCCAGCCCCAGCTCGTATTCAATGGTTTTCGCATGCTGCTCGCACAGGGGCTTTGTAGGGGCCAAGAACAGCACCCTTCCCTTGCCCATCATGCGCTCAATCACGAGTATGGCAATCAGCGTTTTGCCTATCCCAGTAGGCAGCACAGCAAGCGTGTTCCCCCGCGAAATTGCGGAATCGGCTATTGCGGACTGGAATGCGCGAGGGGCGGTTTTTGTCATGCAAAAAGATGCGAGGTTCATGTTTTTTAAGGTAGCAAGAGAATTCTCCCCTGGTACAAATGAGAATACTTCCAATTGCCCCTGTGGAGCGCCTTATCCGGGAGGCTGGCGGCGAGAGGGTGAGCGACGACGCCGCGCGCGAGCTTGCAGAAGTGCTTGAGAAAATAGGAGTCGAGATAGCCGCAAAGGCGATAAAGTTCGCCAAGCACGCGGGCAGGAAAACAGTAACTGCGGAAGACATCAAATTGGCGAGATAAAGCCAAACAAAAACCGAACGATTTATATCCGCCCAATTCGCTTCTCTTAGCATGGCAAAAAACAGGCTTGGGGCATTGGCGCTCTTCTCAATCGCACTAGCAGCGCTTCTTGCGCCTGCATTCGCGCAGGAGCCAACAAAAGCTGATTTTGCCACTTGCACGCAGGCAGAAGCCCCTATCGACAAGGCAGCGTTCATCGAATCGCTATTTGAAAAAAATTCCCTTTCTTTCTCGGATTTTTCAGGGAACGGGCTTGTGACCGAAGTATATGCGGTCAGGCGAGAAACCTGCCCTGGAGGGGATGTGGTCAATGCATATTTCAGGCAGGGCTATAGGGGGATTCCGATTCAAAACTATGAGGGCATGGCGCATTTTAGGGACGGGAGGCTCGAGGGGAACTGCCTGCTTGTCTCTTCCAATGAGCTTGGAGGAGGAGCATGTGATGGGACCAAATATTTTGATTTTTCATCCATTAGGGCACAAGCTTCGATTCCAGAGCAGCAGGCAAGGATTCGCGCAACCTCAGCCGCCTCAGAATTCGGAGAGGCGCTTGATGTTGCAGGCATGGATTTGGTGCTTGCGTATTGGTACGTCCCGGAATCGGATTCGTTTAAGCTTGCATATGTGTTCGGGAGGAACGCTTCACTTGAGTTCCGCCCGAGGATGATTGATGCGTTTGTGGTGATAGATGCAACTGACGGCTCTGTGCTTTTTTCAGACAGCGGGATTCGCACCATGGTGCCTGAAAGGCCAGCACTCCCGCAGCCTGCGCTTGAGCAGTCGCAGGATGCAAATATTGAGCCGCTTACCGCACCTGCCATGTATGTAGGAGCGCAGCAAAAGTCAGGCGCAGAAGCAGATGGCAGCGGAAAGAGGGAGACTCTGCCATGGGCGCTTGATTTGGCGGGCATTGCAACAGTCGCATTCGGCGTTATTGTTGCGCTCGTGCTTGCGGCAGGCGCGATTGCAATCATGCTAAAGCCGCAGGATTTGACCGTGCACCGCGCGCTCTCAAATGAAGTGAGGGCGGAATTGCTCTCTGAGCTTTCGGACACTGAAAAAATACTCACGGACCTGTCGGAAAAGGTCGGCAGGAGCAAGGCCACCACGCTTGAGCACCTTGACAAGCTGGTTGAGGCAGGGCTGATCGAGCGCGTCGAAACGCCGGGCAAGAAGTTCGTGTTCTACAGGATTACCCGTTCCGGGAAAGAGGCGCTGCGCGGAAAAACCGCAGCCTAGGAAATAGTCCCCATTATTCTTTGCACTACCGTGACCGCTGCCAGAACGGCAACAAGGACAAGAATCGCGGTTGAGATAAGAGGATTGTAGGCAAATGCTGCGATTGAAAGCAGTATGAGCACGGTTCTCTCCGCCCGCTCAAGTATGCCGCCCATGCCAAGTGCAGATTTATGCGAAAGCACCCCGGTGTGCTCGGAGTAGGCTTTTACAAATGAAGTCATGCAAGTCCCGAGGAAAATGCACAATAACGCCCAAACTGCGCCTTCAAGCAATACGCTTGGGAGGGGCACGAAAAAGAACCCCGCAATCATGAAAAATTCCGCAAAACGGTCGCTTATGCCATCAAGAAAAGCCCCTGCTTTTGAGGCCTTGCCCATCTGCCTTGCGACCGCCCCGTCCACCGCATCGGTCCCAATCGAGATGGCGAATGCGGCAAGCGCAAGAAGCGGCTGGCCTGAAATGAACAGCAGGAACCCAACAGCAGATGCAGGGATTGCAAGCACTGTCCAGTGGTCCGGGTTGGGGTCGATTTTTGAAAAAAACACCCCTACAGCCCGCTGCATTGCGGCTATTTTTTTTGAATGTTTAAGCATTTGGTCCGCTCCTTCGAAGAGTTTTATTTCCCTGTGATGAACTCCTCGGTTTTCTCCCTTGCATCATGGTCGCTCATCTGCAGCGGCGGGTGTTTCATGAAATATGCGGAAGTCGGAATTATTGCTCCCCCAATTTTGCGGTCAAGGGCAAGCTTTGCAACGCGCACGGCATCCACCACCACTCCGCCAGAGTTAGCTTTGTCGTCCACCTCGAGGCGCACTTCCATGTTGAATGGAATGCCTGCCCACATTCTGCCCTCAATGCGCATGAACATCAGTTTCGTGTTGCCAAGGAATGGAATGAAATCTGAAGGCCCGATGTATATGTTATCGGGCGGCAGCCTGATTGTGAGCTGGCTCTGAACCGACTCTGTTTTGCTTATGCGCTTTGAGGCAAGGCGCTCCTGCTCCTTCATGTTAAGGAAATCCGTGTTGCCCCCCACGTTGATTTGGTAGGTTTTGCTGATGATTGCGCCCCTGTCGTCGCACAGCTTTGCAAGTGTCCGGTGCACAATCGTTGCGCCGACCTGCGCCTTTATGTCATCGCCGATTATCGGCAGCTTTGCAGACGCGAATTTCTTTTCCCAAACTGGGTCGCTTGCAATGAATACGGGGATGCAATTCACGAATGCGCAGCCAGTCTCAAGCGCCACATTCGCCCAGAACTCGGTAGCTTTTTGCGAGCCCACTGGCAAATAATTTACGAGGATTTCGGTTTTCGTGCTTTTTATTTCATCAATTATTTCCTTTTTGAGCTGCGCCTCTGTTTTCGTCTGCACAACCGGGTCCACCTTGTTCTGGACCCAGATGCCGACCCCGTCGGAAACAGGCGCCTCGCGCACAATCACACTTGAAACTGGAAGGGATTTCACCCAATTCACCATGTTCGGCTCTGCATACACAGCGTCGTGCAATGGCTTTCCGACCTTGCTCTTCCCCACATCAAACGCGCAGGTGAATTCCAAATCATCCCACGAGTACCCAGCTAGGCTCTTGTGCATCAGCCCTACAACTTGCTCTTTTGGGTTCTGCCTGTAGTATTCTATCCCCTGTATCAGGCCTGCAAAGCAGTTTCCCACGCCGATAATTCCAATCCTTATTTTTTCCATTGCAATCGCCCCTGAATGACTATTTAATGGAATATTAAATAGTTATAAAAGTTTAAAATAGAAGCGGAAAGCTACTGGTCGGCAAGCGGATATGTGTCGTCCGAGCCAGTCTGCACTTGGCTTGCTTTCGCAACAGGCTTGTGGCCAAGCGAGAACTGCTTAAGCGCCCCCATGCGCTGGCCTTCGGGCAGCTTGTATATTCCCTCAAGCTCCGAGAGCGCCTTTTTCGGCTCCTCGCCCCCTTTTCCTGAAGCAAGGTCTGAACTCAGCCTGTCAAGCCGAGAAACAACTTCTGAGAATTCGCTCTGCCCCCCGCCAGCGTATGCGGATGAGAACGTGTCCGCATATGCCTGGGCGAGTGCCGTGCTGCCTGAAGCACGAATCTGTGGCAGCCGCTCGCAGAACTGCATTGTCGCGTCGGTTACTGCATCTTTTGATTCATCTGAGCTATGGGGCTTCTTAAGACCATCAAGCCTCTCAAAGCCCTGCGATATGGCCTGATTTTGCGGAGTCGGACCTTGCGTCTGCAAATCGGCCATGAATTTGTTCATTGCATCCCTTGCATCAGGATTTCCGCGCATGCTGGAATCGATGTATGCCCTTGCAAATGCCTGCGCCTGCTGCGAAGCCGCATCCTGGTCCGGATACTGCCCAAACACTTCTGCAATACGCTGCGATTCTTTTTTGATGAAAGAATCGGTAGCATCTGCTGCCAAAACCCTTCCGGAAGTATCCGTCACTACTTCTTCCAGTTTCCCTCCTGCCTCCCCGGCCTCCTTCTTGCGCCTAAGCAACTCCTGAATCTGCTCAACCGGCGCATTTGTCAGGAACGGGGCGTCGTGGAGGTTTGTAAGGAACTGCTCCAAGCTCATCGGGGTCGTTTGCGTGAACTTGACAGTCCCTTCGTAAAGCCGCTGCCCATCGCCTGCCAGGTAGTCAAGGGCAGAGAGAGCCGCGGCCTCCTGCACTTGGTAGTGCAGCGGGATGGTTGCGCCCTGTGGCATTGGCCCAACCCCTTCCAGTATTTGTTGCGCCTGTTTAACCAAGTTGTCCGATGCAGTACGAAGCGACTCCGATGACCCGGTATCCGCCGAATAGCCGGGCGGGCTCGTGGCATTTTTTTCCGCGGCAAACGAAAGGCCTGCCATTTGCGCTGCATACGAATTGAACTTAACCCTGTTTGCAGCAATTTGCAGCGCGCTTGGGTCCCCGATGTCGCCTTGCCGCATGAGGTCTAGCATCGTTTCGGTGTTGGTGCCAGCTTCCTGGTTGTATTGGGTTGCAATGCGATAATTGTGCTCCACGCGGCTGAAGTCGCCTGTCTCCTTCTCAAGCACTTTCTGCGCGCGCGCAAGCTCCTGCGAAGCATCCTTTTTCCCTTCATCTGAAGTGGCTTCTGCTTGCTTGCGCTTTGCTTCATCATACCGCTCTTTCGCCCGGTCAAGCTCGGCCTTAGCTTCATCATAATTGTCCTGGAGGCTGTTCATGTGGGCTGCGACCCCGTGCTCAAACTGCACCATATTCAGAAGGGTGACCGATTCCAGCTGCCGCCCGGAATAAAGCTTGCCAATTGCCGCAGAATTTGCAGTCAAGTCGTGCCCCTCGCGCTCAATCATCGCAATTGTCTCCAAAAAATTCGCAGCCGGATGCGCAGCGCGGTTGTCAAGCTCGGCCGCGACGCTGCTCTTTATCCCCGGGAACATTGACCGAAGCGCTGCCTGGATCGCTCCCTGCCAATCGTAATTGTTTTGGATCCCTTCTTTTCGCGGGTCCCAGTCAAATGCCCCCTGCATTCCCGGTGAAAGCGCTTCGTACTGCGCGCGTACCTCGTTGTATTCACGCCCTACCCGGAAATTGACAGGCACCAGGACTTCCTGCGCCTCCCTGCTGATTGGTCCAAGTGTGTTGTTTATTTCCTGTGCATGCAACAGCCCAAGCTGTGCCTGAAGCTTATTGATATATGCTTGGTTGTTTTGGTCACGCAGCATGTTGTCGAAATCAGCGCCTGACATCTGCCCTCCACTAGGGACATACTGCCCGCTTGTTTGGTCGTATCCTCCACTACGGACATACTGCCCGCTCGTTTGATCATATGCAACTACCCGGGAATATGTCCCGGTAGCCTCGTCGAATTGCCCAATCCCCAGCACAAGTCCGTCCCTTTTGACCAGGGTCGTCGGCTGGAGCGGAACAGGAGTGGTCTCAAGGTTCCCCGCAGGGTCGCTTGAGCCTGCTTTAGCAAGAACCACGGTGCGCAGCGCAGATGCAAGGCTGGCGTCAGCCCATGCATCAACCGCATTGTTGTCCGCGCGCATGAGGGAATGCATTGCCCCAAGCCTGCCGCCGGGTGCATCCGCAGGCAGCGCCGAGGCCAGCGACATTAGGTGGTATTCGTAAAGTGTTCCTGATGAAGTTGCAGCTGGTGCGCGCAGGCGCGCAAGCTCGGCTTGCTTTTCTGAAACCAGCTTGGCATCATTTGAATTCTGCGCATCCGCAAGCTCCTGTTCGCATTTGGTAACCTTGGGAGCGTTTGCTGACTCCGCAAAGAACTGTTTTGCTGAAATGTAGGAGGAGACAAAAGCCCCGGGCCCAAGAGCCTCTGCCGCCCTTGCAACCGCCGCATCGGTCGGCGATTGCGGCGCATCCCTCATGTGTGGAGGCGAGTATGCAAGGACATCTTTTGCCGCCCCTCCGCCCTTAATCGCATCTTCTGAAGGCGGCTTTAGCGTCCTTGCCTGCTGCAGTTCGCTTATTTCAGCTACAACAACCTTGCCCATGCCAGCATAATCCGAAGCCTGCCTTGCAGCCTGTGACCGGCTCTCAAGTGCCTGCGCCTTGTTATTAAGATCATCCGCGGCCTGCGCGTTGCCTGGCTCTTTTGCCTGCTCGCGCAGATTTACAGCCTCGGCAGCCAATGAGTCAGCCTGCTTTCCAAGCTCCTCCACTTTGACGTCTTGCAACCCTGCCTGCACTTGCAATATTTTGGACTGGGCTGAGTAGTGCTCTGAGAGCTGCGTGAGGGTTGAGAGCGCAAGTGAGGGCTTGTTCAGCGCTTCCTTTATCGAATCCGCCTGCGCGCCCGCTACGTCAGCCCTGGCCTTGTACGCGTTCGCCTTGTCTTCAAGCTGCTTAGCCTGCGCCTCAAGCGCATCTGCCTCTGGATGCAGCTTGCTAGCATCCAAATCATTCTTTTGCGCATCCTGCTGCTTGACTGCCTCGCGCCTTTTTTCATCTGCCTGCGCCCTTAAGGCGGCAGCCTCGCCCATTAGGCCTTCGAATTTTGCCTGGTTCTCAGCCTGGATTTGCAGCGCGCCTGCGTACGCGACTGCAGGCGAGTCTTTCGCATCGGAAACCATCTTGCGCTCAAGCTTCTCCTTGAACTCGCATTCTGCGGAGAACGCCCTGTCAAGGTGGCTCCGTATTTTCTGGACCTTGTCGCCCATTTTATCAATATAGGCTTTGAGTTCAGCTGGCGCTTCCTGTGGCGGTGCCAATGAGTATGTTACCTTTATCCTTTCCGCAAGCGCTTTTGCATCGCCCTGGCTTGCATTCAGGTGCGCAAGCTCAGCCTGCTTTTCTGAAACCAGCCTGGCATTGTTGGAATTCTGCGCAGCCGCAATCTCCTGCTCGCATTTGGTGATTTTCGCATCATATGAGTTTGCTGCCCCGGCTGCGGCAAAATACGCAGCGACCTGCAAGTCATGGCTGCCTCCAAGCGAGCGGACAAGGCCATTCTCGAGGTTGTGCGCATCTGCGCGAAGGTCGTTTGCATCATTTAGGTATCTTCCCAGCTTCGCCTCTTCGCGCCGGTTCGGCTCGTTGGAAGCCAGAATGCCTGTCATTGAGGCAGCCTGGTTCAATGCCTGCGGGACCGCTACTGCCGCAGTGGCCATTTGCTGCGAGCGAGTTTGAAGCGTGTATAATTCAGTTTTCTGTTGGGCGACCTCGCGCGAGAGCGATGCAGACTGGCGCTCAAGCATATCAAGCCGCTCCTGCTCCTTGCGCGGCAGCTCCCCGCTTGCCAGTGCCTGATTCAGCTGGGAAATTTCCGCATTGATGCCATCAAGCTTGCTTTCCTTAGCCCCTATGCTAGAGCCAAGTTCGCCTATCTGCGCATTCATCTGCTCCATTTTCTTCTCTAGTTTCTTCTGCTCTATTGGATCGGATAGAATCTTGATATTTTCAATCAGCATTGAGTATATGTTTTGCCTGCTTGAGATATTGGCAAGGTCGCTTCGCGTTTCCTGCAGTGCCTCAAGCGCATGTTGGGTATCCTGCCGAAGCGCTATCGGCGCTTTTGCAGCTCGTTCAGCGACAAATGCAAGCATCACCCCTCGTGCAGAAACCTTGGACAGGATATCCATGATTTGCGCCTTGTCCGCTGCGGACAGGTCGCTCTTGCTTGTCTCGTAGTTGCCTAAAATGTCAGAAAGCGCCGTTAAAAGCGCCTTGTGTTCCTTCTCACTGAGCTTGTCCACCAATACCCCGTCGCGCAGCTGGCCCAATACCCCAGCCGCAATCGCCCTAAACCTCGAGTCCGAGCCTGCATCCAGCGCCATTGTTTGCAGCATGAGCATGGCTGCCTGGTCGTACTTGCCCTTTTGCACCAGCGAGTCGAACGTTGCTGCCTGCCTCTCCGCCTCCTCCTTGCCCATGGAATGCAGCGCGGCATCGTAAATCTCCTTTCGCATGGCAGCCTGGAACTTCCCGTCTACCTCAAGCCTGGCGCCAGCATTTTTTGCCTGGCCGCCGAGCAGGTCCATAAGGTCGCGCTGGCGCTCCGAGTCAAGCCTCATAATGCTTGAGAAGGCAAGCTCAAGACGGGCAGTATATGCATTCAGCCCTGAAACCTGGGTTTGGTACCAGACTTCTTTTAGCGGTGTTGCAATGAATGCGATGATGGACCCTTCAGGCGAGCTGTCGACTACGTAAACGCGCCCAGTTGCATTATCGAACTCCAGCTTTACTTTCCCAGTATTTATCGCTTCGCGGGTCTTGTCATCAAGATTCTCGATTTTTACGTAGTGCGTCTGCCCGTTCCTGTCCTGGACCGCATAGCTGTTTGCCTGCTCTTTTATCTGCTTTTCGGTCAGGCCTGACAGGTTGCCCCACGCGCGCTCCATGCCATTGTACATGAAGAATGGCAGCTGGTAAAGGAACGCACGCCCAGCGCTCTCAAGCCCGACCCTGGCGAGCGTTTGCGCTTCCGTAAGCGTCAATCGCACAAGGAATTTCCCGAACATTTTGCCGAACCCTTTCAATGAATTCAATGAAAACGTGTGCTTGAGCGCTGCCATGATTTTGTTGAACCCTTCCTTCGTGAATGCGCTTTTCACCCCTTTCCATGCCGCGGCTGCGCCTTTTGCAACCGCCTTTGCAGCAAGCTTTGTCACTTTCACTGCGGCTTTTGCAACTTTGGGAGCGACCCTTACGACCATGCGGACTAAAAAGACGGCAAGGCTGCCGAGCCCTGCTATTGCGCGCCCCTGGTCCTGAGTGTACCCGCTTTTCTGGCCGCTAGTATCGGACTGCGTCTTTGTCATCAGGTCATCGGCCTTTTTGTCCGCCTTGGCATTTCCTTTCCCAAGCAGCTTTTCCTTTGCCTTCCCGAATCCCAGCGGCGCAGTGATTTTTCCCATGAGCTTTGAGAATTTGGCTGTGAGCCAGCCGGTCCCAGTCTTGTTGAACCCGCCTGAAGCCTTGTCAGCAAATGCCACAAGCGCCATCGCATCAAGGGACATGTTCTTCACTTTCATCTGATATGGCCTGCCGCGCGACGGGCGCGGGGAGGTGAGGTCCAAAAACGAGAATGGGTTCTTCCCAGAAGCGTAGGATGCGACCATCAGCAGACCGAGTATGAAAAGTATGGGCCAGCACAGCTCAATGGTTGGGTCGTGCACAGCAGGCGGGCAGTCATAGAACTCGCCCATCGATTCTGTGTAATTCAGGAGCGGGGCTGAGAAGCATGTTGGAGACCCGTCGCAGCAGGGAACATTGTTCGGGTTGATTTGGTTTGCGTACCCCCCGCCAACCATCACAGGTATGCACCTGGCGTAAGCCTCCTCTTTTTCAGGGGTCATTCCGCTTTCAGTCAGGTTCCCGCAGAAATAGAAGGAGTAGCGCAGGCATGAGTCCGCCCCGATAGGCAGGGTTATTTCAAATTCCCCCTCGTGGTTTGTGACCGCGCTTGCAGTAAGCTTGCAGAACAGTTCCGGGCTGGTATAAAGGCTTGGAATCGAGCTTCCGTTTGATGCGACCATGAACACGCGCGCGGACGGGAGCCCGGCGCGGTAGCCGCTCTGGTTGTAATAGTACACCACACCCTCTATTACGGAAGGCACTGTCGCGTTCCCGCGGTCCATCGCAGGCTCGATGTAGGTGGTATAGTACACAGAGTGGAGCGGAAGGATGAGCATAAGGAGCAGCAGGGCGGTTGGGATATAGCGCCGTGCATTCATGGAAAAATCGCGCTCCGATACCTAATAAACCTTACCCACCGCCAATGCTAGCCGCTCACAGCGCACTCGATTAGCTTGTCCTCAAGAGTGTTCTGCGGCACGGATGAAGGCATGGGCTTGTCAGAGCACACCTGAGTCGGGTTGCCTGTGCGTGAGTATATGAGCTGCTCCAAATCCTGCCGTGTGCCCTCCTTCTTTATGTATGTGTACTTCGTTTCAGGGGCAGGCGCTCCGCCTGGAGGCGGGTTGCCCTCTGGGTCCGCCTCCTCAAAGCAGCATTTCTCATCCGGCGGGAGCGATGCGATTATGTCCTTGTCAAGGCGGGGGTTGAGATCTTTTATCCTCTGCGGCGGGGTGGCGATGGTCTCGAACTTTGTGGTTATGATGCATGATACGAGCTTGGTGTCCGGAAGGTCAGTGCACAGCCTGCACGTTTGCGCGCGTATGCACTGGCCAGGGCACCTCCATGATGCAGCAATGGTGCCGCCGTGCGGAATCTGGCACACCCCGCCCGCCTCGCACGTCCGTGTGCACAGCCCGTGCACCACCTCGTAATCCGTGCATGGCTCGCACATGCACTGCTGCTCCGCATGCGTTTTGAGGTAGACCGATGCCTGCGTCACCCCGACCATCTTCTGCGAGTTCTGCTGCAATGAGCAGAACAGTTCGCCCTGTGCACCCGAAGGCTCAAGCACGCTGTTCGGACCGTCGATTGGAGCCCAGTTCTGGTATATCACCCCGATGGTTCCGGAGTTTGAGAGCTCGTTTGTATTGTTGAACAGGTAGCCAAGCTGGTTGCGTATGTCCCCAATCGCGCAATTGCGGTTCACCTGGAAGTTGAATACCAGTATGGGCTTTCTGTAGCGCCGGTTCATCAGCCGTGCGAAATCCGCGATGTCGGTGACTGCGGCGCTGTAATTCCCGCACTGCGATGAGGGCGGGTCAGCATATTCCACTGCGATGATTTCTGCCAGCTCCCCGGCCGGTTCGGTGAATGTGGGGTCGCTGTAAAGCGTTGGCGGGTCCTGCCTCCCGAAGAACAAATCAAGCTGGCTCTGTATGTTTCCCCACCTTGTTTCGCGCGTCGCAGGGTCGCCTGCGATGTTACTGACAGAGAACGCGTTTATGCAGCGCGGGCATACTCCAGAAGACATGACAAGCTTTGTGCTCGCTTTGCCAGTATCGCCCAAATCGCCGAGCAGGTTTATCATTGCTCCCTTGTTGTCGAACCACCCTACGAACTCGTCCAGTTCAGTGCCTGGCACCGCATTGTTGCAATCAGGCGAGTAGTAGGTTTCCATTGTGAATGATGCCCAGTTTATTCTCCAGTGCGGGCAGTAGAGCGCAAGCTGCCGCGTATCCACTACTGGCATCACGCCGCTTTTGAGGTAATTGTCAAGCTTCTGGTTCAGGTATGCGTAATCCGGATACATGTTGGGCCATGTCAGGTAGCCCCTGCACTGCCCGCCAGTAAGCCCTGGAAGCGAGTTTGAGTTGCAGCGCATCCCGCGCTCATTGAAAAACGATGCACTCGGGCAGCTGCTCGTGCGGTCAAGCCACCCGTAATCAAGGTGGTCCTCGTTCGAGCGGCGCTGGCGGTACCACGGACAGTATGTGCCGCCCGGATGGTTCTCTATTTTCTGGTACGCAAGTGTGGAGTACGTGCATGGCTCGCACCAGCCGTGCGTTGCGACCATAGGCTGGTTGTCATCGGACTTGCATGTGGCAGCTGGGTCACTGAACGCGGTCGTCGGGTCGAGCGTGAACCTGTGCACGTGCGGGGCATTGTTCGCAAGGTAGGATGTATCGCGCATGAACATAACTCGCCGCGGGTCTGTTTCAAGGACCTGCCCGGATGCCAAGTCAAATGAGGGATAGTACATGCCGTATGGAACATATAGTATCAAAATGCATGGCGGATAGAAGCCGCATGGCATGATAAATGAGCAGATAAGATGCTTGCACCGCTTCATCCCGTGATAGATGAAAACTGTCGGGTCATATTCGCTGTAGCCTGCCGGGCCGCTGTTGGGGTTTGGGTCGACTACGTAGCTTGAAATGCCGCAGTCTGTCGCAAGCTTCCAGCGGTAGGGGCTGCTCGGGTCGAGAAGATAGCCTTCTGATGTAGGATAGTTGTTCGGGTTGTTTGAGGATTCATATATTGGGTGGTAACCCACTACTTCGGTCCCATCCCGGTCAAACGTGACCGAATCCACCCTTTGCACCCCCTTGTCCGCCCAGATGCCTGTGCACCACGAGCCCCAGATGCAGACTTCCTTGAGCTTGAGGTAGCTGAACGGGACTGGCAGGTCGCACTTCGTCCCTCCGCTGCTCGTGGGATGGCACGCGCAGTCTATCTCGTACCCGCCCTCATCGTAGCGCGGGACGCACGTGTCGCGCACATGCCCCCCCTCCTTGTTGCAGTAGCCCGAGTAGCACTGCGAGCCGGAGGCGCATTCGAAAGGCGCTCCCTGCACCCAGTTGCCTTCCGAATCCTCGAATCCCGACCAGTAGGTGCGGTTGTACTGGCGCACGAGGTCATTGCGGTAGTATGCCGCATTCACTTCAACTGAATTCGATATTTTGTTGCAGTATGGACCGGAGAATTCCGGGTCTCCCGAGTTATAGGGCCGGCCCTCGTATCCGGTGCAGGTTGATTCGCACCTGTTGTCCCCGTCGCGGTCGCATTTTCTTGCCCCCCACGCACTGTCAACTGAATATTCATATTTCCCGTCAGGCCCTGTGAAGAACGGGGGGTTGGTATTCGTGCACTCGGTGTTGTCATACAGCCTGCACTGCTGCGTGCATGCAACGCGCGATGGGTGCAGCCCTCCATCCGCATAGCAGTAATACCTTGTGAGCGGAGTGCAGTCCGCGGCGCTGCAGGCGCCGGTGCATGCTGGATTGTCGAATTCCGCAGGGCAGATGTAATATCCAGGTCCAGCAGGAGAAGTGTATTCGGGCTGGCACGAGTAGCCTGCAGGAACATTGGGTGCGCGGCATTCATACTGGCACCCGGTTATGTTGTTGTACCTGCCAAACACTGTACCCGTGGCTGAATCCTTGCACAGGTACCTCATTGCGAAAAATTTGCACGCCTGCCCGCACACAGAAGTGCATGCACTCTCAGTCAGGAACCGCGTGCTGCACTTGAACTTGTCCTCGGAAGGGAGGTCAGTGCATGCGCCAGTTCCGCAATATGCCTCGCACGAGGGCGTGTCGCTGAAGTACAGGCCAAACATCGGGCAGAACGAGCGCGGCTGCGCAGGCGCGTACGGTGTGCAGTATGCATCCGTGTAATTGTAATAGTTCATGTACCGCTCCTTTAGCAGCCCCACCTTCTTGCCGTAGCAGAGCTCATCAGACATAGGGAAGTAGTTCCGCGCCTCCTCGAACTCCGAGAAGGTTTTCCCCACCCCGAACCGCAGCGTGTTTATCCAGAGCCTGCCTCGCGAGCGCTTGATTTTCTGCACCACTTTTGTGTTTAGTGGCAGGAAGCTGCACGTGGTCTGGTAAAGCATCGTTTCCTCCTCAAGCGAAGGCTTGCCGAATGAGGAATCGTAGCTGGTCTTTCCAGTATCCGCACTCTGGGCGTCTTTTGCGCTCATGGTGGGCTGCGGGTTGTACTTGCCCACCCCGCATATCATCGCGGTGCAGTTCTTCTTCTCGCACGGGTCAGGCGAGGGGCGCGCGCAGATTGTGAAATTCGTAACTATGGTAGTGCCATTGTTGAGCACATAGTTTATTTCGCACGTGTTGTTCCCTGCCACGGATGTTATGTCATACGGGCAGCGAGTGATAGTGTAATCGATGTATGATGCCCCGTCCCTCACTTTGCATATGCCGGTTGGGACGAATTCGCGAAGGCAGCATGTGTTGAACGTGTTGTCCGCGCAGCCGGAAAGGAACAGCGTGACCGCTAGCGCGAGCGCCAGAAGGGCGAGCTTCCTGTTAATTCCAGCCATCCCATCCACCTTACACGAGCTTTGCCACCATCCTTGCAAGGTCCCCAGTATCCCCGCCAAGCACAGGGGTAAGCGAGCGTATGAATATTATGGTTACTGCAAACGCCACGAACGGGTAGAACATCATGGACACAGTCAGGCGCGAGAGCAGGTCAGTGACGCTGCCGTACGACATCTCAACAGAATCCAGAGAGGGCATGAGGAAGCTGTTGTAAACCGCGGTCGCCCCTTTGAACGAATCGAAGCACGCCTCCCCCTGCGTTAGAGGCGGGGTGAAAGTTGAATCCGCCTTCACGAAAGTCGGGTCGGTCAGCACGAATATTATCGGGAAAACGAAATAGAACCCAAGAGCGGTTGCAATCAGCAACCCGCCCATGCCCCGCGTGAGCGGGAATACTCTAAGCAATATGCCAAGCGGCAGGAACACCCCAAGCATGTTCTTTGATATGTATTCAAGCAATACGTACTGCGCGTGCAGCGAGACTTGGAGCGGGACAATTTTCTCCCCTATTAGGTGCGCCTGCTCGACCACGCTGTGCACGACCCAGTCCCCGCAGAATATCTGCACCCCGAACAGGATGAAGCAGGCAGATGCCCAAGTTTCGATTTTCATGTTGTTCTTGTACACCCTGTCATATAGCTTGTCAAGCTGGATTATCTTGTCCTGTATGTTGCATTTCGCGATTGCGATAGGCCCGCCCACATTCACCACATTTTGGACCCTGCCGTTGCATATCACGGTGCTCCCTGTCCCAATCACCTTCTCGTTTATGAAGCCGAAAATATTGCCCCCTGCCCAGAGCAGGTATGCCACGAATAGGATGATGAATGTGGAGGCGCCGAACTCGTAAAACTCGGCTTTCGCAAAGCGCTTCACATTCTCAAGCCCGAACCCGTGCCCGAACATGTAGATTATGGTTAGGGCAAAAAAAACTGCGAGCACCGCAAGAAGCGCCATCACGCCCCAGCCGTAGTTCCCCGCCCCGCAGCTCGGGAGCGCAAGCGGGCTTGACGGGTTGCCGCACCACGTGCGGTCAAATATGTCATGGATCTCTGACCCGCCGTAATCCTCATCCGCGTGCACGAACGGCTGCAGCAGCAGGAGCGCGAAAAGCGCATATAGGTGCAGCCTTTGGATTCTTTTTGCGTCCATTATGATCACACCATCTGCGAGAGCCTGCTTATATCTATTTCCTCGCCAAGCAGGTGCCCAGTCTCGCGCGCAAGCGCCACTATGATTACAAAATCAACCGCAGGCAGAAAAATAGCTCCGAAGAACGAATAGGCAGTCCATCTCACAAGCGAATCCATGCTGGGCGCGTCATATGACCTGTATATCACCTCAAGCCCGCCCATGTACTGCTCGTTTGAGTACGGGCCAAGGTCGGGTATGTTGCCTGCAATCGAGGGGAATATCATGCTGTTTAGCACGAGCATTAATGGGTAAAATATGTAGAGCGTGAGGGAAATTGCCACAAGCGTGCTTCCCAGGGGCCGCGTGATTGAGACCGAGCGCAGCGCAAGCCCGAGCGGCAGGTAGAATAGCAGGAACCCCCCGGATATGTAGCGGAGCACGAAGTGCATGAAAAACGCGCTTACTGTGGAAACTGTCGCGGAGTTCAGGAAAATGCCTGCAACCTCAATCACCGATGTGTAGCCTGCGCCCGGCGAAACCGAATAGCCAGGCCCGCCAAGTATGCAGGAAATCACCCCTGTGCATTTCCATCGTGTCTTGCCCGCCTTTATCTCGCCTGCGCCCATAGCAATCCTAAGCCCTTTCATGGTCTCGTGGCAGTAGCCCCGCAGGAACAGGAGGTATTTCTCAGCAGAGACGTAGACTGTGTCGTCCGCGTCAAGCCCGCCATATGATTCGTAATCCGCAGTAGTGTATGCATGGGCAGGATGCGCGAGCGCCAGGAGCACTGCTGCGGCAAACGCAACAAGCAATGCGCCTTTCATTATGCCCAATCCCATCCAATCACGAAATCCTGCCAAGCGCGCTCACGTCTATTTCCGCACCGAGCAATGATGCAAGGTAGCGTATTGACCCAAGGGTGATGAACACCGCAAGTATGGTCGAGAACACCGCCTTCACAAGCACTATGAATAGTATTGGCCGGTAGAAACCCGGGCTTGCGAGCCCGTCCATGTAATCGGTCACCTCGTTGCGGTTCATCTCGGTTGGGGTGCATTCCAGATGGGTGACATGCGCAGCAGCAGTCCCAACCGATGTGCCTGCAAGTATTGTATCCTGCGAAGGGTCGACAATGTAGTATTTTGTGAAAAGGACCGCTGCAGGGAATATGAAATAGAACCCGAGCGAGATTGCCATGAGCGCCCCCCCTGCCTGCCTCATCACCCTAAATGTGCGCATCACTATGCCTATCGGGAGGAGCAGCGTAAGCAGGAAAGAGTCGCTTAGCTTGAGCATCAAATCCTGCGCAGAAAGGTCGGCAAGCGCAAGCCCGAGCGCGGAGTAGGCTGTGCCAAGCGGCCCGCGCGCAGCATTAAGTGTGGTGCACGTCACCACGTTGTAGCCTGCCCCAAGGAAGCTGCAGTATGCGGACTTTGAGGCCTCCTGCCCGACTTTTTTAATCCCCTGCTCGATGTTTGCAAAAAGCCAGTATATGTCGCCTGCGTTCGCGCTTGTGACCTGCCTTGCGCTCCCCATAAGGTCTGTTGAGGTCCCGTTTGTGAGTGCAAGCGTTGCCGAGGGCAGGTAGTTTGAGGAAACGTCGGTAAGCAGGACCGCGAAAAGCGCGATTATTACACCTACGAACAACAGCTGGTAGAATTCCTCGCGCGCGCTTGCAAGAAGCTCGGGCCTGTTAAGGAACATGCCAATCATGTACATGAGCGCGACAAGCGAAAAAGCAAGTATCAGCCCGATTGCGGCAAACCTTGTCCATGGGGTTGAAAGCGGCTGCGCCTGCCCGCTCAGTATCTGTATGGTCAGGTCATCCCCTTCCCCGCTCAGCTCGTCAAGCACGTCATCTGAATCGGCGCGCAGCATGAGAGGGTAGCTGTTCGGTGCGCTTGGGGCAAATATCCTTGGCAGGTTTGCAGGGTTTGTTGGGTTTGCAGGGTCATACGGGGCAATCACATATTCTGCGCCTGCCTCTATCGGCGGTATCGGCCCGATTGGATAATCCACCCCGAGCCAGTTTAGCGCCGCAGTTGAATTGTTGAGCGCATCCGCGGTCCCGTTGTTCCTGATTTTTGCGATTATGAATATTTCAGAGCCGTTGCGGTGGCCCGAGGCTGATGGGTCCTCAAGTATTGGGACCAGGTTCACGTCGGTTGCCTGCACGCACGCGCCAACCCCGTCAGCGTTTGTGCAGGAGTAGGGGGAACAGCAGGCATTCACGGGGGCATTTGGGTCGCATGCCTGCCCGCCTTCTATGCACGTGCAGGTGAAATTAACTGTGAATAGGTTGTTGTTTTCATTGGATTCCCCTACTCGAGGGGGTGGTGCATCTGCCCGCACAGTAAGCGTATTGATGCCCATCACTGTGCATGTCAGGTCCACGTTCTGTGGAGGTGTGGATGCGCCTGGAGCAAGAGTGCCCGGCACGCTTATGTCCATCCCGCCGGGTGACGGGCTCGTAGTTACTCTGGTAATGGAATTGTTCTGCGGAGTGCCTGTGCCTATGTTGCGCGTAACAACTGCTATTGAGAACGTTTCACCAATCGAGTGCGTTCCGATGGATGCCGGGGTGACCAATGGGGTCAGATCTGCCGGGGGTGCGGGGGGGCCGGCGCATGGAACAGCCAGGCTGAACCAATCACAAGCAGTTCCCGGCGCCCCTGCCCCTGGTTCGCATACTGCTTGAGACGATTGATAAGGCATGCACGTGCCGCGATACATCCCATGGCAAAGCCCATCCCCACCCATAACGCAGCCTGCGGTGCAGCTGGCTGGATTGTGTGTCAGGACAAGACAGCTCTGTTCGCCTGCCCAGCCATCTTCGCAGCACTGCCTCCACGCGCATGCGCGGTGGCCGTCCACCATGATAACAGAGCATGCGGCATTCGTGGTTGCAGCCGCGCAGTCTGCGGAACGGCGCGCAACGCATACGTCGATTGGAGGAGGGGGGTCCTCATCCCATGTGCAATGCAGGTCTGCTTGGCAGGGGATTCTAGTCGCATGGCTGTTGCATTGGCCTATGAATATAGCCCTGCATACTTCCGCATGGCTGGAGCTGATTAGCAATAGGGAAAACGCCATGCACAGGAGCGCCATTGGAATCCAATTCTTTCCCATCTCAGTCCCCCTCATCCGAAGAATATTTTTATTATCTCGCCCGGCGTGGTAAGGCACGCCCGCTCGAGTATCCATACAATCATCACCAGGAGCAATATTGAAACAATCGCCTGCACTACCTCGGCTTTTGCCCACATCAGAAGCCTTGCATTGGTCCAGATAACCCCAGCTGCATAGACCATTGCAATAATCATAATCGCCCCGATTATCCCGATTAGCGCAATGGTCTGCGTTTGCATAATATCTATGGTGCCGCAGATCAGCTGCGAGGGCTTGCACTCCACCATGTATTCCACATAATTGTTCGCCTCGAACGGCCCCTCATTCACTGCGCCGCCGGAATCGGCATATAATTGTAGCGGGATGAGCCCATTGTGCGGGCAGGAAAGCTGAGGAGTTGGGCTACTGCTCGATGCGCCGACCGCAAGCGCTGAAACCGAAAGGTCCCCTGCAGGATGCCCGTTGAACTCCACGTGCGTAACCGATGGCGAGCCTGTTGCCGCTTGCCCTGCGTTTGTGGTGATGACACCGACAGAGAATGGGGTTCCGAAAGTCTGCACCGACGGGGCTGCGGAAGGGACAAGGTCCGGGCGCGCTATGCACTCCACCATGATTTCCCGGTAGTTATTGGATTCGCCAGACCCTTCTACAGCGGCATTTCCATAATCCGCATACAGCTGGAGAGAGATGCTGCCATTATGCGGGCAGTCAAGAGGGAGGTTTGTATCGACGTAGCCATTGTGGGCAAGCGCCGGAATGTTGAAATTGCCTACTGGCGCGCCATTGAAAAGAACCCTAGTCACTGTAGGCGGGCTGTCTGCCCATCCAGGGTTTGAAGTGCGCAGCGCTAGGCCAAACGGGACTGTGACAGTCTGCTGCGGGACCGGGTCCGGGGAAACGGCCGCAACCAAATCCGGGCGCAGTGGCTCCATCAATATATCCATCGATGCGCCATAGCACGACCCGTATACATCACCTGCATACAGCTTGAATGTGTTTGTCTGCCCGTCCGCAGTGTTTATGTATGGGGAGAGGTCCAGATTCAGCCCCATGTGCGGAGGAGGGGTCGATACTGGCGGCTTGTAGAATATGGTGTGGCCATTCACCTGCAAAAATCCGGTGTCATCGAAATATAGCATCGTTATGTTCACGCCCCCCATATGCCCGTTGTTTGTCAGGGTGAATTCCCTGCATGCAGGCTCAGTGCCCGCATTTGATGGCACGCACTCCGTAGGCTCGAATACAGTGAGGTGTAGATTGGAGTTAGCGGCCACTGTATAGGTTGCTGCAGGTCGCACATCTCCGCATTGGACAAAGGATGGGGGCGGCTCCTGGCATGCCCCAGCATCGCAGAATCCTGAGCAGCATACCATGTTGCGGGTGCATGTTAGTGAGTTTGGCCTGCATGCGCATTGCCCATCTATGCACATGTCAGAATGGCAGGAGAAATCATATAAGCAGCCGTCCGTGACACACTGGCCAGGGGTGCATATTTCGCGCGGTCTGCATATGTTGAACTCTGTCACATTGCAAAAAAAACTGCCGCAGCATACGTCTGAACTGCATGAAGTGCCTGCAGGAACGCATGCCTGCACGAGCTGCGGCAGCAACAGCAGTAGCGCAGCGAACAGCCATAACTGCAGCAATGCTTTTCCCATTCCCTATTCCTCATATCAGCTTTGTCAGCCCAGGAATCTCAATGTCCCCGCCCATCACAGGCGAGAGCACGCGTATGAACGCAAGCAGCATCACGAAATTGAACAGCGGCAGCACGAGCGCGGGTATGGAAAGTATCCCGAGGTTCTTGGTGTCCGGGTCGCCCTCCGCGCCGATTTTGTTTATGAAATCCGCTGGAGTGAAATATGCAACATCACCTGATGGAGCATTGCATGTTAGCGAACAGTCGGTACGCACAGAGTTTTTCGCAAGGCAGTCCTCCTCGCACTCCGCGCACTCCTGGCAGGGCTGGAACGGGGGCGGCGATGCCTTGCACGAATCCAGGCAGCTCCCGGAGTTGCAGTATTGCGGGCACATGCCGCCAGGATAGGTGACATCCGCCCTGCAGTAGGCAGGGCAGAACATGCACGAGCGGTTGTCATAGGGCTTGCATGAGGAGAACGGGTCCGGGGTTGGCGGGGCGTAGTGCCTGCAATACTTCGGGCATTCGCCTATTGGCTCGGAGCCAAAGCGCGGCTCTGGCGGAAGCGATATTACCCCCGCTCCGTTGTCATGCGAATAGCCCTGCTGCAGGCACGCAGAGTAGAACGCGTCCTGGTTGCCGCAGTTCGAGTTCGCAGGGTCGTCGTACCTGCACCCTGTGTAGCAGAACCCGCAGCCGGTGGTGTCTGGGCGATTGTAATTTATAGTTTGGGGGAAGCCCGGCACTTCCACAGGCAAGCCGCTTGCGTCCAATGTGTAATTATGGATTGTGATATTCGATGGGAACCCCACTCCCCGCCTCTGTTCATGGTTTCCTGCACGCGGAGTCCAGTCGCCCAGCAGCGGGTTTGTGTAATTTCCGATTGGCTGCACCACGCCATCCGCAGTCGTGCCTGTCTGCATCGCCTCGTCGCAATAGTAGTACGGCACGTTCTCGCCATCGTTATTTGCCTTCATTGAGTCCGGGCAGTAATCATGGGTATATAGTGGGTTTGCACTTATCCCTGGTATCGGAGGCCCGGTGCTCGGCAGGTGATAGTAGTACGGCGGGCCGGAAACATTTTGATGGCTTGCATTCACCCACAGCCCATTGCACGCCATGTGTACCGCAATAAGTTTTGTGCTCGAGCTCGGGAAGTATTCCGCATAGTAAGCATCATTTATGCACCAAGCCTCATTCGTGGAATTGAGGTTCGTGAACCTGCACTCGTACCGGCAGTTACCGCAGCTTCCGGCAGGCATGCCCCAGGGGACCCAACTAAATGGAGTGTAGGTTGCCCCATACATGTCCACGATGCGCGGCACGCAGTCCGGGTTTGTGCATGCGGGGACATTGTTGCAGTCCGAGCCGTGCGGGAACCAATAATCCGAACCACCGTAGAGCCCTGCAGTCCTATTCTCAATCTTGCACCCGCATGCCACATCGCACGGAAGTATTGTGTAGTTCGTGCGGCAAGTGCTCGCGCAGTTCGCATCGTTGTAGCACGCTTCTATAATCGCATCCGCTGCGCACTCCTCTGGCGCGCTGTCAGAGGTGGCGCGGCATATATACGGGCATCCCTTGCAATCGTGCATGTAATCGCCTGCAATATCAGGGAATGCGGCACAGGCGCCATCAGGGAATGCTGATGGGGCGGGAGGAGTCGATTTGCATTCAACCGGGCAGTCGTCCCGGCATTCGGTAGTATCGCACTCGTCAAAATCAGTCCCGATTATGTATTGCGGGCCCACGTTTATCCTGCAGTATTCCGGGCACCCGTCGCATGAGTCATCGCATATTTTTTGCGTGACTTGCGGGAGCAGGGTCCTGCAGTCCTTTTGGCACCTTGTGAAGCTGGTGCATGATTCTATGTTGCAGCTCTCCTTGTCTGATGCGACCGGGTTGCCGGATGCATCCTCGGTATATACTCTGCAATAGTACGGGCACCCCTGCTCATCCGGTTTTGACTGGTCGATTGTGCCGTTGCCATCCGCATCATAGCCCAGGCATTGCTCGCAGCCCGGGCTTGGCATGCCAGGGTAGGGAGAAATCGTTGTGTAAGGCGGGATGTAAGGCGGGATTATGGGTTCAAGCCCTCGCGGCAGGGTGAATTTGCAGGATTCTGTGCATGAGGTGGGGCACACCTCATTTAGGCTGCAATCAGTGCGTATCCTCCTCACTTTGCAGAACTGAGAGCACTCTTTCGTGCATGCCTCCTCGTTGCACCCGTCAAGCTGCGAAGGGAACGGGTAGTCCCTGCACGCCTCAGGGCACTCATCACACCCTGCCCCGTCCAGCGCGCCAAGGTTGTTCATGCTCCCAATCGCCTTGTCGCAGAGCATTATGCCGCGTGGGTGGTGGGTTTCGTTCCACCGGTTCATGGTGAAATTCGCGCGTGTGAATTTGACATCCGGATTCGAGCCCAGGTATGCGTAGGGCGGCGAGTATTTGCACTCATCCGGGCAGTTTGGGTCTGGGCCGACTGCCTGAGGGCCAAAAACAGTGATTTTCATAGTCCACCATGCAAACGCGTAGAGAAGCGGGAGCACGAGCATCAGCCCGACTGCAATTGCAAGCAGCAGGCCGCCTAACTTCCTAGTGAAAAAGAACGTGCGCAGCACCACCCCAAGCAGTATGAACGCGGGCCCGATGTTGAATGCCACCTCGTTGACAAAAGCCTGCTGCGCTGAGAGCGATGCGCTGATTTTCGCATACGAATCGAACAGGTATGCCATCTTGTCCGTAAGCATTGTGATTCCTGCCCCCGGAACCATGGAGAATCCGCTCCAGAGCAGCCACTGTATGTTAGCCTGTATTCCGTAGCGCGTGACACGCGCGTAATCCACGTTGCGCGAAAGCACGTCGAATGCCGCCTTGTCCGACACGTTCTTGAGCTGCTCGAGGTAGAAATTGGCTGCCACGACTGTGCAGAGCTTATCCTGTGGGCATGTGCCTATCACGGACCCAAAATTGTTTTCAACCACCTGCCTGGACAATGTGTCAGTGAACTGTATCGTGCCGATAAGCGCCATTATGATGATTGCCGAGCCAACCACCTGCACGAACTCAATGCTCGCCCATACCTTGAGCTCCTGCATGCCCAAGAAGTTTGATGCCATGTACGCAAGCGCGATTATCGAAAGGGAGATTGCAATCGCTATCGCGGAGAGGGCGCGCCAGTCCGCAAACCAGCCCGAGCCCCCGAACGTGCCTATCTGCGGCGCCGCGCTCTCCAGGCCATGTATGTACGCCCCGGTCGAATTGTTGTACGGCTGCGCAGCTGGGATTCCTGCAAGAAGAATGGTGGCAATTGCGGCAAGGAGCGCGAACCGCCCGGCGATATGCCTTGGATTTTCCATCTTACCACTTCGCTCATGCAGTGAACGCGCGCAGGAATTTCCACACCGCGGTTGTTGACGCGGTTACCAATATTATGCTTATGTTCGGGAACAGGATTGCCTGCGGCAGCATGTACCCTGCAATCATGAGTGCGCACCTGTCGGTCCCCTCGCAGCCGGTCCCTGCGCCGTCAAGCGCAAAATCGTGCGACCCGGATGCGGACACTCCAAGTGCTGGCGGGTATTTCGCCACCGCCATCGCATTTATCGCATATGTGAAGGGGAACACCACGTAAACCGCGAAGGCTAGCGCTATGAAAAGGTTGCCGATGTCGCGCGTGAGTGGTATTGCGCGCAGGAATATCGCAAGCGCGAGCAGCATGAGGCCGAACGACTGCGCCGCCTCGAGCGCAAAGCGCTGCACCCGCAGGCTCACAATAGACGGCAGGACCATGTCCATCACTATGTCCTTCTGCGCGGAGAGCGTGCGCGCATTCGCATTGTACGCCCAGCCTATCCCCCCGAAGAACGGTATCCCGCCGATGTAGAGGAACGAAGTGGACTTTATCTGGTCCTTGAGCCCGGCCTTGGTCAGCCTTGAGACCAGGTTCAGCCCGTTATGGACCATGTCGTTTAGGTAATCGTAGGAAATCTCATACGGGTTCTCGTTCGTGTACCCGAGCGCGACTGCGCAGGATACGGAAAAAAAGCCCACAACTGCAGCGGCAAGCACAACTGAAACCACTAGGTTCGCAGCCTCGTCCTTGGACCAGACCAATAGCTTTTCATTGTGCGTGCTCTGCCCGAACATGTATGCAAGCGAAACAAGGAAGAGCACAAGCACTACTGCGATTGCTATGAGCCCCAGCGACTGGTTGTAGGGCGAGCTTGGGTTCGAGACTATTTCCGCGGGGGTGCACTGGTCCCACACTCCTGCGAAAAGCAGGGGCGACAATAGCAGCAGCGCAAGCGCCGCATTCCATGGTTTGCCCATTTCAATGCCCCGCATCAGATTATTTTTGTCAGCCCGTAGAGCTGCACTTCGCCGCCAAGCGCGCCTGCGATGCTTCGCAGCGCGGACAGCGTGATTGCCATCGAGGCAATCGACAGCGATATGTCAAGCACGATTAGCTTTGTGATTTCCGGCAGCGCGACCTTGAAAATCGGGTCGAAGAATTCGGCAGTGCTTATGCCCTCCTGCATGTAGGCGTTAAGCACGTGCCCGAAATAGAACGGCAGGCCGGCGACTATTGCCATGTAAGTGTATTTCACTATGACTACGCAGGCGGGGTAGGCAGGGGCGAGTATCACCGTTGCAAGAAGCGGGTCGCAGATTATGTGCGACCACCCCTCCTCCCCGACAATTGCAAAAACAGTCACATACTTGCTGCAGAGCAGGCCCTGCGCAGGCGGGGACCCGATGTCGCGCACGTCCCACCCCAGGTTCGGGAAATTGCCGCCTGCCGAAACTTTTATCTGGTTGTATATTTCGCTTGTGAAAAGGACGGCTGCAGGGTAGACCAGCCAGCCCGCTATGGAAACTGCTATCAGCGTGCTTCCCATCTTCCTTGTTTGCGGAAGGGTGCGCAGCACCACCGCGGCAGGGAGCACGAACCCCGGTATGACCACCGCAAGGAGCTGGAGGAAGATGCGCTGCGCCTCCATCAGAAGCAGGGTATTGGAAATCGAGTTCATACCATTTATCATCGCACCTGCAAGCGGCCCGAGGCCTGAGCGCGGAGCCCATGAATAGGTGCCGGATACCGCGAATACAGATAAGGAGACCGAATAGGAGAAGCCCACCACCTTGTTCAGGTTGTATAGGACGCGGGTGGAGTGCCTGTATGTTGCTTCGAGGTCGGAAGTCATGTTTGTGAGGGCAACGTTGGCTTCAGAGGAAAGCGAGGAGTATGATGGCGCAAGCGCCCGGCCGGACAGGACGCCTACGAAAAACGCGGAGCCCGAGGCTGCTGCTGCAATCAGAACAACCAGCACTATGGACAAAATCAGCTCCTGCAATTCGACCTTGACCCATGCATCGAGCCCCGGAAGATGGAAAAGCTGGCCTGCCATGTACGCAAGCCCGATTATCGCAGCTGCCAGCCCGACTGCAAGCGGGAGGCAGATGGTAAATGCTATTGTTTCCCCAGGTAGGGCGGCGTATGACAGCGAAGCTATGGCAATGAGCAACAGCGCGGGCTTCAGCCACTCCATCGGATATGAAACTCCCGCGTAGTATATATACGTTGCTTCTTTGCACCCCGAATTTCCCAAAAAACTTATTTCCTTGCAACCGTCTTCTTCACCACAAGCGAGAGTATCCTTCCCAAATCGGGCCTAAAGGAGCGCCTCTTGCCGAAGAGCTCAAGCAGGAAAGCCTCGTATTTCGCTTTCCTTTTCCTTTTTATCTCCTCAAGCATCCGCCTTGCAAACGAATCCGGCCCCTCCGATGCCACCCTGCGAAGCACGAGCGGGGAGATTGCGGAAACGGTTGCTGTTTCCTTGGCCCCTACGAGGGGCGCGACAACCAGGGCAAAATCAGCGGGGTTGCGGTTGAAATATTCCACCACGAGCTCGCGCACTGAGATGGGCTGCAGCCCGTCCATTTTTTGCGCGACCTTTTCGCCTGCAGGGATTATTTTCGGGAGCTGTGTTGCGAGCTTTTTCTCCTCGAGCAGCGCGGCTTTTGCGAGGGGCGTGCCCTGCGCAACCCCGATTCCCTCTGAAAGCCCCATCTCCTCGACTATGGAGAGCACAACAGACATCATGTCCCTGCTCCACTCCCCCTTCCTCATCTCGAACACGAAGCGCTCAATCATAGAGCTTCGCACTTTTTGGCTGTTGCTCACCGAGTTGATTTCGGTTGCAAGAGCATACCCCGCATACACCGCCTCCTGGGGCATCCTGCTGTATTCCACCGCCCCGAAATCGGTTTTTACGCCGCAAAGGTATTCAAGAAGGCGGATGAACTGCTCCTTTTCCTTCCCAGTTTGCATGAATTTTGGGGGACCAGAAGGGTTGATTGAGAAGTAAATCGGGCCCCAGACCGAGCCCGAGCTGTAAAGGTAGAGCGGCTGCGCAGAGGAAAGCTCAAGTATTGGCGAGCCCATGAGACGGTTTCTGCCCCTCGCTTAAAATATCTTCTGCAATGCCTGAAGGGGAAAAGGGGATTAGGTCCTCATAGCGCTGCCCTGTCCCCACGAAAAGGACTGGAATGCCTGTTGCCCGAGTCACGGAGATTGCAGTCCCGCCCTTCGCGTCGCAATCCAATTTGGTGAGTATCACGCCGTCGAGGCCAGCCGCCAAATCGAACGCCCTAATCTGCTCAATCACCGCGTTACCGCCTATGCTCTCGCCTATGTAGATTTTCAAATCAGGCTTGCAAACCCGCACAATCTTTTTGAGTTCATCAAGCAGGTTCTGGTTTGTGTCCTGCCTGCCTGCAGAATCAATCATCACAACATCCACCCCATGCGCCTTTGCATAGGAGATTGCCTCGAACCCGACAGATGCGGGGTCCTGCCCGTATTTCCCCTTAATGACCTTTATCCCGAGCCTGCCTGCATGCTCCTCTGTCTGTTCGATTGCGGCGGCGCGGAAGGTGTCTGATGCGGAGAACACAACCCTAAGCCCGCCTCCCATGAGCTGGTGCGCAAGCTTTGCCATCGTAGTAGTCTTCCCTGCGCCGTTCGGGCCTATGAACAGGATTTTTGCCGGTTTCTCAAATGTCGCGAGCCGCTTGGCAAGCACGAACGCCTTTTGCGAGGTCATCGCATCAACCAGCACAGAGCGCACTGTGGACTGCACTTCCTCCTGCAATTTCCCTTTCTCAATCCGCTTGCCCACCAGTTTTTTCCTCAAGTCCTGCGCAAGGGAAACCGAGACCTCGTAAGCTACGTCCGATTCGAGCAGCGAGAGCTCCAACCCATCCAGCAGGTCCGCAACATCGCCCTCCGAAATCTCAACAGTGCTTGAGAACGCTGATTTGAGCTGGGAGATTATGCCCGGCTTTGCCTCAATCCGCCGCTCGCTCGCTGATGCTTTTGAGAGCCTCTCAAGCGAGGGCTCGAATTTTTTCTCCTCCTTTTTTGAAAATACGCCAGTCAGTGATTCGAAAATACCTTTTTTCTTTTCAGGCTCCGGCGGGCGGGGTACTCGCAATTCGATTCCTTTTTGCTTAGGCTCGATTGGTATTGGTTCAGTTTTTTCAGCCGGTTTTTGTGCAGATGGTTTTGCTTCGATTGGGATTTGCACTGCTGGTGCGGGTTCTGCAGCCTGTTCTAATTTTTTCATTTCGGCTTTTGCTTCAGTTTTCGGTTCCGCTTTAGCTTCGGGCGCATTTTCCTCTTTTTTCGGAGCCGCTTTTGAAATTTCCGCTTTTATTTCAGGCGTCTCGGATTTTTTTGGTTCGATGTTCTTTACTTCGGATTTAGCTTCAATTTTCTCCTTTTGCTGCGGCTTTGCCTCTTCCGGCTTAGCAATTAGTTTTTCTTTTTCCGCAGCTTGCGCTAGCTTTTGTTCGCTCTCGGGTGCGGATGAAAAAATATCCGCACGCCTCGACTCTTCCTCGGCTTTCTTCTGCTCGCGCCCGGTAAGGCTTGAGATGAAGCTTGAAAGCTTATTCTTGAGAAGGCCGAACATTGCGGTCCATCCCCCCTGCAAGAGTGCGCGCCTGCAGGTCTATGTCGGCTAGCTTTTTTGAGACCTCGTCAGCCGCCCTCTGGAGCCGAACCTGAAGGCCGTTCAATGTCTTCATCCGCTTGTCCAAAAATTCGGTTGCCTCTGGAATTGTCTTTTCGCTCATTATGTTTGCGCCCACATTGACCACTACATGCTCGATGTCCGCGCCCTTTGCGCGCATGTAAGTGCCCGCGCCTATAGGCAGGAGCACCTCCTCTTTTGCGGCCGCAATGTTCTGGAGCGTGTCCATGGCGGCAGCTATCTCCTCCATTGTTGTCGAGATGCTGTTGAGCTGGTTTGAAATCGCGGCCATTTGCTGCTGGTGCGCCTGGGCCTGCGCCGCAAGGTCGCGAAGCTCATCCTCCTTGCCTGCCATCTACACCACCTTCGAAACTGAGTCGATTGCGATTTGGGTGCGGGAAAGCCCCTGCTGCGCGCCAAGCAGCGTGTACGCAAGCTCGCGCGCGCGCCTCTCGGATGCAGCCTCAATCTCTTTCTTGAACTTCCTGCTCCCGATTTTTATCATCCCAGAAACCAAAAACTTCATCCAAACCACCAAATCCTGTTACTTTATCCTCGTGCCAGCGGGAACATTGGAATCGGTTGTGAGAAGCGCCACCCGCCCCTCAGATTCCAAATCCGCGGCAAGCAGCATCCCCTGCGACTCAAGCCCGCGGATTGTCCTTATGTCAAGGTTTGCCACGACGATTATGCTCTTACCTATTAGCTCCTCGGGTTTATAATGTTGCGCGATTCCCGCCACAAGCTGCCTGGGCTTTTCCTCCCCGACATCAAGTTCGAGCCTAAGCAGCTTTTCTGAGTTCGGCACAAGCTCCGCGATTTTCACGATTCCGACCTTCAGTTCGATTTTTGAAAATTCGTCGTATGATACCATTTGCATCCCCCAAGGCTCAAATCAGGTCCAATCCCTCCTGGACCCTGGAAATTTCAAATCCGGATGTGAGATCCCCTACCACGCACCCCTTGCTTGTTGCAAGCAACCCCAGCCCCACGTGCGCGGTCCCCATGTTCACCGTGGCGTTGAGCCCTTTCACCTTGAGCACAGATTCAATCCCCCTAAGCCCCTCTTCAGTGCAGCTGTTGTGCGCAACGAACCCCTTGTTAGTCGCAACGCATGCCATTCCCACGGTTTCGAACCCTGCAACCATCATCTGTGCCACCTCGACCCCGAGGCATTCGGAAATTTTTGCAATCTCCACGCGGTGGATGTACGGGTTTGCAATCGCCCCCTTATCGTTTGCGCACAGGTTGTTGCCCATCGAGCTCTTCTTGTCCTTGCACGCGTAGAAATTCATGCCGAGCTTCTTTAGTATCTTGCGCTCAGAGGGCTCCAGCTGCGCGCTTGCGACAATCCCATTTGAGTTAAGCGCGCAGTAAATTCCGGCAAGGTTGGAGTTTGCAAAAGTGGCGCGGACAAGCGTAGTGCCAAGCGATGCAAGTGCGGACTCGAATTTCGGGGAGCTTCCCGCCCCGATAAGGGTTATTTGCTCGCCCGATTTTGCGAACATGCCTATGTAGGAGTTCCCGAAGTTGGATGCTTTTGAAACAGAAACCAATCTAACCAACCCTTTAATTGCAAGAAAGGCTCCTGCTCATTTTTTATCTGCTGCGATAGCCGCCGGAGCCTTTGACGCGGATGCAGCGGCTTTTGCCTTGTCATTTGCAGCGTGAGGCGCATTGGCTGGTTTTGGGGCGTCCTTCTTCTCCTTTGCCCGCTTGTCAGCCCTTGCCTTTTTCTCTGCGCTTTTGCGCTCGCCCCTTGCCTTTATCTTGTCAGCGCGCTCCTTCTCGTCGAGCAGGGTCACTTTCACGGTTTCCTTGTCCTTGGACACCTTGACCTTTATCCTGCGGGGCGGCTTTTTCATCCCGTCGCGCCAGATAAGCGAGTTCGTGTCCGAGGAAATCGATACCGAATCCTCGGGAACTTTCATGTGGCGTGAGACAAACGAGCGCAAAATCACGACTGCGCGCTTGGCGCGCTTTGTGCTCGGCTTGGTGTATGCGTCCTGCAATGGTATTGTGTAGATTCTTTCCTCTGCCATGCTACTACCTCACTCGTACCTCATTTTCAGCTTCTGGCTTCTCCAGTTCCTCCGCTCGCGGTTTGCCACGATGCGTCGGTTGGTCTTTGCAATCACGAAAATCGGGATGCGCCTGTTCTGCTTTAGCGCCTTTCCCAGTTTTGCCTTGCGGTCCGGCGTTTTTACTCTTGACATTGAAATCACCTATTGAATGTAAGCCTGCTGCTGCGCTGCCTGGTGCGCAGCTGCCTGCTGGGACCTTCTTATCCTCTCGAACACCAGTTGGTATTCCTTCCATACAGCCTCTGCCTTCGCGCCCTTGATCACTTTGCTTACCACCTGGCGCGGGACCGGCACGCGCATATCTGGGAGCGGCCTGTAGTCCACAAGCACTGTGTCCCCTTCCTTTATCCTCATCGCAAGCTTCGGGTCCACGAACAACGTGAGCAGGTTCTCGTCCCACATCCGCAGCATCGCCTGGGTCGCCCCGTCAGATGAAATCACATCCGGCTCCTTTGCGCGGATCAGCTTGATTACTTTTCCAGGGTGGTACATGGTTATCAGCCGCTTGCATTTGGTTTTCCAGCATTCCTATTTCATTCCGCTTCATTTCGATTTGAATTCAATCGACGTTTCCCGCCGCTCTGTCAGCTTTGCGAGTATCTTCTTCAAATCCCCGTCGGTCACTTTTGATTTGAGCTGCCTGTTCTGCGCGAGGTATGCGATTATCCCAAGCACTTTTTCGTACAGTTCCGGGTTCGCAATCCGCACGTTCATGATGCGCTCATACGCATCCGGGGCAAGAAGCCCCTGCGCAATAGAGCGCTTCTGGTCCTCTGCCTCCTGCTGCTTCTGCATCGCAGCCATTCGCGAAGCCATCTTTTTCTGCCGGGTAGCAGCCAAATCCTCTTCGCCGTCATCTTCAGGCATTTAACTTCCCTTTGAAACTTCCTTTGCAACTGAATCCAAAAGCGACCTGCCTTTCGCGCTTATGTGCCGCCCGTCCTTCTTCTTCTCGAGCAATCCGGCCTTTTCAAGCTCGATGAACGCGTCGCGTATGATTGAGCCGCCTGATTTGCGGTGCTTCTCCGGCTTCACCCCGCGCTTTAACCTGCTCCCGAAATGTGTCCTTAGGCTTGAAACCCCGATGCGCCCCTTCGTGTACGCCTGCCGCAGCACGGCTGCGCAGCGGAGGTACCAGAAATCATCCTGCGTCGGCCTCCTCTGCCGGTCAGAGCCGCTTTTTACGAACGGGATGTAGGAGGGCTCCTTTATGTTCATGCCTTTTAGCTTTTCAGCTGCCGCGCCGATAAGGCGGTTTGGGTCCACATCGAATGCTGTAACCATACTTTACACCTCAAATGACTCAAAACTAATGTGAGTACCTTCTCTAAGAAAAAGGCTACTTTAATTCTCTTCGATGGTTTAAAAGGCTTTTGGGGAGTGGCGGATTTGGGCGGGTTGGAGGGGAAATAGAGGAGCAGATGAAAATTGGGGGGGTGAAACCCTTAGGGTAGGGGTGGAGGGGAAATCAAGAAGAGGGGTTACGGAGGAGCGTGAAACCTAGGGGGGAGAATCCCCCCTGGGTTCCGATGGGCCAGAGGAGATTCGAACTCCTGACCTACAGCTTTCCTAAGCACTTTGTGCAAGAGCGTGCCGTATAAGACGTGCGTGAAAACCATTTCCTCTCGGAATTGGAATCCATGCCGCTCTAACCAGGCTGAGCTACTGGCCCGTGTATTTGTATTCTCAGAAAGGAAATAAAAGGGTTAGGGACTCCCGATAACGTACCTTTTTATCCCGTTCTAGCCCTATCTTACCCTATGGATTTAGGGAGAGGCCTGCGCTCCGCGCTTGCGAAAATCACAGGCGCGGCGATAGTTGACGAGAAGGCCGTAAAGGAGATGGTGAAGGAGCTTCAGCGCACGCTCATTTCCAACGATGTGAATGTGAAGCTCGTGTTCGAGCTCTCAAAGAGGATTGAGCAGAAAGCGCTGGACACGAAAATGCTCAAGGGAATCGGGGTTCGTGAGCATATTGTGAAAGTAGTGTATGATGAGCTTGCCGGAATGCTGGGGGAAAAGTATGAACCCAAGCTTGCAAGGCACAAAATCCTATTGCTCGGGCTGTTTGGGAGCGGTAAAACCACGGCTGCCGGAAAATTAGCCAGATTTTACAAATCAAAAGGGCTCTCTGTCCTGCTTATTTGCGCTGATGTGGACAGGCCGGCTGCGTATGAGCAATTGGAACAAGTATGCGAGAAAGCGGGCGCAAGATTTTTTGGGATTAAAGGGGAGAGGGATGCCGCAAAAATAGTGCGGGAAGGATTGAAGGTTGCAAAGGAGGATATCATAATTGTCGATTCTGCTGGACGGAGCGCTTTTGATGAGCAATTGGTGAAACAGCTAAAGGAGATTAGCTCAGCGCTTGGGGCGGAAGAGAAATTCCTTGTGATTTCAGCGGATATAGGACAGGTTGCGGGAAAGCAGGCTGCAGAGTTCCACGAGGCAGTTGGATTGACTGGCGTAATTGTAACAAAACTGGATGGAAGCGGAAAGGGGGGCGGGGCGCTTTCTGCTGTTGCAAGCTCGAATGCGAAAGTGGCATTTATTTCAACAGGCGAGAAGATTGAGGATTTTGCAATATTCGACGCGCAAAAGTTTGTTGGGAGATTGCTCGGGTTCCCGGACATTGAGGCATTGCTTGAGAAAGTGAAAACTGTGAGCGAGGAGGCATCGCTGCCGCAGGATATTCCGGAGAAATTCACAATCAAGGTGTTTTATGAGCAGCTAAAGGCTGCAAAGAAAATGGGCCCATTGGGCGGGATTTTCTCGATGCTTGGCGCTGCGGACGTGCCGCAGGATGTGGTGCGCCAGTCGGAAAAAAAGATGGCGCAATACGAGGCGATAATCAATTCCATGACAAAGGAGGAGCGGGAGGATGCGCCGCTTTTGCGCAAAAGCAAGAACAGGCTTGAGCGGATTGCAAAAGGGGCCGGGTGCAAGCAGGAGGATGTTAAGGAATTCCTATCGCAATTTGAGAAAATGGACGGGATGATGAACCAGTTCAAGAAAAACAGGGGCTTCCGCAAAAGGATTGAGAAGATGATGGGAGGCAAGGACATTGATTTGAGCAAGCTTACTTGAGGTGTGGGAGTGGCAAGCACATCAACTGCAAACAGGGCGGTCCGGGAGCAAGGCGCCAATTGCCATCTTGCCAATTCTTTTGCAAGGGTGGCGCGGGAATTCATTTTTGAGAAAAGGGAGGGCGAGCGGCTCAGGGCGGATGTTGGGAAGGTCTTCAGGAGAGGAGTGAAAGTAAGGGATGATTGGAACGCGCTTTCGCTCGGGGAGCGGCTGGAGGAGGCATGGAAAATAGGCGATAGGCTTGGATTGAGCGATGAGGGGCAACGGATTTTGTAGTGGCTGCTTTTTTTCGGCGAGGAACAGAGCATCGGGCTTGCAAGGGAGCATAGGGCGCAGTCCGAATGGTTCCTAGTTGGAATGCGGGAAGTGCGGGGGAAATGGGCGCTTGGCGGGGTTGACGAATCCTCGGAATTCATGGAGCATTTTGAGCGCGGAGAAAAGAGTGCGAGGAGGGACTTGGGCAGATGGATGGTTGGCTCTTTGCAGAAAATGCGAGTTATATAAACAATCCCGCCCAAACTGCGAATCGATGGAGTTCCTAGACCCTGGAATAGTATCGCAATTCGTGATTTTCTTCGTGCTTGCGGCAGTAGGGGGAATAATATCGGCTCGGGTGAAGCAGCCCGCCGTAGTGATGCTCCTCATAATAGGCGCGATAATAGGGCCCAATGCGCTTGGGCTTGTGAGCTCTGGCGACCTTATCAGCTTTTTCCTGAATATCGGCGCGGTGTTCCTGCTTTTCGCAATCGGGGTGGAATTCTCGATTGCAAAGCTCATGTCCTCGGGCTTCCGCGCCGTGATAATCACTAGCATGAAGATGGGCGCGCTCTTCCTGTTCGGTTACCAGGCAGCCGTGATAATCGGGCTTGGGCCCGTGCTTGCGCTTTACTTGGGCGCGGTCTTCTCAATCACCAGCACAACGATAATGGTGAAGATGCTCGAGCAGAAGGGCATGATAATGAAGAGCGAGTTCAACCTGCTCTTCTCGATGCTTGTGATTGAGGATATTGTTGCTGTGATGATGATCACGTTCCTGTCCGCGCTTTCCTCGCAGCAGGAGGTCACAGTCGAGCACGCGGTGCGTTCGATATTCCTTGCGCTTGCTCTGCTCGGGCTCTCGTACAAGGTGGTGAAGGAAATCCTGCGCGTCTCCTCCACGTTCATTACAAAATACCAGACCGAGGACACGATGATTTTCCTGGGAATAGGGCTTGCAACCCTGTTCTCGCTTTTTGCCGCGACAATCGGGCTTACGCCTGCAATTGGGGCGTTCATCGCAGGCTCGGTGATTGCGTCCATGCCAAACAGCCCTGCGCTAAACAGGGCGGTGCGGCCGTTCATACTCGCGTTCTCCGCGCTCTTCTTCCTCTCAGTCGGGATGCTTGTGCAGATACCTTCGCTTGCAAACCTGATTGGGCTTTACATCCCGCTCATAGTGGGGTTCCTTGTGGTGAGCTTCGTGATAGTGACGCTGCTCGCGTATTTCACAGGCTTTAGGGGGAATTCTGCTGTGTTCTCCGGGTGCGCGATGCTCGTGCTCGGGGAGTTCTCATTGCTTATTGCTTCCGGCGCGCCAAAAGCGCACGGGTTTGACATGCTCTCGCTTGCAAGCGTCGGAGTGCTTGTGACTGCGATTGCCTCCTCTTTCGCGCTTGATAAGACGAGTGCGATACTGCAGCTGTTTGAGAGCGCGTTCCCAAGAAGCGTGCTTCGCGCGTTTAGGCTGTTCTCCTCCTATTTCGGGAGGGTGATACAGGATTTCGAGCCTGGCGGCAGGTTCTCAATGAGGCTGCTTTCCGAAACAAGCAGCATTTCGCACGAGATAGTCTGGGTCGGGGTGGTCGGGCTTTTGGATTTGGGGCTTGATTCGCTTGTGGGCGGGGTGATGCTGAACATCGGGCCGTTCCCACTGAAGGGCAGGGCGCTTATATTCATGGTCTCGCTTGTGATACTGCTCTACCCGCTTCTCTCGATACTCCGCGCGCTCATGCGCATCTTAGACACGCTTTCCTCTTCCGTGAACACGTTTGCGGCTACTGGCGAGCACTCGCTCAAAACGATAGTGCGAAACGCGCTCCTTGCCGCGCTGCTCTTCGGGCTTGCGCTTTCAATACAGTTTTTGGTGTATGCGCTTAGGCTCCCCTGGGTGTTCCAGCTTGGGAGCATCCCGTTCATGCTGCTCTCGTTCCTGTTCCTCTGGGACATAACAAGGCATTTGCCTCACATGAGGGGCAAGTTTAGGTGAGCCGAAAGAAACATATACTCCGTAGCTGCTATCTGCCCATATGGCTTTGCGCGGGCAGGCTGCAACCGAATACCTCATTTTGCTTGCGACAGTGCTCATGGTGGCGCTCTCTGCAACCGCGCTGCTCACCTGGAATTCTGGAGTGAGTTCTGGTGTGAAGGTGAAACAGAGCGAAACTTACTGGAGGGCTGCGCAGCCTTTTGCAATAGTCGGGGCAAAAGTGGCGGACACAGGGACGCTTGAAATGATAGTGCAGAACAACCTGGCTGAATCTGTGGTGCTCAAATCCGTCAGGATTGGCGGGGCGACAAGCATTGTAAATACATATGTAGGGCCCGGTTCCCTAGGCTCAGTTTCCATCCAATCCGCATTCACCTCATCCGGCGGATTGTGCGAAGGCGACGTTTCATTCACATACGACACTTCTTCGTTTTCGGGGCTTGTGCAGCAAGGCGCGAGTGCCTTGGCAGTAAGCTGCCCAAATTGTGCCCCAGAATGTGCGGACCCCTCTTGCGCCGGCTCCGGGCAGGCCTGCGACCCAGATGGTGGCCCTTATTGCTGCGAAAACGGGCTTGGATGCAACACCGATACCATGCAATGTGAGTACTGCCCGACTTATGGGCAGCACTGCAACTATCATAGCGACTGCTGTTTCGATATAGGAGTATATTGCGAAAACCCCTTCCAATCGAACAGTATGTGCGCTTATTGCGGCATTAATAATGACCCTTGCGAGACTGATGCTGATTGCTGCGCCGGGGGCGGCTATATATGCTACCAAAACCAATGCAAGTTCCAGTTGTAATCAATTATTGCATTCGCTTGCGCCCTGGGTGATGCTGCTGTTTTAAAGTTTGATTGAGGAACCTTATTTATGGCAGCCAGGGTGATTGACGGGAAGGCGATTGCGCAAAAGATACTGGATGAGGTGGCGGCAGGCGTAAAATCGCTCTCGCCCAAGCCGTGCCTTGCAATCGTTCTTGTAGGGAACAACCCAGCTTCGCAGTCGTACGTGAAAAAGAAGGGCGAGATGTGCGAAAAAGTCGGGATAGTTTCAAGGAACGTGTTTTTGCCGGAAAATGCGGCGCAGGCGGAGATTGAAAAGCAGGTTGAAATGCTAAATTCAGACCCCAGAGTGCACGCAATTCTTGTGCAGCTCCCGCTCCCGCCCCATGTGAACGAGCCAGATGTGCTTGAGAGGGTGAATGCAAAAAAGGACGTGGACGGATTTTCATTCGTGAATTCAGGGAAGCTTTTTGCAGGGGTGCCGACAATTGCGCCATGCACCCCGCGTGGCATAATCCACATGCTAAAAGAGAGCGGAGTTCGGATCGCAGGGAAGCATGCGGTAGTTATCGGGAGAAGCAACATAGTGGGAAAGCCGCTTGCGATGCTCTTGCTGCAGGAGAATGCCACAGTAACCATATGCCACTCCTGCACGAAAAACCTTGCCGAAATAACCAGAACTGCCGATATTCTTGTTGCCGCCGCCGGCAAACCCAAGCTCGTGAAGGCGGAGATGGTGAAGGAGGGCGCGGCAGTGATTGATGTAGGCACCACGAGAGGCGCAGATGGAAAATTGGTTGGGGATGTGGATTTCGAGGGCGCGAGCATGAAAGCTTCCCTTATTTCCCCGGTTCCCGGAGGGGTCGGCCCGCTCACGGTTGCGATGCTCATGAAAAACACCCTTGAGTGCTACGAAAACTGCACCGGAAGCCGAAGGCTTACGGGCATACGGAGAGGCTCGCGAGCCGTCATGATTGGAAACAGAGAGGGCGCGAGGGGGAAGATTTCGTCCGCAGCGTATGCTGAAGACGACGAGATTGGAAAGAAAAAGTGAATTGCTGATTTTCATGGCTGATATCCGTATCGTCCTTGTAGGCCCCGAGTACCAGGTGAATTTGGGGCATGCGGCCCGCATTGCGAAGAATTTCGGCTATTCGAAGCTCTATTTGGTGAAGCCTAGGTGCAAAATCGGGTTTAATGCAAGGATGTACGCAAAGCACGCAGTGGATGTGCTTGAAAAATCGGTAATTTGCAGCACTCTCGACGAGGCAGTAGAAGGGTGCGGCCTTGTGGTGGGAACCACAGGGGTGCTGCGCAGGCATAGGAAAACCATTAGGAATTGCGTGCCCTTGCGCAAATTTTCGCAGATGAAGCTCCCGAAGCATGTTGCAATACTGTTTGGCAGGGAAGGAATTGGCTTACGGCAGGAGGAAATAGACCGGTGCGGCATGCTGGTGACTATTGAGAGCTCAAGAGGTTACCCAATCCTGAACATCACGCATGCAATGGGGATTGTGCTATATGGGCTCTCAAGAATGGAGGTTGCGCCCGCAGAGAACGCATCCGATGCTGAGAGAAAGCAGCTTGAGATTCAGTTTTCCTCCCTTGTTGAGCTCTATTCGGATTTCCTGAACGAGCCGCACAAGGTGAAGATGGGCTGGAAGCGGATGCTGGGAAGAAGCGCGCCAACCGGGCTCGAGGCGCGGTGCGTGCTTGGGATCCTAAGAAGGGCCCGGAGGGAGATTAGGGAGTCTAGGGGAAGAAATTAAGCCCTGATTATCCATCGAGTGGCACCGAATTTTTCAAATTCCGCATTTCCAGCCTTATTTTGGGCTTGCGCATGAAATTGGCGCTCGCAGATAATATATCCCGGCTTTTGCACATATTTCCCATAGAGGGAGATTGAAATGGAGAAGCACGAGCACAGGCATGAGAAGAAGAAGCATTCCGACTGCGACCACTACATTTACGATGTGTATTCGGACCTCGGGCACGCAATCGAGAGGAACGCGGAGTACGATTAGACAATTGACTGATTTTTTTCGGAAAAGCCTTTATATAAGAACTGTGGAAAAAATGCATGCATGAGGAAAAGGAGCTTGACTTACTTGACAGGCGGCTGATTTACGAGCTTGACCGGGACTCGAGGCAGGCAGTAACCAAGATTGCAAGAAAGCTTCGGATTTCTTCACAGAAGGCTGAATACCGCATCGGGCAGCTTGAGAAGAAAGGCGTCATACTCGGCTATCCGGCGATAATAGATTACAAGAAGCTAGGGTACAGCTGGTATGCGCTTGTGATCAAGACGCGCCCCATCCCGACTAGGAAAAAGGCCGAAATCATTTCCAAAATATTGGCAAACCCCAACACCCTTACGTTTTTCGAAGGGGAAGGGAGGTGGAACTTCTATTACGGGACCCTTGCCACCGATGTGGTCATTGCTGATGCGTCCATATCGCAGGTGCATGAGCTCCTAAAGGATTATGTGATGGAATCCCACTTGCTTATCCATACCGGGGCATATTACTATGGAAGGAAGTACCTCTACGACCCGGCAGATTTTGAGGGCGCATATGGGGATGCTGCAAGGGATGCCAAATGGGACACTGAGTTCAAGGAGGTTTCCTACGGGCAGCAGATATCAAAGGCCAAGACTGACGTAACCGATATGAAAATACTGCAGTGGCTCAGTTCCAACAGCAGGATTTCGACAATCGAGCTTGCAAAGAGGATAAAGTCCACCCCGGACATAGTGCGCTACAGGATAAAGAACCTGATAAAAAGCGGGCTGCTCAAGAAATTCACCGTCCTTTTGGACCCGGGAAAAACCGGCTACAGCCTTGTCCGCATTTTTATCCGGCTTCACTTCCACACCAAGGCGAAAAGGGATGAGATACGATCTTTCCTCCACAAGTATCCGGTATTCAGGATAATATCCATGGTTGGGAGGTATGAGATGCTCATGGACGTCCTTGTCACGCACGATGATGAGCTAAGGCAGCTGCTTGACGACTTGATTGACAGCTTCCCGGATGCCATTGTCGAGCGCGAAACGATGAGGATAAGGCGGATTTGGAGGAGCAACTACTTCTTTACCCCCTAACTGGGGTTCGTTTTAGGCTGCGCTTGGATTGGCGCTTCAATTTGGGGGGCATTTGCAGCCCACGGGTGCCAAATCCTGTAGCGTTCAGGCCAGAAGCGGAGCGTGAGCGGGGGGTAAATCTTAAGCGGGAGGCGGCTGGTCGTCAGGAATATGCTGCTCGGGTATGCAGATGAGAGGATGTTGGTTTCACAGTTGCGCATCAGCCAGTATGCGCGCGCCTTTATCTCTGCGTCCTCGCCCACCAGGCCCTCTGGGTTGTTGTGCTGGCTTTGCCTCAGTACCGTTTCCCGGTACTGCTTGAACTTCAGGATTAGCGACCTGATGTTGGTGAAATATCGCTTAACGTGCTCTTCTGCAAGCTGTGCCGGAGTTGCCGCATGGCTGACGACGCCTTGGGAAGCTGAAGGCCACAGCCGCTCTATGTTTGATAGCACTTCCGCGATTATTTCCCCGCGGTGCTTTTTTATTGCAGACGGGTCGTCGCCTGCCTCATACACCATTTTCCCAATCCTTAGGAACATTTCTTCGCTTACGCCGTGCTGGTTCCAAAGCGGGCGCAGGAAATCCACCCTGAAATCGTCCCCGTACCTGCCCGATTCCATCAGCCCCTTGAGCTCCGATGCATAGTTGTCGCGAAGCTCCCTGTCCACCCCGTTCATGGCGGCGTGTGGCGTGGCTATTATGAATGTGACTTTTGAACCTGTGGGGTAAAAGTGCTTAACTCTCTCCACAGTGTTCTCATGAATAACATCCAGGAATTTCTCATCCCGCTCATCTGGATGCCCTTTTGATGAAACTCCGTAGAGCGTTGCAAAAAGTATGGGTTCGTCGTTTTCGACTCTTGCCTTGATAGTATCAAACAGCTGTTTGTAGAGTCTTTTTGCAGGCCCCTGCCCCCAGTCTTCCCTGCGCACCTGGCAGAAGTTCCGGTCCGTCAAGACTGCAAGAACATTGGAGGTTATGGCTCCGGCCGCCATGCGCCTGTCTTGATAGGGCTGGATTAAGGTTTTTTCATCCCTGCCACCTTTCGGGGACTCGGACAAGGGCATCGCTGAGCTGCCCATAACCATTCTGCTTCTTGGCTGCCCGTCAACAGCAATGAGGCCCGATTCGTCCGTTAAATGGAATGGGATAGACCTGCGCCTGACGAGCGCGCGATCGGTAAATGGCAGCCCTTTCTTTAGGTTAGAGATGTGCATTATGAACCCCCCTAGGGTTTCAAACGTTCAGCCTTGCATGGGAAATTAGGTCCTGGGATGTATATTAAAGGCTTCACCCATCATACATGAAAAACCATAAAAAATCATTTATTATGAACAATGAATTGGGCGCTATTTGCCCCTGACTTCTTGGGCCTGGAGGAGGTGCATTTCAACCCGGTCGAACAAATCGATTATCCCGGCTCTGAAAATGTCATACACGATCTCGATATATTTTCCAGTGTCATTGCCCAAGAACACGGAGAGCAGGTTCCCCTTTTCCGGATCCGGCTTTGACATGTCGATTACAGGCGCCTTGTCGAT
>JAGVHI010000009.1 GCA_020056635.1 archaeon | reverse complement strand
GTTGCGATGGAGAAACCTCCTGCAACCCAAGTGAATATGTTCAATGTTCTCCAACATGCCTATGCGTTCCTGATGACTCTTTCTGCGACCCAGCAAATGACCTCTGCTGCAATGCGAACTGCAATGCAACCACTTACACATGCGGAGGCGGGGCTGGGTTGACCGATTGCATAGGCGAAGGCGAAGTATGCAACCCTGGTGAAAGCGGCGGCCAAGGGGATTGCTGTGAGGGTTACTGCAACCCAAGCGGAGAGGGCAACTACTCATGCGGCGCATCATACTCATGCATTCCAAACGGGCAGGGAACATGCATAGGCGATTCTGACTGCTGTGAATATCCTGGTACGGGCAGTTTCTGTTCCGATGGCACTTGCAGGCAGTGCATGACTGGCTCAGGCTCCTGCCTGCCCATGCCTCCTGAATCCGGCGGCTGCTGTTCAGGGACATACTGCAGCTACTCTTATCATGGATGTACTGGTTGCTTAGGGCCTGAAGATTCTTGCCCAGGTCCGTATGGCGGGGATTGCTGTGATGGATTAACTTGTTATAAAGGCACCTGCTCAGAACCTGCATGCGACCAAATCGGCCAGCCATGCAATTCCACTGAGGACTGTTGCGCTCCACTTGTAACTTGCCAATTTAGGTATGGTGAAGGCACCTGCAGGCTTTGCAAACCCCCTGGTGGAAATTGCGATGAAAATGACGAATGTTGCTCAGGAATTTGCGCTGACGGCTCGTGCGTTGCAGCCTGTGTTCCTGATGGCGGCCAATGCGATGAACTATCTGACTGTTGCAACTCTAACTGCAATTCAATGACTAGGAGCTGCGGCGTTTGCGCAGAAGACGGGGCATACGCATGCACCTCCGATGGCCAATGCTGCTCAGGCAGTTGCAATGAGGCACAAGGCACCTGCTGCGTAAATAACGGTGACTCATGTTTTAGCGATGGATTTTGCTGCTCTGGCAACTGCTGTGGAGGCCAATGCCAGGCTGATGCGTGCACATGCAATGAGCAAGGGGAGAGCTGCTCACAGGATTCACAATGCTGCTCCGGCTACATATGCAGTGAATATGGGGCTGGAGTATGCGTAGAGTGCATAAGCCCCTACCAAGGCTTTTGCAATGATGATTCTGAGTGCTGCTTTGGCTATTACTGCTTTGTTGACATCTGTGTTCCTGAATACACCTGCCACGTAGAGTATGAGTCATGCAGGCGGGACTCGGACTGCTGCTCCAATTCCTGCAATTCCCAAGTGTATTGCAATCCCTGAAACTAGCACAAACGTTTATAAACAGCCCATGGCTCAACTTTAACTGCCATGCGACCAAGCATCACAAGGAATGCATTCATACTACTTATTGTTTATTCCCTAATCTCCTTGACGTTTGCGCAGCCTCTCAAGCCTTATTTGAAAGATGCTTCAGTCTCCTACAGCAAGGCTGGCTATTCAGACTCATTATTCTTCTCAAAATTCCTCCCAATTGGGCAAATAACCTCAGTTCAGAAATCAGCCATCAACTCCAAATCTATAGAATCAGTTTCCAGGCAACTCCTTTCTGAAAACAAGGAACTGGGCATAAGACCTTCGAACTTGAAGCTCCAAAAAATAACCAATGATAAGCCTCCTGGGGTTAGCACAAGCGGCTATTTTTTTGTATTTTTTGAGCAGCAGTACAACAATGTGCCAGTTTACGGCTCTGAAGTGAAATTCCTTTACATTGACGACAAGCTTGCTTCAATGGGGGCTAAATATTACCCAAAGATAAATGTGAATGCTGTTCCGAAAGTAAACGAGAAAAGGGCAGTTGGAATAGCGAAAACGGCAGTTGACGGCAATAAGAAGGATGATGAAACCATCTACACTTCCAAACTTGTCATCTTGCCAATTTCAGAAGATGGGGCAAAGGCAGCTTTAGTTTGGCTCATTGACCTTGCCTCGGATTCTGAAACCGACTCCTATCGTGTAATTATAGACGCTCAAACTGGAAAGCTGTTGAGCAAGACCTCTTTGGAAGCGCATGCAACAATAAGCGGCAACGTGACTGGCATGATTTGGCCGCACGACCCGGATCATGGGGCTGCGATTGCAGTTCCGTTCAAGGATTTGAACGTTTCGGTGGTGAATAGGACGAGTCCTACACAATCATTTGGATTTGCAACAACTAATCCAAACGGTAGTTTTGTTATCACTTATAATCCTCCACCCGCGGCCTCGATGTTATACTCGACACTAAGCTATTATAGCGGGTTGAATCAAAACTTCAGAAATCCTTGGGTAATGGTAGAATTACGAAATGGTCAAATAAGAACATCTTATAATTATACTATACCAGTGGATCCTGCGTATAACAATTGGATTTGGAATGATCTTTCTTATCCATACCGTGACCGATATCAAGAGCCTAACGTCTTTTACCATCTGAATAAGATTCATGATTTTTATGTAAGAGGATACGACCCTTTTAATCTGACTGAAATGAATGTCCGTGTATCTGGCAAACTAAACAATCTAACTGGTTGTACAAATGCTTCAGCAGCCAGTAGTGGGCTGTATATCAAATATGGGAACGATACAACATGTAATAACGCTCTATATTCGGACGTGACATATCATGAATACGGCCACATTCTCATTGGTAATTCTCTTTACACTGATACTAACTTTATAGGTGACTCTAATCCTTGTGGTCCATCTGAAGGAGACGCAATGGATGAAGCCTTGGGGGATTATTTTGCAACTTCAATAAATAATGAATCAGTTGTCAACCCGACCACGCGAAATGTTAGCAATTCCAAGCGTTACCCAATAGACCTAACTGGTGAGTGCTATGGGAGCAGTAAACTACTTACTGGTTCAAAATGGGACCTCCGCAAGAACTTCCTCCAGAACTACGGCTATTCCGGAAACAGTTTCACAAACAACGGCACACTCCGTGCAGATGCAATAATCCTCCAAACTTACAAATTCACGCCAAGGAACTATTCGCAATTCTTTGACACGCTCATTCAGGTCGCCTCAGGCGCGGCATACCAAGGCAATGGCGATATATTCGCTTCGCCTGACCGCCGCGCAATCTGCGATGCTTTCAATTTCAATCATTCTTTCTTGCCTGGAGTATACCCTGATACCTATTGCGCACGCAAAGGTGCAGCCAATCCAAGTTCAGGCTCCCCATTCACTCCAAAATACAATTTCACCCTGAACTCCCAAGTATGGGCAAACGGCTCTTCATTCGCACCAAGGACAAGTGCGAACATCTATATTATGCCCCACTCAGCAAGCAGGGATGATGGTGAATCAATTCAAGGTTCGATAGTGCAGCTTAACCAGCCAATGGATGTTTACGGAAAGTTCAATGCATCTCTTTGGACAGCCAACCAAGCAGGCGATTTTGATATAATCATAGACACTGACCGGGACGGGCTCTACAACTCAAGCATAGATTCAACTACCTCATTCTCAGTCATTGCGCCTTCAGTCACTATTTTATCGCCGCTAAACACGAGCTACATGAATGAATCAATCCTAATCAACCTCTCCTCTACCTGCGCAGGCGCCTGCTCAAGGGTCTGGTATGAGTGGAACGGCACAAACTATACTTATTCGGCTCCAATCTACAGGCAATTCGACCTTGGTTCAAATGTTCTTAGGGCTTGGGCAAATGATTCCTCAAACAACATCGGCTCGTCCTCAGTTGCATTCATAGTATATGCTCCGCATGTGACTACAAGCAGCTCTGCATTCGGCCCTGACAGCGACCAATTCCCCCCTGCAACTCCAATAATCGCAAATTACCTAGGATTCCCCCCAAATGCCCAGCTTCCGGTTTACCTGCCATATGACAGGGCATGGAGCAATGGCGACCCGCTTGACAGGTATGTATGGACCTGGAACAGCCTTGGGGGGGATGCAAGCTATGTGCTCTGGCAGAACCCAGAACCTGGCTCATATGACTTGATAGTTGACCTTGACCAGAACGGGCTTTACACAGAGAATTACGACCCGATTAAGGGCATCACCCTGCCCGGCTTCCAAGTGCTAGGCTGCATGCCAAACGGCGCATTCTGCAGCAATGATTCGCAATGCTGCGGGGGGGCATGCAATGATGGGTACTGTGGCTATCCATTCACCTGTGATATAATGCGGCCAACGCAGGATGTTAATGCGCAGGAAGGGCAGCAGCACTACTTCTCAATATTCAATATCACTCCAAATGAATTCCCCCCCTATTCAACCCAAACCGCCTGCAGGTACTTCAATCTTACCAATTCCGGGCCAATCACCAGCATGAAAATCAGGAATCTCCTCTTTGATGATGAGGGCTACCTGGTGGTGAACGGGCACCTTGTGCATTACTGGTGGCCAAGGGAAAGGGCGCCCCTTACAATGGATATAGACTTTGACCTGTCCAATGCTAGCCTCAGGACTGGTGCAGGGGAAACCAACGAAATACTTGCATATGTGGGGGACATATACAGTGTTGTATATGGAGGGACTGTCCAAATTGATGTTGGCTCAGGCGCAGGATGCATTGCAGCTGGCAATGCAGCAAGCCAGCCTTCCGAATGCTGCACAGGTTTAAGCCAGGATGGAGTGTGCGTGTGCAAGCCCAATGGAACTTACGCTGAAGCTGAAGAATGGAGCGCAAGCCTCTGCTGCAGCGGAATTTACTATGCAAGAAGGTGCTCTGCAAGCGGGGCACCTCCTCTCTTCAATTGCGGAGATGGCGCATGCGATGCTGCAGGAGGGGAAAATTGCAACTCATGTTTACAGGATTGCTCATGTCCGCAAGGTACGGACTGCATAGGGCAGGGCGGGAGCAGCGGCATACGGGGCGATGTGCTCCCCCAGCCTGGCAACGGAGGGATTTCAGAAAATGATGAAATAGGCAATTCCAATCAGCCTTCTTATGAAGAAACCCCGCCCATCCAATACTCTTGCGTAGTGCTTGGAGGAAGCGGAATACCGGGCGGCATTGGTGAAGAAATAGGTGAAGTCATAGAAGTATTCCCAATACTGCCGGTCTGTTTGCCTCCTGAATCAGAATGCAATATGAATTCACAGTGCTGCTCAAATGTCTGCATCACCAACCTGTACATGGATTCAATGGCTCCAAGCAGGTGCGCCTGAAAAAAGGTGATTTTATAAATTGTCAATGCAAATCCTCTTCCATGAGGGGTCAGGGTGCAACCGATTATCTTCTTCTTGTGGCTGTTGTCCTTTTGATTGGCGTTATTGTTGCTTCCTTAGTTGCGCTTGCAGGAACTGGGGGGATTCCAAATGCGCGCCAGCTGCAATCCGATGCCTATTGGCGCGCCATGCGCCCTCTAGGGATACTTGACAGCACGCTCAACCCGGATGGCTCGGCAGCCGTTGCATTCACAAACAATGACGATGAGAGAATCACAATCACTAGGATTGATTTGGACGGCATGTCAAACCCGCTTTTTGCAGAGCTTGGGCCTGGTGAATCATTGCTTCTCAATTTCACCAACCGCTCAAATGATTGCGAGCATGACCTCATGATTTACTATTTATACGGTGATTTGGACTTGATTGAACAGGGGAATGTGCCACTGTACCTCTCCAATTGCGACCCAAACACGCCTGCCTGCATCCCAGCAGGCTCTCCTGCCACTGGCACCTGCTGCTCAGGCTCAGTGAATTACAACGGAAACTGCGTAAAAATATCCGGCACCTGCACAGACAATTCTGAATGCATCTCAGGCAGGTGCACATTCGGCACCTGCTCAGCCACTTCGAGCGGCTGCGATGCAAGATGTCAGTCAAGCAATCCAACACTTGTGTGCGCTGGAACTTGGGAAAGCACCTGTACAGAAGATGAATTGGCAAGTTGCGGTGGAGAAACCTCCTGCAACCCAAGTGAATATGTTCAATGTTCTCCAACATGCCTATGCGTTCCAGATGACGGCTTCTGCGACCCAAGCGATGACCTCTGCTGCAATGCAAACTGCAATGCAACCACCTACACATGCGGAGGCGGGTCGCCTCTTGATGGCGGCTGCGGAGAACCGCCTTCTTCCTGCACCCCTTCCAACCCTCCTTATGCGAACGGCACCTGCTGCTCTGATTATTACTGCAGCCCGACTGGGAACCTCTCCTATGCGTGCAACGGATGGTACCAGTGCCTTCCGTCTGGAGAACAATGCATGCACGATTATGACTGCTGCTACCAGTACTGCAATGACGGGATATGCGCGGAAACGGACAGCGGATGCACACCTGAAGGGCATTACTGCTCTTACGATGCTGACTGCTGCCCTGGAATGGCATGCAACTACAATACCCATGTCTGCACAGTCTGCGTGAATGAATCCTGCTCGCTTGCAAACCCGTGCTGCGGGGATAATAAATGCATTTCAGGTGAGTGCGTCCCGTGCGGCATAGGCGGGCAGCTCTGCGACGAGCTTAATCCCTGCTGCAACTCATATGTTTGCTCTGAGCATGATGGCGAATACGAGTGCAGGAACTGTGCAATGCCACCTGACAGGTGCACCCCTGGCAAGGTCGCATGCTGTGATGGTTACAAGTGCACAGGCAGCTACCCGAATTTCCTATGCGAAGTGTGCGTGGCTAAAGGGGCGGATTGTGAGGGCGATTCTGATTGCTGCGAGAACCTCATGTGCGATGAGGGAGTATGCGCAGATGTCTGCACCCCCTCGGGCGGTTCATGCAAGGACGGGTCAACGTGCTGCGAGGGCACTGTCTGCACCAACGGCTTCTGCACCGGGTGCGCCTTAGAAGGCCAGACCTGCAGCGGAACGAACCTCTGCTGCGATGGATTTGGCTGCATAAGCGGAAGGTGCAGGATATGTTCTGATAAAACATGCAGCCCGCTTACACCCTGCTGCTCCGGAAAGGCATGCGAGGGCGGGAACTGCATCACATGCGTTGAAAGTGGCTCGGTATGCAAGGATGGGCAGCCCTGCTGCGCTGACAGCACGTGCATAAGTGGCACCTGCACCACATGCGTTGGCGAATTCACCACCTGCACTCCGACAAAACCATGTTGTGCAGGGCTCTACTGCGGTGGAGACAGTTATTGCCACGGGTGCTCAACAGGCTCGTGCAGCGAACTAGAACCATGCTGCGAAGGGCTTACGTGCGAAGGCGGGACTTGCATGACCGAATGCTCAACTACCGGGGGCAGCTGCCTCACGCCTCACTTCTGCTGCGACGGCTACCAATGCGCATCAAACATCTGCGAGCAACAGCTGCCAGGCTGCTCGAACAAGGGGGAATTCTGCGACCTGACCCACACATGCTGCGAAGGGGAAGGGCTTTCGTGCGACAATAACGAATGCACCATATGCTCAATGGAATCATGCAGCCCGGACACCCCGTGCTGCTCAGGGCTTGCATGCGGCGCGGACAACAAATGCGCCTCCTGTGTTGAAATGAATGGCGACTGCAGGGATGCACCCTGCTGCTACGGCTCCACATGTGTTGAGGGGATCTGCAAGGACTGCTCATACGAGTTCTGCTCAACCCAGCCCTGCTGCTATGGGTACACATGCAATGACATTACTAAAGATTGCAATGCATGCTCCACCACTACTTGTGGTGACAAGGACCCGCAGGGCAGGGGCTGCTGCGACGGGTTCTTCTGCGATGCCGGGGGCTGCAAGGCAGCCTGATTTCCCGCTTTTTTCCCACTCTTTATATACTCTTTTTTCAATTCCAGCTAATTTTTGCCCTATTTCCAATAATTGCAAAATTCTTCCATTTCTTTAAAAATACTGCAACAATTTTATAGCTCAGACGGAACAATTAAGTGCATATGAGCGGGATGCAGCCTAAGGCTATTACTAGCGTTCAACAGCCTACTTTTGTTAATCGAACTCATGCTAAAAGGGATAGGATGGCGCTCCTGCGTGCAGCAGGCGCAGTCGTAAACTGGGGCGTTAAGCACCCAATCCGGACAATTCTGGCGTTTTCTGCTATCTCCATAGCAATGGATAGGGCTGTTTTGCCCGCTTTTGCTGGGGAGCCTGAACGGACAGTTGTGGCTAGCGGGCCAGTTCCTGTGCAGAACAAGATTTCACTTGAAAAATTGAGAATACTGGACAGACAGTCATTAAGACGGGGCAGACTATCCCGAAACGACCAAGTGGCCTTTATGACTGACATTGATGTTGATTTTGCTGGCAAACCCTTCCTAGTTTGGGCAAATATCTGCAAACAACCGGGCTGTGTTCCAGGTGGTTTTGATGCAGGTCTCGTATTAGGGGATAATGGGAAGGTAAAAGATGCCTATGACTTGAAAGATTTGGCTAAAGCCTACTTTGAAAAAACAGGAAAACAATTAACATATGTTTCACTAACACTCGAAGTAAATCATTCGTCATTTACAATCTACGTCATGGCTGCAGATTATCCCAACCAAAGTCCTCAGGCTGATATGCCTGTTGTTTCAGTAAGTTCCGATGGAAGTAAATTCTTCCTTCCTGGCAGCAGTGGAGTCCTTGCTTCTGTACGATAATTTTTAAAGTCCAAAGAAGAAATAATGACATGTTCCTTTTCCAAGTGGCGGCTTCTGTTGCGAATTCTTATCAATCATACACAAATCAATATGCGTCTTCCCGAACTTCCACTGACCAGTCAGTCCGCAACCAGGTGGAAACAACTCACCGGCCCATTTCAAACGATATTTACAGGGCTGGGAATGAAAGCAAGCGTGACATGCTATTCTCCTATTTTGGCGAATTAAATGAATCCAAGCGCGACCAGCTAAGGCAGGCATTATACGCGCTCTTTTCTCAGGATTTGAGGTCTCAGCTTGAAGCGCTGCTCTCTGACAAAAATCTGCAGGAAAAGGTCATGAGGCACATCGCGTTCCACACCCGCGGCTTTGGGCTCTCTGACCCACTTATGGCAGGCAACTCAGGCGCGCTGCAAACCGGGCTATCACACCTGAGACAGGAGGCCATGGCACTCGGGCTTGAGGAAGGTGCGGTAATAAATGACGTGATTAAGGGCGTTTCAATAAAACTGGGCACCCCTAACGACAATTCAAGGGCAATTGCAAAATACGGCAAAGCGCTGCTTGGTGCGGCGTATAAGGCAGATTACAAATACGCTACGCTGGACAGTTTCAATATGGGCTGGTTTGGCGAGCATTACCCGATTGCAAAGTACACCCCCTCAAGGACTCCGATGGCAATGATTGCAAGCATGATTTCGGATGCGCAAAAGATGCTGCAACAGGCGGCGGACAACCGTGAAACGTATAAAGAAGCGAAGGAAGCTCTGGAGGCGGAAAAGGAGGCGGCCAAAAGCAGGTTCGGCGCATTCCTAAAGGAAAAGGTGGATGCCGACCCTGCAAACGCATCCTCATTCATGGAAGGGCAAATACTCTACGCAATCGAAACCGCGAAGAAAAACGAAATGTCCGTGCAGCAGCTCACCGCGCTATTGAACGGGCAAGACGAGCAGAATTTCGTGCTTTACACCAACCCGAACTTCAAGCTGGGCAATACCCCGGTGCTGAACCTCGAATCCAATATCGCATGAGCAGGTGCCAACATGTCAATAACGCAAAAAAGCACACCAATAATCGATTTTTCAGGGATGGTGCAGCCCGTGGCAGAGCAGCACAGCAATGCGCTATCCAGCATGAAGCTCTCCAAATCATCCCCCGAGGCGGCAGCAAGGCAAGTGTATGTGTGCATAGGGAACGTGTGCAAGCTCATCCCCGAAGACAAGATAAACGAGAAATACAAAGAGGATGAGAAGCTAATGGAGCAGCAGCCTGTTGAATTCCTAAGGGACGTTTCGCGCAAATACCGTGGGGATTTGAACCGCGTGGCCCGCCATGCAAGGAGAAGGGGGCAGGGAAAGGTCGTAAATGCGGTTATACATGCACAATACGAGTCGCAGACTGCCGAGTTCGCGGTAAAAATCTCCCCTTATTTGGCAGCCACCCTACTCTCAGAGGGAAATATGGCGAAAAGGGAGGAGATACTGCGGAGTATGGGTGTGCAGGTGCACAGGCGATGGCAGCGGTTCAACCTTGAATTTGCAAAGGAAATGTCCGAGCTTACCGGCAAATTGAGTTCCGAGGTGCTTGCAACCGTGGGTTTCACGCCCAGCCAGATAGCCGCGTTCATACAGTCCAATTTCAGGGCGGCTGCTGCCCAGATAGTGGCGCAGAACGCGAAGCTTAGCAAGGAGCTTGCGGAAGTGGAGCGCAAGGTGGATGAATACTCCAAGATGGTGGGCGATGGAAAAATAGATGAGAAAGAGGCAAAGCAAAGGATCCAGAACTCCAAAGAATACAAAGAAGTGGATGGTGAGCTTGCCCCCAAGGGAAAGCGCGAGCTTGAGAAAATAATCGATGAAGTGCTTGCTTTTTCTGCAAAAATACAATTTTCGCAATCAAGCTAGCCGTTCATGACTTTCTGCTTCTGCTTAATAAATGAAATAAACTCCTCTTTTGAAATCACAAGCAGTTTCCTCCCTGCTTTTTTCACCCGGAACCCAAGCCTAAGCAATACTATCTCATCAGTTTTATCCGAGTGCGCAAGCACCGGGAACCCCCCGTCAAACCCTCCCACCGCATCAAAAAGCCCTGCAAAATAGGAGGCGGAGTAATCGTTCTTGTAAACCAGCTTATTCACACGCTCTTCTTTCCACCCAAGCAAAGCTGCCTTGAGCGCGGAATGGTAGAAATGGACAGAGCGCTCAGCCACCTTCACCTTGTCGGGGGAAGCGAACCCAAGCGAAAAGCATGAGGAAAGGAATGCCGAGCGAAGGGACTCCTGCCCCCCGACCCCGACCCCTTCCGGGGTCCCCCTGCCGCACCATGCCCCAAGCACGTACGCAAGGGAAGGGGAAAATTTGATTTTCAAGCAAGCACCAGAGAGAATTTATATTGCTTGTTTTAATAACACTCTTATGCAGACCATTACCTCAACTTCAATACCCGGGCTGAAGCTGCATTCAAGGGGGAAGGTCCGGGACACGTATGATTTGGGGAACTCTCTTTTGATGGTTGCAACAGACCGGCTCTCTGCTTTTGATGTGGTGTTCAACGAGGGGATACCGAAAAAAGGCGCAGTGCTCACGCAGCTCACTCTTTTCTGGCTCCAGAAACTATCTAACATAATCCCAAACCACTTAATCACCGCAGAGGTTCCAAAAGGGCTCCCCGACTGGCTCAAGCACCGCTCAATGGTGGTGAAAAAAGCCGAAATATTCCCGCTTGAGTGCGTGGTGCGCGGCTATCTCGCAGGTTCGGGCTGGAAAGAGTACCAGAAATCCCAATCGGTCTGCGGAATATCGCTTCCTGCTGGGCTGCAGAATGCAAGCAAGCTCCCAACGCCTATTTTCACCCCGAGCACCAAAGCATCAGTGGGGCATGATATTAACGTGACTGGGAAGGAAGCGGAAAAAATAATCGGGAGCATGGACATGTTCAACCAGCTGCAGGATTATACCCTAAGGCTGTACAGTGCAGCTTCGGAGTATGCGCAAACCAGGGGAATAATCCTTGCAGATACTAAGTTCGAGTTTGGGTTTTCCGAGGGGAAAATAATACTTGCGGATGAGGCGCTCACTCCAGATTCGAGCAGGTACTGGCCAGCGGACAAGTACTCCCCTGGAAAGGAGCAGGAGAGCTTCGATAAGCAGTTTGTGAGGAATTATCTGGAATCGATAGGCTGGAACAAAACTCCCCCTCCCCCAAAGCTCCCTGATGACGTGATTGCTAAAACCACTGAAAAATACGTGCAGGCGTACGAGAAAATTACCGGGAAGAAATTTGAGTTTGAGTGAATGGCAGGATGATGTGCGAGAGCGGATTGGAAAATCATTTGAGATTGCATAGGTGATTGCGATGGTAGATGTGCAAATAGTGCTTGGAAGCGAATCGGATTTGGGGCATGCGAAAAAATGCAAAGAGCAGCTTGAGCAGTTCGGGATAGGGGCTGAAATAGCGGTTGCGTCCGCGCACAGGAATCCTGAAAAGCTGGATGCATTGGTAAAGGGCTCAAGCGCGAAGGTGTTCATAGCAATGGCCGGGCTGTCTGCAGCTCTCCCCGGAACAGTGGCTGCTAAAACAATCAAGCCAGTTATAGGGGTTCCGCTTAATGTGAAGCTTGAGGGATTGGATGCGCTCCTCTCCTCAATGCAGATGCCAACAGGTGTGCCTGTTGCAACAGTTGCAATAGACGGCGCAAAGAACGCAGGAATACTGGCTGCGGAAATTATCGCGCTCTCGGATCAGAGGGTTGCAAAAAAGCTTGCTGATTACAAGGCTGGTTTGGCGAAAAAATAGGCGGATAAGGCAGGATTGGCTAAAAAGTGAAAGGGAAAGGGTAAAATGGAATTGAAATTTGGCGCAATCCTCCCTGTTTTAGGCGCAATAATCGCTACAGTGCTTGCATTCCTGCTTGCCCCCTATTTGGAGCAGGTTCAGTCCCTGGGGTACTTTGGGGCATTCATTATAGCGCTTGTTTCAAATGCATCCGTTCTCCTGCCTGCCCCTGGCTGGGCTATAATTATAGCAATGGGCAGGGTGCTGGACCCGATTCCGCTTGCACTTGCGGCAGGAATTGGTTCGGGGCTAGGGGAGCTTTCAGGCTACCTGCTTGGGTACGGGGGCTCAAACGCAGTGGATATGAAGAAGATGAAGGAGTTCGGGAAACAGAAAAAATGGCTGAAAAAATACGACATGGCAGGCATATTCTTTCTTGCTGCAATCCCAAACCCGCTATTTGATTTGGCAGGCATAGCTGCGGGCGCATTAAAAATGCCCATTTGGCGGTTCCTGCTCCCATGCATGCTGGGAAAAATAGTGAAAACTCTCATTTTAGCTGAACTGGGGCTGCTCACGCTTCTCTTATTTTAGAGAAAGGTACGCATCCAATTCCCTTGCATCCTTCTCGCTCCCTTTGGAGCTGCTCGTGTTAAGCTCGTGCTCGGTGTACCAAGAATACACTTTCATAATCCATTTGGGCTTGATGAAGGGCTTTAGGAATTTTGGCATCCCGGTTTCAAGCGTCATCCTGAAAAAGTCAGGGGACTCGCCCATGCGCCGGACGCAGTACGGGAAGCAATTTGGCCCATAAGGAACATATTCGGTCACATAAACCCCTGCTTTCCTAAGCTTCTCCTGCAGCTCGGGCTTAATGCCCTTTAGCATCTGTATCTCCAATATTTTGTCCGGGTGCGCCTTTGCGAGCTTGAGTGCCTCAAGTATCCTGCCCTCGTGGTGCGTTGCCAATATTATATGCGTCCCTTGCTTGCTCTCCTCAAATGCAATCCGTATCAATTCCGAAAAATTGGCATGTATCGCATCATACTCCTCAATCGCACCAGGCCCCTTTTCCCGGTATATGCCACGAACCAGCCTTGGGAGGACCGGGTGCTCCTCCGCTTGCGAATCCTGGATTATTGCGCGCAAATCCTCAGCGCTTCGCCTCAAATTGGCCTGCAGCACAGTTCCCACCCTGCTCCACCCATGCTCATCCCTAAGATTCCGGTAGAGTTCAAGCGTGTAATCCGCAAATTCGCTGCTCTCCATATCAATGCAAATGCGAATCCCCCTTTCTTTGCACCTTGCTGCAAGCAAATCAAGGTTCCTCCAGCAAAATTCCAGCCTGTCAGAATCCGGAATCTCGGTTCCGAACGAGGAGGGCCGTACCGCAATCGTAGTGCCGTATGCCCCCCGGTTCGCAAGCAAATCTATGAGTCTCAAGTATTCCCGCACCATCCCCTCCACTTCCTCTCGCGAGGTGAGGTGCTCGCCCAAATAGCAAACAATGGCATGCATCTTTTTCCTGTTCAGCTCAAGCACTCGCCGGGCTGCTTTCTCTGCGCTCCCGCCTGCAACCCACGGGCTGTGCAGGAAGAACTGGTTTGCGGCAAGCACAAGCGGAATTGCGGCATGCTTGGCAATTTTCTTCAAAAAAGAGGCGGTTTCCTCTTGCTTTTCAGGCTTTTCAATCGTTGATTTAATCGGAAATGCCCTTTCGGTTTTCCGCAAAGGCTCCATCTGCTTCCTGGTCCCATCCGGCCCATATGCTAAAAATAAGCCCCTCTGCAAATTTCGGGGCACCCCATGCCTCCTAATCCCATTTACCCTCATCATTGCACATCCCGCTACTAATCTATATTTAAAATATAAAAAGGGAGCACAAAAGTGCTTCTGCTGCAACTGGCTGTTTTTTTGAATGCAGCTGCGATTTCCGCTGATACTCAAGTTTATAAGCTTGGCTAATTATACCATATCTCACAGACATTATGGAAGGTGCAGGACTTGTTCTGCTTTACGGCACGGACTAAGAATGAAGCACAACTTCTTAATGGAATGGAGTGAGAGAATGGGATTTGGAAGAGATAGAGGCGGATTTGGTGGCGGACGCGGCGATTTCGGCGGCAACGACATGCCCAAGCCGGTAAAGCCAGGCGACGAGCTTGAAGTTACCATCGAGGCAGTTGCAGCGAAAGGCGACGGCATCGCCAAGAAGGACGGATTTGTCATATTCGTTCCGGGCGCAAAGGAAGGCGAGAAAATCAAAATCAAGGTGACAGAGGTAAAGAGCAGGTGCGCGGTTGCCCAGAAAGTCGAGGGCGGCGAGGCAGCTGCAGACGCGCCGGCTGAGTGAGTTTCCCCTTTTTTCTTTTTTATTCTTTTTTTACAGTTTTTCATAATTTCTTTCTATAAACTATGAACTCGTGGCCATATCCATCAGAACGCCCGCCAGCTGCAACATAACCCATCTTCTGCGCAAGCTTTTGCCTTGGGATGTTGATTGTCTGGATTTCCAATTCGGCATATTCATAGCCTAACTCCCTTGCGCGCAGTTCGCGCACTGAATCGAACAGCTCGGCAAGCCTTCGGCCCCGAAAGCCAGGGTCAATTCGCAAACGCCGGAACATCGCGGTTTTCCCATCCTTCATTTCCAAGCCGCCCATCCCAACCATGGCATCCCCTATATACAGGACCAGGAAATCGCCCTTGCCCTTTTTGATGTAACGCTGCCTGATGCTCCGGTATGAACTGTTCCACTCCTTTTTCCAGGTAGGGCCTATGGGCGATGAGTCCATCGCACGGTCGTTTAGGGTAAGCAATTTCCCAAAGTCCCTCTTCTGGTTATAACGCAGGAAACTGGGGACTAGGTTGCTGCCTATTGCATGCTGTGCCATGCCTATAATTACGGCATATATGGCATAAAAACCGGCGTAACAAAATCACAGAGTCCAATAATCTTACTAACTAGCTTCAGCTGGGTATAGATGCACTTTCCTACAATGCCCTAAAATGCGGGCTATACTGCAATTTCGCCCTTCTGTTTCTGCTTCTTTTGGAGCAGGGGCTCAAGCTTCTCGAACATCTCGGTCTTCTCGTACAGGTTCCTGAAAGCGGAGAGCAGCGTGAGCAGGAGCACAAACTCCATCCCGCCGTGCAGCACGTCCCAGTAGAACTCGGGCGCAACCCCTGCCACCTCAAGGCCTGTGAAAACGAAGAACGTAATCGAGGAGAATGCAAGTATCGCGTAGGTCCTCTGCATCGAGGGAACCTTGCTTTTTCGCGCGGACATCACGAATACCGCGGTAAGCCCGAACGAGATTAGCATGTTGCTTATGTAAACAGCCAGTTTCAACGTGTCTTCTACCATAAGACCACTTCGAGAGAGGTTCCGCAGATAATCTTTTAAACCATTGCCCACTAAAATATTCATTACTTTTATAAACGTTTTGCTTATTACTCGATGAACGGGAGGTATTGAACATGTCAGCCAAATGCCCAGAATGCGGAAACGCGCGCCTTACGCGCGACTACGAGAAAGGAGAGCTCATCTGCTCAAACTGCGGTTACATCGTAGATGAGAACATCGCCGATGCAGGCCCTGAGTGGAGGGCATTCGACGCCGAGCAGCGCGAAAAGCGCGCAAGAGGCGGCGCTCCGATAAAATTCATGCGCCCGAACAAGGGGCTTGTAACTGAGATAGACCAGTACAACCGCGATATTCGGGGGGCTAAGATTTCGCCTAAGAAGCAGGCACAGCTCTATAGGATGAGGAAATGGCACAAGCGTGCCTCAATCGCCTCCTCAATGGAGCGGAATCTGGCTATTGCGCTCTCGGAATTGGACAGGATAGCCTCCTATTTGGGGCTCCCGGACTCAATCCGCGAGTCTGCGGCACTGCTCTACAGGCGCTGCATAAAAGCCGAGCTTATCCGGGGAAGGCTGATCGAATCCGTGGTTTCCGCGGTTATATACGCCACTTGCAGGACGCACGGGATTCCAAGGACATTGGATGAGATTGCGCGAGTTTCAGGGATAGAAAAGAAAGAGATAGGGCGCGCTTACCGGTTCGTTAGGCGCGAGCTTGGACTAGAAGTGCCTCTAACAGACCCAGCGCAGTACGTGCCCAAGTTCACCGCTGCACTCAAGCTCTCCGGGCAGGTGCAGGGAAGGGCAATCTCCCTTCTGAAAAAGGCAATTGCAAAAGGGCTAATCTCCGGGCGGGGCCCGACTGGCGTTGCGGCTGCCGCGGTATACATCGCATCCGCAATGTACGGCGAGCGCAGGACGCAGAAAGAGGTTGCGGATGTGGCAGGGGTTACTGAAGTGACTATTCGGAACCGCTACCGCGAGCTGAATAAGGAACTGGGCTTGAAAGTGGCGCTCTAAGGGCGCTGCTCTTTTACTTTTCTTTCTTCCTTTTGCCACTAATTTATATTTTCTTTCCCCCAAATCTCCATATGGTAGGCCCTGGTACAATATTCTCTCCTTCTTCAACCTATGCGGTGCGCCGCAAGCAGAGCCTGGCACGAAACGCATTCTACCTATGGGGCATGAAACGGATGGAATCCGGCAGGCTGCAGGAACAGGATGAAGCACGCTTTCACCGTGCATTCAACGCGCGTCTCTCCCTTAGGGCAGAAAAGCCGAACCTTGAAGAGCGCTTTTGCGAGCGCAGCGTGCTTGTAGATGTTGCAAGCTCTCCAGAAATCACCCTTTTTAATGAGAGCGAACTTGATACCGCAGCCGGAAGGGTTCGCAGCCAGGTGAACGAGTCAAGGCGCGCCTGCGCCAATGCGATTGCAAAGCTTGTGGAGATGAAAGATGTGGGAGGGCTCATGCAGGTCATTTCCAACCTAAACGAGCAATTTCCTGTCATCACGCAGGAGCTAAAAGGGGTTCGCGAGCAGATGATTCTCGAGCTCTCCACTATCGGGCCTCTTTTTGGAAGCGGGGGCGTGGATGCGGAGCTGGCGGTTGCAAACATCTCCATTCTTTCGCTTGAGCTTCAGGAACTCCACGCAATTTCTGGAATAGCGCATGAAACATTGCGCGCAGCAAACGAGGCCGTTTCCCTGCTTCGCGAAAGCAAAGCCACTAGCGCGTGAGGAAGTAGACTGCAATCACGATAATCCCTATCAGTATTACTGCAAAAATCAGCTTGTCAAGCATAATCCCTTTTTACCTTTGCCCGCTTTAAATAGGTTGCTGGTTCCACATGAAAATTGGCATCGTTTCGGACACCCATTTTGGCTACCGCAGATTCGAGCAGGATGCGCTTTCCCAGGGAACGGAAGCGCTCCTTTCAGCCGCTGAAAAATGCGATTTGCTCCTTATGCCCGGGGACATTTTTGATGCGCACATCCCAAGGCTGGAAACCATTTCGGACGTTGCGCAGGTGCTAAAGCGCCTTTCTGTGCGGAAATGGGGCGCACACGTTCCTGGGCGGGAGACTGCTAGCCCGATTGCCGCAATACACGGGACGCACGAGCGGAGGGGGCGCGGGCTTGCAAACCCAATCCAATTGTTCGACACTCTTGATTTGTGGATTGATGTGCACAACAAAACGGTCCTTTTTGAGAAAAACGGGGAAAAGGTCGCAATAAGCGGAGTGGGAGGGGTTCCTGAAGATTTGGCTGCGGAAGCAATGAAGCAGGCAAAATGCGCGATTGTGCCTGGCGCTTTCAACATTTTCGCGCTGCACCAGTCACTGAAGGAATTCCTGTTCGACCCGCACGAGCAGTTCATGTCGCTTGAGGATTTGCCCCCTGGCTATGACCTGTACGTTTGCGGGCACATACACAAGCACACTGTTGCAATGGGCGGGAAGTTCATAATACCTGGAAGCACGGTAATCACGCAACTAAAGGAGGATGAGGGGCAGAAAAAAGGGTTCGTCATTTACGATACGGAGAAAAAGGCTCACGAATTCGTCCAGATCAACTCAAGGCCATTTTTGTTCCGCGAGCTCAAGTTCGAGAACGCAACTCCCCACGCAATCGAAGAGGCAGTGCAAAAAGAGCTGCAATCGCACGAAAAAGACGAGCCAAAGCCGATTTTGAGGTTAAAGCTCTCTGGTTCGCTTGCCCAAGGCTTGCAAAAGAGCGACATATCCGCCCCAAGCGCTGGCGAATTCGTTTTCATAGACAATTTCCTTGAGAGCGGCTCCTTGAAGCAGAAAATGGAGCAGATACGCGCGCTTCGCAAATCCGACCTCTCGGTTCGGGATATGGGGATGGCGCTGCTCAAGGAAAAATTGAAGGATGCGGGATTGGATCCAAAAGAGGCGGATGAGATGTTCGATGCGCTCTGCGACCAGCCTGAAAAAGCGGTTGAAATCTCGCGCAGGAAGCGCTCTTCTTCTTAGTGTGCAATGAAAAATGTGCAGCTACTTTTTCGCTGGATTCGCAAGCGCGGCATTGATTGCAGGCCTGTCAAACCCAATCACTATTTGCCCATTAATATCCAGAACCGGCACTCCAACCTGCCCGCTTTTATGCATCATCTCCTGCGCCCTTGCCTTGTCTGTCCCCACATTCACATCCTCGTATTTAACTCCTATTGAATTCAGGTATTGCTTTGCCAGCACGCAGTAGGGGCAAGTGCTTGTGCTGTAAACAATTACTTTTGCACTCTGGGCACCGGCTTTTTTTGCCTGTTCCTTGAGCATCTCGTCCATTTTCTTCTCCTTTAGCCTTTCCAATTCCCAATCGGTCATCCAAAACACCGCATCCTACTTGGGCAAACCAATATTAAAAATGCGCGAGTGGCATTTGCATGGCAGAATCAGAAAAGGATTGGAAATCAAAGCTTACGCCCGAGCAGTATCGCGTGCTTCGCAAGAAAGGGACCGAGCTTTCCTTCACTGGCAAGCTATTGCACAATAAGGAAAATGGGATGTACATGTGCGCTGGCTGCGGTGCGGAATTGTTTTCCTCTGATGCGAAATTCGATTCAGGCACTGGCTGGCCCTCGTTCGATTCGCCTGCAAACACACGGAACATTGAGCTGAAAATCGACTCAACGCTTGGAATGTCACGGACTGAGATAATTTGCAAACAATGCGGCGGGCATTTGGGGCATCTTTTTAATGACGGCCCGACCAAAACAGGAAAGAGGTTTTGCATAAACTCATGCTCGCTTGAATTTAAAAAAAATGAATCAGGGGTGGGCCAAATGAAAGGTTTTATGACTGGTCTTGAGCAGGCAACTAAGAAGAACACGGATTTCCGCAAGGTTCTTTATACCGGGAAATTCAGCCAGCTTGTTCTCATGTGCCTTGCGCCCGGGGAAGAAATCGGAATGGAAGTGCATGAAACCCATGACCAGTTCTTCCGGTTTGATGAAGGCGTTGGGAAAGTATTCATAGATAAGAACGAGTACAAGGTAAAAGACGGAGATGGGGTAATTGTTCCAGCAGGGGCGCAGCACAACGTGATTAATGTCTCTAAAACATCCTCTCTCAAGCTCTATACTATTTACTCTCCTCCCGAGCACAAAGATAAGGTTCTCAGGCACACGAAGAAGGAGGCAGAGGCATCAGAAGAGCACTTTGACGGGAAAACCAGTGAATAAGCGCGCAGAATAAAAACTTATAAGCTATGCGCTTCAAACACTATATGGAGTAAGGTGATCTAATGAAAGGGAAAGTAAAGATGTTCAATACCGAGCGCGGTTTTGGATTCATAACTGGCGACGACGGCAAGGACGTGTACGTGCACAGCTCGTCCATTGCAGGCGGTGCGGTTCTCGCATCCGGCGACGCTGTTGAGTACGACGTTGAGGCTGGAGAGCGCGGGCCACGCGCAAAGAACGTAAAAAAGGTCTAAGGGCTTTTGCGAAATTGTAGAATTTTGCCACCCAATCCGCTAGCTTTGCCTTTGCATTGTCCTACATGTTTTTAATCGGGCTTCTGCAATTCTCCCCAATATGGCAGGCCGAAGGGATTCTGGTCATAAAATATGCATATTTGGTAGGAAAATCGAAGCGGAAAAAATAGCCGCCCTAGCGTTCCTGCTATTGGCGCTTGCCATCCCGCAGGCGCTCAAGCCCTTCATGGACACGTTTGCGAATGGCACAAGCTATGGCAAGCTCTATGCATTTGCAGCTTATTTGGTGGCGCTTGCCTTTGCCCGCCCGTTTTTCAAGGTCGATATGCGCGGCGTTGCAATTGCAATTGCCGCTGTTTTTGCATTCGGGCTGTTCGGGCAGGCATATTTCCTCCAAGCGACCACTGGCTCGACTGAAGCCAAATATTTTGCATTCGATTCCAGGGGCTACACCTCAACTGAGATAAATCACAACCATGCGCTCAAGACCGCGCTCTGCCCGTTCATGCCCTCGGATGATTATGACTGCGCAAGGCCAATGCTCCCGTTCCTGCCGCCTTTCTACCAATATGCCGGGCTTGCCTTGGTGATTGCAGCGGCCGCATGCTGCGTTCTATTCTACCCGAGCCTGAAAGGCGGCCCTGAAAAGGTTGCATTTATCCTGCTATCATTCTCCTCTCTGAAAAGTGCAGTGGATGGGGGGATTCTCAATTACGAATCAATTGCATTTGCCATTCTCCTGGCATATTTCTTTGCAAAGAAGCACAGGCTTGCTTGGAGCGCGGCTGCAGCTGCAGGCTGGTTCATTCTCCTTTGCATCAGGTACCCGCCGTACGAACTATTTGAGCTTTCGCTCCCTTTTTTCGTTTTCTTCTATGCATTGATGGTTGCGCTGGAAAAGCCGAGAGTGCTCTTCCCGCTTTTCCTTGTGGCTCTTTTGGCGCCGCTCTACTTCTTTCCCAGGTCGGGCGTGATAACAGACCGATGGTCATCAGATGTGTGCGTCAGCGCAGGGGCGCACCGCTACTGGCAAGTGCTGACCGCTGCAATCTACCCCTCATGCGTTTTTGAAAAGCAATTCCAATGCGGCAAAGTGAGCGCTTTCGGGGACATTGCGGTTTACGAAGGCGTGACTGGGGTAAACCCCAGGCTTCTTCTTTCCAAGACCCTGTCCGAAGGCTGCGGGCAAGGCGTGTTTTACATAACCAAGACGAAGGTCAGCCCGCTCAATGCGTCAAAAGGCTGACTGGCAACTCCGCCCATCAAATTACGAGCCTTGAATTCCCATTAACGATACTTCTCATTACTAGATTAAACTTTCTTTAATCTACAGAAAACATAATCGTCTGAACGGAGTATTTGCTTAAACCTCTAGAGCGTGTCCCATTCGGGCAAAGGGCACTTATGTAATTTCGTGAGGTAGTGCACTCAGGCATAAGTATAGTGCAGGGGGAGAAACACAAGGATGATGCTTGGGTCTGAGGGATTTATCACTGCGTTCCAGCGTCATTCGGGAAAGGTCGCTGCCCCTTTTGGAGGAGGTTGAGAGTGCGGAGGAATCCCAATCTCGGCATCCTCTATTGTACCGACGCCATCATCTATTATGCGCGGTTCTGTTGGGATGGGAAAAATAGTCCGTCTTGTGGAACATGTGCGGTCGGCGTATATTCCGCTGCAGCAGAGCGAAGCAGTCTGGTTCTCGGCATACGAGCCGTTTGGCCTGCAGGCGCAAATCCCATCGCTTAAGATGCCTGTGCAGCACTCGGAATCCTGGGAAGCTAGTGAGCCAGTCGCGGTGCAGCTTGCGCCCGAACCTATGTCAATGTGCACGGTGCCCCCGTAAACCACCCGATGGTTGTCCTGCACATATACAAGGATCGAATTGGTCTGGCCTGCGCCGGTATTTATGTAAGGCGTTATGTCTGTGTTGATATCAACCGTAAGGGGGGCGCGCGGATGGTCCGGCCAGTAGGAAACCACGTGCCCGTTGGCCACGATGTAGCCTTCATCGTCAATAAGCACGTTGCGCAGCCTCATGCTGCTGATTGCACCTGCATTCGTGAGGTTGAATTGCCTGCAAACAGTAAGATTCCGGTAGGGCACGAACTCGTTTGGAGTGACATTGAATATGGAGAAGTAGTGCTGCTGCCCGTCCTGCACGTTCACTGTTTGGGTTGGCTGCATGGTGTCGCAGGTGAAGGAATAATTCACGGAGCAAACCGGTGAAGCAGGCCATTCGCCGTACGGGTAAGCTCTGTCGTATGGGCAGGAGTCTATGACATCCGCCCGATTGGAATCCCAGTCATCTGTGCAATTCGGATGCTGGTTTTCGTACTCGCAGAATAATGGAGGCAAGGTCCTTCCCCAATAGTTTCCCTGAAGTTGGAAAGACAAATTGAAAGCAGTGTCTGCGTAGACTGGGATGGCTATGCTTTGATTTGTTATATTAGTTATCGAATTATGCATGATGATATTTTGCGGGGAGGAAAGGATTTGGATGCCGTAGGCCTGATTGCCAGGGCAACCTGCAACATCATGTATTGAATTCTCTTCTATTCTGTTGCCCACGTTATTGTAGCTCAATATTAAACCGCGTCCAGGGTTACTTCCATACGGCCAGCTATCTCGAAATGTGCATTGCTGCCAGGCTATCTCATTCTGCCGAACGATGTTGTTGTCGCATCCTGGATTTGTACCATAACCGTTAATCTTAATGCCTTCCGTAGTATTGAGTATCCTATTGCCGACTAATGAGTTATTGTTTGAGGGGCAAACCCACAGCATTATTCCGGTACCCCGGAAATAGTATCCTTCTCCTGTGCTCCTAATCGTATTATTCGATATATCGTTTCCGTCTGCTTCCACCAATGCAACTCCTATTGCGTCCCCGCTGTTCCATTCGTTATCCACTAGATTCCCAAAAGAGATATTGTTGTTTCTGACAGTATTGCCATCGTCAGTGACGAAAAGGCCAATATAGTTGTTCTCGAGAGTATTTTCTTCGACTACGTTTCTTTGCGAGGAGGAAAGCGAAACTCCGTAGTAGGAGTTGCGTATTGTGTTGTCCCTAACGATGTTTTCCGTTGAGTCGAAGGTTATTAGGATTCCGTCGAAATAAGCGTTCTCGAGCGTGTTGCGTTCTATTTTGTTTGAGCCGCTATATTGCAGGAGAATGTGCTGTCCGCTGCCATTTGTTAGGACATTGTCAGAAATCATGCTGTTGTCCGTGTGCTGGAAGTAGATGCCGTCACCGCCGTCCATGGTGATGTTTCGCACTGTTACGTTCGAGCTGAAGGCGAAATGGATGAACTTCGTGTCAAGGCCACTTACCTCCATGTCGTGGGCGTCATGGAAGTAATAAACAGGTAAGCCGTCGATCAGGTTCGAGGTGTCTATGTCGTTAACGCCTCCGGATACGAACATATTCGGCCCTTGGTTTGGCCCTTGATACCTTTCTTCAATAGCATTGTCTCTCATAACGTTGTCTGCCCCGTCGAGCCGCAATCCCCAATAGCTGCCATTCAATGTATTCCCTAAAATGGATGAATCAAAGACGCCTCTCAGGCTTAAAGCATAGGCGCCATAGCGTCCATACCCTTCGATGACGCAATTCTTGACCGTTACGTTATTCCGCCAATCTGCCTTAATTCCTGAGGCCGAGGATTCAGAGGGCATGTTCCTGATGGAATGGCCCGCGCAATCGAGGGTTACGTTGTCCGCATCAATACGGATGCAGCTTCCATAAGAACCGATGTCCTGGTTCAGGGTTAGATTGATACCAGGAATGTCTGCGTCGAGATCGCACTCTTCACAGGAAGAGCACGTTGCTTCACCGGGCACAGCAATAAACGATTTGTCCTCAGCGTAATCGACGCCGGCATAAGTGCGCAGCCGCAATGCATACACCCCGCCTTCAGGGAGTGATTCTGCATCAAGAGTTCCAAGAGTTCCGTTCTCGACGGGGCTCGAACCTGCTGCTATGGTTTGCCAGCTGCTTGGGGAGATGCCGTTCCCGAAGTCCAGAATATAAGATGTGAACCCGTTTCCCGCTGCTGTTCCCGTGATGGGAACGCTCCCTTCGACCGGACCCGATGTCGTTAGCACGGAGGTTGGAAAGTTTGGGGATTGGATTGCACCCATTACATCGATGCGCCCGAAGCCTTGGGAAAGCGGGTCGGAACCTATATCAATTGCACTTCGGCGGAGTGCTTGCTTGATTTGCATGGGGGTCCAATCCGGATGTGCTTGCAGCATCAGCGCAGATGCCCCAGCTACATGCGGGGTCGCCATGCTGGTGCCAGATATGGCAACATGGCTGTCGTCATAGCAATTTAGCCACGACCAAGCGTCGTCATGCTGCGCCGAGCAAATCTCGACGCCCGGGGCTACGACATCGGGCTTGAAACGCAAATCCTTTGTGGGGCCACGCGAGCTGAAATCTGCGACGGCGTCTTGCTTATTGCTTGCCCCAACCGTGATGGCCCCCTTAGCGCAGCCCGGTGCGGCGATAGTCGAGACGTACTCATCATTTCCGGCGGCCACTACGACAACGGCTCCAGCGTCAGCCGTGTTATCCACTGCCTGTGAAGAAGCAACATCATAACAGTCATTGAAATAAATTGAACTAACCCCGAGGCTCATGCTGATTACGTCTGCATGGTCAGAAGTATTTCCGTCTCCGTTGGGATCGACACTGCGTTCTATTGCTGCTACAACGTCGCTGTCCCAACCAGAACCTCCCGAATTGAGCACCTTATACGCGTAGAGGGTTGTATTTGGGGCGACGCCTTTAAGCGCCCCGTTTCCGGCTGCGATTCCTGCCACATGCGTTCCGTGGCCATGGTCGTCCATAGGGTCGGCATCGCCGTTGACGAAGTCGTATCCGCCTGCGACTTTGCAGCCTGCTCCAAAGCATCCGCCCAGGTCTGGATGCGTATAATCTATACCTGTGTCGATTATTGCAATCGTCGTCCCTTGCCCGGAATAGCCGAGTGCCCAGGCGTCGTCCGCGTTTATCAATGGAACGGAGTCCATTAACGCTGCCTTTACCTCATAATTCTTGTAGACGGCTTTAACTCCCGGGATAAGCTTTATTCGCTCAATGTCTTTATCGGAAACATCTACAAAAAGGCCGTTGAAAACCGAAAAGTACTCGCGTTTGACCAATGTCAATGGAATAATCCTAGCCAGGCGACTCTTGACTTCGGCATGGGATTCTATGAGATTATTCTTATACCCGCCAGAGCCTGCCGAAGCGCCACCGACTTTCTGGTTCAGGCCTTGATATTCGGCGATTGCAGGCTCCGTAAGCTGAATGATATACCCGTGGTAAGTGTCAGTCGAGTCTAAAGAACTGCCCGCATCTTGCGCGTTGGAAGCAATATTCCAAACTGGACTAACATCCGAGCGATAATCGCTCAACTTACTTATATCGGCAAGTGGAAGTGTGGGACTGGAGGAAGGGGGTGATATACTCTCTGCCGGGATTTGGTACGCGGCAACGAAGTTCAAACACAGCAGAAGGGCAAGAATAAGTTTAGCAGACTTGTCGTAAGTGGCAGCAACTACCATTGGAAACGCACCTCTATGTGTCAATTTATGTGTTAAAGTGCTTATAAATGCATGCTCGATGAGATGTGCTATCCCGAAATTATTTCCCACTCGGCTCGCTTGCGCATCTTCTGCGCTTAATCCCAAAAAGTGCGCAGAAAACAGTTAAGCGTATTTTCAGTCTTTCTGTTCCTCGAATAGGAACACGAGAATTTAAGCGTCAAAATAGGCGCAAGAAAAAGCCGAAAGTGGATGAACGGAAACACCTTAGGCTATTGACTGGGAGCCAGCGGTAAGACTAGTGTAAAATACTAGGTGCAGGGGGAGAAACACAAGGATGATGCTAGAGTCTGACCGAACCACGTGCTTCCTGAGGATAGGCTTAAATATCCATGCATATATCTAAGTATGCGTGATGTATATGGACATAGCTACGATCAGGCTGCACAGGAAAACCAAATCCCACCTTGACAGGTACCGGGAATACCGGAACGAGAGTTACGACGAGGTCGTAATGAAGCTTGTAAACATCGTGAAGGCGGTCAAGACGGAGCCAACGCTTTCCAGGGATGCGGTTGAGCGTATTGAGAAGGCGCGGCAAAGGATAAGGGCCGGCAACTTTGTGACTGAGGATGAGGCAAGAAAGGGGCTGGGCCTGTGAGCTACGAGCTTATTTTCGACAGGAAGGCCCTTGAATTCCTTGAAGGCTTGCCAAAGGAATTGCGCCAGAGGATTTTTGAGCGGGCAACCGCTGCAAAGGAGAATCCGATGCACTTTTTCGAGCGGCTGGAAGGGAGGCAGGACTACAAGATGCGCGTGGGCGATTATAGGGTGATTGCTGACATAGACCACGGCACAAGAAGGATAGAAGTGACTCTCGTTGACCACCGGAAAAGGGTTTACAAACGGCTGCCTAAAGAAAAGCAGGCAACTCAAGGATGATGCTAGAGTCTGAATGCCCTCGGTGCTCGTCTTGACTGATTCAAGAGGTGCCACCGTTCGGATAGCGTTTCCCTAGGCGGCCTCTGGAAGCGAGAGAACTTTATAATAATCGCACTCATTGCTTTGCTCTCTAAGCCATCATCACGATTAGCCGTTCGGCTTCCTGCCAATTAGTATAGTTGTGCGCTTCAGATCCTTTTACTGTCGAAGCCCAATGTTTTGCCAGGCTTACGGCTGTTTCTCCACTGGTTGATGTTATTTTTGTGTCTGCCCCATTTTCGATAAGCAAGCGCGCGATGTCAAACCTATTCTGCTTTATGGCGAACATAAGGGCAGTGAATCCAACGAAATTTTCGAACACATGACCTCTTGGATGGAGTTTTACTTGGGTGTTCAAATCCGCGCCATTTTCGATAAAATGCTTGGCAAGCTCTGTTTCGCCCCAGAAAGCGGCTGCCATAAGCGGCGTGAAGCCGTATGCATTACGACCATTGAGATCGGCTCCTTTTGAAAGCAGCAGTTTTACCATTTTCAGCTGAGCAGCCTTCACCGGTTCCACGGCCTTGTCATAAGTCGAGTAATACGGTTCTGGAATTCTATCCCCGCCTTTTAGATGTAGGGCATTGCCAATATCGCCACGAATCGCATCATAAGCCAATATGTAAGATACAACTGTTGCATGCAGTGGTGTTCCCCCTCTCAAACTTTCGGACAGATAAGCTCCTGCCCTGCATTTTAGGGTGGCGTTGGGATTTGCTCCGTTATTCAGCTGCGATTTTAGGGAATCTATATCTCCGCTAAAAATGGCATTGAATAATTTTCTCTCACCTCTAACGATATCGTCAAACGGGCGAAGTAGCCTGACTGTAAGTGTGCGGTCACCAAAAAGGACAACTGGAATATTGCTTACAGAAACTGGTTTCGCTGGATTGAACGCAAGAGTAGCCACAACATCTCCTCCACATATATCTATGTTAAAACACTTTATAAATCTACCTCTCCGAAGTAGGCGCTTATTCACTCGCTTACTTTTTTCTGCACTCTGATAAAAACTTACGGACGATGGAGTTGCGCTTATTCTGCGCTTAAATCGTCGTTCTGGCAATCAATTGCGCTTAAATCACAAGTTTTTCTCCCAGATAATATTTGCCTGCGTTGCGCGTAATCCTGCGCGAAAAAACTGAGCGCAACCTGCACTTTTTCTTTAAAAATAACTTGCGCGTAAAATGCGCGTAAACTTGCGTTCTGATTGCCAATTGCGCGAAAATACGAAGTTCGGCTTCCTACTAGTATATGCTACGCCATAAACAGCAAAAACGATGCGCGAGAAATGACGCGAGGTCTTGCGCTGCACATTCTCGCGCAGAGTATATATAGAAAAAGACGCGAGAAATGCGCGAGCTTTACTGAATAGAAAATGCCCCTTAAAACATGCCACATATTATTGTCTGCTACTAGCTAAACTATCAAACATCAACTCGAGATTGACACGAGCGCCCCTTCTGCTTTTCGCTTATTTTCTATTTATAGAAATAACACGAGATTTACACGAGAAAATTAAGGCTTCGTCGAATAGGATTAGCCAAAAATGACACGAGAACGCTAGCTAAGAATTATGGTCCGCATTGAGCAGCTCTAGGCAGCTCGGCACGTATATTATACCTAGCTAAAAAGCTGCTCAATCTTTTTGGTTTGGGCAACCAGAACGCGCAAAAATCGAGGTTTGAGCTGCTCAAAGATGGTTATATACGATTGAGCAGCTCAGAACTTTGCGCAGTTATTGCGCAGCTCCGCAGGTAGTATATACTGGAGTGAAAAGCTGCGCAAAGAATGGCGTTTGGATAGCTCTTATCAAGTGAAAATCAACGTTTGAGCTGCGCTAAGAAGTTTATATGCGATTGCGCAGCTCGCCTAGCTGCGCTTAAAGAAGTGATTTGTCCAATCCTCTCTCGATAACTTTCTTCATGAGAAATTCCTTTACTTCCGGGTCTTGGAACAGTGCGTTCATCAGATCGTTTCCCTGCTTGTTGTAATCCTGAACGAGCAGCCGGTCATCGAACGGGTTGCCGCACTTTCCGCAAAATGATTGCGTTGGTGAATTTCGTTCTTTGCAGCGGGGGCAGATTCTCAAATCCAGTTTTGGCTCTTTTTCAATGGGTTTATCCTTCAGAGAATACATCTGCAAAAGAGTGGAATCCACATCCCGCCCGGATAAATGAACGTAAGTCGCAGCCATCTCGCTTCCCTGCGTCCAGCCAAAATATTCTTTCATTTGCGCTTCCGTCAATTTGCTTGCCAAGGAGGTTGCCCTCGAATGCCTGAAAAGATGCGGATAAATCCGCTTCCTTATTCCGCTCTCCTTCTGCGTGCGCTTCAACATCGCCAGAATTGAAGGGTAAGCGCAAGGAATGGGTTGATATCTCGCAAGCCTCGCAGGCCATAAGGGCGCATCGGGATTGCCCTTGTCCGGGTGCTCCTGCAGCCACTGGGAGAGAATTTGAACACTTGCGATAATGCGAACCCTGCGGCTTCCGGTCTTGCCATTAACAATCAAAACAGCCCCGTAATTGTCAAACTGGACGTTCCTGAGCTTCAGGTATAGCAACTCACCGATTCTGCATCCAGACTCGTATAATAGCAAAATAAGCGCCTTGTCACGCGAATTGGTTGTGGAATTGGCAAGTGTTTGGGCTTCCTCAACAGTCAATAACTCTTCTGGCAGCTTGTGCGCCTTGTTGTTCAGTTTTGGCTTGAGCCATTTTATGACCTTGGGAAACTCTTCGTCCTTGCCTTTCAGCCATTTGTAGAACATTTTGAGCACTATTTTGAAATCATATTTTGTGTATTCGGAGTAATTCTTGGAATCAATGTCGGTGACTAACCGTATCAAATCAGTCTTTGTGGCAGTCGAGAAATCCTTGTTAAGCCACGCAGCCAGCAAGCGCACGCAATACATGCACTTCACGACGCGCAGCTTGCCTGAGCCTTTCGCAAGCCGCATCCGGGCGAAGTTCTCAATTTGCGTTTTGGCTTTAGCGGGCAAAGAGGAAGCCTTCAATCTTCCCAGCTCCTGCTCGAAATTGGTCTGGCTTTTGTACATCGTGTATTCGTTCATGGGGCCTTGTCCTGCTCGAAGTTCTATATATAGTTAGCTGAGGTGGCTTGCCGCTGCCCACCTCGTAGATTGACTAAGCGGGGTTAGGGCACTGACTAAGACCCTCGCTAAGACTTTTGGTTCAGGTGTGCTTCCTTGTACGGATATTTTTCCCAAAGCGTTTCCGGGCTGTCCTTCAAAATGCTCCCAAACACAATCCGCCCCTCCGTGTTTTTCACCGGGTTTGCGCTCACATCGCCATCCGGGCCGATTATGACATAATGCCCGTCCGCCTGCCAGTATTTCGGTTTTATTTCACCGCCCCAGCTGATGCGTTCGGCATGGTGCCTCATTCCCTCCACCCTTGCAAAGAATTCCTCTTTGCAGGAAACGAGCCCGAATGATGCCGCCCTGCCCTGCTCTATCAGCGAAAGTACGCTTATCTTCCGGACACCCTCCTGTTTTGCAATATCGACAATTCCGAGGCACGCTGCAGCATCCCCGAAATGCACTCCCGTCTGGATGCAGACATCGAATCCGTCCTTCAGGAACAGCCGTATCCCCCCGATTGCTCTCTGGAATGAGCCTTTTGTCCCGGTTATCGCATCGTGGATGCGCTCCGGGCCTCGAATAGAAACCTTTATCGCAGGCTCGGATTCCCTAAGCGCGTCAATCGTTCGCATATAATGCAATGTCCCATTGGTGGTGATAGTTATGCCAAATCCCTCCCCAGATAAAATCGCGGTGGCATTGGCAAGGTGAGAATAGCAGAACGGCTCTCCGCCAGACAATTTTATGCTGCACGTGCGGGGCGGGAATCCCCCTGCCACCAGCTTGATAATATCCAAGCCAATGCCTGCTGCAGCGCCGCCGGATTTGGCATCCGAGCAGCAGTCCACGCAGGAAAGATTGCAATTCTCCGTAAGGTTCAGGCACAGTTTCGTGAAGCTCCCCTTTTCTGCCCGTTTGAGCACCAGCCAAGAGCGTTCGCTCTCTTCCCTCGCAAACTCCCCGCTTGCAACCAGCCTGCGCCCTACTTCTTCAAGGACCGATTTGCAAAAAGCTGTTTCCGCCGCCATTCCGTTCTGCCGCTCATACTTGCTCTCGTATTGTGATATCGCGAAATGCCCCGCGCGCCTGTCCCGCAGCGCTATGCCGCACAGCAGCCCGACAACATCCTCTCGAATCCCAGCATCAGCCGCAATTTCGCCCCATATCCTTCTTGAGAACTCCGGGTCCTTCCGGAAATTCTCGAAATAGAAATCATAATCCCGTCCCCTTTTCACTGCAAAAAAATACAGCGCAAGATCGTCTATCGGATGGTTCGAGACAATCGCATCGCATGGCGGGAGCGGGGTGCAGGCAATATTCGCGCACAGGGGAAGAAGGCGGAATGGGCCGCTTGCCGCATCCCGCTCAAGCTCCCGGAGCCTTTGCCCGGACAAATCCACTGCAAGAACCTTTCCGGAATAGCCAAGGCTGGACAATGCAGCCTCCACCTTTGCGTCGGATCCGGGGCAGAGGTCGGCTATCTTGGCTGAAGCCAGGAGGTTGAACCTGGAGAGGGTCTTCTCCCAATTCGAAACAGTGCCCTCCCAGCGCGCAACAGTTCCCGGAGCTTCGTTCAATTTTGGTTTTATAATTCTGCAAAGTTCAATCACCTCGATTTTTTCTCATGCTTCATTTCTACTCGGCGACTATTAATAATTTATTGATAGAAAAATTCCTAAAGGAATAACTAAAAAATTGGATTTTCAATCTTGGCTAGCGCTAGGCATGATTTTACGCCAGTGGATTGTCTAAGCGGAGTTAGGGGCTTGACGAGACGCAGCCGTAAGACTATAGTATGATGCTAGATGCAGGGGGAGAAACACAAGGATGATGCTAGAGTCTGACTGATTATCCGGTGCCTAAATTAGTTTCTTGAGAATACGTTCAATATTATTCTCGGCAACTGTTTTAGGTCATCAACCAAGCCGGACAAACCCGGGTTCTTTGCCACGTATTCCATCCAGCGCATGCGGCTTTCCAAATTACCATGCTCAAAATTGCCAGAACCAACCATAGCCATGAATGCCTTCTCATCCGATTTTCTGTCAAAGGAATAGGAAAACCGGGTGGAGGGGTCGCCCGGATAAGCCGTTTGGCTCAACGCATATAGCGGAGCGTGCTCCGTTCCAAACCTGCAAAAGATGTGGATGGAATCCTGGCGTATCAATGAAGGCCAAATGTCCTGCATCTGTTCAAGAGCCCCGGCCAAGTTAGGGCGCAGGTTGGCGACAAAATCCCGCTCCCATGCGATGTCTTCCTCGGCTCGCCCGGCAATGGAGTAAACGTGCATCCGATCCGCCGGTATTTCATGCACTGAAATAGGAACATACGGTAGACCCTTTTGGAAACAAAGCTCGAATTCCTTTTGGGCAAAATCGCCGAAATCATGGGATTCGCCCAATGCCTTGAAGAAGGCGCTTGGCACCCGTATCCTTGAAGCATTACGGTTCTCTTCAAGATTCGCTTCCCGTATCAGTTCGTTCTTGATCTTGAGGTTGCGTATATAAAACCCGGACTGCCCCCGCGGTATGGCAACCTCGGGCGAGTAGAGGTCAAAGGGCCCTTTCTGCTCAAGCTGGCTCCTGGCGTTTTTTGCATGGCCTTTGGAAAAATGTGGTCCGAAGCTGAAATGCAGCGATATAACTTGCTTGTGCGCGGCCATGAAATCACGGGCCTATAAGCCCCTTTGGGGGTATATTAAGCTCATCCAGTGCCTTGACGACCGGGGTAGCTATGGATTTGTGAGCTCCAGACCTAAGGCCTATGACAAATTCCTCTTTTCTTCCTGCCCTTCCAGCCATGATGCCGACAATTGCCTGGACAACTTTTTCAGGCGAATCAAGCATCGATACAAACCCCTTGCCAAGAAGCTCGGTCCATAATGATTTGACGGCTTCATTCCTCAGTAGCATGTAAACATCAAGGCCCTTCTGCCTGATGGCAGCTACGGCTTGCTGGATAGATGCAAACTTCGCCTGCTCGCCGAAATAGGTCTGTACCTCGTTCGGGCGGATGTCACGGAAAAACGGTTCATCCCCTAGGAATACGACAAAACCTTTCTGTTTTGGGGCAAGGTCAATCCTGCTTGCAAGCCCATAGAAGCCCAAGTCATAACTCTCCCCGCCGTTACCGCCGCCGTTCCCTTCGGGATAAAGTGATTCCAGGCTCTTTCTTGCTTCAACGATATTGGAAGTAAAGCCACACAGCTGAATCGGATAGTTCTCGTTATTTCTGGCATCCCCTATTACTCCAAACGCCACTTCGGGTGAGCGCGAGTACTTCCCAAGCCCATCTGCATGGGACATTAGATTAGGCAGCTCGCGCATGAAAATTTCTGGATCTGTACCCATTGACCCGGTTCCGTCGAATACTACCGCGGCAGGGTCCGACTCTGCAAACTTTGTGGCAATCCTGCCGACAAGTGGGTATCTCTTATTGAATGTCGTTGACATGCGCCCATTTGAGTTTTGCCGTGGAAGAACGATAGTTGGCGCCTGGCTACCGTTACGGGAAAGAGTCAGGTTAGTGGAACTAGGCCGAACAAGATTGCTATCTGGTTTGCTACCCCCACCCATCCCTATTAGTTGTTTGAAGCTCATTTTTTCACCTACCTCTAACTATGATGTTCAGCAACATAAATATGGTTAATAGAGTTAATAAATGTATTGTTATGGAAAATTAGTCACCGTATCTGGGGATGTCAAATGCGAGTAGTTTCAGATGATTTGCGCCCTAACTTCTTCCATCTTAATTTTCTTTTAACAACATTTATAAAGAATCTGGCGCATAATATTATCCTTAAGTGATTAGAATGGGGTTTGTTAATTACTACGAAGTTTTGGGGGTTAGCAGCAGCGCTACTTCAGAGGAAATGAAAAAAGCCTACCGCAAACTTGCGATGCAGCACCACCCCGACCGCAACAGGGGAGACACTGTTGCAGAGGAAAAATTCAAGGTTATCGGGCTGGCATACGCGATACTGAGCGATGATGCAAAAAGGCAGAAATTTGATGACGGGCTTACTGTGCAGGAAAGAACACCATCCCCAAGCCCCAGTGCAGCGCCTGCGTGGCAGCAGGAAACGCCCGATGCCGATCCTGGAAGTAACAACGACGTTTTAAACGAATTAAAGAAAACCGCGATGGACCCTCATGCATCTTCAGAAGTCAGGATGGAAGCAGGATTCTGCTTTGTCACGAATTGCTGGGACGATGCGGAATTATTCACGATGGCAACCTCCGCAAAAGTTCTGAAGGATGTAGGCGAGGCTGCCGCAATAAAATATGTGGAGTTGTCTGACAATTACCAAAATCTGCTGGAGTTGGCCAGGGCAAGCAGATATGAAATGGCTAGGGCTGCTGCCTGGAAAAGGTGCGCAGCGAGCAACGAACTCGAAATATTGTACGAGGTTGCATTTAGCAGAGACGCGGATTTGGACGTGCGGGCGGAGGCCGGGCTAAAGTATGTGTCTGCCTCTACTGATTATGACAAATTATTTGCGCTGGCTGGAGCCTGCGGCACAAACAGCGCATTGGGTGAAGTTTTTGATGCAGCCTACATGAAATGTGTGGCTGCTGGGATGGTTGATGGCGGACTGCAGGAGCTAGTTCTTAACAGGTGGTACGGGCTTGCCTTCGATAGAGATATCGACTACCACGTCAAAATCGATGCTGCAAGGAGATACATTGAATTGTCTGACGACTATGCGGGCCTTCTGGATATTGCACGGAGGTTTGGCAATTATATTGCGATTAGTGCAGGCAACAAATGCCTGCAGATG